>CAVPCE010000149.1:0-48547 GCA_963702295.1 uncultured Acidobacteriaceae bacterium | reverse complement strand
TCTGCAGGGGGTGCATGAGAGATTCGGCGGCGTCGTGCCCGAGATCGCCTCGCGCCATCACGTGCAGCTGGTGAACGTGATCGTCGACGAGGCGCTCGATGAGGCGGGGCTGACGCTCGATCAGATCGGCGTCGTCGCGGCGACGCAGGGCCCGGGGTTGGTCGGCGCACTACTCGTGGGGCTGTCGACCGCGAAGGCGCTTGCGGCTGCCCGGGAATTGCCGTTTGCGCCGGTCGACCATCTGCAGGGCCACGTGGCCGGCCGTCGTTGTCAAAGTCCACGAGCCCTAGTGTGCCTGCGAACACCGGCCTTCTTCAGGCACCATCGTGCACACGAGCGTGTCAAACCAGGGAAATAATGGCGCTCAGCGCGCCAGCCAGCCTCCATCGACGACCAGAACCGTGCCGGTGACGTAATCGCTGGCCGGAGAGGCCAGGAAGACAGTTGCACCGGCGAGATCCTGCGGAGCACCCCAACGGCCTGCGGCAGTTCTCTCCAGAATTTGGCGATTGCGGGACTCGCTTCCTGCAGCGCCCGCGTATTCTCAGTCTGGAAGTAGCCCGGGGCGATGGCGTTGACCTGCAAACATTGCGTCCGGCCCACTCATTGGCCAGCGCTTTGGTGACCTGGGCGATGGCGCCTTTGGATGCCACGTACGCCGCAATGCGAATGCCTCCCTGAAAATGACATCATCGAGGCGATGTTGATGATCTTGCCCTGACGCGCGCTCGAAGCATCGCCGCGGCCAGCCAGTTGCGCCAGAACCGAAAGGCGCTTGTGAGGTTGACCTGGATGACGCGGTTGATGCCTCCATATCGTGGTCTTCCGGCGGCTGCGCGCATGGATGGTGCCGGCATTGTTGACCAGAATGTCGGGCGCGCCCATCGCTGCCTCGGTGTCCGCAAACAGCCGCTCAGGGCCGTCAGGAAGGCTCAGATCGGCCGATAGGCTGTGCGCCGCGCCGCCGGCTTCCCGGATGCGCTGCGCGGTCTCCTCCGCAGGGCGGCGGTTGCCGTGGCAGGCAACGGCGGCCCCTGCTTCAGCGAGGCGACGGCGAGGGCCGCGCCCAGACCGCTGGCGGCGCCGGTGACGAGGGCGGTCTTCCCCTCCAGGCGAAAAAGCACCCAGGGTTCCCATAGAAGCAGTTTCGCTCGCAGAGACGGTGTCCCGTGTCTTGATCCGGCGAAAGGCCATTCTCGACAGCAGCCAGCTGCATGTCGAGGCGCGCCCAAAACGAAAGGCCGGGACAAATTGTCCCGGCCTCGTGGTGGATGGGTAGAGGTCGATTACGGCGTGTTGTTGGGTATTAATCGGGCCCCGGTGAGCTGCGCAGCAATCTTGGAGTAGATATCTGCGATAGCGGTGGTGCCGCTGTTGTTGCCCGACGCCTGGCAGGGACTCCCTCCGCCGAAGTTGTAATCGGAGAAGAAATGCGAGGTATCTCCGGTGGTGTAGTTCGTGGACATGTCCTGCAGGGTTTGGCAGGGCGTGATGTAGGGATGGCTGACTGAGTTATGGCGATCGCTGTAGCAGTTCCCTGAGCTCGACGTGGTCGGCGAGCCGTAGGCGATGGTATAGACAAGTGTGCCCGCAGTCGATGCCGCCTGTGCCGCGTCCACGGCCTGGCTGCACTCTCCCACCCATGAGGCGTAGGTTCCTCCGCCGGTGGCAACGTTGGTGCTCTGGGTTCCGGTCACCATATCGTTGGACCCGGCAGAGAAATCGCCACCAGGATTGTTTTCCTTTGCGGTGGCGTTGCCATCGCTGAGGAGAATCATGACGTTCCCGGCTTTAGGATTGGTCACCTGCTCGGCCACCAGCGAAGACTGCGCAGCGTAGATCGCTCCGGCGTAATAGGTGTTCTCGTAACCGGTCCCATCGAGCTGCAGCCACTCTTGCCACCCACAGCCTTGACCAGATTGGAGCCGCTGTTCAGCGTCGTCGCAGCGTCGGAACTCTTGTAATCGTTGGAGTAGTCGACGACCTGATAGGTGGCTTGCTTGGTAGTCGTACTTGAACCTGTGACCTGCCCGTTCCGATTGTAGGTGTAGGTCGTGTATGTGTACGGCATTGTGGTCATCGTTGTGGCGCTGGCATAGGGAAAGGTATACGGCGGAACGGTGAGGTTATTGGTTCCAGCGCAATTGTATTCATTCGATACGTCGGTGGTGTACAGGTTCGGGAAGGTGAAGAGGCTCACCGAATCCAGGCTGGGTTCGAGGCCCAGCAGCAGGTTTTGAATTCCCACCACCGCACACTGTAGCTGCGTCTTGTTGCTGCAGCTGCTGTCTGTGTCGGTCATGGAGGGCGTGGTGTCAAGGACCACGGCAACGTTGTATGGCTCCGGCCGGCCGGTGATGCGGTCGACGTGGCGCTCAGCGTGAGGCTGGACTTGCCGAGGATCCGCGCAAACAGGGTTGGGATGGTCGCCGTTCCGCCACCTGGACTGCATTAGGGTTGCCGGAAGAGCAGGAAATTCCCGAGCTCGTGACCGTGGAAAGGCAGAGCGGGGTGATGGTGGGCGTGCCTGACGGAGATGCCGCTGTTCGTGTTCTTGTCGCCGCTGGCGCCGCTGTAGTCCTGGCCCACCGTGCTATAGCTGGTGGTCCCCCCAAGCGACTCGGCGGCGGCCAGCGCGGCCGCGTCAGCCTGCACCTGCAGTTGCCGACGAATGACCATCGCTCGTCCCAGATCTACGGAGAGCGCTGCCATGCCCATAACCACGACCATTACAACGACGACCCATGGCATACCTGACCGCTCTCTTCTCCGAGGATTCGCTTCAGGCAGGAAATGTCTTTCCAATTCTCTTCCGCGACACTTTCGAGTTTTTCGGCGGGGTTGTAGTTTCTTTCGACATAGCTGAGACTCCTTACTCTTCTTTCGTGCCGGCTATTTTCCGGCATGCTGGTTGATACGCAGACAGCAACTGCGATGAAAACGTTAGTTCACTAACTCCGTCGCCGATGACGACATAGTCAGTGTTCGAGCAGCCCAACTAAAGACCAGGGAGTGACGGGGTAGGTTGCGGTGATCTGCACCTGATCGTTGGAGTGCATCTTCGAACTCCCGGTCGAGGCTCGATCCGTGCAACTCGTCGTGTAATTGCTCACCGAAGGTGAGGTCCCCGAGTTATCCGTGTAAACGATGGTGAAGTTCATGGATGACGAATTCAGGTTCGGCGCCGCACCCTCCAGGGTCGCAATGGCATACGCGCAGGGATCGCTGACCGCAAGAGCCGGGGTTGTCTGGAGGCGGCTGAGAGCAAAGGCTCTGGCCCCTGCACTGACCGAATCGGTCAGGACTTCGTACTGGGTGAGGATGATCCCGAAGGAGAAGATTCCGGTCAGCACAAGCAGCAGCACAGGCGCGACAAGGCCGAATTCCACCAGCGACTGTCCTCTGTCGTCGCGGCGAAGAGACTCGCGTCGTACCCGCATTGCCTGTTTCTGCGATTGCATGGCTCGTCGAACAGCAGTCAGTCGATTCATGGTTTCCCGTTATGAGCGCCCTGGTGAGCAGGTGTGCAGGAGCGTCCCACGTCGATTCCCCAAAGCCGTGCCACCGTTGTATTCATTCCGCCAAAAGTAACTCCTGCCGGAGTCTCATGACGAAAGTAACGACGTTGTTGCAGACTGCTTTGGTGACCCGTCCTATCACGGTAGGTTGTTATCCACAGCGGCTCAATGGCCATTTTGTGTTACAGCATCGAGGCTGCTGAACTCAGGGAAGATAGCCGAAGAATGATCCGGCCCGCCGCGCGCCGTCGATACTCTGTGCAGCGGCTTCGATCTCACAAATCAGCCGGCATCCCCCATCCGTGGGATCCGACAGCTCGTTGCCGGATCGGCGCAGGGCTGCCGGCCACCCGCCTGTGCACTCAAGTATGACTCCGGGTATCTCCTCGCGAATCTCCCACAAAAGTACACCGAAAGAGGGAGTACTTCTGTACCGATATCGTCATAGCCTCTGGACATACCCTGTATTACCGTCAGAGCCAGACGAGGGCATTACGACTTCTGTTTGAGGTCGGATGGTCACCCGGCAATCACATCCGCGGGGAGCAGGAATGAAAGTTACCCACGATCCGAAGCGAACGCTCCTGTTCGACGACTCGGGCCAGGATGTTATTGAGTATGCCCTGCTGGGGGCTCCGATTGCGCTGGCAGCCTTCGCGGCTATGCACACCTTCGGCACGAAGCTGGGCAAGGACTACACGAAGATCGGCAGGAAGCTTTAGGCCGCCACGGGTGGCGGAACGCAGGATTTGACCGCAGCGGATTGTTATGAGTGGCGATGGAAGCGCGGCAGCAGCGAACAGGATCACCGCATTGAGCGCGGCTCCGGCAACCAGAAAGGATCGACATGAGAATCGGCGGATCGAACCCGGCAGGTGGAGCGAATATTTCGTTCCTGGCTCGTTTGCGGTACGACGAATCGGGAGCCGACATGATCGAGTATGCGCTGATCGGAACTCTGATTGCCCTGGCGGCGATCGCCTCGATCTCGGGGGTTGGGATCAAGATCGCGGGTTACTACAACAGTATCGCCTCCAGCATGTAATCGCCGGAGACAGTGAAAAGTTTTAATTCGCGACCGATTTTGTTCGTCGCGCGCGGTACTCCGAAGCAGACATTCCCGGGTAACTTCTCAGGCTGATCCGGGAAGCATTTGAATCGGTGGAATTTGGGCCCGGAGCTACACCGCAGTCTCTACAAAAGTAGCAAAAGGTAACACTTAAAGGGCATTGCGACAGAGGGAGTTTGGCCGCAATGTTGACAACAACAATCACCACTAACGCAGCGCGGTCCCGGGTTCGAAAGGCCGTGCGGCAACTTCAAGGAGAACTGGAATGAACATGACCAAACGGCTTTTCACCAACCTGATGAACGATGAGTCCGGCCAGGATCTGATCGAGTACGCTCTGATCGCTGCCCTCATCGCCCTGGGCGCCATCGTTGCGATGGGCTCGTTGAGCACCAAGATCGGACAGGAATTCAACACGATCGGCAGCAGCCTGTAATCCACAGTGATGTTCTGGCGGTTTCTGTTCTTGCCGGTCTCTGGTTGGGTGCTGTGACGCGGACCTGCTCGTTAGGAAAAGAGACAGGCCTGAATCACGCAACGATATCCGGTCGCGACCTAGCTCCTCGGCCCCGGTCGCGACCACCCACCCTAGCCCGCAGGCTTCGAAATCGACTCCATCGTAGTCAGGTACAGGCACCGCACCAACCGGTTGCCGGCACCTGAAATGTCCGGGCCCTACGCAGTACAGCTGAGCCCGGCTGGCCCTCTCCGGAGGCGCACGATCAGGGTGGAGATGCTGCAACACACGATGAGGACGGCAGCCGGACAGGAGTTCCCTGCTCAGCTTCCCTCCGCACCGGGTTCTTTGCAGACAGTTCCACGGCCTGGCTTCCCCGGCTGGGTAGCTGGCGTGCCGATCCGGTTCACCGTTCTGACTTTCTCCGCCGATGAAGCGAAGAGAGCGTATTGGGGACAATTGCAATGTCGAATCTTCAACCCGAGTGGGTGTACCCGACGGCAGCGCTGGCCTGTGCATTTGCAGGCGCGGGCTTCGACGTGCACAGCCGCCGGATCCCGAATTTCCTGACCCTGCCCGGCATTCTCTTCGGCCTGCTCCTGCATTTTGCTCTCGGCGGATGGCGCCAGATGGGTCTGGCGGCTCTGGCCGGGCTGATCTGCGGCGTTCTCTTTCTCATCTTCTGGCTGGCCGGAGGCATGGGGGCGGGTGATGTGAAACTCATTACCGCCGTCGGCGCCATTGCCGGACTGCCGCTGGTGGGCTATCTGCTGATCCTCACCGCCGTCGCGGGCGGTGTTATGGCGATCGGACTCGCCCTGTGGCGAGGCCGGTTCAAAGAAACCATCAGGAATGTCGGCGCGCTCGCGCTCCATCATCGCATGGAGGGACTCGCGCCCCATCCACAACTGAATGTCGCCAACGCGAGGACATTGCGTCTCCCGTATGCCCTGGCTGTAGCCGCGGGCACCGCGACCACGCTCTTCCTCACGGCGTTCCAGAGGTAATGACATATGGCTCGCCGCATGATGCTTGCTCTTGTCGTGGCACTGGTCATCTCCGGACTCTTTACGTTCTGGCTCAGTCGCAGAGTGGGCCGCTCCCGGACCGTCGCCCCGCCGCAAAATCAACAGTACGTCGCCGCCGCACGCGCTCTCGATCCCGGCGAAACCATTCGCAAAGAAGATCTGAACTTGATCGAGTGGCCGAAGTCGCAGCCGCTGGCCGGCAGTTTCGTCAGAGTCGACGATGTGGTCGGCAGGGCGGTGCTGTATCCGCTCGCAGCCGGACAGCCGATCCTCGATCGGCAACTGGCCGCCGCAGGCTCCGGCATCGGGCTGACCGCCCGGATCCCGAGCGGGATGCGCGCCATCGCCCTGAGCTCGAATGAGGTGATCGGGGTAGCTGGATTCCTGATGCCCGGGACCCACGTCGACGTGCTGGTCACCTATCATGACGACTCTCATCCGGATCCGGTAACGGCGACAGTGCTGCAGGACGCTGAAGTTCTGGCTGCCGGCCATCAGGTGCAGCCGGATCCAACCGGCAAACCGTCGACCGTCGATGTCGTCACCCTGCTGCTCTCTCCCGAGAATGCCGAAAAGGCGGTTCTCGCCAGCGCTCAGGGCAGCATTCACTTTGTGCTCCGCAACGGCGGCGACCACGCAGACGCCAAGGCGACACCCGTGGCGTTGGCCCAGCTGGCACAGCTTCCCGGCAAAGTTTACGAGCACCATTCGGCGTCCCGACCAACAGGAGCGGCGCCGTGGGTAGTCGAAACCATGCTCGGACCCAAACGCACTACAGCAAGTTTTAACTGAGGCATGGCCATGATGGATCAGTTCACATATCGGAAGACCACATACACGCTGCTGGCAGCGGCTCTCTCTATCGCCGTCGGCGCCAGCGCCTCCGCTCAAACCGCGCTGGCGGCAGCGGTACCTCCGGCGCCGCTCAGCGGCGGCATGGGCAGCAGCGCCAGCGCGGTTGGCGAACCTCTCCATCTGGTGATGGGTCACTCGATGTTCGTCAACACCGAGAGCCGGATGAAGCGGGTGTACGTCAGCAACCCCGACGTTCTGGATTCCTACACCGCCAGTCCGCATCAGATCGTGATCACCGCCAGAACACCTGGGGTCAGCAGCCTGATTCTCTGGGACGAGGACGGCAAGTCGCAGTCCTATCTGGTGAACTCCGACGTGGACGTCACCGATCTGCGCAGCGCCATCCGGGAAGCTTTTCCCTCCGACAACATTCGCGTCGAAGGCCACGGCGATCAGGTCGGTCTTGCCGGCACGGTCACCAGTCAGAAGACGGACGACGCTGCCGTAAAGCTGGCCGCCCTGTTCTCGAAGAACGTCGCCGACTCGATGCTGGTGGCCGCGCCGCACACGCCGCAGGTCCGACTGAAAGTGCGAGTGGTCGAGATCGACCGTTCGCGTGCTTTCCAGCTGGGCTTTAACTTCTTCGCGGCAGGTAAGAACACCGCCAACACCACTACCGGGCAGTTCCCTGCCATCACGGTCGGGCCCAGCGGCAGCCAGGGAACGGGGGACTCGAGCGGCAGCGGCCTGCTGGCCCTGACCAACCTGCTCAACCTCTTCTACTACAATGCCGATCACAATGTTGGCGCCGCTATCCAGGCGCTGGTCAACAAGCAGATTCTGCAGATTCTCGCCGAACCGACCCTGACTGCCGTCAGCGGCCAGAAGGCGTCTTTCCTGTCGGGCGGCGAATTCCCTTATCCGGTGGTCCAGGGCGGCACCGGCGGATTCACCTCGGTCACGATTCAGTTCCGTCCCTACGGTGTCCGCATCGACTTTACCCCCACGGTTCTGCCGGACGGCACCATTCAGCTGAAGGTCGCGCCTGAAGTCAGCGCGCTCGATTACACCAATGAAGTAGTCATTTCCGGTTATACGATTCCCGCCATCTCCACGCGGCGTGCCGAAACCCAGGTGGAACTGAAGGACGGGCAGAGCTTCTCCATCTCCGGACTGCTCGACAACCGCACCACCGACCAGTTGCAGAAGATCCCCGGCATCGGCGATATTCCGATCCTCGGCAAGCTCTTCCAGACGAAGGTCACGAATCACAGCAACGAAGAGCTGGCGGTCATTGTGACTCCGACGCTGGTCGATCCGCTGTCGGAGGCAACGCATCTGACGCAGCCGAAGATGGTTATCCCGTTTATCGACAACAAGACATTTGACAAGGAAATGACTCCGAAGACTCCGCCGGCGCAGCCGCAGCCTCAGCCACGACCTGAGGACGTTCCCGTCCCGGAGAAGGACTAATACCATGAAGCAGGAGCAGTCCTCCAATCCTCAGACTCTGACCGTGGCTCTGCTGACGGTCGGCATCGACCACGACGTTACCGACAAGATCGTCCAGGCGGCGACCCAGCTCCGCTGGGCCCTCACCCACGATTCCTTTGACGAGTATGTCTCCGCGGCCCGCCGCCCCGCGATTTCGGGCGACACCAAGGGAGCCGACGCCGTCCTCGCCATCATTGATTTCGATCGCGATCCCAAAGGGGCCGCTGAAACCGCAGCCTACCTGCAGCAGCTGTTCTTTGGGCGCTTCTTTGCCGCGGCTCTTTCCTCGGGGAGCGATCCGGACCTGTTGCTGACCGCGATGCGCTCCGGCTGCAACGAGGTGCTCAAGAACCCGCTCGATACCCGCCAGCTTACCGACACCTTCGATCGCCTGGAGCGGCAATGGTCGGCCACCATGGGCCGCGCCCGTTCCACCGGCCACATTCTCTCCTTCTTCGGAGCCAAGGGCGGCGTGGGCACCACCACCACGGCCGTGACGCTGGCCTACTTTCTCGTTCGGCAGAAGAACAAGAAGGTCCTGCTCATCGACAACCACCCGGAATTCGGGCATATCTGCCTGTACCTCGGCCTGGATGGCACCCGCTATCACTTTGACGAGCTGATCCGCAACGTCAACCGTCTCGACTCCACCCTGCTCCGCGGCTTCATCGCCAAACATCCCAGCGGACTGGAAGTTCTTTCTTCTCCGGAATCGCACGATTTGAGCCGGTCCGTCGATCCCGATGCGCTGGAGCGTACGCTCGAATTCCTGCGCGGCGAATACGACTACATCCTTCTCGACTGTGAAACCTCACTCGAGGAGGCCAGTCTGGCGGTCATGGACCGTTCCGATCAGATTTACCTGGTCGCCACTCCGGACATTGGAGCCATTCGCGACTTGTCTCGCTACATCGACGGCCTCAGCCGCAACGAATCGACGTCCGCGCGCCTGCACATCATCATCAATCGTTATTCGTCCCACGGAGCCATCGCCATCGAGCAGATCGAAAAGGCGATTCGCGTTCCGGTCGAAGTTCGGTTGTGCAACGCCTACGCGGAATGCCAGCGCGCCATCAACGTGGGCGAGCCCATCGGTCCGGACAAAAAATCCGAGATCTCCAATCAGTTCGCCCGCTGGACCAACCTGCTCAGCGGCGAAGAGGAACCTAAGGCGCAGCCGGCCCGCAAGGGATTTTCTTTGTTTGGCCAGAAGAGGACTGAATAAGCATGGGCGATCTGACCCTGAACGTCACCTCACCACGCGCCGACTCCGCCCTGCGCGGAACCGGTCCCGGGCTGCGTACTCCCGGCAACTCCCGCCCGCTTCGCGAAAAGGAGCAGCAGGAGCTTAAGTCGGCAGTCCACTCCGAGCTCATCAATCGGCTCGATCTGGAAAAGCTGGACGAAGCCCAGGAAAGCCGGACCGGGCAGCAGCAGCTCTTCATTCTCATTCAGCAGATCATTGCTGAGCAGGGCATCCCGCTCAGCTCAGTCGAACGGGATCGCATTGCTCAGGAAGTGCTGGACGAGGTCTTCGGACTGGGCCCGCTGGAGCCGCTGCTGAAAGACGATACGATCAACGACATCCTGGTCAACACATTTGCCAACGTCTACGTAGAACGACGTGGCGTGCTGAGCCGCACCAGCGTCACTTTCAAGGACAATAAGCATCTCCTCCAGATCATCGACAAGATCGTTTCGGCGGTCGGCCGCCGCGTCGACGAATCGACTCCCATGGTCGACGCGCGTCTCAAGGACGGCTCCCGCGTCAACGCCATCATTCCGCCGCTGGCCATCGATGGACCGATTCTCTCCATCCGCCGCTTCGGATCCTCGCCGCTCACGGCCGAAAAGCTGGTCGGGCACAAGGCCCTGACCAATCCCATGCTGGACATGCTGCGGGCCGCGGTTCAGGCGCGACTTAACATTGTCATCTCGGGCGGCACCGGCGCCGGCAAAACGACGCTGCTGAATGCGCTCTCCAGCTTCATCTCCGAACGCGAGCGCATCGTCACTATCGAAGACTCCGCCGAACTGCAGCTGCGCCAGGACCACGTGGTGCGCCTCGAGACGCGGCCGCCCAACGTCGAAGGCAAAGGCGCCATCCGCCAGCGTGAGCTGGTCATCAACGCCCTCCGTATGCGCCCTGACCGCATCGTCCTGGGCGAGGTTCGCGGCGAGGAAGCGATGGACATGCTGCAGGCCATGAACACCGGCCACGACGGTTCCCTGACCACCATTCACGCCAATACCCCTCGCGACGGTCTGGCCCGTCTGGAAACGATGTGCATGATGGGCGACATCCGTCTGCCGGAAAAAGCAATCCGGATGCAGATCGCCTCCGCCATTCACCTGATCGTGCAGGTCGCCCGTATGAGCGATGGCTCGCGGCGCATCACGCACATCACCGAACTGACCGGCGCCTACAGCGACGTCATCAGCATGCAGGACATCTTCCTCTTCGAGAAGGAAGGCATAGGGGAAAACGGCAAAGTTAAAGGCCGCTTCCGCTCCACCGGCATTGTACCCAAATTCACCGAGCGTCTAAAGGCCGCGGGCATCCCCATCCCGCCGGGCCTCATGGACCATTCGGTGGAAGTGTAAGGATGGCGCGGACATGATTCTCCTGGCATCCGGATTTTTTGCGGTTCTGTTTATCACCTTCGGCGTAGTCGCGATGGCGTCTTCGCCCTCGCGCTCCGATAAGCTTTTGCAGCACCGCCTGGCGGCCATCTCCGTGGAAAAGGGCGGCATCGCGGGCCCCTCGCTGGAAGCCTCCGAACTGCTGCGCAAGACAGCCAGCAGCCGATGGGACTGGATCGGTCAGTCCGCCAGCAGATATATATCGATGGCGAAGCTGCAGCGCTGGATCTCCCAGGCGGCGGTGGATACCACGGCTTCGGCCTTCCTGGTGCAAACCGCGGCCCTGGCGGCGATCGGCTTCATCATCTCGCTGCTGGTCTTTCCGATCTTTGCCGTAGAACTTGCGGCGGCCGCCGTTTTTGCGCTGCTCCCCTGGGGACGCATCGCCTGGGCGCGTTACCGCCGGCTGCGTGCTTTTGAGAAGGCGCTTCCCCACGCCATCGATATGATGGCCCGCTCGCTGCGTGCGGGGCATTCCACCTCGGGCGCCATCGACATCATGGCGGAAGGCGCGCCTGAACCGGCCAAGACTGAATTCGCTGAGGTCTTCCGGCAGCAGAACTTTGGCTTGCCCCTTCGCGATGCCCTGATGCAGCTACTCGACCGTGTACCTTCCCAGGATCTGCGCGTTCTGGTGGCAGCCATCGTGGTTCAGCGCGAGACAGGCGGCAACCTGGTCGAAGTGCTCGACCGCACGGTTTTTATCATCCGCGAGCGCCAGCGGATTCAGGGCGAGATTCGCGTGCAGACCGCGCAGGGACGCCTCACCGGCTGGATTCTGACGCTTCTGCCTGTGGTGGTTATGCTGCTGATCAACGTGCTGGACCCCGGCTATTCCAAGCCGCTCTTTCACACCGATCTCGGTCACAAGCTTATGTGGGTCTGCGTGGGGCTGATCTCGCTCGGCGCCTTTTTCATCAACCGAATCATCAATTCCATCGACGTGTAGGCGGAGACGAAACATGGTCATCTTTTTCTACATCGCGCTCTCCCTCACGGTCTTCTGCGTGATTGCCCTGCTGACGGCGCCGTTTCTCTTGCGGCCGTCCAAGCAGGCCCGGCGCGTCCTCGATATCGTTACCAGCGAGCGGCCGGATAAGCGCACCATCCGCGGCAAGGAAGTAGCGCGGGATAAGGTCCTCTCTCTGGCGCGCGCCTTTCGTGGTCGTCTCGGCCTTTCGGAAGACGACAAGCTGCGCCAGCGCTTTGTGACCGCCGGGTTCAAAGGCGGCAACCAGATGGACGTCTATTTCACGGCCCGTTTTGTGGGGCCGCTGGCTGGCATTCTGGGCGGCACGTTCATCCACACCAACACTGCCTTCTGGTGCCTCGCCCTCGCCGCGGCCGGCTACCTGCTTCCCGACATTTGGCTCACTCGCGCAGTCAATAAGCGGAAGAAAAAGATTCAGAAAGGCATTCCCGACGCCATCGATCTGCTCGTCATCTGCGTGGAGGCCGGTCTGGGTCTGGACCAGGCGCTGCTGCGCATCGGGCAGGAGATTGCGGTCTCCTATCCGGAGCTCAACGAGGAGTTCAATCAAATCAACCTGGAGCAGCGGGCCGGCAAGCCTCGCCTTGACGCGTGGCAGAGCATGGCCGACCGTACAAAGCTTGAGGAATTCGCCGCTCTCGTCACGATGCTCCAGCAGACGGACCGGTTCGGAACACCGATTGTCCGGGCGCTCAGCCGCTATTCCGAGGAGATCCGGCAGTCGCGACGGCAGCGGGCCGAGGAAGCGGCTGCCAAAACCAAGGTTAAGATTCTGTTCCCGCTCGTGTTCTTTATCTTCCCCTGCCTGTTCATTGTGCTGCTGGCTCCGGCCGTCATCACCCTGACCAGCAGCCTGCACTGAGGCCGGGAACGGAATTTCTGGGTTGAACTCGCGTGGCCGCTGAGGCGGACCCACCGGAAAGGAGAACTGCAATGCCTTCATCCATGATCGTGCGCATTGTCGCGCTGGCTCTTGCTGTGGTTGTCGTTGGCTTCATCATCATGCGCAGGAGAAGCAACAAGTCTGCCTGATTCTGTACAGCAGCCGATCTGCCCTGATTTTGACGGCGAGTGCCGGGAAAGGAGAATTGCGATGGCTTCCAATCTCATGATTCGTGTCGTTGCGGCCGCTCTTGGCGCCCTCGTCCTGGGCGTGATCGTGCTGCGCAGAAAAAGAACCGCCTGATCTTCTCAGGCTCCTGGGCCGGCGTCCCTGACCGGTCTCAACCCGCTTCTCCGGCGTGGTCTTCCACGTCACACCGGTGGACTGCATCCACACACACAGCACCCCTGTTGCCCACATTACGCACAGGGGCGGATTGCTATGAAGAATGTAACTCTCACCATCCCGGAGAAGGCCGTAACAATCGGCTCCGATATTGGTCTCGCCGACACCTTTCTCACACGGTTGTGCGGCCTTCTCGGCAAAAACGGTCTGGAGCCCGGTTCCGGCATCCTCATCCGGCCTTCGTCAGGCGTGCATACCATCGGCATGCGCTTCGCCATTGACGTGGTTGGGCTCGACAAAAACCTCCGCGTTTTGAAGGTCTGGCGTCGGCTGCCCCCCTGGCGAATTACCAATGTGAACTTCAAAATCCACAGCATGCTGGAGCTCGCCCCGGGCTACATCGACCAGTGCCGCATCGAGCCGGGCGATCGACTCGCCATAGCCGATTGAGGGCAGGGCCTTAACCACATTAGGAACTCCCCGCATCATCTTCGTTGCAACAGGTATCTAATGGATTGATGGTTCCTGCCCGCTCATCTCCGGCCGCCATCGCGCCCTGTCCGGAAGAGGCCCTTTTCGTGGAGCTCGTACGAACGGCCGACCGCCTCTCACGCGGCCCCGACCAGATTCTCCGGGAATACGACCTGTCCCCTGCCCCCTACAATGTCCTTCGTATCCTGCGCGGTGCGCCGGAAGGGCTTCTTTGCGGGGAAATCGCGGCCCGCATGATCACGCGTGAACCCGATATCACCCGGCTCCTGGATCGTCTGGAGAAGCGTGGATTCCTCCGCCGGCGCCGCGACGAACACGACCGCCGCCGGGTAACGGTCCGGATTACGGCCTCCGGTCTGGATCTGCTCTCCCGGCTCGAAGTGCCTATCCGGCAACTCCACCGTCGTCAGCTTGGCCACCTCCCCCGTAAACAATTACAGGCATTCACCGATCTGCTCGCCGCGGCGCGATGTCAGCTGGAATAGTTCTGGCCGTATTTATTTGTTGCAACGACTATCGCCCTCAGGAATCCAATGACCAGGAGGATATTCACCTATGAGTGCATCCGCTGTCGCTGCCGCCACCACCTGGAACATTGATCCCGTACATTCCGTTGCGGAATTTCGGGTCAAACACATGATGATTTCCAACGTACGAGGCCAGTTTACCGGGGTCAACGGCTCGCTGAGCTACGATCCGGCCAGTCTGGAGAAGTCTCATATCGAAGCATCTGTTGACGTGGCCACGATCAATACCCACGACACGCAGCGTGATACGCACCTGAAGAGCCCTGATTTCTTCGACGCCGAGAAGTTCCCCGCCCTGACCTTCCGGTCTTCCCGCGTCACTCGCCGAGCCGACGGAACCCTGGTTGTCGCTGGTCCGCTGACCATTCACGGCGAAACCCGCGAAGTTGAATTTGCCGTTGAAGGTCCGACGCCTCCCACGAAGGATCCCTGGGGCAACACGCGCATCGGCGTTTCAGCCACTACAAAGATCGATCGCCGCGATTTCGGTCTCACGTTCAACGCCGCTCTGGAAACCGGCGGCGTTCTGGTAGGCGAACAGGTCGCCATCACGCTCGAGCTTGAATTCGTCCAGCAGGCCTGAGGGGCGGCGGCACGCCGGGATCGCCTGCTCCATAATGGGTCCAATGGCTCCAGGATCTCCGGCGACTCCCGACACGCAAAAGATCCGACTGCAGTTACAGGTTCGCGGCGTCGTCCAGGGTGTGGGCTTTCGTCCTTACGTCTACAACCTGGCGCGCCGCCATGGGCTGGCAGGATTCGTGCTGAACTCTCCGCGCGGAGTGTTCGTCGAGATTGAGGGCGACCCTGCGACGGTGGACGCCTTTATCGCGGCTTTGCCGGCGGAAGCGCCGCCCCTGGTGCGCATTGCCCAGATTCAGCGCTCCGAGATTCCCACTGTTGGCGAATCGGGCTTTTCCATCCATGAGAGTGGCGGCGGCGAGTCCGCCTTCGCTCTGGTCCCACCGGACATCTGCGTCTGCGATGCCTGTCTCGCGGATACGCGCGATCCCGCCAACCGCCGCTACGATTACCCCTTCACCAATTGCACGAATTGCGGCCCACGTTACAGCATCATCCTCGATGTTCCCTACGACCGGCCGGTGACCACTATGGCCGAATTCGCGATGTGCGCCGACTGCCGCCGCGAATACCAAAGTCCCGTTGACCGACGTTTCCACGCTCAGCCTAACGCCTGTCCCGTTTGTGGCCCGCACCTTCAGCTTGCCCGGGACTCCGGCCATGTACTCTTACCGACCTCCACGCGCGCCATTGTCGAATATGTGGCGGATCGACTGCAGGCTGGCGGCATCGTGGCCTGGAAAGGCCTCGGAGGCTACCAGCTGGCCTGTGATGCTCGTCAGGCCTCCGCGGTCGACGAGCTGCGCCGTCGCAAGCGTCGCAGCGAAAAGCCTTTCGCCATTATGGTCGCGGACGCCGACGTTGCCGACGCCCTCTGCTTCGTCTCGGCTACCGAACGTGCAGCCCTGGACAGCCCCGAACGGCCGATCGTGCTGCTGCGGCGGCGACCTGATGCCGATCTGGCCCACAGCGTCTCTCCCGGCAATCCTGCGACCGGCGTCATGCTGCCCTGCACGCCGATGCACGATGTTCTCTTTAGGATTCTTCGCGAGCGCTGGCAGGCCGACGCCGCTCTCGTCATGACCAGCGGCAATGTCAGCGAAGAGCCCATCGTCATTGAGAACGCGGTAGCCGAGGAACAGCTTGCCGGAATCGCTGACGTCTTCGTCCATCACAATCGCCGCATTCATACGCGAGTCGACGATTCGGTCGTCGCGTGGTCGCCGGACACCCATGCTCCTGCGGCGCGCCCGCGGCTATGCGCCGCGTCCCGTATGGCTGGGCCGCGGAGAGGCAGAGGTCCTGGCTTGTGGTGCGCAGCTGAAGAACACGCTCTGTCTCACCCGTGCCGGCTTTGCGCTCCCCAGCCAACACCTGGGCGATCTGGAGAACTACGAAACTCTGCAATTCTTTCAGGAGACGCTTGAACGCATGCGTCGTCTCTTTCACGTCACCCCGACGGCGATTTCCTATGACCTGCACCCCGGCTACCTCAGCACTCAATTCGCGCTCCAGCAACCGGATCTCCGACGCATCGGGGTTCAACACCACCATGCCCACATCGCCAGCTGCATGGCCGAGCACCAGCTCGACGGTCAGGTGATTGGTGTTGCCTGGGATGGCACTGGCTTCGGTACCGACGGAACCATCTGGGGCGGCGAGTTTCTCGCCGCTGACTACACCGGGTTCAATCGGCATGCTCGGCTTCGCCCGGTTCTGCTGGTGGGTGGAGATTCCGGCATACGCGAGCCGTGGCGTATTGCCCGCAGCTATCTGCTCGACGCCTTTGATGGCTCCATGCCTGCCGATGCACGCTGGACCGCAATGGCCTCTGCCCACAGGATCCGGATCGTCGACAGCATGCTCCACCGCCGCCTGAATACCATTCCCACTTCCTCCGCTGGGCGCCTGTTTGACGCGGTTGCGTCACTCATCGGTCTGCGCCACACCGTCTCATTCGAAGGACAGGCCGCCATGATGCTCGAAGCGACTTCCGATCATTCGCTTTCAGAGAAACCGTATGAATTTGCGTTCACCGGCGCCGCACCAGTGGAGGTCGATTTGCGGCCAATGATCCGCGAGATGGTTTCTGAACTGAGACGAGAGATACCCAACTCGCGCATTGCCGCCCGATTCCACACGACGCTGATCGCGATTGTGACGGCCGTCTGCCGCCGCATGCGCGACGAACTGAACCTCACTCGCGTATGCCTCAGCGGCGGCTGTTTCCAAAATGCGCTTCTCCTCACCGGCTGTCTCCAGTCGCTGCGAGAGGCGGGCTTCGAGGTCTTCTTCCAGCGGGAAGTGCCCGCCAACGACGGCGGAATCTCCCTTGGTCAGGCCGCGATCGCCTGCGAACTCCTCCGCCGGGAACGTTGACTGAGCCCACTATCGATTAGTCTCCATGGCGTCCGATGTCCATACCGATGCTTAGGTGTCGCTTTTTCCGTCATTTATCTCTTCTAATGAAAGCTTTAACTGAGCATCTGTCGGCACTCCCGACGCATCTCTTTATTCACTCGGGTTCCCAGTTAGCGCAATCGCCCTGTGCGCGCGGTACTCTGGGAGTGCGGTATTAATTCCTTCTGATCGACGCGGCATGAGCAGAGCCCCCTATCCTGAAACGCTTCGTGCTGTCTCAGCTCTCCCCGGTTCGGGACAGTCAGTCCCCTCGGCTTCTCCGACGCCCCTCCAGCTACGGAGTTTTTTTGATCAGCTAACCGCGCACCCCGCGTCGGCTCTAGCCCTCGACTACGACGGCACTCTTGCCCCCTTCCACATCGATCGCAATGCCGCGGTCCCGTGGCCCGGGGTGCGCGAAGCCATCCAGAAGATCCTGGAGAGCCGGCAAACGCGCATTGTCCTCATCAGCGGGAGGCAGGCCGAAGAAGTCCGCGACCTCCTCGGAATTCACCCGGCGCCGGAAATCTGGGGAGTCCACGGCCGCCAGCGCCTCTTCCCCGATGGCCATACGAAAATGGCGCCGATTCGCCAATCGGACGAGCAGGGTCTGGCGGAAGCCACTGCATGGCTCAAAGATCGCGATTACCTCCGATTCTCCGAATGCAAGACCGGCAGCATTGCAGTGCATTGGCGGGGACTTCCTGCGGAACAACTCGCCATTCTTGGCCCCGCGGTGCACGCAGCCTTTACGCCCATCGCCGAGCGCTGTGGAATGTCCCTTCTGCAGTTCGATGGGGGCCTGGAGCTGCGTCCTCTCGAACCGAACAAAGGCACCGCTGTGCGCACCCTCCTGGCGGAGCTGGCGCCGGGAACACCATTTGCGTTCCTCGGCGACGACACGACGGACGAAGACGCATTCCTTGCTTTGCGCGACACAGACGCTCTCACCATCCTTGTCCGCTCTGACTGGCGCCCGACCAGCGCGCAGTTGTGGATCCGTCCCCCGGGACAGTTATTGGCATTCCTGATCGAGTGGGGAAATCGCTGCGGGGGAGCTTCATGAAGTCTGCCGGCGACATGATCCTCGTCTCCAATCGCCTCCCCATCACCACGGAAATGGGGCCTCACGGGCCGGTATTGAAGCCCAGCTCCGGAGGTCTGGTGACGGCCCTGCGTCCTGTCCTCAAAACGAGAAAGGGCTACTGGATCGGCTGGCCAGGCGACGGACCTGAAGACCAGGTTCAGCGCCTGCTCGAGAAGGAGCACTCGGAATCGCAGGTTCAACTGGTTCCCGTTTCCCTCACCGCATCCGAGCGCAAGGGGTTTTACGCCGGTTTTTCCAACGAAATCGTATGGCCGCTTTTTCACGATCTGCAGTCCCGTTGCAACTTCGATCCCACATACTGGAAAGCCTATGTACACGTGAACCGCAAATTCGCCGACGCAGTCGTGCGTGTCAGCCATCGCGACTCTCTCGTCTGGGTCCACGATTATCACCTTATGCTGGTGGCGACTTTCTGCGCGAACGCCGCGTTCATTCCCGGCTCGGCTTCTTTCTCCACATTCCGTTCCCCCCGCTCGACATTTTTGAGAAACTCCCCTGGCGCAGTCAGATCCTGCGCGCCCTGTTTGCCTACGACGCGGTCGGTTTTCAGACCCTGCGGGATCAGCGGAATTTCCTCGGCTGCGTGCGACACTTCCTGCCCGACGTCGAAATGCATCGTGAGGATGAGCAGGTGCGGGTGAACGCCGGAGACCATTCCACCGTGATACGGACGTTCCCCATCGGCATCGACTACGACGAGTTTGCGCACCATGCGGCGCAGCCCGAAATCGTGGAACGCGCTTCGCAAATTCGACGGGACATGCACGGCCGCTCGATTGTCCTTGGGGTTGATCGCCTTGATTACACCAAAGGGGTTCCCGATCGACTCAAGGCCCTTCGTCATTTAATGAGCTCTTCCCCGGAAGTGCGACGCCAGCTGAGCCTGGTGCAGATCGTGGTTCCCAGTCGAGAAAACATTCCCAGATATCGCGAGTTGAAACTCGAAATCGAGACACTTGTCAGCCAGATCAATGGACAATACGGCGATCCTGGATGGATGCCCGTGCATTACATCCACCGCTCTGTGGAACGTCCGGAGTTGGTCGCTCTTTACCGCGCAGCCGACATCGCCCTGATCACGCCGCTCAAGGATGGCATGAACCTGGTCGCCAAGGAGTTCTGTGCAGCACAGGAAGGCGAACAGGGCGTGCTGATCCTGAGCGAATTTGCGGGGGCCGCCGCCCAGCTGGGAAACGGCGCCATCCTGGTGAACCCTTACGACATTCAGTGTGTCGCCGACGCCATCCAGCAGGCTTGCTCCATGGATGCTCGCGAGCGGCTCGTACGCATGCGCAAGCTCCGCCGCCGTGTGAGGAACGAGAATGTCTTTCGGTGGTGTGAGCGGTTCTGCTCGTATCTGGAGAACCAGCGCGAGCCTCTACGCGCAATTGCCTGATCCGCGGCCGCCTGGCATAGAACCCGCATCCTCAGCAACACACGGGTTACCCTTCCCGTAACCTTTGGGCAAGTTACATAAGTGCCAATATGTGTGCCGGTTATCCCATGCAATGTGCCGTTTTCATGTCAGCAACTCCCCCATTTTGGGGATATGGAACTGCTCCCGGACGCTCTAGCCTTCTTGAGTATGACATTCAAAGAAGGACAGCAGGTTCGGGTGAAAAATCAGCCACTCACCGGTCGAGTCGCGAAAAAGCTTACGTCTCTCGATGATGTCTATGTGGTCGTACTCGATCCAGCTCCCGCCCCTGAAGAAAAGCTGGTGCGCGGGGCAGATCTCGAGCTTGTCGGTGGTGAGGAACAGGAAATCGCCTGACGCGCCGCTCGTTCCACACGCGGATCAGTCTTTCCCAACTCTGCTTCTGTAGCGGAACACCACCCCTCTCCTCAATGCCGCGAACGTAGCCGCGCAGATATCCCCGCCGTCAAATAGATTCGCATCTGAAGCTGACCGGCATCCCGGAAGAGCTTCCCTTCCGCAACAGCATCAGTCACTCCACGAGCGAGAGGCCGATTACGGTCCCGAATGAGTGTGTTACACTTCTGCGAAATCGCTCCCTGAAGTTCCCCGGATGCGGCGCAGCGCCCCGTCGCCTGTGCGGCTGAAAAGCACCTGAGCTGCAGCAACCTTCAATAGGAGGGCCTGGAGTTTTGCAGACCTTTCTATCTTCTGGAGCCTACCCGTGAACTTTTCCCGGATCCTTCGCCCGTTTCTCATTCTGTCCCTGTTCCTCTCTGCTGCATCAGGTCTTCTGCTGGCGCAGGCAACTACATCGCTCAACGGTCGCGTGACGGACAGCAGCGGCGCCGTCGTTCCGGGCGCGACTGTGAAAGTGACTTTTCAGGACACCGGCGCCGTTCGCCAGATCACGACCGACAGCAGCGGCCAATTTCAGTTTTCCCAACTTGAGCCGGGTCGGTACACCCTGACTGTTTCCGCCCCCCAATTTGCCACCGCCGAACACTCCAATCTGGATCTGCTGGTCAGCCAGCCGGCCACGGCGAATATCCAGCTGCAACCGGCCACCGTGACCCAGCAGGTGACCGTTAATTCCAGTGCGGAACTTCTGCTCAATACCACCGACGCCACTCTGGGCAACGCCTTCGACAGTCACCAGGTGGAATCGTTGCCGCTGGATCAGCGCAATGTGCCCGACCTGCTGAGCCTGCAGCCGGGGGTCACGTTCCTGGGCCGCTCCGACGATGTCACGGCACCCAGGGTGTCGGCAACAATCCCACCGATTCGCGCAGCGGGCGCGGTCAACGGCGGCCGCAGCGATCAGTCGAACATCACCCTCGACGGCGTCGACGTCAACGACATCAACAATGGCTACGCTTTCACCAGCGTGCTGCGTTCCACACAGGATTCAGTCGCGGAGTTTCGCGTGACCACCAGCAACCCCAACGCGCGAGGAAGGCCGCTCCTCTGGCGCGCAGGTGGCCCTGGTCACGCGCAGCGGTTCGAACGCCAGTTCACGGCGCAGTCTATGAATACAACCGCTCCAATCTTCTTGAAGCCAACGATTTCTTCAACAAGCAACAGGAGCTTGCCGCAGGCCTGCCCAATCGCCCGGCAAGCTGGTCCGCAATATCTTTGGCGCAGCGGTGGGCGGTCCGGCAATCAAGGACCGGCTCTTCCTGTTTCATGAACTACGAGGGCCGCCGCGACTACCAGGGAATCAGCGTCAATGCGGGCACTGTGCCCACCGCCAGTTACCGCGCCGGCAATCTGCAGTATGAATATGCAGAACAGCAGCGGCGGCGATTCCGTCTACACCTTACCCCTGCCGACATCCAGGGCATGGACCCGCAGGGCATCGGCAATGATGCCGCCATGCTGCAGGTCCTGAACAGCTACCCGCAGGGCAACGATCCGACCCAGGGCGACGGACTCAACACCGATCGGCTACCGCTTTCCCGTACACCCTCGCTCGCAGTACAACACCTACATTGCGCGCATCGACTGGAACGCGGCTCCAATGGCAAGCACACGCTTTTCTGGCGCGGCAATCTGCAGAACGACGACGAGCCCACTCGCGCCCGCCTTTCCCGGGCGAGCCGCCCTCAACCTCGACGCTCACCAACAACAAGGGCTTTGCGGCCGGCTACACGGCGGTGATCAGCCCGGCCCTGGTCAATGACCTCGGTATGGCTTGACCCGCGAGGGTGTGAATTCGGCCGGATCTCGCAACCAGCCCATCGTCTATTTCGCCGAAGTGGCCCAGCCACAGGCTTCACGCGATTACTCGACCTCATTCATCATTCCGGTCAGAAATCGTCGACGACTTCTCCTGGACCGGCATAACCACGATCTGCATTCGGCACCGACATTCGCCTCATCGACGACCAGCGTACCAGCAATGCCAAGTCGTATCCCGACGGCCAGATGAACCAGGGCTGGCTGACGCAGCAGCTCCACCATCGCCAACAGCTATGGCCCCTTTGATCCGGAGGTCTACGGCTACCCTGCCGTCGACTTCGCCAATTACGGCAATGAATACAACGCCGCTCTGATGACGTTGTGGGCACCATCACCGAAGGGGACGCCGTCTACAACTACACCAAGACCGGGGCCACCCTTGCGACTCGGTGCTCCTATTAAGCGCGACTACCGCTGGAATGAATATGAGTTCTACGGTCAGGACACCTGGCGCGCCACTCATACCCTGACCATTACCTACGGTCTGCGGTACTCCTATCTCCAGGCGCCGGCTGAGACCAGCGGCACGCAGGTGGGAACCTGCCACTTTGTCGGAACCGTCTGCGCGCCGTTCTCCCTGTCCAGGTATCTGGATGCCAGCGTCGCTCAATCAGCCGGCGGGGCGGCGAATGACGCCGGCGAACTCGCCTTCAATCTGAACGGACGCTACAACCACGCTCCCGACTTCTGGACCCCGGACAAGAACGACGTGGGACCGCGCCTCGCCTTTGCTTTCTCACCCGATTCGTCAACCGGATTCTGGAACAAGGTCTTCGGCAACCAGCAGAGCAGCATTCGCGCCGGTTATTCGCTGGTCTTCGATCACTTCGGCGCGGCCGCGGTACAGAACTTCGACACCACGGGCTCCTACGGTCTTTCTTCTCACCTCTCCAACGCGCCGGGCTCCGAGCCTATTGAATCCGCGCCTCGCTTTACTGCGCTCGGCGCCGTGCCGCAAGCGCTGCTTCCCTCCGCTCCGGCCGGTGGTTTTCCTGCGGTTCCCGCCGCCAGCGGCGACGGGAGCTTCGCCATCAGCTGGGGTCTCGACTCAGCGATGAAGACGCCCTATTCTCATCTGTTTGATTTCTCCATCACCCGCGGTCTCCACAACGGCTCCTCCATCGAACTTTCCTGGGTAGGGCGCTACGGGCACCGTCAGCTCGCTCAGGAAGATGTGGCCATGCCCATCAACCTGACCGTCGGCGGACAATCGTATTTCGCAGCTGCGGCCAAACTGGCCAGGATGGCGCGCGCCAATGTCTCCCCCACCTCGGTTTCCAATGATCCCTATTGGGAGCAGGAGTTCGCAGGGCTTGACAATCAGGACATCGGCCTCGGGTACGGGCCTGCTTAGCGCCACCCAGAACGTTTACGCACTCTACCTCGCCAATATCTATAACGAAACCTATGCCCTCTACCAGCTGGATATGCCGGGTTCCCTGCCCAACAGCAACATCGGCGCGGGCGTCAATTATCCCGCCTTTCGTTACTATCACGACCAGTATTCGGCACTCTATGCGTGGCGCTCCATCGGCTACTCAAATTTCAACGGCTTCGAAGCTGTCTACCGCCAGCACTTCGGCGGAATGCAGGCCGACTTTAACTACACCTTCTCCAAATCTCTCGACATAACGTCGCAGGCAGAGCGCCTCGGAAACTCGGCCAGCACCAATTACGCGCAGATCATGAACACCTACATTCCGAACCAGCTCTATGGGCCTTCAGACTATGATGTGCGGCACCAGATCAACTCCAACTTCGTCTGGGATCTGCCCTTTGGCGCCGGTAAGAAGGTTTTCCCGCATGCAGGCCATTTCGCTAATCTCGTCGTTGGCGGATGGCAGACCACCGGCATCGTGCGGTGGACCACTGGATTTCCCTTCGAGATGAACAACGGCGCCTACTATCCCACGAACTGGGATATCCAGGGATACGCCGAACAGGAAGCTCCTGTTTCCTCCCGAGACGGCGCCCGCGGCAAGCTCGCCCAGCGCTTTGCCAATCCGTCTGGCGTCTTCGCCGACTTCGGACACGCATTGCCTGGCCAGTCCGGCAGCCGCAACCCTCTTCGCGGCGACGGCTACTTTGACTGGGATGAGGGAGTCAACAAGACGATCGGCTTCACCGAGAAGACAAAGCTGATCCTTCGCTGGGACATGTTCAACATCACCAACAGCGTGCGCTTCGACCCGCAGTCCATCAGCGCAACGCTCGACAATCCGCAGTCCTTCGGACAAGCGACGGCACTGTTGACGAACTACCGCCTCGCGCAATTTGCCGCGCGGCTCGAATTCTAGTCGATCCGAATTTTACTGCGATGGGCAGGCGGAGAGCCGCCTCCGCTGCCCTCGGGTCTCCCCAGCACGCATCCTGGCTTCAGGCACCCAGGACCTTCTCAGGGTCCGGCGTCAACCTCATTCTTGAAGACGCGGGCGTCGCTGTTTCGGTCGTAGGTTTCATCAATTCTGCCGCGCGTGATTAAGATGGGAGCCAACCTTGCACTCCGGAGTCCCATGCGAATCGTTCAAGCCGCTGTTTGCGTTGCCGCTCTGTCATGCGCCCTGGCCCAGGCGCAAAGCGCGTATCAACCCACTGCACAGGAACTCGCCCGCTGGCAACGCTACGCCGCGACCGTCACCATCGTGCGGGATGATTGGGGCATTGCGCACGTGCACGGCCGCACCGATGCCGATGCGGTTTTTGGCATGGAATACACGCAGGCGGAGGACGACTTCAACCGCGTCGAGACCAACTATCTCAACTCGCTCGGCTGGCTCTCAGAAGCCGAGGGTGCGCAGCGCATCTACGTCGACCTGCGTCAGCAGCTCTTCATGGATCCCGCCGACCTGAAGCAGAAATATGCCCAGAGTCCCGCATGGCTGCAATCTCTGATGAATGCCTTTGCCGACGGCCTCAACTTTTACCTCTATAAACACCCCAATGTACATCCCCGCGTGATCAACCACTTTGAGCCGTGGATGGCCCTCTCATTCACAGAGGGCTCGATTGGCGGTGACATCGAGCGCATCCGTCCGGATGCGCTGGCGGCTTTTTACGGCAGCGCGGCGTCGGCTTCTCTTGCCAGCGCGGGCGGCCCACAGTATGCGCAGAACGTCGACAATGCAACCACCTTTGCTGAGCCCACGGGTTCGAACGGCATCGCTATCGCGCCCTCAAATACGGTCGACCATCACGCTCTGTTGCTCATCAACCCGCATACCTCCTTTTTCTTTCGCTCCGAGCTGCAAATGAGTTCCGACGAGGGCCTCGATGCCTACGGAGCCGTCACCTGGGGCCAGTTCTTCGTTTACCAGGGCTTTAACGGCCGCATTGGCTGGATGCACACATCCTCAGGCGTTGATGCCATCGACGAATACCTTGAATCCGTATCCAGGGAAAGCGGCAAATGGCTCTACAAATTCGGCACAGAGGAGCGGCCGGTACGTTCGCGCGTCATCACCATCCTCTACAAGACTCCGTCGGGGATGGAGCGGAAGAGTTTCACGGTGTATTACACGCAGCACGGCCCCATTGTCCGCACGCAAGTGGTGAACGGGCAGACGCGGTGGGTCGCCATCCGCCTCATGCAGCGGCCCATCGAGGCGCTCGAGCAATCATATCTGCGCACCAAGACCCATGATTACAAGTCCTGGTACCAGACCATGCTGCTCTACGCCAATTCATCGAACAACACTATCTTTGCCGATGCCGACGGCGACATCGCGTACTTCCAGGGCAACTACATTCCGCGCCGCGACACCCACTTCGACTGGACCAAGCCCGTCGACGGCAGCGACCCGGCAACCGAATACCATGGACTGCTCACAGTAGAAGAGACGCCTCATCTGCTCAATCCGCACTCTGGCTGGATCTACAACTCAAACAATTGGCCGTGGTCCGCCGCCGGTTCGGACTCGCCTAAGCGCGCCGATTACCCCGCTTATGTGGAACAGGGTACCGAGTCCGCCCGCGGGCTGCATGCAGTCCGCCTGCTCAGCAACAAGAAAGACTTCACACTCGACGGCCTGATCGCCGCCGCCTACGACAGCTATCTTCCCTGGTTTGCGTCAACAATTCCGGCCCTGGTTCGTGACTGGGACAGTCTGCCGGCGACAGATCCACTAAAGGCAAAGCTGGGCCCGCAAGTCGACGTGTTGCGTAACTGGAATCTTCGCTGGGGCAAGGATTCAGTGGCCACGTCGCTTGCCGTCTTCTGGGGCCAGGAGGTGAGCCGGCCTGCGATGCACGCCAACCGCGGCGATCAGATGCTGCAGGACTGGGTAGTCGGGCATGCGACTCCGGCGGACATGCTCGCTGCGCTCGATCGCGCCAGTGCGCGGCTCACCGCGGACTTCGGAACCTGGCAAACGCCGTGGGGCGAAATCAACCGCTATCAGCGCGTGAATGGCGATATTGTGCAGCCTTTCAGCGATGCTCTGCCCAGCATCCCGGTTCCCTTCACCTCGTCGATGTGGGGTTCGCTGGCCAGCTTCGGCGCCCGGCCGTTTTCCGGAACGAAGAAATGGTACGGTACGACCGGCAATAGCTTTGTCGCCGCGGTTGAATTCGGGGCCCGCGTCCGCGCCCGGGCCGTTACCTGCGGTGGTGAGAGCGGCCATCCCGCTTCGCCACATTTCAACGACGAAGCCCAGCGCTACGCCGACGGCAACCTTCGCACGGTCTACTACTACCCCGACGACCTGAAAGGCCACATCGAGCGCACTTACCATCCTGGTGAATAGTTTGCTGGAGACAGATATCGGCAAGCGCGTCACCGCCCGGTACAACCTGTCTCTGGTAGTCTTACGTGGGGCCATCGGCGCTCCAGTTCACTCCTGGGGCCGCGGGTGCCCAATTCTCCTGCGCACAGGATGTGACGCACCATGACAATCGCGACTCGCGATTTCCAAGGCTCCAGTGACACTTCCCGTTTTCCCTCCGCCTGGCTGACCGTATGCAGAGGCTCGGAACGGAGACTGCTTTCGAGGTTCTGGTACGCGCTCGAGCTCTTGAAGCCAAAGGGCGCGACATCATCCATCTGGAGATCGGCGAGCCGGACTTCGACACGCCGGAGAACGTCATTGAGGCCGGGATCGACGCGCTGCGCAGCGGCTGGATCACTATGGGCCTTCCGCAGGTCTGCCGGCTCTGCGCGAAGCGATCGCCAGCGAGGTTGGCCGCACGCGTGGTGTATCCGTCAGCCCTGAGGAAGTCGTGGTTGTTCCCGGCGGCAAGCCGATCCTCTTCTTCACCATCCTGGCCCTCGTTGGGGATGGAGATGAGGTAATTTATCCCAATCCCGGATTTCCGATCTACGAATCGATGATCGAGTTTGTAGGCGGCGTTCCCGTTCCCCTCCCGCTGCGCGAGGAGCGAGACTTCCGCCTCGACGTCAACGAGCTGACCGCGAAGATCACACCACGTACTCGCCTCATCATTCTCAACTCTCCGGCGAATCCGACGGGCGGCGTACTGACCGAGCAGGATATTCGCGATATAACAGCCGCGATTGGCGACGCCAATATCATGCTGCTCTCGGATGAGATTTATAGCCGGCTGATTTTCGAAGGCAGCCACTTCTCGCCGCTCTCCATTCCAGACTTTCGCGACCGCACCATCCTGCTGGACGGCTTCTCGAAGACCTACGCCATGACCGGCTGGCGCCTCGGTTACGGGGTGATGCGACCGGATCTGGCTGCGCAGATAGCGCGCCTGATGACCAATTCGAACTCCTGCACCGCGAGCTTTACCCAGATGGCTGGAGTTGCGGCCCTCACCGGGGATCAGTCGTCAGTCACACGTATGTGCACGGCCTTCCGCGAGCGGCGTGACCTGATGGTGGACGGGCTCAACAGCATCCGTGGATTTCGGTGCCTGCGACCAAAAGGCGCGTTCTACGTTTTTCCCAATATCGAAGGGACCGGTCGAAAATCGCAGGATCTGGCCAGCAGGCTTCTGGAGGAAGCGGGTGTCGCCTGCCTGTCGGGCACGGCATTCGGGAAATTCGGCGAAGGCTACCTGCGTTTCAGCGTGGCCAATTCCCCTGAAAATATCTCGAAGGCGCTCGAGCGCATCGAGCAGTGGGTCAGCAAGCATACATAACCATGCCTGCGGAGAACGCAGAGGCTCTCTTCTCGACCCAATGCCTCTTCAATGGATTCCGACTATCCGAGCATCCTGCGCTGGTCGCCGATGCGGCGCTCGCGTTCGTTGGCGAATCGCTGCACGCCGGCGAAAATCGTCTCGGGGTCAAGATGCGCTTCCGCGATCACTTCCGCCTCGAGACCGCCGCTTCTCCAGCAATTGTCAAAGTCGGAGGTGAGTGAGTACTCATCTGTCAGCGGACCGAGGTTACGCAGCGGCCACATCCGCCGTGTCCCAGTTGATACCACCATCAAATCGTAGCGAGCCTCGGGCGGCAGCACAGAATCGCGATACGCCTGCGGCTGGCGATCGAATAACTCCTCGCTGATCGTAGAGATCACCTTTACGTTCACGCCAGCTGCGTCGAGTCGCGGCAGCACTTTCAGCAGATTCACTGTCGAGCTTGACCCCTGCGCGATGACGTAGCCATGCCGCGGCCGGCCAGGCGCGAAATCGCGAATGACATACAGGCCTTTTGCCGCAGCGCGTAGATCGGAATCGGCGAACCGGTTGCGGTCCGCTACCGCGAAATCGGGGCGCGCAACCTCCAGCGTGATGATGCCTACGTGCGGATCGCGAGCCGCGATTTCCGCCGCCGCGAAGTATCCGGGCGCCGACATCGTTGTAATCCCAGAAGCTCAGATTGATCACCTGGCCGCGGGGAAACAGCTTCCAAACCTGTGGCGCGAAGATGCCGAAGTGCGTCCGCGCGTCGGCCGCGGTTTCAGGACCGGAGTGCGCGGTGAGAATATGCAGCACGCCGACGCGAAATTTGCTGTCCTGGTTCTGCTGACTCCACACTCGCGCCGGTGTGTACATCAGCGGAGTGAATGCTCCGTAGGTGCCGCTCAAAGCCCATACACCGGCGAATTTTTCCGGATCGAGGGAAGCGCTTTGACTCACCAGCCCGATAGCGGTGGCAACATTACCCGCTTCCTGAATGGCCGCCTTAATGCGTGTACCCATGGGGTTGGTGACCGGGTCGTAGTGTCCCCACAAACTGCCGTGCTCCACGTTAATTGACTCCGACAGGTCGGCGGCCAACGTGAAGAATCGTCCTTCCGTGACGTAATTCATCCACTTAACGATTTCGGAAATCGCCCGCCGCGCTCCGGCTATCTCGCCCGGCTTTTTGAACAGGGCGATGTTCACCTGCTTCTCCGCGCCGGAAATCGCATTGCGAACCGTCACCTTTTGCGGTTCTTCCGGCAGCTCCGCGACGCGCAGCCGATCGTCGAGAAACGGATCGCGCGAGGCTGCGATACGCAACTTCAGATCGTCGGGCACAGTATCGCCGATTTCGACGCAGTCGATCAGCCAGGCGATCGCCCAGTCCATTGCGGTCCAGCAGCGACATCACCACATCGATGTTCGTCTTGAACTGGATCAATCGCTCGCGATTGTCGCTGACCGGGCCCTTGCGGATTCCCTCAAACTCCACGCCGTAATGCTTCTCGAACGTCTGCGCCAGCGCGACAAAATATTCGGAATTCATTTTCAGTGCATACGGGTGACTTGCATAGCTCACCAGTTGAGCGCCGTAACCGGGAATCTGTGCTTCGACGGCCCCCGGCCAGTAGCCCTTAATTGTTCTGCCGATCGCCACGATGGGACGGCGATCGTGCGGGTCTACGCCATCCATGGCTTTCAGCGCCGCCACCACTTCGCCGTAGTCGTTTCCGTTCGACAGGGTAAAGACGTTCCATCCATACGACGCCCATTGATTCACGAGATCGTAGCAGTCGTAGCCTGCAGCGCATCACGCCACCTAAAAGGCAATCGTCGATACCCGCGTTGTTGTAGGAAACCATCACCCGCAAACGCTTCCCCACCTGCAATGCCAGCGCCTGCGTCTTCAGTTCCTGCGCGTGACCTTCGGTGAGCGCAAATTCGCCTTCCAGCGCGATCACTTTCGGCGACTCTCCTGCGCCCGCAATATCCCAAAACGCCGCTTTGCCCGCGGCCGTTGCGATGCCGACACCCGAGGGCCCGCCATTGACGTCATTGGTGCAATCGGTGCTTTCGGCATGTCCTGAGAGCGCGCGGATGCCGCGGCCCCTGGCCTGCGCGAATAGCGGATGGTCTTCCAAATCGGTTTCCTGCAGCAGGGTTTTCAGTGCACCCGCGCCGCGCCGGAACCCCAGTGCGTCAATCGGAAGCATCGCGATCTGCGGGTCGACGCGATACCGCGGATCCCCGGTCTGCTGATACCTGCGATACAGGGCCTGGCCAAGGATCATCCACAGCGCATAGCACGTGGGAACAGAGTGGCCCGCGGCCATCATGAATTTGTCGGAGTATGGATGCTTCGGCCGGCGGTAATCGTAACGAAGTCCGCCGTTTTCAGGACCGGCCAAATGTGCCGCGACGTTGTACGGTGTGTAGGCCAGCGGTCCACCGAGATGCCCGGTCTGCGCATAATTCCCCAGTAGAACCAGGGTCATGCAGGTCATGTATCCGATGTCGTCGAGCAGCCGATCGTGTTCCGAAGGCTCTTGCGGAGAAAATGAAGGCACTACCTGAATGCAGGATGTCATAGACGGTCCCCAAAAGAGACTACATCATTACCCTCGTAGCGATGAGCGACCTGGCGATGACCGCGGTCGACGAGAGCGGAACCCCCGCTAAGCCACATCCCATTCGTTGTTTATCAAATCGACGCTGCGGCAATCAGCGCATCGAGGGCCGAGGCCTGTCTCGTGGCATCGCCGGAGTCGAACGGGCCCTGCCACACCGCACCGAACTCGTTATGTTTCCCCCGATCACGCCTCCAGATTCGGCTGGCGTTAGCCTCTACAAATCTCCTGTAGTGCTGCCGGTGCGGGTCCGAGGCGGGCAGGGCGTCGCAGAGACCCATCAGATTACGCAGAAGTATGCCCTTGAACTGGGGAGTGTCGGCTCCGTGAACCGTCGTTTCCTTCAGGATGCCATCCGGTGTTGCCAGATGAGCAATAGCGGCATCGGCAATGGCTGTCGCCTGCGCGAGGAGAGCGGGATTGTGATCGGCCCGGGATAATTCCGCCAGTCCTCCCAGAACGACGCCCTGATTATAGGTCCAGGCGTTTTTCCCGTTGTTGACGCAGGCGGTGGGGTTAGTCGAATCCAGGCCGTCATTGATCAGGGCGTCAGAGTTGATCATGCCCGAGGCTCGGAACCAGTTCCATTCCCGCAATGCCCACTCCAGGTAATCCGCCGACTGCCTTCCCTGCGTTCGATTTGCCAGTTGCGCCGCAATGGAAAGAAACAGCTCATTCGCGATCGCGTTCTTGTACTTCTTCGCTGAACTCCACCACATGCCACCGCCGCAGGTAGTCGTATCCCATCCGTCTGCAACCAGCCTTGCAAAGATGGTTTCTGCCATGGAGAGATAAGCAGGGTTGTGGGTCAGGTCATAGGCATCAATCCATGCCAGGGCCCACCAGGAATCGTCATCGAAGTAGTCGTTGATGAAGTTAGAACGGGTCCGTTGTGCGGCTGTGAACGTGTTCGCGATGACTGAATTCCAGGTATTGTCGCCGGTGACGTGTGCGTAATTCGCGAGAACCGTAATGGAGTTGGCGGAGTTCCACCAACCAGAGGGCGCGGCATAGAGGCCGGTGGCGGGCATATACCATTTCTGCAGTGTCTGAATGCCCTTTCTGGCCTCGCGCGACCAGGCCCGCGTATGACCGCGTGGGCTGTCCGACGCCGCAGATGCCATGCGAGCAAACCCAGGGAAAAAGAGGGCAATCGACAGCCAGACGACGGGCCGGAGAGCAATGTGTTTGCGCGGCATGAGACGCGGTGCCATCCTTCCGGGGCCAGCGAGAGCGAATTGAGACCATCATAAGTTCGATTTTAAGGATGGCATCGGTGCTTCGAAAGCCTCGCGCTGGATCGGCGAACCGACACGGGCTTCGATTCGCCAGATTAGCGACAAAGTAATATCTTAGTTGACAACACAGCCAGGAGCATACGAGAATGGCGGGCGGTCGTGGAAACGTTTCCATACCGGTGCCCCGAATCAGCCGCTGAGTCCTTTGTTCGAGCTGTACACCGGGATTATTGCCAGCGTTTCCGAATTGCTTCATTCCCCCTTTGGAGGCAATACATGCGCATCTCCCTCCCCTTGCAGGCGCTCTGTCTGCTTGCGATTGTCACAGTGCTGTGTGCTGTGCAGGCCAAAGCGCAGGAATTCCGCGCTGCCTTAACCGGTCAGGTGACCGACGCTTCCGGAGCTCTTGTTCGCGGCGCCACTGTGACCGCGATCAATGTCAGTTCCGGAACCAGCTATAACGGCAAGACCAGCGATAAGGGCGTGTACTACATCCCTTACGTTCTGCCTGGCACATATACCGTGAGCGCGAGCGCTGACGGATTCAAGACGGCGGTGCAGGACAAAGTTCTCCTCCTGGCGTCGACCACGTTCAATCAGAATTTCCGGCTTGAAGTCGGATCCGTCGCGCAGAAGGTGATCGTGAACACGGCGCCGGCAGAACTGGAGACATCGACGGCCTCAAACAATACCGTGATCAGTTCACGGGAGCTGCAGAGCGTTCCCCTGAATGGCGGCCAGTCGTACACGCTCATCGGAACCACCCCGGGCAGCCAGTTCACCCAGAAGCAGTTTGGCACGGGCGGATACCACGGCACCACCGGCTGGGATGTCTCCAACGAATACACGCTCGGCGGCGGGATTGTCGGGAACAATCAGTTCACGCTGAACGGCACCAACATCACCAGCCAGTACGGCTATGACAACCACTCGCCGGGTGAGTGGACCGTCTCTCCCAACCTGGACGCGATTGAAGAAGTGAACGTGATGACCACCACCTACGACGCGCGCTATGGAAGAACCAGCGGCGGTACGGTGAACGTCGTCACTAAGGCCGGCGGCGATCAGTACCACGGTTCCGCGCGGTATGCCTATGAGGGCGCGTTCATGAACGCCAACAGCTTTCAGAACAACCTGGACGGAACGCCTCGCCAGGGAGAGATCCAGAACCAGTTCTGGATCACGGCGGGTGGACCAGTCATCCGGAAGAAGATGTTCTTCTTCTTTGGCTTCGAAGGCTATCGACAGGCGCTTGCCGGCACCACGCTGGAAAACGTTCCGCCAGCCTACCTGCGACCGGGATTCAACGGCAACGCCGGCGTCAATTTCAATCTCATTCAGCAAATGGACCCACAGGAATTTCCCAATGGCGTGCAGATCTTCCAGCCAGGCACGGCTTACTGCCTCGATGGCGGCCCGGTAACAACGTGCAACAGCAACCACGTCGCTCAGGTGCCTTATCCCAACAACACGCTGCCCGCCGGCCAACTCAGCCAGACGGCTCTGGCAGTCCTCAAGTACATTCCGCTGCCCAATATCCCCGGCTCCGCCAACCTGGCCAAGGGTAACAACTATATCGGAATTACGCCGGATCGCTACGACTACAACCAGCCCATGGTGCGGGTGGATTACAACCTGACAGACAAGACGAAACTCTACAGTTATTTCCTTTACTGGAAAGGCAACGAGAATCGCACGCAAAACGGTCTGACCGGGGTTGCTGCGAACGGAAACATCAATTACCTGCATCAGAACTGGGTCGCTACCCAGGACGTGACGCATGTCTTCTCTCCGAACCTGGTAGGCGATTTCAAGATTTCCTTCGATCGCTTTTACGAAGCCTCGCCGAACGGCGATCTTTCGGTTCAGACCGATCCGAAGACCATCGGACTGGGCATGCCGCTGCCGGATTACACAGCCAACAAATACCTGCCGGAGTTCTCCGTCACTGATCCCTGGGGGACGGGCCTGATCGCCAACAATCCCGCTGGCGACCATACCGTCTTTGGCAACCAGGACAACGCCGACGTGACTAACAACTACACGCTCGACGCGGATCTGACCAAAACGGCGGGCGCCCACAATCTCGAGTTCGGCGGGGAAATCGATGAATTCCAGTATGGCGGCCGGCCCTACTCCGGCGGCCATCCCAATGGTCAGTTCAGCTTCGACTCCGGATTCACCCAGTACGATCCGCACAACCAGAACTGCTATCCCGACGTCGCTGGCGGCGGCAGTTCGAACAACTGTTCGTCCAATACGCCAAACGGTTCCGCTCTGGCCTCTTTTTATCTGGGCTATCCCTCAAGCGGCGGTATTGACTGGATTCCCCCCATCATGGAGGGGTATCCGGTCTATGCGGTTTATTTCCAGGACAACTGGCGCGTTTCGCATCGCCTGACCCTGAATATCGGCCTTCGCTACGACGTTCAGCGCGGTTTGCGCGAGCGCTTCAACCATCTCAACCGCGGTATCTGCTTAACCTGTGTCAATCCCCTCACCAGCGACCCGGTGTACCAGGCCAACGTGGCCAGCGGCGCCAATGATGCTGCGTGGACTGCTGCCGGCATCAATCCCGCATCGCTCGACACCGTCTATGGCGGCATTGAATTCGCCGGCGCTAACGGTCAACAGCGCGACGCCTACAATACCGACTGGTCCGATGTCGGTCCTCGCTTCGGCTTTGCCTTCGCTCTCGATCCCAAAACCGTCATTCGTGGAGGCTATGGAGTCATGTACTCCTACGGGCTTGAAGGTGGCTCATCAATCGGCGAAGCGGAAACGACTAACTACACATCGTCTACGGACGGCGGCAATACGCCCACGCAGAACTTCCTGAGCGGGAATCCGTTTGCCTCCGGTCTGCTCCAGCCCACCGGCAACAGCCTCGGCCTTCTGACCGACGTCGGCAACGGAACCGTTCAGGTTGATTTTCCCAACCGGAAAATTCCGATGGAGCAGATCGTCTCCCTTGGGTTCCAGCGGGAATTGCCGGGCAACATGGTTCTGGATGCGCGCTATGCGGGAAATTTCACCAGCCGTCTGCGCGTCAGCCTCTGGCTGAACGGCGTTGCCACGCTGGCGGAACAGAAGGCGGCGCAGGCCAATCCGGCGGTCTGGAACCAGCAGGTTCCCAATCCTTACTACGGCGTTCCGGCCATGTCGGGCCCCGGCCAGTGCGGGACCTCGACGACCGTGCAAGCCATCGCTCTGCTCTATCCGGGGTCGCAGTATTGCTCGCCGGGCGGAAACGGACTCATCGGCGAATACAACGCTGGCCTTGGGCGGAACTGGTATGACGCTCTGGAAGTGAAGCTGAACAAGCGAGTCACGGGTGCCCCAGGCCGGGACTCAGCTACCAGCTCGCCTACACATATTCCAAAACCATCAATGGCGATGGCTATGAGAACGGATGGCCCTATCAGGATCCGTTCCAATTTCACTGGATCGCGGGGAGCGACCGTACGCATGTCTTCTCGCTGACCAGCGTCTACGACCTGCCGTTTGGGCGTGGCCGTCAGCTGTTAGCCGGCGCTCGCGGTCCGGTGAACGCCATCATTGGCAACTGGACGGCAAGCGGGGTCTTCAATGCGGAAAGCGGCACGCCCGTCGGGCTCAATACAGGGTGGTGGCACGTCTGTAACCAGAGCTTCCGTTCGCCGCAAGGCACCTCGGTTGGCCAGGGACACTGGCTCAACCAAGATCTCAGCTGCTGGCAGGGCATTCCCACGTATGGGCTCATGAACCTGTTTGGAACCGACTCGAAGCTGCGCAATCCCACCATTCCGAGCCTCGATGTTTCTCTCCAGAAGGAGGTGCCCATCCACGACAGCCTCAACGTGCAGCTGCGTCTTGATGCCTTCAATGCGCTGAATTCGGTTCTGTTCGGCGGCCCCGACAACAACCCGGGCGATGGACCGCCCTCTTACAGCACCACCTCGGGCTGGAGCGGTTTCGGCACCGTCGGGCCCACTCAGCAGAATTTCCCGCGCATTCTGCAGCTCTCGGGCAAGGTGGAATTCTAGGCGGCTGCGTGAGCGGGGCGCTGCGTGACTGGCGTGGCGCCCCTCCCGGGCTACCGGAAAATCATCTGCATCGCACAATCAACAGAACCCGATGCTCTCTTCAAGACGAGAGCATCGTCGTTCGAGGAGTTGTTGAATGTTCATTCGTCCAGGGACCGCCTGCCGGCTGTTCGTTCTGCTCGGTGCTGCCTGCCTGTCCGGCGCTGTCGCACAAAACAGGCCGAAGATGCCACTGCAATATGCGAATGGACTTGTCGGAACAGCGCCGCTCGACGATCAGAAGCTGGTCGGCAATGCACCGCCGCCTGGGGAGCAGCTATATTCCGGGTTTACCGAGCCAGGAGCCGTTCTGCCCCACGAGATCCACGCTGCTGGATCCCATCAACGAAAACCTTGATCTCAACTATCCCGCAGGCGTCCGCGCGCAATATTTTTATCCCAATCGCAGCATTTTTGGTTTTTCCACCGGAGGCCATGGCTCTCCAACCATCATGCCCATCGTGGGCAACTGGACCGTGCCTCCCAGCGCAGCAGCTCTATGTACGACAAGAGCCGGGAAAAGTCCTCTCCCGGGCTACTACAGCGTCTATCTGGATGACTTTCACACGCGGGCGGAGATGACGGTCACGACCTGGACCGGCCTGTTTCGCTTTACTTTTCCGCAGTACGACAAAGCGCACGTTCTTCTCGATCTTGGCCACGAGGCGGAGACGTGGAGATTGTCGACGATCAGACCTTCGCGGCCATGCGGCCAACGGCCGAACGTACTTTGTCGCGGAGTTCTCCCATCCCTTTGAGTCATCCGGCACCTTTCGGGGAATTCTTCCAAAGAACCCAGGCGGATGGGACGTTCTCGGCTTCAGTGCATGGGTCGAACCGGGGGCGCACGCGGTCTCGGGCAACTATGCGGTGCATACCTGCGTTCTTAGATCCGCCGGCGAACAGGTTCTGGTGAAGATTGCTGCCCGGTCCCAGCTATGAGGCCGCGAGCCAGCGCCTGGCCTCGGAAGATCCTGGATCGGACTTGGATGCCGTTCTGCATCGCGCACAGGATCTGTGGGCCGAGAAGCTGAATCGGATTGAGGTGAAAGGCGGAACGGAGAAAAAAAGAATGCTCTTCTACTCCTGCCTGTACCACTCCTTTGCCAGCCCGCGACTCCTCGCCCGCAAAGCCGAGACTTTTGAAGATGAAGACCACCAGCAGCACGTGGCGGCCTTCGATCGGTACGGGGTAGTTCCCTTCTGGGATACGGGACGCAATCAAATCGTTCTGCTTACCCTGCTCGAACCTGAGGGTGAAGCTCAGCATCTTCTGCGATCGGAGTTGGACATCGCGCAGGAAAATGGCTACATGCCCCCTCCTTCCATGGAGACAACGCCGTCTTCATGTATCTCGGCGACTGGGAGCGCGGACTGAAGTTTGACTGGGCCAGCGTCTACCCGTGGCTATACAAGAACGCCATCGATCCGGATGGCCCCCGCACGTATCTCGCGGAATATATGCATCAGGACTGGATCTCGGACTTCATCCCCATCGTCAATCGAAGTCCTCCTCTGCAGGCGGTTCAGCCAACTCCCGACCACGCTCGAATACAGCTGGGACGATCACGCCCTCGGCGTCTTCACGCAGAAGCTGGGCAAGACCCAGGATGCGCAGATGTTCCTTCATCGCTCGCAGAATTACCGGAACGTCTTCGACCCCTCCGTTGGCTTCATCCGGGGCCCACCGCTGACGGTGAATGGATCTCGCCCTTCGATCCGCGGGAACCCTATTACAACTTCATGATGAAGGAAGCCTCCGCTGGTCCACGTTGTGGCTGGTCCCTCACGACGTTCAGGGGCTCATCAATCTGCTCGGCGGCCGCGACGCGTTCGATGCCAAGCTCGACCAGTTCTTCACCACGCCCTATACGGCCAAAGGCATATGCCGCGACTGCACCGGGGTCATCGGCCAGTACGTTCAGGGAAATCAGCCGGACCAGCAGGCGGCTTACTACTACGACTGGGGCGGCCAGCCCTGGAAGACTCAGGAGCTTACTCGGAGATCCTCCGCCTCATGTACGGCAGCGACTCGACGGCTATGCATTCCCCGGCATGGACGACCAGGGATCCACTTCTTCCTGGTACGTCATGAGCGCGCTTGGCTTTTATCCTGTCGACCCCTCGAGCCCCGACTACATCATGGGCAGCCCCGTCTTTGACGAAGCTACCGTCCATATGGGCAAGGGCAAAGACTTGGTCATCGTCGCCCGCAACAACTCAGCAAAGAACATCTATATCCAGTCCGCGACTCTCAACGGCAAACCGTGGGACAAGCCGTGGTTCAGCCACCACGACATCGAGAATGGCGCCCGCCTGGTGTTGACGATGGGACCCGCGCCCAACCCGAGGTGGGGTAGCGCTCCGCAGGACGCGCCTCCCTCGATGTCTCTCCCCTCTCGGTAAGCGCTGAACGGTCGAATCAACCAAGGGTGAGATATGCCTCACGTTGCGAATCTCCATCACGCTCGGGATGGCAGCGGGTTGGGTCTGCTCAGTCTTCGTCGGCCAACTGGTCATGCCAATGCCGACGGATTTGGTTATGGGCAGCTGACAACCATTGGGCCACAATAGTTTTTCGAGAACGAGCTCAATTGAGCAAACGATCGAGGCAGTGGGGTAAGCACAATGAATCCGTTGATCCGAAGTAAGGGCAGGCGAACCATGATCCACGTTCTCCTTCTGCTTACTGCGGGGGTATCGGCAGCGCAGGCGGCGGGTGCACCACCCAATAGTTCAAAGCCCATTCTCCTGGAGCTGTTTACATCCGAAGGCTGCTCCAGTTGTCCACCCGTCGATATCTGGGCGGAGCGTCTGGACCACGCTCAGCCGATGCCGGGCAACGAAATTATCGTACTGAGCGAGCATGTTACCTATTGGGATCACGATGGATGGAAGGATCCGTTCTCGTCGGACCGCTTCACAGCTCGGCAGGAGGGATACGAGGCGATTCTGGGGCTCGGACAAGCCTATACGCCGCAGGTCATTCTGAACGGCACTGAGGTGGTCAATGTCGCAAGTCCGGCCCAGCAGATCAGGCAGACCTTTGAGAAGGCCGCGCAAACGGCGACAGTACCAGTGCAGTTATCCGATGTGGCTTTGGCGCCGGATACCTCCGGTCGTCTGCTGACCGGAAAGCTGGCTGTTGACGGTAGCCAGGCAAGGCACGACGGCGAGGTTTGGGTAGCGGTGGCGCTGAATCAAATCGAAACCGACGTCCTCGCAGGCGAGAACGACGGAAAGAAATTGACGAACATAGCCGTCGTGAAAGACCTGGTAAAGGTGGGCAAGCTTGAGAAGGGAAGAGTATCACTGTTCCATTCGCCATTTCGCTTTGGTCGGGAGCCGATCCGGCGAATCTGCCAGTCGTGGCTTTCGTGCAGCAAGGGGGCGAGGGACATGTACTTGGCGCCGCGATGACGCAGCAGATTGTCAGGGGTGAACCGCAAATTAAATCGCAATCCGGCAACTAACCATGTAATCCAGCCATTTTTACCATTTAACTATCATCGGGCGTTTGATGTTTGAGGATAGCGACATTGTATGCCGCTTTCTTGACCTCTCTCACTATCTCGGTTTATGTTTGTTTCTCTTACGTCGTACTATCTACGACGCTCCTCCAGACGCCACTTCTGCGAAGTGGCGTCCCCCTTTCCCAAATTGTGCATGACCTTTATATACCCTGCTTCCAGGCGGCCTATGAAAGCTTTTAGCCCAGCAAGAGGCGCCATGCTCGATTCAAAGCGTTTCGCAGAAGTTCGCCTGACACGTCGACATTTTGCCCTCTCTGTAGAGCAATAAATCGTTTCAGCGCCGTTCGACGCCTGGTTCAAGGCAGCTAATCGCACCACTTCGATTGCGGTATCGCCGATAACAATAGCGCGAGAAGACAGCTACAGTTCGAATGGTCACCGGAATGACGCTACGACGAACGAAGCCGCGACAAAGTTTCAACAAGGTCGACCCTCCGAGAGGAAATAATTTTGGAGGGCTGCCTGACGAACTGAAACGCCAAAAAGTTTCAGCGTTAGTCGATCACCTTCGCACATTTTCTCGCGATCGTTATCCAGGCTAATGGGTTTCATCGATCTTCTCCGTGGAAAAATTCACTTTTGCGGAAGTGATTAGAGAACAGATATGAATTCGTGGAATATGTAGGGGTTAAATACTGAGATTCGCGGCCAATTCTGTTGATTTTCGGCTCTCCGGAATGGAATGAAAATTGCTTAGCAAGGATTGCTGAGTGGAACATCCCCTGAACCTCAGTTCCGATCCCGCGATATCGTTACCGCAATTCATAGCTGTTCCGGCTTTTTAGATGGCTGTCCGAAAGTGATCATCTGGCAGAGGGCCCCGAATTCCTGCTGGGCTCGAATGTTTCGGTCAGTCCGTATTGCAGGCATGCAACAGACAACCCAGGAGGAGCTGTAATGAGGCAACTCGGACTACGGTGGATTCTGGCGGCGGTCGCGGTTGTTCTGTGGACGAGCGCAGGCGTGGAGTCGATGTACGCCCAGGCGACGAACACGGGCACAGTGATCGGTCAGATTACCGACCCAAGCGGCGCACGATACCGGATGCGAAGATCACGTTGAGCGACTCAAGCGCAGGCGTGACGCTGAACAGCGTAACCAACGGTCAGGGGAATTCCTTTTCTCCAATGTGCCCCCAGGCACCTATTCAATCTCAGCAATCAAGGCGGGCTTTTCCACGACGAAATCCTCCGGGCTGGTCGTGAGCGTCGGATTGCAACTCCACGGCGAACCTGACCATGAAGGTTGGCGGCAGTTCGGAACGGTCGAAGTCCAGGTGGTCGGAGCGGAACGGCAGACCCTGAACTCTACCATCGGCCAGACATCGGCGCGCAGGCGATTCAGTCGCTGCCCAGCCTCGGTCACGACGCGGATACCTTCGCGACCCTGCAGCCCGGCGTCAGTCCGAACGGCAGCGTGGCTGGAACCTACACCGGGACAACAACACGTTCCTGCTGGATGGCGGCAATAACACCAGCGATATGGACGGCAACAACAGCGTCTACAACACCGGAAATTCCCAGTTCTCAGGAGATCCCACGGGTGTGGGTACCTCCAACGGCATGCTGTACGGAGCGCCGAGCGGAATTATGCCCGTCCCCCAGGACAGCGTCGAAGAGGCGCAGGTGAATACGGCGAACCAAACCGCCGACTTTAATAACTCATCGGGCTCGCAGGTGGAAATGGTGACGCCGCGCGGCACCAACCGCTGGCACGGCGGTGCGTACGAGTATTACCTCGACAACGGATTCGACGCCAACACATGGGACAACAACCAGTTTGGCATACCGCTCACGCAGTATCACTACAGCCGTTTTGGAGCGAAGGCTGGCGGTTTCCTCACTCCCAACTTGCTGGGCGGGAAGTTCTACATCTTCGGGTTCTTCGAGGGTTACCGCTATCCGCAATCCACGACCGTTACCAGAATCGTGCCGACGGCCTCGCTGAAGTCGGGAAACTTGATGGCTCTGGACGGCAGCGCTACCTATACGGACAAGTCGGTCGATCCGCTCGGCCTCGGCCTGAATCCCGATGTTTCGGCAATGTGGACTAAGTACGAGCCCACGGGCAACATCGCCGGCGGTGGCGGCGGGCCAGCCTCCTGCGGAACGGCCTATAACGGGACCACCTGCGATGGCTACAACGAGGCGGCCTTCACGGCGAACATGTCGCTGCCGCTCAGCAGCAACGACATGGTCTTCCGCATCGACCATGCGTTCAGCCCGAAGTGGAACTGGAACGCCAGCTACCGCTATTTCAAGCTGACCCAGGCCTACAGCAGCCAATACGACATCGGCGGGTTCTTCCCCGGCGACAAACTGGGCGTCCCGGCGTCCACAGCGAACCGGCCTTTACAGCCCTGGTACTTCGTGACCGGCCTCACCACGACCATCTCGACGAACACGACCAACGAGTTCCACTACAGCTACGAGCGGAACTTCTGGTCCTGGTCCACCGAAAACGCGCCTCCACAGGTTTCGGGCCTGGGCGGAGCGCTGGAGCCGTTCGGTGAATCGTCTGAGTATGTTCTCGCGCCCTTTAACGTCAACACGCAAAGCATCCGCACTCGCTTCTGGGATGGCCACGACAACTTCTTCAGCGATAACGTGACCATGCTGAAGGGGAACCACCTGCTGCAATTCGGCGGTCAATTCCAGCACAACTACGATTACCACCAGCGCAGCGATAACGGCGGCGGGATCAACTTCACCCCCACCTACATCCTTGGCGGTGCAAGCAGCCAGACGATCGACGGATCGGATCTGAATGACGGGTTCGGCGCGAACAAGAACACGGTCCGGCTGGCCTCGGCCGCCCTGGGCATGGTCAGCACCGCGCAGGTGGCCTACACCCGCAGCGGAAGCAGTCTCACGCTCAATCCGCCGCTGACGCACGCGTTCGACCAGGACTCGATTCCGTTTTACAACGCCTATATCACGGACACCTGGCACATGAAACCCAGCCTCACGCTTTCCTATGGACTGGGTTACACGCTGGAAATGCCGCCCACGGAAGCGGAAAACAAATCCACGGTGATGGTGGATGCCGCCGACGAACCTGTCCAGACGGAAGACTATCTGACCCAGCGAAAGAATGCCGCTCTGCAGGGACAGGTGTATAACCCGGAACTTGGGTTTGCTCTGGTCAGCAACGTGGGTAAGGGAACCAAATACCCGTACGACCCGTTCTACGGAGAATTCAGCCCGCGCGTGGGCATCGCGTGGAATCCGGGCTTCTCCAAGGCCACGGTTGTTCGTGGCGGGTATGGGCGCATTTATGGACGCCTCAACGGCGTGGATCTGGTGCTGGTGCCGCTGCTTGGCGTCGGCCTGATTCAGGCTGTCGCCTGCAACAACACCAATGCGAATGGAACCTGCGCTTCGGCGCAGCCCAACGCAGCAAGCGCGTTCCGGGTCGGCGTGAACGGCAATGCCGCTCCATTACCGGCTGCGGCAGCCAACCTCCCTCAACCGGCTTATCCGGGCTACAACCTGATTGCCGGTTCAGCCGCTGAAGGCCTCGATCCACACTTTCGACCCAACGTCGTGGACTCGTTCGACCTCAGCATCCAGCACCAGCTCGGGCAGAAAATGCTGATGGAAGTCGGCTATATCGGCCGGCTCATTCATAACGAATACCAACCGGTTAACCTGAACGCCGTGCCGTATATGCTGTCGATCGGCGGGCAGCAGTTCCAGCAGGCGTATGCAAATATCGAGAGAACCCTGGGGTGCGCGACGTCGGCATCGGCCTGCGGCGCCAACGTCCCGGCTGCCGGTACTGCGGCATACACCTCATTCGTCAATTCGGTGGCATCTCAGAACTTCTTCGAGACCGCCCTCGCCGGCACCGGCTACTGCACTGGGTACGCCAGCTGCACTGCCGCAGTCCTCGATAAGGAACTGAGTAACTTTGAAAGCCAGGGCGTCTGGAGCCTGTGGTCGGATCTGGACAATGGCGGGTTCAACACAACGATAATTCCGCGGTCGATGGAGAACACGCCGCTTCCCGGTCAGTTCGGTGGAAGCGGACAGTCAGGCTACGGACTAGCGCAAAATGCCAGCCTTGGCTGGGGCAATTACAACGGCGGGTTCGTCACCTTCGGTGTGCACGACTGGCATGGATTGACGACCCAGACCAACCTGACCTACAGCAAGGCGCTGGGCACAGGAAGCGCGGCGCAGGCAACGAGTGAATACACACCCGACGATGCCTACAACATCGGCACCATGTACGGGGAGCAGGCGTTTGATCGTCGCCTGGTGTTCAATACCTACGTCATTGCTCAGGATCCGTGGTTTAAGAGCCAGCACGGATTCCTGGGGCGCGTGGCGGGCGGCTGGGAGCTCGCTCCCCTCTTCACCGCGGGTTCCGGGCCGCCGGTTGGCTGTGGCACGATCGCTGGGCAGTCGTGGGGTGCCGCTGACGATATCGGTGGCTACGCCTCGAACGAGCAATGCGTATTTACCAGCCAGTACAACGCCGGACATTCAGCTCACTTCGGGGTAAACGGGGGACCCGATACCTACGGAACTCCGGTGGGTATCTCGAACACCACCCCGACCGTGAACATGTTCAGCAACCCTGTGGCGGTCTGGAACCAGGTGCGCGCGCCTATTCTCGGCATCGACACCAAGAACCCCGGCGTTGGACCGATCATGGGCCAGCCGTACTGGAACCTCGATGGGCAGATCAAGAAAGATGTCCGGATTGCAGAATCGGCAACTTTCGAGTTCTCGTTCATCGCGACCAATATGCTGAACCATCGCGAGTTCTTCGACCCGACTCTCTCTCTCTCTTCTCCGAGCGAGTGGGGCGTGCTGAACTCGCAGGCGAACGGGCCTCGTGCGATGGAGTTCGGCGGACGCATAACCTTCTAACCCCATGGCCGGGTTCGATCCCTGCCTGAGTCGACTCCTTTGGCGGGAACCCCTCGGGTTTCCCGCCTTTTCATTTTTCAGAGGAAATGCTCTCCAATGGTGAGCATGGCATTTGCAGCCAATCGTTTCGATTCCCGCGCGTAACACAAGCTCTCCGTTTAAATCATGGCTGGAACGAAAACGCGGGCGACCCATTCAAACTATGGAGAAAGCGCGGTGATACCTTGTCATCTCTGAGGAGCCTCCGAGGTGGTTCCCTTGCGTTCGGCAACGCCCGTGCAGCTTGATGACCTGTTCATCCAGAGCCGCTTCTCGGTCCGCTCGCTGCGAATCACCAACCAGAAGATGCTGGCCGTTCGGTACTCGCCCAATCTTCTGGATTCGTCCCCCCGAGACCGCGTTCGATCCAGATGAAGGTAGAAACCTGTGGCCATCCAGTCGCCGGTGCCGGGCTGACCGGCTCGATCGCTCACTTGCGACGCAACCAATCCACCCACTCGCAAAGGGAGAAAGTCAGTGCGGCGGAGCAAACATGCAAGTAATTGATTTGGATTGGCTGCCTCCCAGGCAGTCGTATATTATGACAATAAATGACTTATACTAATACTAAGAACAAATACCCCGCTTTGTACCCCACACTTTTATGGAAGACTTCGAACCGTGTGGCACGCCCACGAACGTGAGCTTTCTTCCGAACATCTTAGCTGTTGACGCCATCCTGCCCCTGATCCGTTGATTTAAGCGATTCTGACGCTTTGAGCACGGCGGCATGAGGTGAACGCTTCCATCGAGATAATTGCGATCGGCAGACTTGCCGTTTGACGGAATTGCTGCTCAATCTACCTGTTTTTGGCGGGAGTGGATCTCGGTCAGTAGAGACAGGACAGCTCTGGCACAACTGCCGCATTGGCTGCCAGTTTTCGTCGACGATCGCCCCCCGGTTCAATGGATGCTGTATACGCTGCCGTTCGAGACAACGTGAACGGTTCTGCCCGGGTTCAGGGAAACGCTGAAGTTTCCCCTGCCCGTCAGGGTGACGACGTCCGGTCCAAGATTCCTCACCTCGACCATCCACCGCTCGCCATCCCGGCCGGACCCAGGCGGATTCTTGGGCAGCAAAAGCGTCGAAGGTGCATCGATCAGCTCCAGCAGTTTTCCGCCAAAGTTAATCGATATGGAATTCGTGTGAGGCGGCAGATGGGCGATCGGCGGATCCTGCAGAAGGATTCTTTGGCCGGCGAAGAAGAGGGCAAGGAGGACTATTGTCGTCATCTGGACGGATACCCTCCCGAATCATCCGCACTCGCGGTCGCTGAAGTCGGCTTCGACCGCGGTGCCGGAGGCAACTTGTGGCCCCGAACGGTCAGGTAAAAGAGCAATTCAATTCGGCTGGAGACCCCCAGCTTGTCAAAGGCGCGAAACAGATAATTCTTGACGGTATGCTCGCTCAGGCGCAGTTCCGCCGCAATCACTTTTATTGGTCTTTCCAGCCGCAGCGCATTGCACCACTTGCATTTCTCGATCCGTCAGCCGCGCCCCGGAATCCGCCATCACCAGATCACTGGCAGGGATGCTGCGAATACCTTCCAGCAGGAACTGAGCTTCCCTTCCCCCGACCCAGATATATCCCCTGCGGACATGCTCAATGCAACCGAGAAAGACAGTGATCGGTTGATCCCGGGTAACGACGCCGCGCGCGCCGCAACGAAATGCATGAATCACGGAGGCAGGCGTAGATCGGTTCAGGATCAGGACAACCTGAATGGCCGGTTCCTTCCGCGTAATCGCTTTGGCCAAGTCAAATCCGCTGAGGCCATCGTCGTGGAACTCTGCACTGATAACCGCGAGCCTCTCATCAGCGCCTGCCAGCGCTGATTCCAGTTGATCCGGCGAAACGGTGCTGACCAGACCGTGGCTCTCTCGCTCCAGAGCCCGCGCCAGAAGGTCTGCAGTCATCGAATCCCGTTCAGCGATAACGATGCGCAACGGGGCATGGCCGCCCAAATCGCCCTCGTTCGACTTCGGAGGGAAGTGTCGGCTCAGATGGATGCGGCGATCCGGCCCAAAGCCAGTACGCTCTTCGCCCTTGTATGGAACCTGCAAAGACTGCCCCCTGTGATGAAACGACCGATCGAAGCATCTACGACTGGACCCAGCGCTCAGTAGTGGTGCGCGTTAATTCCGGCAGTATCGGCTATAACTTGCATCGCTTAGGGGGGAAAAGCTTACCGCACGCTGCCATTTCTTGTCTGGGTACTGCCCGGCAAATGAACGACTCTGATCACGAGCTTGATCAGAGCAGGTTTGCACACACTGTACATCAGTTCATACCTTCTCAATTGTTTATTTTCGTCGATACATACTTTCTTCTCTATTAATCGCCGGGATACCCTCTCAGAACATCTACTCCGCCGCACGAGCCAATCAGACCCCTGAAAAGGCGCTGACGAGAGCCCGAGCGGCCTCTGAGGGCTCCGGCCTCTTATCAAACCTTCGACGGCTTGTTCCCACCTGCGTCCTCGCCTACCCTCGCTGCAACAGCATGAGGACCGCTCTTGATCTGGGCATGCACCGCAGAAATTCAGCCCGTTACAAGCTCCGCCTTCCCGTGATCTTCCACTGGATCGACGGAGGCGAGCATACCGAAGGCGGCTTCACCAGTGATGTCGCACTGGACGGGGCATTGATTCTCAGCAGCAGATGCCCCCCGGTCGGAAGCGAGGTCCGCATTGAGGTGTTGGTGCCGGCCCCAAACTGCGGCGGCGGGGAGATTCGAATCGAATGTCTGGGAACGGTGAGCAGGGTCGTGGGTCATCAGGGCTCGTGCGCTTTTGGCGTCCAAGGCTACTTCAGCGATGACCAGCTCACGTGTCGGTTTGGGATGGAAGTCGTAGGGCAGCGATTTTCGAAGTAGCACGGCGGACGCGGGCTCGGAAGTTACTGATTTTACAGACGGGGCCTGTAACCCGCAGGGCGGAGCTATGCGCAATGTGGCAACCTGCCATCCTCCGCTGTTGCGCCACGGGCCTGACCGAGCCTCCCTTTCCATGTGATCGAAGACGATAACCTATTTTCCATTTACCAGTACTTTCGCAGTTATGGCGGGATTGTCACCATCCCCCGAAAGGTGAAACACACGATGGAAAGGCTCCGGCTTCATCTTCTTGACGACTGCGCTAACGCTGGCGTGTATATCGTCCCATAATGCGGTCGGCCAGAGTGCCGATGGAACGGTTCAGCCGGGCCTCCGCCACGCCGGTATCAGCTTCCAGCTCACAACCTCGGCTGCAGCAGCGATATCCACGTTACGAGATTCAGCGAGAGGACGTCCTGCTGATCCAGTTCCCTCTCTCGCCGGAACTGAACCAGACTATAACCGTCCAGCCCGACGGCTTCATCACCCTGCAGAGTGCGAGCAGTATTCACATCCAGGGTTTAACCGTGCCACAAACGGTCGAGGCCATCAAACGGGCCTATACCGGCATTCTCCGTGACCCCATCGTGAACGTCGATCTGCAGGACTTTCAGAACCATTCTTCAGCGTGACCGGTCAGGTGGGCAAACCCGGCCAGTATGAACTCCGCTCCGATCTCACGGTAGCCGAGGCTATAGCCGTCGCCGGCGGTCTCGCACCGACTGCAAGGCAGCAGGCATTCCTCTTCCACAGAGAGAACTCCACTTGGTACCACGTGGAAAAACTGGATCTGAAGGAGATCTTCAATGGGAAGAAAGCAAATGAGGACTCCGTACTCAAGCCCGGGGACATGATCTTCGTACCGGAGAGCAATATCACGAAGTTTCGCAAGTATGTTCCGTACGGCATCAACGCCGGATCGTATTTCGCTGAGCAGAATCCCTGAAATCAGGGCACGTGCCCCGCCTGCCGTGACGCCCGGGACGAGAGGTTCCCCGCGCAAATGAAAAGGACATTCCTATGACCGAGACACAGGTTCAGAGCCCACGAACAATCGGACCCATCGATATCTCGTTGCGTGATCTCGTCGCCCCGCTTTTTCGGCAGGAAGCGGCTCATTCTGATCAGCTTCATTGCCATCTTCGTCGGGATCATGCTGATTGCGGTGCTTCGCGGACCGTCCTATTCATCGCACATGGCGATTCTCG
>CAVPCE010000148.1:0-21011 GCA_963702295.1 uncultured Acidobacteriaceae bacterium | reverse complement strand
CTTTGTATGTGCCCTGGAAATGTGTGAAGTGTATATGTGTGAGTTTTCTAGTTGTCTGGTCGTTTTCTACTTTATTATATAAATTATGGTTATTATTAACTGAATTAATTACTGGTAGGGTTTGGATGTGAAAGAGCTCAACTGGAAATTTAATGGAAAGAAGCTCCGAATCTAAGGGGTGATTTTTGTTCGTTCGGTATCTCCATGCCAATTAATACCACATGTTTTAACGTTAAAATAGTTGTTTCCTTCCGCTTTTAAATCTCTCGATTTTTCTCCAAAATAGTTGGGTAAACGTTGTTGGATATATTTTGTTAATGGTATTATTTCCGAATTAAAACCAATTAATCTACCTTTTTTGTTTTGATAATCTTGTTCTCTGCTTTGATAATCAAAACATAAATTATATCTGTTTTGTTTATTAAGAACCTTGCCATTCATATATACCTTTTTATCCCACTGCAAATTATTTAATTCAATATAGAAATCATTAGGAGTTTTGTTTAAATCATCTAAGAATGCTTTTAGACCATTTCTAATAAGTAAGAAAGATGCTTTGTCTTCAGTATACAGATCTTTGCTTAAATCTATTAATTCACATGTATATCCTTTGTCTTGAATATCTTTTGTGAATTGATTAAATCTTCTGTAGAAAAACCAACGTGGCTTTTTTTTCCTATGATTTCCATTCCAATATTATTTTCTGCTGCATCACAGAACGAGAGTGTTATGGTATTGGTATAAACACGAGTACCAAATAAATTCAAAGTCATTATTAGTTAAATAATCGAAATTAATATATTAATATCTTAGTATGGAAATTGTTCAAGATAAATTTTGAATTTTGATTTTCAATAACTTTTTAGTTTTCATAAATTTTTATTTTTTATGAATTTGTATTTTCAACTTTTATAAATTTCAATTTTGATTTTTATCAATTTGGATTTTTGGTTTTCACAATTTTTCGTGTTTCATATTTAAGTGAATATATACCATTTGCTATTTATTATTTAATTAAATCTACCAATATACAACTTGGTGTTTTATTATTTAATTAAAATATACTGTATATGAATACTGCTATTTTATTATTTAATTAAATATACTGTATTTAATTATTTAATGGAATAAACCGTATTTTTATTAGTTGATTAAATATACTGTACGACCAGTCACATTTGTTATTTTATTATTTACCACACGTTAAATAATATTAATAGTAATTGTTTTTATTTAGACACAAAATGTTTATTATATGCTCTCACTTAATTCCAAAAACGAAGACTTGAAGATCAACAAGCTCTTTGATGTCTCAAATTGACCGGCAGTAGTGACCGGAGGGGGGACTGGAATTGGTCTTATGATAACTAAACTCTCGTCAGCAACGGAGCTCGCGTCTACATTACGGGCAGACGCAAGGAAGCTCTTGATACTGTTGTTGAAAAGTACAACACAGGTCCCGGTAAATCATTGTGATGATGACTATCCGATCCACCAGTTTAAAGAAATATTCAGTTTGCCAGGTGATAGCAAGACGACGAATGAAGCCATAAACATAGACCAGCGTCGCCGCCGGAATCGCGACCCATCCACTCACCCGCGGCAGCAGCAGCCACAGCACCAGTGCAAAGCCAAATAGTTCCATGCAGCCGAGGGCTGCGCCCGCGGAATCAATGCTGGCGGCCATGCGCCCTCGGCGCGTTCCATCGCGCCGATCTTCGCCTTGCGCTGCTTCTCGTGTTTCTCCAGCAAGGTAACGCCGGCTGGAAAAATGGCCGGAAACGCGAGGAACAAGCCGCCGATCCCAGCGCCAAAGCGTTGCGCGATCAGCCCCGCCGCGACGGTGGCGGCTCCGCCAAACAGAAACCGCATCAGGTATTCGTGCAGCTTCGTATCTTTCACGGCGGCGAGCTTGATCTCGATCACGTCAGCCTCTCCCGAGAACAACGAACCAAAGTCCCATCGATACCGCAAACCAAACCGGCATCAGGACGAGCGCGGTTGTCATAGCGCTGACCCGCCCGCGCCGCAACAGCCGGCTGGCCAGGATGGCATAGACAAGAAAAGCCGCTGCACCGAAGAGCATCGAGCGGGCTTCCGTCGCAGCATAGAGCCGGCCCTGTTTGTGAATGGTGAGGCTCACGGTGGCCAGCGCGATCGAGGGCGCAGCAGCGAAAAGACCGGCAAAGCTCTTGGGCCGAAGGATGTCGCCCAGAGTGGCGAAGAAGCTGACGACCGCGCCGCCCACAAGGAAGCGAATCAGCAGCTCGGTCATGCCTTGCGGCGAGCCTCCTGCACCAGCCGCACCGCGGTCTGGGCGCCATGGCAGCCGAGCAGCCGGTATTCCTTGCCCTCCAGCCTGTGATAGTTGACGAAGAAATCTTCCAATTCCTTTACCCACTTGCGGGGAAGATCCTTGAGGCGGCGGATGTTTGCGTAGGAGTGGCTGGCATCGGCAACGGCCACCAGGCGATCGTTCCGATTCTTCTTCCTCCTCCACCTGCTCGCCCTCAATCACGCCGATGAGGCGCGCCGGCACTGCGCAGCCGGGGTAAGCGGGCTCATCCATCAGCAACAGCACGTCAATGGGATCGCCGTCCGGTAGCCTTTGTCCGGGGCACGAAGCCGAAGTCCCAGGGAAGATCATGCCTGCGGGCAGGATCTTCCGGAGAATGTAAATGCCCTGCTCCGGATCGTAAGCAAACTTGTTGCGGCTGCCGGCAGGTGTTCGATGATGACCTGCAGAAGCCCATCGGGCTTGTGGAAGGGGCGGAGCCGGGTTGGATCGGCGAGAGCTTTCATGGCATGCAGCGGACGCGAAGGCCGGAACAATGTGAATAAGAGGTGAAATGCGCCGGGATCGTTGTCTTCGGGGAAACGCTACAGCTCCTTCAGCCGGACCTGCGCCTGGAAACGTGTGCATCTGAGCCACAACTTGCCGCTGGTGCCTCTATGAACGGCGTGAGAGCAGGAGCAGAAATGGCCTGGGGCGAAGAATGGTCAGCGTTCCGATTGGCGTGGGGATCGGCTGGTCCATCCATTGCGCAAAATGCCCTTTATCGCCCGTGATCAGGTAATGGGCACCGGCCTGAAGGGCGGCTGCCAGGATCGGCTGATCTTTCGCAGGCAAACTGATCGTCGGCGGAAGCGGCGCGCCCGCCGCATCCGAGACGATGTGGGTTTGTTCCCGCAGCGCTTCCAGCCGTTGACGGTGTTCGTCGCTCACGCAATTCCGTCTCGTTTCGTCAGCCGCGTAGAAAGACGTGAGGCAGGCGACCGCGGGAGCCTGCCAGAACGCAAGGAACGGGTGCTGCGGCTGATAGGTCGAGGAGAAAAGAACATTGGCGTCGAAAAAGACGCGAAGGATCTCAGGCACGTCGCCTGGCCGCCGCCGTGCCCTTTGCCAGGTTGCGGCGGACCGTGACCATCGTTCGGTCGAACTCGGCATGGGTGGGCAGTTCGCTGCGCATCCCTGGGTCCGTGTGCGGAATCTTCGCTGGATCGAGGCCGAATTCTTCGCGAATGATGCGGCAGGATTCGTCGTAATCCCCGCGGGTGACCGCGTTATTCAGCAGGAACTCCGCCTTTCGCTCCGGGGTGTAGATCTCGACCGGCACGGCGACGGCCGGGCGCAGCAGGATGCCGTCCTCGCGCTCTTCGGTCACGAGCAGATCGCCTTCGCGCAGCGCAAAGCGTTGCCGCAGTTTGGCGGGAATCACAAGTGTGCCGCGCTTGCCGATGCGAGCAGTTTCCATCCCAGAACCTCTGACATTCAGAATATCAGAGTTCTGACGTCCTAAGTGCGGACCTGCCGCCGCTCGATGCCCGCCGATCCAAACACACGCCGGTAGCGCTCAATCTCCTCCGGCGGCCCCAGCGCCTTGTCGAGATTGTCGGAGAGCTTCACTGCCGGCCGGCCATTGGCATCCTGCAGCTTGCAGACCAGGCGGGGCGGATCGAAATTCCCGCCCTGCGGATTGCAGTCGCGAAAGTCGTTGGTCAGCAGCGTGCCCCAGCCCGCGGCAAAGCGGATCCGCCCGGAGAATGCCTGGTGCAGCTCGAGAATGTCTTCAACATCGAGCGAGTCAGAGGCGATGAACAGCTTTTCCCTGGGATTGCGCCCGCGCTGCGTCAGCCACGCAATGTACTCTTCGCCCGCGCTGCGTGGATCTTTGCTGTCTGCGCGCTGGCCAGTCCAGTCCGCCACCCAGTTGGGCGCGTCGCGCAGAAACTGTGTAGTGCCGAAGGTGTCCGGCAGCAGGATGAGCAGTTCCCCCTGATACGTCTGCTGCCACAACTCCAGAACCTTGTATTGCGACTGCTTTAATTCAGCGTCGCTGTCGGCCATGGCCGCGAGCGCCATGGGAATCTCATGCGCATTCGTACCGATGGCTTCAAGGTCATGCTTGTAGGCCAGGTACGTATTCGATGTGCCGGTGAAGCGCCGGCCGAGAACATTGGCCATCGCACCCACAACGTATTCCTGCCACAGAAAGCTATGCCGCCGTCGGGTGCCGAAATCGCTCACGCGCAGGTCCGTCGCGCCGCGCAGGCGCTCCATCTTCTCCCACAGCTTCGACTTCGCGCGCGCGTACAGAATGTCGAGTTCCAGCTCGTTCAGACGCTTCAGGCTGGCGCGGGTGCGCATCTCGCTGATCGTCGCCAGCGCGTAGATCTCCCACAGGGTGGTCTCGGTCCACAGGCCGCGAAACGTGACGCTGAGATGGCCGCTCTCGAACGAGAGATCGTAATCGGAGAGACGAAAGCTCTGGTCAAGCCATTCGAGGAAGGCCGGCTCAAAGATGTCGCGCGTGCCGTAAAACGTGTTGCCGGCTAACCAGATCAGCTCCGACTTCTGAAAGCGCAGCTTGCGGATGGCGTCGAACTGCGCCCGCAGCTCATCCGGATCGATAGCCTCGGCGAAGCTGGGATCGGCGTCGCGATTCACCAGGGAGAACGTCGCCCGCGTTCCGGAGAAATTCTTCCAGATGAACTGCAGCATCAGGAGCTTGTAGAAATCGGTGTCCAGCAGCGAGCGAACAATGGGGTCGAGTTCCCAGTTGTGATTGTGAGCGCGGCGGGCAAGATTAATGATCATGGGTTTGCCGTCCAGGGCACCTGCCGTGCGGGCGGCTGCGCTTCGCGCAAAAACTAAAACTGCCCGTGCTCATTCAGAATCACCCGGCAGGCACCTGGAAGTCCAGAAAGCTGGAACCTTTAGGCGCCGGGGGACGTATGTTTCATCCATGAGAGTGCTATGCGCCAGTATGGCCGCCGCGATGCTGATGTGCGCGGCGGGCGGCTACTGCGAGGCGACGGGATCCTGCGCACAGCCGCCGGAGGCGCCGCTGCACGAGCGGGGAAAGCTGGCCATCCAGTCGATCCCGGCGGGCGTCACCATCGTCGGAACCGACAGCGACAAGCTGCGCATCACCTGCACCAGCGCGCGAAACCCGCACGCGGTGCGGTTCCATCTCGGCGGTGAATCGGGTCACGAACAGCTCACGATCGACAGCGATTTGGAGCACGAAAACAATCTGCAGATTCGCCTCGAGGTGCCGCACCGCACCAGCGTGCGGCTGCATATGGGCGCCGGACAAGTGAGGGTGAACAATCTCGAGGGAGACAAGGACATTGATCTGTACGCGGGACAGATCACGATCGCGACCGGCGATACGAGCGACTACCGCTCCGTGAGACGCCTCCGTCGACATTGGCGCGGTGAAGGCCTGGGGCATGGACAAGGGCGGCTTTTTTCGCAGCATTTCGCGCACAACCGCCGACGGAGAGTACCGCCTTTACGCGCACGTGCTGACAGGTGAAATTGACCTGCAGTAGACGCCGGACCCGCGCACTCAGTTCAGGAACATCGTTCGATAGAGCGTGTCGCGCTGCACCGGCCTGAATCCCGCATCGCGGATGATCCGCCGCAATTCCTCTTCCGTCGTGCAGTTGGACGTGCCGGCGGCGCGGACAACATTCTCTTCCAGCATCACGGATCCCACATCGTTGCCGCCGAAGCGAAGCCCCATCTGCAGCACTTTGAGCCCCTGAGTCACCCAGCTGGACTGCACATTCTCAATGTTGTCCAGATAGAGCCGTGCGATCGCCAGCACCTTCAGATACTCGACCGCCGTGGCCTCGTCCCAGCCGCGGCCGCCCAGCGCCGTGTGCTTCGGCTGGAAACTCCAGGGGATAAACGCGGTGAAGCCGCCTGTTTCTTCCTGCAGCCGCCGGATCACCTCGAAGTGGTTCACGCGCTGATCCATCGTCTCGCCCACGCCGAACATCATGGTGGCCGTCGTGCGCATGCCCAGCTGGTGCGCGGTGCGATGGACGAGCACCCAGTCTTCTGTGCGGCACTTCAGCCGCGCAATGCGGTGGCGAACCTCGTCGTCGAGAATTTCGGCGCCGCCGCCGGGAATCGAATCGAGGCCGGCATCGCGCAGCCGCGCGATGGTGTCGCGCACGGAAGAGGTCGCTGTACTCGGCGATGGCCAGGATCTCCGACGCGGAGAAGCAGTGCAGCCAGATCTGCGGGAAGCGCTCCCTGATGCCGCGCAGCAGACGCTCGAACCAGTCGATCTTTAAATCGGGATGCAGGCCGCCCTGCATCAGCACGCCGGTGCCGCCCATCTCCAGCGTCTCGGCGATCTTCTGATAGATCGTTTCGAAATCGAGAATGTAGCCTTCGCTGGCCTGCTTACCTTTCAGCGGCCGGTAGAACGCGCAGAAAGTACAATACTCAGTACAGAAGTTCGTATAGTTGATATTGCGGTCAATGATGTAAGTGACCACGCCTTCCGGATGCAGGCGTTTCCGCACCGCATCTGCTTCCATTCCCAAACCGATCAGATCGTTGGAGTGGAAGAATCCAGGGCCTGTTCACGGGTCAGCGCCATACATTCATTTTCGAGGAAACCGGGCGGCGCGTCCAGCACGCAACACAGGGTGCACGCGCAAGCATCGCATCAGAAGGTCGCAATTTATCCATGAATCCCATAAGCCCCCTTCTAAGGAGGACTGAAGTTATGTGTCGGTACCGTCACCTCTCCCGTAGTGTTTTCGCTCTGTCGCTGCTGCTGCTCGCTCCCCCTGTGCTGCTGCGCTGCGCCGCGCAGGACAAAAAAGCCGAACCCGCACCCGATACCCTGGTGCTGACCAACGGCGACACGCTGCACGGCAAGCTGGTCAACGAGGTGGCGGGCACCATCACCTTTCATACCGAGTCGCTGGGCGATCTGACGGTCACATGGGACAAGATCAAAGAGCTGCACGCCACGGAAGACTTCGCCGTGCTGAATACGACGGTGAAGAAGCGCGGAAAGAAGTCCACGGGACAGCTGCCCACCGGTCCCATCGATGCCACCCGTGACAGCATCACGATGCACCCGTCGGCGCAGCAGGCTGCTCCGCAGCCGATCCCCACGAAAGACGCGCAGTACATCGTGGACAAAACAACCCTGGATAAGCAGCTGTATCACGAGCCTGGGTTCTTCACCGGCTGGAACGGTGCAGCCACTGCCGGAGCCACGCTGGTGAGCGCAACCCAGAATCAATACACCGTCTCCGGAAGTGTGGGACTCATTCGCGTTGTGCCCACGGTGACTTATCTCGATACGCGCAACCGCACCTCGGCCGACTTCAGTGCCTCGTACGGCAAGATTACCCAGCCCGCTTACACGACTCCCACAGGTCCGGTGGCGGCGACGAGCACTAAATCGTCGATCCTGCATATCGACGCGGAGCGGGATGAATACCTGTCGCCGCGCTTCTTCGGGCTCGCACAGACCGCTTTCGACCATAACTACAGCCAGGATCTGAATCTGCAGCAGATCTACGGCGGCGGCGCCGGCTGGACGTTTGTGAAGACTCCGAAACAGATCGCCGATCTCAAGGCGACCGTGCAGTACGAGAAGCAGAGTTTCATCGCCGGGGCAGGATCCACCAGTCAGAACCTGATCGGTTCCACGATTTCCGCCGACTACGCGCTGAAATTGAAGTTGCTCACTCTGGCTCAGACGGTGGGCTATATACCGGCGTTCAACAATCCCCGCGCGTATTCCGCCAATGAAACCGACACCGTCACCTTCCCGACCTATAAGAACCTGGGCTTTTCCGTAGGGACGATGGACAGCTATCTCAACGATCCGCCGGCGACGCTGCCGCCGACGAAGCGGAATTCGTTCCAGTTCATCATGGGCATCACCTACGCGATCAAGTCGAGCTACTAATGCGCGGGCGCGGAGGGCGTTCCCGGGCAACCGGCGACGCCTCCGCCCAGGCGGGATCGTCGACGAATTTCCCGATGCGCTTCAGCTGATCAAAATGGTGCCGAATGTGGATCACGTGAAAGCGCCGCCACTGGTCGGGCCGCAGGGGCCCGAGTAAAAAGTGCGAGGCGACCCGCTGGATGCCGAAGCGCTGCCGGCACTCGGTGATGCGGCCGTCCATGCGTTCCAGTTCCTGGCGCAGCGTCTCCAGGAGCTCGCTGCCGCTCATCGCGCTCCAGTGCAGCTGATCGGGACGGGCAAAAATGGGTGCGGGCACGCCATTGGGCATACGCCCGAACGACAAAACCACCAGCTGCAGGAACCACTGCAGCGGCGTGCTGCGCGCGCGCGTCGGATGCCCGCGTTCCAGGCGCTTCTCCAGCTCCCGGGTCGTGCTGCGGCAGGTGAGCACCAGATGCTCAATTAGTTCCTGCGCGGTCCACGCCCGCTCGTCCTGACGGGGGTGCAGCTGGCAACGTTCCGCAGGCCGGGCGGCCAGCGCCGGCTGATACTCGTCAAAGACCTGCTGGAGGACGGGATGCATAGCGGGGAACTGGAATTCGGGAGAACTATATCACCGCAACTTCAGGAGCCGGGCTCGAGGCCCATCCCCTTCAGCGCTTTGCGAATCTCCTTCGCATGCGGGCCGTTGGGCAGCGCCGCCAAATAGAGGCGGTAATTCTTAATGGCCACATCGTTCATCTGCAGATGGTGCGCCGATTCGGCCAGTCCCCACACGGCCTCAGCATTGCCAGGATCGGAGCGAGCCGCCTCCACAAAGCGGTCGTACGCGCCCTTAAAGTCGCCGGTTTCAAGGTAGAAGTCGCCGGTCTGCGCATCTTTCTTCGCCAGCTTCGGATCGTAGGCCAGCGGAGAGCTCGCCTGAATCGGCGCCGTGTCGTCTCCCACAGCCGGCGCCAGATCCATTCCCTTCAGGTGCACCTGGCTGGAGCTGAAGTCCTGGTCGCCGGGAGCGTCGGCGGGCGGCGATTGCTCCTGCTGCGCTGCTTTCTCTGACTCGGCCTCGGGAAACGGGTTCTTATCCGCGGTCGAGGACTTTTTCGCCGGCGCGGCCTGGTCCTTCTGCGACGAAGGCTGGGGCGCAGGGGCGTTCGGATCCTGCTGACTCTGCTGTGCCGCCTTCTCCGATTGCGATCTCGGGGAAGGGATTGGCCTGGTCGCTGGATTTCTTTTCCGGCTTCTTCTGCTGATCCTTTGTGTCCGTTTGCGATTGCTGCGGCGGCGGCGCACTGTTGTCCTGCTGTTGGGCTGCGATGGGCAGCGTCAGCAGAAGGGCAGTTCCGGCAATGAGGGTCGCCCGCAGCATTCTTTTATTTTAGACGCGCCAGCGCCCCACAACGGCTACTGCGCCTTGTTATTGTGGAGGCATATGGGTCTTGTGATCCGTTCATCCGCCATCCATGCTGCCGGCTGCTACACCATAACCCCCATTACGCAAGGGCTCGCGCGTGGTGGAATACACCGGGCCGCGCATTGCCAAAGACGACGCCGACCAGAAGTACGAGCACTCGCCGACGACTTATCTCTTTGGCGTGGGCGACGGCTCCATGGTGATCGACGGCCACGGGACGGCCATGTTCATCAATCACTCCTGCGATCCCAACTGCGAGACGGAGGAGATCGAGGGCCGCGTCTGGATCATGGCCATCCGCAACATCAAAGCCGGCGAAGAGCTGACCTACGATTATTTCCTGTACGACGGCGATGACGACGAAGCCCGCTGCAACTGCGGCTCTCCGCACTGCCGGAAAAGCATGTATTCGCCGGAAGAAATTCGCCGCCGGGCGCGGAAGAAGAAGAAAGCTACCGGGAAAAAGTCGGGCCGCACCCCGCCGAGCCGCTCACGCCGTTCGTCCCGCTAAATAGGTACGGTCGCCGGCTACAGACTTTTCTCCATCTTCACAATCGCCAGCGTCTCCCCGTTCGCCAGGGGCAGTTCTTCTCGCTCACCTTCGGCATATCCATGCCGCCGGTACAGCGGAATTCCTGTCAGCGTGGCGCCCATCTCGCAGCGCGAGAACCCCTCGGCCCACGCGGCCTCTTCGCATAACCCCAGTAAGCGGCTGCCAATGCCCTGGCGCGCCCAGGCGGGATGCACGAAGAAGGCCCGAATCTTCGCTGCGTCGGTCTTCGGATCGAGCAGCGCATCGTCGCGGCCGGGGCGGGCGTCGGCTCCGAACGGCGTCCTCCGCCGCGACCATCCGCCGCACGCGACCAGCGTCCCCGGCTCGGCTGCCGGCTCAACCACGAAATACGTCTGGTCCGCGACCAGCTGCGTGTCGAGACCCAGCCACGTCCCCAGGGCCTGCTCGATCTGGGACTGCGAATACGCCTGCGGCCCCAGCCCTCGCACCGAAGCGTCAATCAGCGCCCGGATGCGCGGCAGGTCGGCCGGGTTCGCCAAACGATAGTGGAATGCGATTCGATCGGAACCCATCGGAAGACTCTATTTTGCACATTTGCAGCGCGCGATGCGTCGGCCTTCCAGGCGATACAATCAGCATTCCATGGCTTACCAGGTTCTCGCCCGGAAATATCGTCCGCAGCGCTTCGCCGACGTGGCCGGGCAGGAGCACGTCACCCGCACGCTGCTGAACGCCCTCGAGCAGGGACGCGTCGCCCACGGCTACATCTTCTCCGGCCACCGCGGCATCGGCAAAACCACCATCGCCCGCATCCTGGCCCAGGCTTTGAACTGCCGCACGCCTTCCGGGACGCCCGAACGCCCCACGCTCGAGCCCTGCGGCGTGTGCGACTCCTGCCAGGAAATTCGCGCAGGCAACGCCGTGGACGTGCTCGAAATCGACGCCGCCACCAACCGCGGCATCGATGAGGTCCGCGAGTTGCGCGAGGCCGCCCGCTACCGCCCCGCGCGCGACAAATACAAGATCTGGATCCTCGACGAAGCGCACCAGATCACCGACGCCGCCTTCAACGCCCTGCTCAAGACCCTCGAGGAACCGCCGGAGCACGTCATCTTCATGATGGCCACGACCCAGCCCGAGGACATTCCGCAGACCATCCGCTCGCGCTGCCAGCACTTCAGCTTTCACGCCGTCAAATTCGACGACATCCTCACCCAGCTCCAGACCATCGCCGCTCAGGAAGAGATCGAGGCCGAAGACGCCGCGCTTGCTCTGCTGGCCGAAGCCGGCGACGGCTCCATGCGCGATGCGCTCTCCATCATGGATCAGGCCATCGCCTCGGCGCCGCTGGTCAACGGCAAAGCGCACCTCGTTGCCGACCAGATTCGCGAGCTGATGGGCTCGGTGCCCAACACAGTCTTCGAGCGGCTGCTTGAAGCCATCAGCGCCGGCGAAACCGCCGCCGTCATCACCGAGCTCAACACGCTGCTCAATGCCGGTAATAGTCCCGCCGCGCTCGCCCGCCAGTTCGTCCGCTATCTGCGCAATGCGCTCATGGCGCGCATCGGGGGAGAAAACACCGACCTGCTGCAGATTTCCGCCGACGAGCGCGCCCGCGCGTCCCGCTCCGCGATGCTTTTCTCTGAAGAGGACCTGACGCGTTTCCTGCAGGTCATGCTGCGCACCTTCGACGAGCTGAATTACCGCCAGGAGCAGCGGTTCCACCTGGAGCTCGGTCTGGTGAAGCTTGTCCACCTGCAGCGCCTGCTGCCGGTAGAAGAGTTGCTGAGCCAGCTGCCGAGCGGCGGCGCCTCGGGTATCCCCGCTGCCGGCTCCGGTTCCGTCTCACGCACGACCGCGGCAGCCCCGCGATCGGCAGCGCCGGCTCGAACCAGCCCTGCGCCGGAACGCAGCACGCCCGCGCCCCAGCCCACAGCCCGTCCCTCTCCCTTTGAAGCCGATCGCGATCGCAAAATCGTCGGCAGCGCCGGCGAGGGCTCCGGAGCCGCGCCCCGCGCGCTGTCTCCTTTTGAAAGCGCCAGCCGCGCCGCCGACACCACGCCCGTCTTCGAGAGCAAGCCGGTCGCCGCTGTGGGCCTGGCAGAGCCCTTGTCGGGCGTAACCGAAGGCTCGCTTGCCCTGGCCGCGGGCGCCGAAGCCGGGACCGCCGTTGCCGAGGCGCCGGACCTCGATCGCATCCGCGATGCGGTTTGCGCCGCGCTGGCCCAGGCGGGTCACGAGACGGCGGCAAACCTGATCCATCAGGGCAAGTGGACCGAGCAGGGCAACAGCATTCAGGTCGAGCTGGCGGTTCGAAAGACGATGCTCGCCCTCACCGTCAACAATGAGGCGGAAGCGATTTGCCGCAAGGCTATGCGGGCCATGGGCGCGATGCAGAAGATCGCGTTTGTGCCCGGAGAAAACGGAAATGGGGCCACGGGACCCGCTCGGAAAAAACGCGCCGCTCAGTGGCAGTGTGCAGGCGGCGGCGCTGGAAAGTCCACTCGTCCGCAGGGCCCAGGAGCTGTTCAAGGCTGAGATTCGCAGCGTGCTCGACCTGCGGGAAACACATTAACAGGCAGACTGCTCCCTCCAGGGAGCGTCCAACTGAAAGAAGAAGAACGAAGGAATGATGCTGAACCCACTCAAACTCCAGGAAATGCTGGGCCAGGCGAAGCAGATGCAGGAGCAGATCCAGCAGAAGCTGGCGGCCACCGTTGTGGAGGCCTCCTCGGGCGGCGGCGCCGTCTCCGTCAAAATGAACGGGAAAAAGGAAGTGCTCAAAGTCACCATCGATCCGGCCGCCGTGGCCGGACTCTCCGGCTCCGCGCCTGACGTGGAGATGCTCGAGGACCTGCTGGCCGCCGCCGTGAACGAGGCGGGCCGGCGCGCCGATGAGATCATGAAGTCCAATGTCCAGGGCATGCTTGGCGGCCTCAACCTTCCTCCCGGAATCCTCTGAGCCCATGCGATCCCGCCGCGAATTCCTCCTCCAGTCCGGCATGGCCACCGCCGGCGCCTGGCTGACGCGCGGCGATCTCCGCGCTCAGAACGTCCCCGCCCAGAATCCGCAGGCATCGCCGGCCGGCGCGGATGCGGGACAGCAGCCTCTGCCCTCCGGCCAGAACGTTGCGCCGCCGAACACAAACCCCGCCATCCAGCCCAACCCCAACCTCGCTCAGGAGCTGCGCACCTCCGCGGCCAACGAGACCATCAAGACCACCAAACTCACTGACACGATTTTTGCGCTCCAGGGCGTCGGCGGCAACGTCGTCTGCCAGATCGGTCCCGATGGCAAGCTGGTCATCGACTCGCAGATCTCCACCGGTACGCCGAAGCTGCTGGAGGCGCTCAGCAAGCTCGATCCGCACAAGCTGAAGCTCCTCATCAATACCCACTGGCATTTCGACCACACCGACGGTAATGCCGCGCTGCATCTGGAGGGCGCCTTCATCATCGCCCAGGACAATACGCGGATCCGCCTGCTCAAGCCGCAGGTCATGCAGGTTTACGAAGCGCACTTCCCTGCCGCCCCTGATGCCGGCCTGCCTCAGCAAACCTTTGCGGAGACGCAAAGCCTGTGGGTGAATAACGATCAGACCGACCTCGTCCACACGCCGGACGCCCACACCGACTCCGACATCTTCATCCACTTCAACAGGGGCAACGTCATCCATACCGGCGACCTGTGGTTCAACGGCATGTACCCGCTCATCGATACCGGCAGCGGCGGCACGATCAATGGCATGATCCGCGGCGTCGATCAGGTCCTCGCCCTGGCTGACGACCGCACGAAGATCGTGCCGGGGCACGGACCGCTGGGCGACAAGGCCGCGCTGCAGACTTACCGTGAAATGCTGGTGACCGTCGCCGATCGCGTGGAGAAGCTGAAAGCCTCCGGCGAAACGATCGATCAGGTTGTCGCCGCCAAGCCCACAGCCGATCTGGACGCCACCTGGGGAAAGGGCTCCCTCCTGCCCGATACCTTCGTCGCCCTGGTGTACACCTCGCTGTAAACTGGGCGCCATCGCTCCCCGCATCGCCGGTCGGTCGCTCTCGTCGCGGGATCCGGAGAGAATACATGCCCCGACGCTTCCCTTCCCGCTGTCTGGCCGCGTGCGCCGTCGCGCTGCTCATCGCGCCCGCGTTCGCGCAACTCGCTAAAACGCCGCCTTCCGAGATCACCTTCAGCCTGCGCGACCCCGGGCGCATACCCAACGCGCCTGTGGCCATCCGCGGCATTTCCATCGATGGCCGGCCGCTGCGCCTGGACCGGCCTGTTCGCGTCCAGGGCGCGTGGCTGCACACCATCGTCATCACCCTGGCTAATATTTCGCCAAAGGCCATCGTCAACGGCGGCATCGGGCTCGTTTTTCCGGAGTCCGGCGACGGCAGCTCGGATCACCCCTATCAGGCGGTCTGGTGCACCCGCGGACGAGTCCCGAAAATCGTCTGGCTCGCTAAAGATGGGTACCACCTTCCACCCGGCTGGAATCTCCAGCAGCCCTGGCGTCTCCCGCCAGGCGGCATCGTCCGCCTCACCTTTGCCGCCGACGGCGATGCTGTCCAGGCAAAGCTCGCAGACAAGGCAATTCATCGAGCAGAATTTGTCTGGGAGACGTTTTACTTTGCCGATGACTCTCGCTGGTCGGCCGGCATGTACGCTCTGCCGCCCGTGCCTGGCTCGCGCCAGTGGACGATGGTCACTCCGGAGCAGTTCCGGCGATCCGCCCGAAAGTAGCTCTGGGCGATCGCTCGGCTATTCGCCCCGCAGCGCCCGAATCGGGTCCACTTTCGCCGCCCGGCGCGCCGGCATGGCCGCCGCCAACAGCGCCAGCAGGAAGACCGCCGCCGCTGCCAGCGCCATCACCATCGGATCGAAGGGACTCACCCCGTAGAGGAACGATCGCAGCATACTCGAGGCTGCCGCGGCTCCTCCCAGCCCCAGGGCGCACCCCACCGCCGCCAGTTTCAGAGCCGAGTTCAAAACCAGCCTCACAATTCGCCCGCGCTCCGCCCCCAGCGCCATCCGGATCGCCATCTCCTGCACCCGGGCCGCGACGGAGAACGCGATTACCCCATAGATGCCCAGCACCGCCAGCACCACCGCCGCCAGCGCAAAGGCCGATACCAGCACGGTATTGAACCGCCGCGGCGCTTCGCTCTCCGCCACGACCTCCGTCATGGTAGCCACGTGTGAGAGAGGCAGCTGCGGATCCATCCGGTGCACTGTCGCCCGCAGTTCATCTTCCATCTGCGCCCCCGGCAGCTGCGACCGCAGAGCTACGTACAGATTGTTCCCGTTAATGTCGTCGGGGGAGACGAACGAGCCCGAATCGTTTTCCTCCTGCAGCACCGGGAAATAGAACTGCGCCCCGGCACTGCGATCGGGAGAAGACTTCTTCGCGTCGGCGATTTCGCCCACAACGGTCATCCAGGGAGTCTGCATTTCCGCGGCCCCCAGCCGGAGCCGTTTGCCGATGGGGCTCTCCCCCGGCCAGTAGTGCGTCGCCAGTTCGTGGTTCACGATGGCCACCAGCGCCCCGTGCGCATCGTCGCTGGCGGTGAAGTAGCGCCCCTGGAGAAGGCGAATCCCCATGGCGCGGAAGTAGTCTCCCACCACAGAAATGGCGGCCGCTGTGGGCGGCGGCACCCCCTGGGAGGCTTTGTAGCCCTCCGGAACAAACCCGGCCAGCCCGGCCATATCCGAGACGGGGATCGCCGTCGCCAGTCCAGCCGCCTCGGCGCCAGGCAGACGCTCCAGCCGCTGCACCAGATCCGCATTGAAGGCATCCACCGCTGACTGACTGCTGTACTCCGCGCGCGGCAGCGAATAATAGCCGGTGGTCACGTGCTCCGGCTCGAATCCCAGATTGCCCGCGCTCATCTTTGCATAGCTGCGCAGCAGCAGCCCGGAGGCGGTCAGCAGCACCAGCGCCACCGCAATCTCGCCCACTACCAGAAACGATCGCAGCCGCGCATTCGCGCCACCTGCCGAGCCCGTCCGGCCGCCTTCTTTCAGAACCGCATTGACGTTGGTGCGCAGCGCCGCAAAAGAGGCGCGCCAGGCCGCACAGCACTCCGGTCAGAAGCGCCAGCCCCAGCGCGAATCCGGCCACAGGCCAGTTCATCTCCACCGAATCGATAAGCGGCAGGCTCGAGGGCAGAAAATCACGGCCCAGAGCCACCAGCGGCGCCGCCGCGCCCACGCCCAGCAGTCCGCCGGCAAGACTCAGCAGCGTACTTTCCAGCAGCACCTGGCGCAGCAGCCTTTTGGTGGACGCGCCCAGCGCCAGCCTTACCGCAATCTCCCGCTGATAGCGCACCGCTCGCACCAGCAGCAGGCTCGCCAGATTCGCGCAGGCGATCAGCAGCACCACCGTCACCGCCATCAACAGGATGCGCAGCAGCGGCTTCGCATTCCGCACGGTCACCCCGCGCAGCGCTCGCACCACCGCGCGGAACTCAAAGGTGGAAAGATCCGCGGGAAGACGGCGCATATCCGCCTGCGCCACTCGCTCGGCGTCGGCGTGCGCCTGCTCCAGGCTCACCCCCGGTTTCAGCCGCCCCACCATGGCGAATCCCCAGTCGCCTGCTGCGTCCGGGCGCCGCTCCTCCGGGGTGAAGCTCATGGGAACCCACAGCATGCAGCGGCTGAAGATCCCCTCCGCGATGGGGAAATCGAAACTTCTCGGCATCACTCCGATCACGGAATAAGGCTTGCGGTTCAGCAGAATCTTTTTGCCGAGGACATTTTTGTCGCCGCCAAACTGGTTCTTCCAGAGGATGTAGCTCAGCAACACCACCGGCACATCCTGATCGTCTTCCTGCTGGGTGAAGACCCGCCCGATTACCGGCGCAACACCCAGGGCGGCAAAGGCTCCTGGCGTCATCCGCGCGGCCTGCAAACGCGCCGGCCGCCCGTTTCCGGAAAGCTCCAGATCTTCCTCGGTATATCCCCCCACCGCCGAGAAAGAGTGGGTTTCCTGCGTGTAACTAACAATTTCCGGAGGAGAAACCGGCCCATCGGCGGTTGAATCCCAGTTCATTCCGCGGATCTGATCGCCCACGGTCACCAATTGCCCGGGGTCCGGAAACGGCAGTGGCCGCAGCAAAATACCGTCGATCAGAGAAAAAATCGCCGTCACCGCTCCAATGCCGAAAGCCAGCATCAACACGGCGGTTGCAGCGAATCCCGGCGATTTTCGCAGCTGGCGAAGCACCAGCCTCAGATCGAAAACCACATTCTCCATAGCTGCTCACAGGCCGCGTGGCTCGGGGGACACGGCGGAGGGTTTCGGCGCTCGGTTCCACACCACCATCCGGCGCCCCGCATCCGTCTTCTCCAAAAGCAGTTAGCCTTCAGAACTTCAGTTAATAAGTGGGGGTATCTTATCAGACAAGGATGACGACAGGCCCCCGCGAAGGTTCCCCCCGGTCTCCCCGCGCGCCGCATGCGCTCGGCGCAGCTGAATCGTGCAATGCAGCGCTTTTCTGAGTTCCCCCTTGCTAACCGAGGGAAGCCAGGTGTAGCCTTCCTCGATAACCGAGGGAAGACCCAATGAGCAAGCCCGCCGACCTGGTCCAGGGAACCCTGGACATGCTGATCCTCAAGATCCTGGCGCTCGAGCCTATGAACGGCTGGGCCATCAGCCAGCGCCTGAAACAGATTTCGAGTGAAGTGCTGGGGGTGAGCGACGGCTCGCTCTACCCGGCCCTGCAGAAACTGGAGAAACGGGGCTGGATCACCGCCCGCTGGACGCTGAGTGAAAACAAGCGCCGCGCCCGCTTCTATTCGCTCACCCGCCTAGGACGCAGGCAGCTCGAAGCAGAGGCGGCCAACTGGAACCGGGTATCGGCCGCCATCTCCGGCATTCTCGAACTTGAGGAGGCCTGATATGCAGCTGGTATCGCCGCTCCGCTCTCTTCCTGCGCGGCTCCGCGCTCTCTTCGGCTCGCGCCGGAGGGACGAGGAAACCAGGGAGGAGCTCCGCGAGCATCTCGACCAGCAGATGCAGGAAAATCTCCGGCGTGGGATGTCCCCGGAGGAGGCGCGCCGCTCAGCTCTGCGCTCCCTGGGCGGCCTCACCCAGATTGAACAGCAATGCCGCGAGGCACGCGGGGGAAACCTGCTCCGCGATTTTGGCCAGGACTGGCGCTACGGTCTTCGCCAGCTGCGCCGCGCGCCAGGATTTTCCGCCCTCGCCATTCTCTGCCTCACCCTCGCCATCGGTGCGAATGCCGCGGTCTTCAGCTGGGTAGAAGGCACTCTGTTCCGTCCCTGGCCGGCGGTCGCCCACCAGGAACGGCTGCTCGCGCTCACCGGGACCGCCCGTGGAGACTCACGAGCCACCGAGCTTTCGTGGCCCGACTTCCTGGATCTGCAGCGAAGCTGCACGCTGTGCGAAGACCTTTTCGTCAGCAAGATCACCAGCAGCACCCTGAGCCTCGGCGACCACGCGGAAACCGCCGTAGGCAGCATCGTCTCAGCAAACTACTTCCCCGCCATTGGCGTCCGTCCCCTGCTCGGCCGGGGCTTCGAACCTGAGGACGATGCCGGACAGGACGCCCATCCGGTCGTCGTCATCAGTTACCAGCTCTGGCAAAGCCGCTTTCACGGCTACCCCGGCATCGTCGGCAGAACGCAGCGCTTCAATAACGTGCCCCACACCATCATTGGCGTGGCGCCGGAAGGCTTCATGGCACCTTTGTCGGCTGGGCTATGCAGTTCTGGGTGCCGGTGTCGATGGAGGACACTTTCGAAGGCGGCGGATTCAAGCTCGACGACCGCGGCGCGCGGTGGGCCGAAGCCTATGTCCGGCTCAGGCCGGCGGTCACGCGAGCGCAGGCGCAGCAGGAGATCTCCGCCATTGCCGAGCATCTCGAAAAGACATATCCGGAGACCAACCGGGGCCGGGGCATGACCGTTTGGCCGCTGTGGCAAACGCCGTTCAATAACGCGGGCACTCTGCTGCCAACGCTGGAGGTGATGGTCGCGGTAGTCGCGTTTGTCCTGCTCATCGCCTGCGCCAATGTCGGCAATCTGCTGCTGGTGCGCGCCATGGCCCGCCGTCACGAACTCAGCGTGCGTCTGGCCATTGGGGCCAACCGCTCGCGCCTCTCCCGCCAACTGCTCACCGAGGGTCTGATTCTGGCCGCACTGGGAACCGCCGGCGGACTCCTCATGGCCTGGCTCTGCCGCCACGCACTCGTGCTCCTGCTCCCCACCCGCTCCGGCATCCCGATGTTTCTCCCCGGCCAGATGGACGCGCGCGTCCTGGCCTCGAGCGCCGGACTCTGCGTCCTGGCCACTCTGCTCGTCGGCCTCATTCCGGCGCTGCAGACGCGCCACCTGGATCTGGCCATTCCGCTGCGAGCCGAGTCGCCATCCATCACAGGTCCGCGCGGCCGGACGTGGTTGCGCTCGGGCCTCGTCGTCGTGCAGGTCTGCCTCAGCTTCGCTTTGCTGGTGGGCGCCGCGCTCCTGCTCATGAGCCTTCAGAAGATTCGAACTACGAACCCGGGTTTCTCCACCACGCGCGTAGTCACCTCGCGCGTCTCGCTGGTCGCGGCCGGTTACGATGCAGCGCGCGCGGGCGCTTTTCAGGATGCGCTGATCGAGCGCCTGCGCGCCCTGCCCGGCGTCGAAAACGCCGCATACGCCCGCGTCACTCCGCTCGGCTACAAGGGATTCTCATCCACCCCCGTCGCCGTGGATGGCTATCACCCGCCGCTGGATGAGCGTCCGGAGATCGAGTACAACCAGGTCAGCCCCGGCTACTTCGCCACTCTCGGCATTCCCCTGCTCTCCGGCCGCGACTTCGCTCGCAGCGACGACGCCCGGGCGCCCCCGTCGCCATCGTGAATCGCACGATGATGATGCGCTACTGGGGTGGTCGCGATCCCATCGGACGCCGCTGGCAGGTAAACGGGCGCTGGGCGCGCGTCGTCGGAGTCGCCACCGATTCACGCTACGACAGCCTCCGCGAGGCGCCGGCTCCGTTCTTCTACGTGCCGCTGCGCCAGGAATTCACGAGCGAACCCGCTCTCTACCTGCGCACCACGCAGTCCCGAGACGCCGTGCTGGCCGCGCTCCTCGGCGTGGTGCATGAAATGGATTCCCATCTCGCCCTCTACGAGATGATCACTCTGCAGGAACAGGTGGACCGCTCCACCTCACCGCAGCGAGTAGCGGTCACACTGGTTTCGATCCTTGGAGGTTTGGCGCTTTTGCTGGCCGGCGTCGGCCTGTACGCCGTGATGGCCTGCTCGGTCGCGCAGAGCACGCGGGAGCTGGGGCTGCGCATGGCTCTCGGCGCCGATGCCGCCAGTCTCCTGCGCCTGGTGCTGGGTCGCGGTTTGCGCCTCACCGCTGTCGGCGTTCTGCTGGGAGCGTTCGCTGCACTGGCGCTCACGCGGCTGCTGGGCAATCTGCTCTACAACGTCAGTCCGCATGATCCGGTCGTCTTCGCGTCGGCGCTGGCCGTCATGGCCGCCACCGCCCTCGTCGCATGCCTGCTGCCTGCCTGGCGCGCCGCCCGCACCGATCCCGCCCGCGTTCTCCGCAGCTGACCGGTTACGCTTCGTCCGCGCCCGCGCTGCTCGCCGACTTCTCTGCGCCCTTCACCCGCACCACGGGTGATCTTGGAGAAGCCTTCCTTGAAGTCCGGCGCGCGCAGACGCTCCGCCATCTTCTTCATCACGTCCTCGCTCACCGTGCGCTCCCGCCTCCGGTTGCGGTCCAGGCAAACTTCCAGCGGCACGTCGAAGAACACTGCATGTACGTCGTACCCAAAGCTCTTCGCCATCTTGATCCACTGCCGCCGCTCGGGGCGACAGATTCGTCGCTTCC
>CAVPCE010000147.1:0-11184 GCA_963702295.1 uncultured Acidobacteriaceae bacterium | reverse complement strand
CATCGTGAGCTTCTGCGCCAGGCGGGCCGCTACATGGCGGAATATATGGCGGTGCGGCGGCATCACTCGCTGCTGGAGATCTGCAAACGGCCGGAGCTGGCGGCTGAGGTGACCATCACCGCCGCGGAGAAGCTGGATGTGGATGCGGCGATCATTTTTGCCGATCTGCTGCTGCCGCTGGAGTGCATGGGACTGGAGTTCGAGTTTCAGGCGGGGGAGGGGCCGGTGATTCACAAGCCGTTGCGCTCCCCGGCCGATATTGCTGCGCTGCAAACGACGCGCGCATCGGAACTGGCCTATGTGGGCGAAGCGATCCAGCGGGTAGTCGCGCATTTTCACGGGCGGCTGGGCATGATCGGGTTTTGCGGCGCGCCGTTCACGCTGGCCAGCTACATGATTGAGGGGGGCGGCTCGCGCAATTACATCGAGACGAAGAAGCTGATGTATCGGCAGCCCGACGCGTGGCGGATGCTGCTGGACAAGCTGGTGGGCGTGCTGCGGGAGTTTGCAGCCCAGCAGGTGAAGGCCGGCGCGGACGTGATCCAGATCTTCGACAGCTGGGCGGGCGCGCTGAGTATCGAGGACTATCGAGAATTTGTTCTGGCGCCGACGAAGACGCTGGTGCGCGAGGTACAGGCGCTGGGCGTGCCGGTGATCTACTTTGGCGTGGACACGGCGAGCCTGCTGCCATCAATGCGCGAGACGGGCGCCGACGTATTGGGTCTTGACTGGCGGACGCCGCTCGACCAGGCGTGGCGCGGACTGGATTATTCCTGCGCGGTGCAGGGCAATCTCGACCCGATCACTCTGTTTGCCGATCAGGAGTTGTTGCACACGCGGGTGCAGCAGATCCTGGATCAGGCTGGAGGGCGTCCAGGGCACATCTTTAATCTCGGGCACGGGATTGTGCCGGGCACGCCGGTGGAGAATGTGCAGGCGGTGGTGAAGTTCGTTCGCCAGTATGTGCCGCCAGCGCCGGCCGGCAAGACCGAGGTACGCCATGGCTGATGCAATTCTGCTGCTGGCGCATGGCACGGCGGACGTAGTGGAGGAAATCCCTGAATATCTTGCGCGGGTGACTGGAGGGCGGCCGCTGCCGGAGGCGGTGGTGGTGGAAGTGCAGCATCGATTTTCGGCGATCGGGAGGAGCCCGCTGACGCAGCTTACGCTCGAACAGGGACGGCTGCTGGCTGAGGAAGCAGGCCTGCCGGTCTACGTGGGCATGCGCAACTGGAAGCCCTATATCGCCGATGTGGTGCACAGGATGCGCGAGGACGGCGTGACGCGTGCGGCTGTGATTTGCCTGGCGCCGCAGAATTCGCGGACCAGCGTGGGGCTGTACCGGCGTGCGGTGTTTGCGGCAGCGGAAGGCGCGCTGGCATTGCATTTTCTGGACGACTGGGCCGACCACCCGCTGCTGGCCGATGCTTTCGCGGAGCGGCTGCGTGGGGTTCGCGAGGTATGGAGCCGAGAGTTGGACGCGCCGGTACCGGTGCTTTTCACTGCGCACAGTGTGCCATGCCGGACGGTAATTTCCGCGCCGCAGACGAGCACCGGCACGCCGCCGGATCCGCCGGATCCGTATCCTGTGGAGGCGAAGACGACTGCGGGGTTGGTGGCAAGCCGCATTCCGGGACTCACGGAGCAGGACTGGTTTTTCGCATTTCAGAGCCAGGGCATGTCCGGGGGGCCATGGCTGGGCCCGACTGTGGAGGACACGCTCACGGCGCTGCATGCGCAGGGAGTGCGGCACCTGATTATTCAGCCGATTGGATTCCTGTGCGATCACGTGGAGATTCTGTACGACATCGACATCGGGTTTCGGGAGCATGCGGAGAAGCTGGGGATGACGATCCGCCGGCCGGCGTCTCTGAATGACTCGCAGTTGCTGACGCTGGCGCTGGCGGATCTGGCACGGCGGGCGCTGGGCTGAAAGAGGGAGAGGAAAATCCGCTGCGCTGCTCTTTCCAGCGCATCTGAATACTGGGTAAAGCTATGAAGACCTGGCAAAAGATTGCTGTTGTCGTACTGCCGCCGATCGTGATCATCGGCATCGGCATCCTGTACATCCAGCACAAGCGCAGCGAGCCCAGCGTGGCGCCGCAGCCGAAGTATCAGGAGGGCACGCTCTCGCAGGATCAGATGGTGCAGCCGCGCAAGCTGTTCATCGACGACCTGAAATCGGCGAAGGATCTGATCGGCAAGCCGGTGTGGATCCAGGCGGGCTATGAGCTGGACTACTACCCGTATGCCGGGCACCGCGTGGATTTTGCGAAGAAAGCTGGCGTGCTGCCGAGCGCGGAGAGGCTGAATATCACCGATATCGTGACGCAGAAGGTACCGGCCAGCGTGCCGACGCGAATCGCGCGAGGGACTGAACAGGCCTTTGCGGTGTTCACGATGAATGGCGATGCAAAGGAGTACGCGACTGCGATCGGCACCATTCAGGGCAGCGATTCGACCTATTACTGCGACAACATCTTCTACTACGACGATCCGCACCAGATGTATAACTTCTGGCCGGCGAACGTCTGGCAGGCGATCGACCAGCACCATCCGATCGCGGGGATGAACGAGATGCAGGTGGCGATGGCGCTGGGCGTGATGCAGCAGTCGGATTCGTCCGATTACGGTAACCGGACCGTGACGTACGACGCTGGCGGACAACACTGGTCGGTGACGTTTGAGAACGACAAGGCGACCGCGGTACAGCCTCCGCAGCCGAAAGGATCGGCTCCGGGCGCCTGAACAGCGGGCGGCTCGTGCGTGCGCAGGGTTCGTGATCTCTCAGGCCTGTTCTGAAAGACGTGCAGGAGAGGCCAGGAAACGCTGCCTCAGCAGCGTGAGCCAGTTTCCCAGCGGTGACGAAGCGGGAGTCGAGAATAAAGTGGGTGCAGCAGCTGACCGTGAAGGTACAGTTCTTGCTCTTTTGCCGGTCGTGGCGGGCACAAGCGGCGGCGCCGAGGCTACTTCGGCACGCAGGGCACATTGCCGCAGCCACGCGGAGACGGTGAGGCCGGCCTGGTCAGCCGCCCGCTCGAGTCGACGCTGCTCAGTCGTGGAAAAGCGGGTAGTGATGCGCCGGCTGCGGTCCGGAGCCGGAGTGGGTTTGCCCGTGCTTTGTGCCGACGGGGTCGCGCTTCGGACAGTACCGGCCAGAACTTTTTTGAAAGCCGGTTTCCTGGGCAGGGAAGTGCGCGACTGGACGGCGAGAGCAACGCTCTTTTTGGCGGGCGCAGAGCTTCGCGGCTTCGATTTGGTTAGGGCCGAGGGCTTCGGCTGAACACGCACCGGGTTCGGCTGCGCCGGGAGGACGGCGAGGGCGACCGACTGGGTGCGCGGTTTCTTTGCCGAGCCGCCGGTCTTCTTTCTTTCCAGCTTCTTCTCGCTCGCCGGGAGCGGCGGGGCGGCTTTCGCGATCGTCGCAGGCGGGCGGCAAGTCAGCGTTGTTGATTCTGCTTCCGGCTCAGTGGCCACAGTGTTGGACTGCGGCGTCGTCGCCGCCGAAGCGGGCAGGATCTCTTCGGAGGTCGATGGTGCAGATTCAGGTTGAGCGGGCGGTGCCGCCGAACGGGCTGCAGAGGCAGCAGCGCGGTGGGTTTGAGCCTTCTGCCGCTGGCGGAAATTGCGCATCGCCTCCTCGTAGGGAATCTCGCGCACCGCGTCTGAATCGGGAGCCAGATTCCGCGTGTTGCCATGGCCGGGATTTTTCCCGGCCCACGTGTGGAACCGGCTCAGAATGGTTTGTATGTCCTCAGGCTGGCTTCCCGGCTGCATTTGGTTGTCCTCCAGGCTGAGAGTACTGGGAGACGCGCCGGAACGATGAGGGACAGTGAAGGGTTTCTCACAGAGGTTTCGGAAACGGGACGCGACTGCGCGGACGGTTCCAAATCGGGAACTTGCCCTCTGATCGACGATGCTGCTATGCAGCGCTCAGGTGAACGACCTCAACCGGTATTGCGCAGGCCGGCGGCGATGCCGCTGATGGTCCCGGCAATGGCGCGATTGACCTCATCGGTGTCTTCACCGGCTCGCTTGCGCCGGAGCAGGTCCACCTGGATGAGACTCATGGGATCGACGTAGGGGTTACGCAACCAAATCGATCGGGCGAGCACGGGGTTCGATTCCAACAGATCGCGCTGGCCGGTCACCGCAAGGATGGCTTCGCGGGTGCGTTCGAACTCAGCCTTCAGCATCGCGAAGACACGCTCGCGCAAAGCGGTGTCGGGCACGAGCAAGGCGTAGAGAGAGGCGATGCCAAGGTCGGCCTTGGCGAGGGCCATCTCGACGTTACGGACGACATCGATGAAGAGGGGGAACTCGGCCATCATGTCGCGCAGAAGAGCCTCGCCGCCGGGCTTCTCTGTGAATTTCGCGAAGGCGGTGCCAACGCCGAACCATGCGGGAACCAGCAGACGGCTCTGCGTCCATCCAAAAACCCAGGGGATGGCGCGCAGGTTGGCGAAGCTGATTTGACCGGCGCGACGCGCAGGGCGCGAGCCAATGCGGGCGTGTTCCAGCTCGCCGACGGGAGTGGCCAGCTCGAAGTACTGGAGCACGCCGGGGTCGTTGAGGATGTGCTCGCGATAGGCGCGGTACGAAATCTCTGACATCTCCTCGAAGGCTTGTTCCCACTCCGGATGCAGGACGCCGGAGTAGTGTTCGCCGGGGATGAGCGCGTTGGGACGGGCGAGGGCGTCGAGCGAGGCGGCGATCATCAGTTCCAGAGTGCGCTCGGCGAGCACGACGTCGGAGTACTTGAAGTTAAGCACCTCGCCTTGTTCGGTGATGCGGATCTGGCCTTCGAAAGCGCCGACGGGCTGGGCATAGATGGCGCGATGGGTGGGTCCGCCGCCGCGGCCGACGGTGCCGCCGCGGCCGTGGAAGAGACGCAGACGCACACCGCATTCGCGGGCGACTTCGTGCAGGGCTCGATGGGCGCGGAAGATCTCCCAGGTGCTGGTAAGCATGCCTCCGTCTTTGTTGGAATCAGAGTAGCCCAGCATGACTTCCTGCGTGTTATTCCAGGAAGCCAGAAGTTTGTCGTAGCCGGGTGAGTGCCACAGCTCGCGGCAGATGGCCGGCGCGTTGCGCAGGTCTTCAATGGATTCGAAGAGCGGGACCGGCATCAGCCCGGGATCGACGCAGTGGCTTTCCGATCCACTGCCGGCGACTTCCACGCCACCGAGGCGCGCGAGCCAGACAACGGCGGTAATGTCGTCGACGGAGGATGCACCGCTGACGATGTAGTGACGGATGGCCTCGGGGCTGCAGCCGGCCTTAATCTCAGCGATCGCGCGGAAGGTCTCCAGAACGTCACGGGTCTCGGGGCTGAGCGGGGCGGGCGCCGTGGCTCCGTTCTGCGCGCACCAGGCTGAAGATTCTTCGAGCGCCCTACGGTGGATGCGCGCGTGCTGCCGGATGTCCAGCGTGTGCAGGTGCAGGCCGAAGGTGCGAACCATGAGAAGCAGAGGGTCGATGAGGGTCTCGGCCAGGCGCAGGCCCTTGTTCGCCGCCAGACTGCGGCGCACGATCTGCAGGTCTTCGAGAAAATCCTGCGCGGAGCAGTAAGGCGAGAGGCTGGCCAGTTCCGATTCCAGCAGTTCGGGATCGCGGTCGGAGCGGCCGGAGGTACGCTGGATGCGGGCGCGCACGAAAACCAGGTAGCGGCGATAAGTCTCGAACTCGAACCGGGCGCCGAAGACGGCATCGGCGCTGATGCGCGCTTCGGTTTGGAAATCTTTCAGGCGCTTCTGCAGTTCCTCGCTGACCGGGAGCTGCTGCGCGGAAGTGGTGAGCAGGTTAATCGCCTGCTGCAGCCGCTCGTCGTAATACGCGAGCAACCGCGTGCGGGCGGCGAGGATGGCCTGGCGTGTGACTTCGGGCGTCACAAACGGATTGCCGTCGCGATCGCCGCCGATCCACGAACCGAAGGCGAGCAGCAGCGGCAGCTCCGACAGTTCCAGCTCAAGGCCGTATTCGCTGCGCAGGGCCGCAGACACTTCTTCATACAGGCGGGGGAGGGTCTCAAAGATGGAAACGTCGTAGTAGTCGAGGCCCATGCGCACTTCGTCGCCGACCGCGGGCCGGCGGCTGCGGACTTCGTCCGTCTGCCAGAGCGCGGTGATCTCCGCGGTCAAAGCCTCTTCGAGCGCGGCCAGCTCTTCGTCGGCGACCGGGATGCGGTCGAGTCTCTCGAGGAATTCGCCCATACGCCGCCGCTTCATCAGAACGCTGCGGCGCGCGATCTCGGTGGGATGAGCGGTAAAGACGGGCACAACCAGGATGCGCCGCAGCCAGGCCAGGGCCTTTTCCGCGGAGATGCCGGCCTGGCGCATAGCACGCAGGGTCCCGCGCAGTTCGCCGCGTTGCGCTTCGCGACGGGTGTCGCCGCTGATCTGGAGCGAGAGGCGCCGGCGCTTGCGGTGATTCGTCTCGGCGAGGTTGATCAGTTCAAAGTAGAAAGCGAAAGCGCGGCTGAGCTGATCTGCCTGTTCCACCGGCATGGCGTTGATGGCGAGCACGGCCATCTGCAGCCGGTCTTCGGCTTCGCGGGTGAGTCCCTGGGCTTGCGCCTCACGACGGCGGATCGCGCTCTGCCGGAGCTCTTCGACCTTGGCGTAGAGGGCCTCGCCCGCCTGCTCGCGCAGGACGCGGCCCAGGAGCAGACCCAAAGAGCGCACATCGCGGCGCAGCGGAGCTTCCTTCTGCTCGCCGGAGCGTGCCTCCAGCTCGGCCAGTCGTTCTTCCCAGCTCCCGGGCTTCCACAAAGGCTCCATAATTCTGATTCAAACACACCGCGTGATAGCATGGCGGGCGCACCTGCTCATGCGCTCGATTCTGTGACTGCGATGAAAAATCCGATCCGCCTGGCTGTTGTTGCGATTTTTCTGACTGCGGCTGCCGTTCTCGGCCGCGCGCAAAGCGATGTCGGTACCGGCAGCGCGCCCTCCTTTGACATCGTGATCGTCCACGGACACATCATCGACGGCACTGGCTCGCCCTGGTACTCGGGCGACATCGGCATCCGCGCCGGGCATATCGCGGCGATCGGCAACCTTACGGATGCGCCGCGCGGCCGCACCATCGACGCGCATGGCGATGTGGTTGCGCCGGGATTCATCGACATGCTCGGCCAGTCGGAGCTGACGATGCTGGTGGATCCGCGACTGCCTTCGAAGATCTACCAGGGCATCACGACGGAAGTCACGGGCGAGGGCGACTCGGTGGCGCCGCTGAACGATCGGATGATCGCTGCCGATCGCGGGGCGTATGCCCACCTGAAGGTCAGTCCGGACTGGCGGACTTTCCGGCAATATTTTGCGCGCATTGAGAAGCAGGGGATGGGGATCAACCTGGCCAGCTATGTGGGGGCCACCAGCGTGCGCCGCATGGTCCTGGGCGATGCCGACGTGCAGCCGACTCCGGAGCAGCTGGAACAGATGGAGGGTCTGGTCCGGCAGGCGATGCAGGCCGGAGCGGTCGGCATGTCGACGGCTCTGCAATACGCGCCGGCCCCGTACGCCAAGACCGACGAGCTGGTCGCGCTGGCGAAGGTGGCTGCGCAGTATGGCGGCATTTACGCGTCGCACATCCGAAGCGAGGGTGACGCGGAGCCTGCGGCGATCGATGAGGCCATTCGCATCGGGCGCGAGGCTCACATTCCTGTCGAAATCTGGCACCTGAAGACGGCGGGCAAGAACAACTGGGGGAAGATGCCGCAGATCATCGCGCAGATCGATGTGGCCCGCGCCTCCGGGGTGGATGTCAGCGCCAACACCTATGCCTATACGGCCTGGTTCAACACTTTCTCGGCTTTTATTCCCCCATGGGCGCACGATGGCGGTGACGCCGCGCTGATTCAGCGATTGAAAGACCCGGCCACACGAGCGCGGATCCGCCACGATATGCTCGATCCGCACGGCGACTGGGACAACGAGTGGCAGGAGATTCCCGGTCCCGAGGCCGTCGAGATCGCGGTGGTGCAGAATCCCGCGCTGGTTCCGTTGCAGGGCAAGACGCTGAAGCAGATGGCTGCGATGTGGCGCGAGGATCCTATCGATGCCCTCTGCGACATCCTGATCAAGGACAATGCCTTTACCAGCGTTGCAGTCTTCGGCATGAGCGAGCCGGACGTGGAGCTTGCGCTGAAGCAGCCCTGGGTCTCCATCGACAATGACTCACAGGGGACTTCACCGGAAGGCTTGCTGGGGCAGGAGCATCCGCATCCGCGTGCCTATGGGACTTCCCGCGCATTCTGCGGAAATATGTGCGCGAAGAGCATGTGCTGACGCTTCCCGATGCGATTCGCAAATTTACCGCACTGCCCGCGCAGCGGATGCGCTTCACCGATCGCGGCGTGTTGAAACAGGGTATGGCAGCGGATGTGGTGATCTTCGATCCGGCGACGATTCGGGATCTGGCGACGTATGAGAATCCAAACCAGCTTTCGCAGGGGATGGAGTGGGTCCTGGTGAATGGCGTGCCGGTGATCGCGGATGGCAAGATGACCGGCGCGCTGCCGGGGAAGGTGCTGCGAGGCGAAGGATACGTGCCGCGGTGAGCCGGCATCGACCCAGAGGCCGCAGCGGCGTTATCCTCATCACGACATGCATGCTTCTCTGATTCGGTTTCGAACTCTGACTGCTCTCGCCGCCGCGCTGGCTCTCGCGGCACCCCTTCTCGCCCAGCAAAATTCGACCATGAAGCCGGAGGAGACAGAGGTTTGGCAGCCGGTGCCGCCGGTGGTCACTCCAGGCGCAACGGACAGTGCGCCGCCTTCGGATGCCATCCATCTTTTCGACGGGACGAGCGAAGACGAATGGGTTTCCGCGCAGGATCACACCCCGGCGCAGTGGATCCTGCACGACGGGATTCTCACGGTGAGCAAGTCCACCGGGAACATCGAGACAAAGCGGACGTTCAGGGATTACCAGCTGCACATCGAGTTTCGGATTCCTGCCGACATCACCGGCACTAGCCAGGCGCGTGGCAACAGCGGCGTGTTTCTGGCTTCCCTCGGGTCGGGCGATGCGGGCTACGAGCGCAGGTGCTCGACTCGTACAAGAACTCGACGTATGTGAACGGGATGGCGGGGAGCCTGTATAAGCAGTCGATCCCGCTTGCGAATCCTGCTCGGCCGCCGGGCGAGTGGGAGAGCTACGACGTGATCTGGACCGCTCCTCGGTTTAATGCCTATGGCTCGCTGAAGACGCCCGCTTACGCCACGGTGTTCTTCAACGGCGTGCTGGTCGATGACCACTTCGCGCTGCAGGGGCAAACGCTGTACATCGGCAAGCCGTTCTATAAGGCGTACGAACGCGCACCGATCAAGTTGCAGGCGCATGGGGACAAGAGCTCGCCGATCAGCTTCCGGAATATATGGGTGCGGGAGCTGCCGTGAGAAAGCGGAGTTTAGAGTTTAGGGGTTGGAGTTTAGCGGCCTTCCGCCCTGTAGCAGTCACCCTGTGATGGGGATGGCTTTGATCGAGATCCTGAACCTCAAGTCTAATCCCGGGTTTCTAGCTCCTGATCTTCATCGACTCCGGATCCCAGTGGACAATTTTGTCCTGCTCATAGCTGAGGTTGCTGAGCAGGGCGGCGCCGGCGGCGCGGAAGCCGAAGACGGCGTCCTCGACGACGGGCTGGCGTGAGCGAACCGACGCGAAGAAATTCTTCAGGTGGTCATAACTGTCGCTGTAATCGTGGGGCGCCTCATAGCGCTCGAAGCCTTCGGCTGGCGGAGCCGCAGGATGGACTTCGGGATACTTTTCGCGATACTGCTGTTCGATCTTCTGCTGCATGGCATTGGTGAAGGTACCGATCATCAGACCTGACTTCTTTCCAGCGGGGCACGCGGCTCACGCTCACGGAATTGCCGGCGATCTCCATCTGCCCTTCGGAACCGGAGAAGGTGAGCCCCTCGTTCTCCTCGCCACCGTCGACAAAGTTAACGCGCAGCCCGAGGTTGAAGCCCTCGGGATAGTCGAAGAGGCCAGCATCACGTCCGGCACGTCGCGGATCCTTCCAGTAGCGCAGGCCGCCGGTGGCCATGGCGCGCTGTCGGGCCCTTCGCGCCGGTAATGAAGTGCGTTCCGCTGAAGAGGTGCACGAAGAGATCGCCGGCCACGCCACTGCCGTAGGCCTTCCATTTGCGCCACTGGAAGAAGTGCTCGGCGTTGAAGGGAATTTTCGGCGCGGGCCCAGGAAGCGCTGCCAGTCACAGGTCTCGGGAGAGGCGTCGAGCGGCACGGTGTAGTCCCAGGCGCCGATGGCGGAGTTGCGATCCCAGTGAGCCTCCACCATATTGAGTTCGCCGATGGCGCCCGCAGCCAGAAGCTCTTTCGCCTTGGCGTAGATCATCGAACTGACCCGCTGGCTGCCGATCTGGATGATGCGCTTCGTAGCGCGCGCGGTTTCGATGATCTTCGGGCCGTCGCTGTAGAGGTGGATCATTGGCTTTTCGCAGTAGACGTCTTTGCCGGCGTTCATCGCATCGACCGAGGCCTGCATGTGCCAGTGGTCGGGCGTGCCGATAATGACGGCGTCAATGTCTTTGCGCTCGAGAATCTCGCGATAGTTGCGCGTGGTGAAGACGTCTGCGCCCCAAAGCTCTTTGCTGCGCTCGAGACGGCCGTCGTAGCAGTCGGCGACGGCAACCAGCTTCACACCGGGAACCTGCAGGGCGGTCCTGGTATCGGATCGTCCCTGGCCACCGGCGCCGATCAGCGCGATTTGAATATGGTCGTTGGCAGAGATCTGCTTAGCCGGGATCTTCCTGACGGCGGTCAAGGCATGCAGCCGTGTGGCGATGAGGGTTTCCGCAGTTCCGTTCCTGCAGCTTTCAGAAAATTCCGTCGATTCACGTGTCCCCCTGCGGCCGAATGCAGCCGCCCCTGCCAACATAATCGCTTTTGCGGCAGCGTGCAGTGGCGGCTGACGCGGCCTGAAAATTCTCGCAGCACATTTTGCAGGTGCGGCTATCATCGAGACGCCATGGGAACGGGCTCTCAGTTTGCGAGGTATCCGAGTCTGCACGACCGGATCGTGGTAGTCACCGGCGGCGCCAGCGGGATTGGCGAGGCCATCGTCGAGGCATTTGCGGCCGATGGCTCTCAGGTCGTCTTCCTCGATGTGCAAACGGAGGCTGCGGATCGACTGGTGGTCCGGCTGACAGACGGGAAT
>CAVPCE010000146.1:0-16680 GCA_963702295.1 uncultured Acidobacteriaceae bacterium | reverse complement strand
CCGCGGTGATCCATGTTCCGGAAACATTCGACAGCCACGGCAAAGAAGGCTTATTCCTGCGAGCCTGGGAGACGCGCTCCACAAATGTATCGACCACCGGATCCACCATCGGCGAGTGAAATGCATGAGAGCTCCGCAGCCGGGTTGAGCGAACTCCCTTCTTCTGCAGCGCGGCTTCCAGACGCGCAATCTCTGGTTCGGCTCCCGACGCGACGGTCTGATTGTCAGCATTGATGGCGGCAATCGAGACGCCAGACGGCAGCAGCGGCGTCAGATTGAACTCCGACAGACCGACAGCCAACATTACCCCACCCGGCAGCGACTGCATCAGGCGGCCGCGCTCCGCGACCAGGGCCAGCGCATCCTCCAGCGAAAACACACCCGCCAGGCATGCGGCCACGTACTCGCCAATGCTGTGGCCAATCATCGCGGTGGGCATGATTCCGCAGTGCATCCATAACTGCGCGGTCGCGTATTCGATCACGAACAGCGCGGGCTGGGTGATCGAAGTCTGCCGCAGCCGCTGCTCGGCTGTTTCTTCGTTGCCAGGCTTCGGATACAGTACGGTCCGGAGATCCATCCCCAGAGCCGGCTCCAGGACCGCACAGCAACGGTCCACCGTCTCTCGGAATAGCGGCTCGTTCTCGTAGAGATCGCGTCCCATATGGACGTACTGCGCCCCCTGCCCCGGAAAGAGGAAAGCCACTTTGGCAGGATCCGCCGGCGCCTCGTCGTTGCGCAGCTTGCGAATCTCCGGTGTACTCGCTCCGTTGCGCAGCAATTCCCGCAGATGCGAGAGGTCGCGAGCCACCAGCGCCTGGCGGCAGCGAAACGGCTGGCGCCCGACCGCCAGCGTGAAGGCAATGTCCGCCATACTGGCATCCGGCGTCTGCTCCACAAACTCCAGCAGCTGAGCCATGCGGGCATCGAGCGCGCTCGGAGTTTTCGCGGAAAGCACGAACAGTTCACTTGCTTTGGAATCGTCGGATACCATCGCCGGCGGCTCGTCGACGAAGACATGGGCATTGGTTCCGCCTATGCCGAACGAGCTCACGCCGGCGCGAAACGGCTGCCTCTCCTCATACTTCTCAGCTGTCGTGTTGACGTAGAAGGGCGTCTTCTCCAGTTCGAGCAGTGGATTGGACCTCTTGAAATGCGGCGTCGGGGGGATGGTTCGGTGGCGCACGGCGGCGCCACTTTCATCATTCCGGCAACGCCCGCGGCCGCATCCAGATGCCCCAGGTTCGACTTGAGCGCTCCCAGAGCACAACGATTTGCATTGTTTGCGCTGGATCCAACGCCAGCACGATGCCGTGACCTCGATTGGGTCACCAACCTCGGTACCGGTTCCGTGCGCCTCTACATAACGGACCGACGCGGGATCGAAGCCCGCCATCTCCATCGATCTTCGGATGACTCTTTCCTGTCCCTCGACACTCGGAGCCGAATAACCGACCTTCGCCGCGCCATCGTTGTTCACCGCGCACCGCGATCACCGCGTACATGGGTCTCCATCGGCCAGCGCGTCCTCCAGCCGCCGCAGCACCACGAGGCCTACGCCGCTGCCGCCGACGGTGCCCTGCGCCCGCGCGTCAAAGGTGCGGCAGTGGCCGTCCGGCGACAGCACCATGCCAGGCTGGTGCAGATATCCGGAGCGCTGTGGCACCGCCAGGAAACACCGCCGGCCAGCGCCATGTCGCACTCGCCGCGCAGCAGGCTCTCGAACGCCATCTGTACGGCTACCAGCGACGTTGAGCACGCCGTCCGCACCGTCACCGCGGGCCCGCGCAGATTCAGCTTGTAGGCCACGCGGCTACACAGGAAGTCTTTGTCATTCCCCACCATCGCCTGGTACCACCCCACTGATGCCAGCAGCTCGGGATGGCTCATCAGATTGATCGGAGCGTAAGTGTTCAATCCGGCTCCGGCGAAAACGCCAATCGCTCCTCGAAACCCAGACGGATCGCGCCTGGCATCTTCCAGCGCCGACCAGGCGCACTCCAGAAAAACACGCTGCTGGGGATCGATGATCTCTGCTTCGCGCGCGCTGAATCCAAAAAAGCCAGCATCAAAAAACTCCGGATCCCTGACTTGGCTGGCGGCGCGGACATAGTCAGGATGGACGATCAGAGCAGGATCCACGCCGGCGGCCTGCAGCTCTTCGTCAGAAGCAACGCGAATCGACTCCCGCCCTTCGACGAGATTGCGCCAGAACGCGCCCACTGTGTCGGCTCCGGGAAAGCGTCCCGCCATCCCCGTCAGCGCAATACCCGTCTTTTCACTGCTTCGATTCATCAATTCAATCCCCGTCCACTCGCGGCGGCTTCCATATCCGCTCGTTCAATAAAGCTGCTCAGCGCTCGCACGTTGGGGTACTGAAACAAGGCCGCCGGCGGAATCGGCTTTTCCATCCGCTGATTCAGCGCTGCATGCACCCGCACCATCTGGAGCGAATGCGCCCCGAGATCAAAGAAGTTCTCCTCGGCGCCCACGCGATCCACCTGGAGTATCTCCTGCAAGACCTGAGCCACCACCTGCTGCGTCCCTGAAACCGGCGCGGTGAATGCATCGTCCTCTCGCTTCAACTTCTCCGGCTTCGGCAGGGACGAGCGATCGAGCTTCCCATTCGGAAGCCGCGGCAGCTCTTCGAGAAAGACAAACGCTGCAGGAGTAGATCTCGCCTTCCGGCAGGCTCTCGCGCAGGCGATCGCGCACCGCGGCAGGAGAAAGGGTCTTGTCCTGGGTCTCAACCCAGGCTACTGTTTGCTTCTCACCATCGTCTTCCCGCAGCAGGGTTACTGCATCCGTCACCCGCTCGCATTGCCGCAGGGCGTTGTCGATTTCCCCGAGCTCAATCCGGAATCCGCGCAGCTTCACCTGGAAGTCGGCACGCCCATAGAAATCCAGAGTGCCATCGCTTCGATAGCGAACCAGATCGCCGGTGCGATACATCCGCATCTCTCTACTGCGCGCCCAGGGACACGGCAAAAAGCGCTCGGCGGTCAAATCAGGCCTGTGCAGATATCCGCGGGCCAAGCCCTCACCACCGATCCATAATTCTCCGACAACGCCCTGCGGCACCGGCTGTCCCCTTCCATCCAGAACATAGAAGGTCGTGTTCCGGATAGGCCGGCCGACCGGAATCGCATCCGCCCCTAGCTGTCGCACCAAATAAACTGCCGACCAGATCGTCGTCTCGGTGGGCCCATACATATTCCACAGTTCGTCGCAGCGCATCAGGAGCGCCTCTGCCAGTCCCGGCTCCAGAGCCTCTCCGCCGCACAGAATCTTCAGCCGAGGATCGCCCTGCCATCCCGCGGCCAGCAGCAGCTTCCAGGTCGCCGGTGTCGCCTGCATCATGGTCGGGCGGTAGCGATCCAGGTCCCGCAGCAGACTCACCGGGTCGCCCGGTTGCAGAGCAATACAGACGGTCGCGCCGACATAGAGCGGCAGCAACAGTTCGAGACCTGCGATGTCGAAGGAGACAGTCGTCACCGCGAGCAAAACGTCCTTCTCGGTGAAGCCCGGCTCCTCCTGCATCGCCTCGAGAAAATTCAGCAGCGCCCCGTGGCCGATCTGCACGCCCTTGGGCCTGCCAGTCGAACCCGACGTGAAGATCACATAGGCGAGGTCCTGCTGACTTACCGGCGTCGATTCCCCACCGTCGGCTTCTGGCAAATCCGATTCACAGTCCAGGCAAAGAGTTTGTTCGCGCGCAACCGGCAGCCTGTCCAGCATTTCCGTCACGGTGATGACCGCGACCGGTCGTGCGTCTTCAAGGATGTTTTCAATGCGCCCTTTGGGATAAACCGGATCGAGCGGCACGTAGGCTGCGCCGGACTTCGCCACGCCCAGCAGCGCTGCCACGAGATCCCCAGCGCGTGGAAGAAACATACCCACAAGCGCCCCGGAATCGCGCCCCGCATCCGCAAGGCCGCGGCAATCCGGTCCGCACGCGCATTCAGCTCCCCATAGGTGGTCGCATCATCGTTCACCATCAGGGCCACCCGGTCTGGTGAGGTCCGGGCGACCTCTTCGAAGCGCTGGTGAAAGCAGAGATCTTCTGGAATCGGCGCTTCCGTGCGATTCCAGACGAACAACAGTTTCTCGCTTTCGTCAGGCGACAGCAGCGGAATATCGCCGATCGTTTGCGCAGGATCCGTCACGACCGCTTCTAAGATCGCCCGAAAGTCTGCCTGCACCCGCGCCATGGTCTCTTCGTCGTAGAGATCCGAGTTGTAATCGAAATCAACGTCCAGCCCTCCATCCCGCGGGAAGGCCTCGATAGTCAGATCGAAGCGCGCCGTGAAAACTTCCAGCTCCATCGGCTTCAGCGAGAGGCCCTGCATTTCGATGGGCGCAATCGGAAAATTCTGCAGGATCAGCATGGTTTGGAAAAGCGGCGAGTGATCCGACGAGCGTTCCGGACGCAGCGCCTGCACCAGTTGATCGAACGGCACATCCTGGTGCTCGTATGCCTGGAGGGTGACCTCGCGCACCCGGGTGAGCAGCGTCGCAAAAGATGGATTGCCGCTCAGGTCTGTGCGCATCACCAGGTTGTTGACGAAGAAGCCCATCAGATCCGACAGTTCGCTTCGATTCCGTCCGGCCGAGGGAGACCCGATCACGATGTCTTCCTGCCCCGTGTAGCGCGCCAGCAGAACATCCAAGCTCGCGAGCAGCGTCATAAACAGCGTGACGCCATGATGCTGGCTTAGTGCCTCAAGATTCTGAACCAGTTCCGGAGGAAAGACCATTTTTCGCCGGGTGCCGCGGAACATCTCTGCCTGCGGCCGCCGGCGGTCGGCTGGAAAAGTGACGACCGGAGGCGCGCCCGCGAGTTGTTTCTTCCAATAAGCCAGCTGCCGATCGAGGACCCCGGATGCGAGCCACTTCTGTTGCCAGACGGCAAAATCTACGTAATGAACCGCCAGCTGGGGCAGAGTCGGATCAGTTCCCGCTGCATACGCCCGATACAGCGCCTCCAGCTCGCGGACAAACACGCCCATCGACCAGCCATCGAAGACGATGTGGTGCACCATGAGCAACAGCACATGTCTCTTCGCTGCAAGATTCAGCAGGTGCACGCGAAACAGTGGTGCGCGGGTGATGTCCATTACTTCGCGCGTCAGCCGGGAGAGGTACTCGATGAGCTCCTCATCCTCTTCTCCGGCAAAGTGCCGCGCGTCGACACGTTGCAACGACCACGCGACTCCCTCGCGGATGATCACGCGCGGAACGCCATTCTCCTGCGCAAAACAGGTCCGCAGGCTCTCATGGCGGCGAACGATTTCCTGGATCGCGCGCTCGAGGGCGTCGGGATCCAGCTGTCCGGTCAAAGTCACGGCAGTCGGAATGTTGTAGACCGCGCTCTCAGGATCGAGCTGGCACAAAAACCACAAACGCTGCTGGGCATAAGAGAGTGGGAGCACCCCGTGCGATCCACCCGGGAAAACACAGCCTCGCCGGCGCCTGCTGCGTTTCGTGACGAACGCAGAAATGCGAGAATCCCCGGCTTATTCTGCGTCAGCTCAGCGCGCAGTTCCGCGGTCAGAACCCCGGCCGGGGCCGCGCACTTCAGCGAATCCCCGTCCAGCGTCAGCGAGACTCCCAGAGCCCGAAGTCGCCCGAGCAGATCGATCACCTCTCTCATATCAGAACCTCATCCTGTTCCGTGCTCTCGTTCTGCGACGAAGTGCGTGCCGCGGCCCAGGCCATCGTCTCCATCACGGTGGTTAGTTTGGCGACCGTCGGATAGTCAAAGACAATGGTCGACGGTAAATCGCGCCCGATCGCGGTCTGCAGGCGATTGCGCAGATCCACAGCCATCAGCGAATCCAGCCCCAAGTCGGTCAGGGGCACATCCAGCGGAGGACGATCGCTTCCACGGAACCCAAGCACCCGCGCTGCTTCCGCCAAAACCACTGCCGCGATTGAGCTGCCGTTCAAGCTGACTCTGTTCTCTGCCGGACCGGGTCCAACTGTGGTTGACCTTCCTCCCACTTCGCTCAACATAGGACGGACGCGCCGGGATTCATACAGCGCTCTCACCGTCTTCCAGTCCATATCGGCGATCATGACCTCGGCGCGCGCGGAGCCCAGTATCCGAGGCAGCCATGCCAACAGCTTTTCCGCCGGCATCGGAACCAGACCCATCGCCCGCAGATTCTCACTCTCGGTGGAGGTAAGCCACGCACCCCAATTCACCGTGATCATGGGGCAACCACGCGCACGCTGAGCGGCGGCAAAGCTGTCCAGGAAATGGTTCGCGGCAGCATAAGCCGCCATGTCCCGGGCGCCAAGCAGGGCCGTAGTCGAAGAAAAATTTACAAAGAAATCCGGCGAGTGCGCCTGCATCGCGCGACCCAGTAGCCATCCCCCCAGCACTTTTGGGCGCAGAACCTCCGCCAGCTCGGCTCTGCACAGCAGCGACAGCTCCCGCATCGTCTGCGTGGTCGCCATATGGATTACACCGCGCAGCGGAGGGCATTTGTCTCCAAACAGGGCGAAGGCACGCTCAAGCGTGTCTGGCGAAGCGACGTCTCCGGCCACCATCGTCACCGCGGCGCCCATCTTCCGCAGATCTTCGACAAAGTGTGCCCGGTCCTGCTCCGCCGGGTCGCCGTCGAGGTCTGCATCGGAACGACTCCACGAGTACCAAATGGCCGGCACCCGATTCGGCCAGCCAGCGGGTCACGCGTCGCCCAACATTGCCGAGAGCCCCCGTGACGAGATACGACCCATCCCGGCGGATCTGCATCGTCGCGTCGCCTAAAGCGTCCGAAGCCAGAGATCGCAGCCGCGGCGCCAGACGCTCGCCTTGCCGGAAGGCGATCTGATCCTCCGCATCCGGCTGGGTCAACTCTCGGAACAACATCTCCGCTGACTCTTCCGGCGCGCTTTCCGGATCCAGATCGATCAAACGCCCCAACAGCGCTGGCTGCTCCAGGCCCAGAACACGGCCGATTCCCCAGGTCATGGCCTGCAGAGCACTTTCCGGCGAGGATGCGCTTCCGCGCGCCGAGTGCGCCCCCCGCGTCACCAGCCAGAGCTTTGCAGGCTGCTTCCCTGCAGTAAGCGCCTGGATCAGCCGCAGCGGAGTCTGCGCGCAAAGCTCCATGCCGTTCTGCGCATCGGTCGCATCCAGACTTCCTAAATAAGCAACCAGCAGTTCCTCGTCCGGTGACCCAGCGCCGATCGATGCCAGCGCGGCGTCCAGATCGAAAGCCTGGCCACACTCACACACTTCGGACCGGCTGCGCAGGATCTCTTCGAGGGACGCGCCCACCCCGCTGCGATCCGCAAGGATCAGCCACCGCCGGTCCTTATGAGCAACTGCTGGAGGAGCGCTCTCCTGATCACCAGCACAAGCCGCTAACAGCACCTGCTGCGAGGGTGCTCCATCGTGATCTGTATATCGAATGGCGCGGCTCGCATTCAGCCCTTGTTCGCGGAACAGCCCTTGCCAGGTCTCACAGGAAACCAGCGGATGGTCCGGACGCAGGTCACGATCGATAAACCGCCACCATCCGTCCGTCAGACCGAAGGTCAGATCCAGCCAGCGGTCCGGACGCGACCCCTCGATCAGCACTAGCATTCCACCGGGACGCAGCAACTTTCGTGCGTGAGCCACCGTCTCGCGCAGGTTGGCGGTCGCGTGCAGAACGTTCGCGGCCAGCACAACATCAAAGCTGCCGGTCTCAAAGCCCTGCTCCGCCGGATCCCGCTCCACATTGAGCAGCCGGTAGTCCATGTTGACGAAGCTGCTGAATTTTTCCCGAGCCTTCGTTAAGAACACCGGAGACATGTCCGTGAACGTCCAGGCAACGTCTTTGTCCTTAAGCGCGGGGAGCACGGCCGCTGTCGTCGCTCCGGTTCCGGCGCCGATCTCCAGAACGCGCACCGTCCGTCCATGAATACGGCTCACAGTCTGTCTGATGATTTCCTGCGCGGCCTGATTAAAGTACCGGCAAATCGGCGATTTCTCGTAGATCTGCTCGGCTTCGTCCACAGATCCGGCCGCAAACACCAGCTGCATCGGATCGCATGTGCCGCGCAGAACCGCAGGTGTCTGATCCGCACAGCGTTTCAGGATGGCGAGTTCAGTTTGAATCTCGGGATGCAGCGCGCCGAGCGCCGTCCATTCTGCATCTGGATCCGCAGGTGCCTTTCCCTCCACAAAGCGGAATCGATCGCCGACCTGCTTCACGATGCCGTCCTCGGCGAGAATCCCGATAAGGCGACGGGCGATCCGCGCACGCGAAGGACTGATCTGCAGCCGATCGCGGAGCTCTTCTATAGAAAAGCTCTCGTTTGGTTCCCTTTTTTTGTCCCAGATTCTCAAGCGCCCGAAGCGCATAAGCCGCGCACAACGCCTGCACTCGCTGGCTGGCCTCCCCGATGCGCAGAACCGCTGCCGACGCCGGCGCGGCTTCATACTGCTCCAGGACTGCGGAGAGCGGCGCAGATTCCTGATCGCCCAGGGACAGCGGCCGAGAATCCCATGCGACTTCATATAACCATTCGCTCGAAGGATCGTGCCGGGAGGTCTTCTCCTGGCCGACGGGCGGCTGCGCTGGCTCCGACGGTTTCGACAACGAAGCCGGTTCAACTTCCAACCAATAGCGCCCCCGCTCAAAGGGATAGGTTGGTAGAGCGACCGTTTGTGCCGGCGCCGGCCCATATAGCTCGCCCAGATCGGGCGTGCAGCCGAGGAGGTAAAGCTCCGCCGCTACCCGCACAAAAGCTTTCAGCCCATTGCCTTCCCGGCGCACAAGGGGAATTTTTAAAGCCGACAGGTCTTTGTCAGAGTTCGCATCGCCGATCACAACCCAGGCGTGTGAATTTTCTCTTTGCTGTTCCGAACGCGGCAGGGCTGCGCCCGTCGCAAGAGCGCGCCGGATCCAGCGATCCAGCAGACCCTCCTCCTGATCGGCAAACCAGGGCCGGTGAGGCGCACTCATCGGGATCAATTGCGACAACTCCTCCACCGCGCTCGCGTCTCCGCGACTCACGGCGAGAGCCAGCCGCAATGAATCCTCGATGCGAAGAACTCCAGAACACCAGGCTGCGGGGATCGCGCCCATCCCGGTTCCGGTTACCAGCGCCGGCTCCACGCCGCACGACTGCAGCAGCTCAGCGAACGCCACCTGCACGGCAACGGAAAATGCCGGCCGAAGCTCTTCCGGGACCATGGCTGAGTTGCCGACTACCCAATCTGTCAGTGTTACGCCCGTTTCGGCGGACAAAATCTCATCGCATTGCCGAATCTTCTTCCCGAACAACGGTGCGTTCGCCAGCAAAGCCTGCTCGCAAGAACCGGGCAGTGCCTCAGACGCGAACCAAAAACCAATGCGAGGTTCGTGTTCCACGATCCTGCCCTGCAGACCCTCACATTTGGGAAACTTCCTCAATTGAGCGAGAACCTCTCCGCCCGAACTGGCTACCAACGCGAGTCGATGGTCGAACGACGCGCGCCCCATCATGAGAGTTCGCGCCACCCCCGGCAGAGGAAGTTCCGGCCGGGCCTCGAGCCAGTTCGCCAGTCGCTCGGCCATCTCCGGCAGAGCCGTTTCCGTCTTTGCGGAGAGCACCAGCAAATGGGGATGCCCGGCGGCTGGCTCTGCGGCCGCCTTAACCGATGGTGCCTCCTGCACAATCACGTGCACGTTCGTTCCGCTGAATCCGAAGGAGCTCACCCCTCCGGCGCGCGGGCCTTCAGAATCCGGCCACGGTTCCCGACGGCTCGCCACTCGAATCGGCAACGACTCCCACTCGATCCGCCGATTCGGTTTCCCCACGTGCAGGCTGGCGGGAATCTCCGCGTGCTGGATCGCGAGCACCAGCTTCATCAATCCGGCAATGCCTGCCGCGGACTCGAGATGACCCAGGTTGCTCTTCACCGAACCTGTCAACAACGGCGCCGCCTCATGCGAACGCCCGGCAAACACCTGCCCCAGTGCGCCAATTTCAATCGGATCGCCGAGCGCTGTCCCGGTTCCGTGCGCTTCGATGTACTGCAGTTCGTCCAGCCCCATTCCGGCATCCGCCAGAGCCGCCCGCAGCACAGCCTCCTGCGCGGAGCCGTTCGGAGCCGTCAACCCGCTGCTCTTCCCGTCCTGGTTCGCCGCGCTTCCGCGAATCACGGCGAGAATCCGATTCCGGCCAGCAAGAGCATCGTCCAGCCGTTGCAGGACCAGCATCCCGCTCCCTTCCGCACGGACAAATCCGTTGGCGTCGTCAGAGAAGGCCTTGCAGCGCCCATCGGGAGCCATCATCCGGCTGCGCGAGAGCGCCATCGTGATCTCCGGATTGAGAATCACATTGGCGCCGCCGGCCAGCGCCAGATTCGATTCCCGCCTCCGCAGGCTCTGACATGCCAGATGCACCGCCATCAGCGACGCCGAACACGACGTGTCAACGGTGGCGCTCGGCCCCTGCAGTCCCAGAAGATACGAAATTCGCCCCGAAGCCACAGCGTGGGAAAGTCCGGAAGCCATATGCGCGGTAATCATCTCGCGCGGCGCACGCAACGCGTGAAAGGCATAGTCGGAGTTACAGAGTCCGACAAACACGCCGGTAGGCGTTCCCGCGAGGGTGGAGGGGTTGATGCCCGCGTCCTCCAGAGCCTCCCACGTGGTTTCCAGCAACAGCCGCTGCTGGGGATCCATGGTGACAGCCTCCGCGGGCGCGATTCCAAAGAACTTCGGATCGAAACGATCAGGCCGATCGATAAAGCCGCCCCACCGCGTCGCCATCCGGCCCGGCTTTTCCGGATCCGGATCGTACAGTGCGTCCACATCCCAGCGATCCGCAGGCACCTCCCGAATCGCATCCACTCCGTCGCGCAGCAGAGCCCAGAACGAATCCGGGTCGTTCGCGCCGCCCGGATATCGGCAACCCATCCCCACAATCGCCACAGGAGTCGAGCGCTCGTTCTCCAGAGCCTGCAGCCGCTCGTTCAGCTCGTTGGCCAGCAGAGCCAGCCGCTGCGGAGACAGCTTCGCGATCCTTGTCAGAAAGTCGCTCACAGGACTCCTTGCCCCGCTCTTTCCCGGCTCAGCATCCGTTCCACTTCTTCATCCGACAACGCTTCAACCTCCTCGAGAAGACTCCGTCGTCCCGGCTTCGGGCTCCGCTCCTCGGGCCGATCCGACTCCTGAATGCCAGCCGCAGTCAGCAGATAATCCGTCAGCGCCGCCAGCGTCGGATAGTTGAAGAGCAGTGTCGCCGGCAACGGCCGCTCCAGAGACGCACCCAGGGAATTGCGCAGCTCGATCGATAACAGCGAATCCAGCCCCAGTTCCTGCAGCGGCCGGCCCGGCGCGATCGCCTGCTCCCGCGGCAGGCCCAGTGTCGTGCGTATCCTGTCTTCCAGTAGTTGCCGTAGCACAATTCGTTGTTGCGATCTGCCGACTCCGCGGAGCTTCTCCATCCAGGATTCAGGCTTCGCCCGGCGATTCTCACCCTTCGCAGGCGCCTGCCCTTCTCTGCTTCCCTCCAGTTCACCAAGGAGTCGCCTGTGCCACGCGGGCACCGGGTTGGCCAGGTACTGACTCCAGTTCATCGCCAGCACCATCGCCCGCGGGCCGGCATCACTCTCCATCAGCCGCCCCAGGGATGACAAGCCATCGCGGATCGACATCGGAGTCATGCCAGTGCGTACGCCGCGATCCACTACGCCATGCCGCACCGCCATCCCGATTTCGCCCCAGGCGCCCCAGCTCACACTCAGAGCCGAGCGATTGTCGGCACGCCGCTGCTCGGCGAGCGCGTCGAGAAACGCATTGGCCGCGGCATAGTTGCTCTGCCCCGGCGACCCCAGCACGCCTGCAATCGAAGAAAACAACACGAACGCATCCAGAGGATAGTTTCGCGTCAGCCGATCCAGGTGCCGCGCTCCCTCCGCTTTCCCCGCCATCACGCGCTCAAATCGCGACCAGTCCTGCTGCGCAAGGGCCGCGTCCTCAAGGACTCCGGCACAATGAAAAACGCCGCGCAGCGGCAACCCGCTTTCGAGGGCAACGCCGACATCAGACTCGCGCGAGACATCCCCGCGATGCACGGTCACGGTACTGCCTGTCGCTCTGATTGCGTCGAAAACCTCGAACGCCTCCGGCGGCGGCTCACGGCGGCCCATCACTACAACCTCGCCGGCTCCCCGTTCCCCAAGCCACCGCGCCAGTTGCAGACCCAGTCCTGAGAACGCGCCCGTCACCAGATACGCGCCGTCCTTCCGAATCGTGACAGGCTCTTTTCGTCGCGGCGACAGAACAATCTTGCCAATGTGCCTTGCCTGCGCCATCCACCGGAATGCGTCCTGCGCCTGCTCGAGTTCGAAGATGGCGTGGGGCAGCGGCTGCAATCTACCTGCGCGGAATTCCTCCATCAACCCGGCAAGGAGGCGGGCGACGGTCGCATTCTTGTCTGAGAGATCGATCGGGAAATAATTGAGGTCGGGCCGCGTACTCTGCACCCACTCCTGCGAGCGCAGGTCAGCCACCCCCAGTTCAAGGAAACGCCCTCCCGAAGCCAAAGCCTCAAATCCTGCGTCGATCAGGGGCCCGACCAGCGAGTTCAGCACCACGTCCACGCCGCGTCCCTGGGTCGCCGCGCGCACCTCGCTCGCAAAGTCCGCCGAGCGCGAGTTCATGACGCGGCTCACGCCCATCGCGCGCAGGTGGGCACGCTTCTCCTCGCTGCCGGCCGTGGCAAACACCACCGCTCCCGCCGCGCGTGCGACCTGGATCGCCGCCAGTCCAACGCCGCCGGCTCCCGCATGGATCAGCACGCTTTCCCCCGGCTGAATCCGCGCAGTGTCAATTAGGGCGTATTGCGCTGTGAGGAACGCGATCGGCAACGCCGCAGCGGCGGCAAAACTGAGCCGCTCGGGCTTCTGCCACATCAGCTCTGCTTTGGCAGTGACGAATGTGCTGAAACATCCTGGCCCCACAGCGACGACTTCGTCTCCAGGTTTGAATCCAGCCACCCCAGCGCCGATTCGTGTCACTATCCCGGCGCACTCGCCACCCAGGGGGCCTGCCTTGCCCTTGTACATGCCGAGTACATTCAGGACGTCGCGGAAGTTTAGCCCCGCCGCGCGTACTTCGATCTCTATCTCGCCCTCGCCGGGCGCTCGGCGCTTTGCGGCGTTGAACTGCAAACCTTCCAGCGTCCCGCGCTCCACAATGCTGAGTTGAACCGGAGCATCGTCGGCGGCTGCCTGCGTCGGGAGTGCCGGAGTCTTTCGGCGAACGCGGGAGACATAAACGTCCCGACCGCGCACAACGATTTCGTCTTCTTCGCCCGCAGCGCTAAGCGCGCGCAGCCAGTCCTCCGCACTTGTCGAATCCGCCCCCAGATCCAGCCGGATCACCCGCATATCCGGATACTCGAGAGCCATCGAACGTGCCAATCCCCATAATGCCGCCTGCTCTGGATGACTCAGTCCGGGTCCCTGCCCCGCTCGGGTGATCACCCAGAATCGCGGCGCTATATTCTGTTCTCGATTGGCAACCATCTGCGCAACCGCGAGACACGCGTGCAATGCCTCCCATCCGCCATTTGCATTCCGGGGCACGGGCGCCACAACCACGATGTCGCTCACCGGATCGTTTGGAATGTCGGTCTCCGCGCTGGACAGTGAACCCAGAAGCGGCTCGATGCCCTGCTTCGCCAGAGCTGAAGACAAAGTCTGCGTGTCTTCCTCCACTCCGAAGAGAAGCCAGCGATCCCCTTCTGTCAGCTTCAGCGACCGTGCGTCTGCCGACAATGGCACCCAGTCCAGCTCGTAGAACCAGTCCGCGGAGGGCAGGGCAGCCGCATGCGCCTGTCCCTGCGCCGCTCGGAAAATCATTCCTTCCCCAACCAGCAACAACTTTCCGTCGCGATCGAAGCCGCGGAACTCAGCGCGCAAACCATCGCCGCCCGTGAGGATCCGGGCGTGCGCCACAGATAACCCCCGACAATCGCCCATCACCTGCAGGCGCTCCAGTCCCGCAGGAAGAGCAACCTCTTTCTCGCCGTTGTTCAGGCTCATCACCGCAGCGGCCACCGCCTGGACACACGCATCCAGTGCGACTGGGTGAACCGTGAAGAGGTTCTCCGACTCCCGCGCCTCAGCCGGAACGACGAATTCTGCCAGCGCTTCGCCGGCGCCCACCAGAAGAGCCGTGAGAGGCCGAAAGCCAGGCCCGAAGTTCAGGCTGCGCTTTTCAAAGCCCCTGTAGAAATCAGCGACCGGTAGCGACCGCGAGCAGCGCTGCCGCGCAATATCGAGATTCTCCGTGCCCACGCTTGCAGCAGCGGGTGGTGTCACGGTCAGCTCGCCCGTCGCATGCAGCAGCCATTCCTTCGGGTCAGCCGCTCGGCTGCTATGAATCGCGAAGCTGGCGTTCCTGTCGCCTCTCCTGATTACGGTCTGCAGAATGCGCGGTTCTTCGAAAAAGCACGGCTGCAGCACGGCCACGGACTCAATCGCGGCGTGTCCCAACCCTGCCATCCGGGCAGCGCTCAGCGCCATCTCCAGATAACCGGCCGCCGGTACCAGGGGTTTGCCCTGCAGAACATGGTCTGCAAGCCACGCCGGCTGCCTGGGGCGAATCACCGACTGAAACTGGATCTCTTCCAGCGGCGACGCCAACCGCACGCCAAGCAATGGATGCGCCTGCGCGTCGACGGTCGTGCCCACTGCTGTCTTCATTGCCGGTTGTGGCAGGGGGTACCGTTGCCGCTCCCAGGGATATCCGGGCAGCGCAATTTTCCTTCCGCGCTTCTCGTGCACGGCCGCCCAGTCGATCTCGACCCCGTCCTCGTAGAGCGCCCGCACTGCGCTAGAAGATCGTGCCATGCATTGCGTCCGCGGCGCATCGAAGGCAGCCACAGGATTTCAGGATCGCTTGCCGCCGTCTTCGCTAAAGTGAGCAGATGCGGCTGCGGTCCAATCTCAATGAAGGTCGTGCATTCCGCTGCCAGTGCTGCCTGCAACCCGGCATGGAACTGCACCGTCTGGCGCATGTGGTCTCGCCAGTACCGCGCCCGCGCCATCTCACCAGTTGCCGCCACTCGCCCCGTCAGATTCGATACCATCCGGACTCGCGGCTTGCCGTAGGCGACCTTGCCTGCTCGCTCCTCGAACTCCTCCAGAATTGGCTCCAGAAAGCGGCGAGTGAAATGCATGGCTCACGTCCAGCTCACGGGTCCGTATGCCGTCAGCTTCCAGCTTCCCAGCCACCGCTTTGAGCCCTTCTACCGACCCCGAGATCACCACGCTCGCCGGCCCGTTGACGGCCGCAATCGCAACCTCAGCCTCCCAGCCCGCCAGCGCATTCCGCACTCGTTCGCCGTCGGCCGCCACCGCACGCATTCCGCCGCGCGCTACAAGACGATCCATCAACTCGGCTCGGGCATGCACCAGCCGCAGCCCATCTTTCAGCGTCAGCAAACCAGCCACTACTGCCGCCACGTATTCTCCAAGACTGTGCCCGAGCACCAATGCCGGCTCGATTCCCCAGCTGCGCCACAGCTCCGCCAGCCCATACTCCAGCGCAAACAGGGCAGGCTGCGCGACCTGTGCATCCTTCAACTCGCTCCCGCCATAGAGCGCTTGTGTCAGCGAGGCTCCCGTCTGCTCCTGCCACAGCGCACTACACCGTTCTATTGCTTCCCGATAAACGGTGGAGCTCTCGTACAACTCCCGCCCCATCCCAGCAAACTGACTTCCCTGACCCGTGAACAAAAACCCAATGCGCCCGGACTCGCGCCGCGCGGTTGTGCCGGGCCGGCATACGCCGCCAGCTCCTGAACCATCGCGCTTGTATCCGCCGCGGCAAAGCTGATACGGCACGGGAAATGCGAACGGCCCGTGTTTGCGGTGAAACACACATCCTGCAAATTGCTTTCCGGCCGTTTCTCCAGTTCCTTCCGATACGCCGCGACGATCTTCGTCAGAGCAGGTGGGTTCTTTGCGGAGGCTGTCAAGACCTGCATCGGCCAAGCCATGTCACGGATCGCTTCGGTGGGTACCGGAGCCTGTTCCACAATCACGTGAGCATTCGTACCGCTGAACCCAAACGAACTTACTCCGGCAACGCGACTTCCATCTCCGGCTTCCCACTCCGTCAACGTGCCTGGCACCGCGAGCCGCAGCTTGCTCCAGTTCACTCGCGAGGTCGGTTGCAGAAGGTGCAGGTGCGGCGGAATCTGCCGATGCTCGAGCGCGAGCACAGTCTTGATCAAGCCAGCGATACCCGCCGCCGCCTCCAGATGGCCCATGTTCGTCTTCAGCGATCCCACCAGAAGCGCTCGCTGTTCCGGCTGGGCGCCATACACCGCTCCCAGACCCTGCAACTCGATAGGATCCCCAAGTGCCGTCCCGGTGCCATCAACCTCAACATACGAAACGTCTCCAGCCGCAAGTCCGGCCTGCGCGAGAGCCGCACGCATCAGCGCCGCGATAACGGTCGCTGGCGGGGGGGGGGGGGGGGGGTATATATATATATGGCCAGGGGGGGGGGGGGGGGGGGGGGGGGGGGGCTGTGTGAGAGAGAGAGAGAGAGAGAGAGAGAGAGAGAGAGAGAGAGAGAGAGAGAGAGAGAGAGAGAGAGAGAGGGGGGGGGGGGGGGGGGGGGGGGGGGGGGGGGGGGGGGGGGGGGGGGGGGGGGGGGGGGGGGGGGGGGGGGG
>CAVPCE010000145.1:0-12000 GCA_963702295.1 uncultured Acidobacteriaceae bacterium | reverse complement strand
GCGCTTTCATCCAGACAGGACAAGACTTACGCAAAAGTTGACACTGCGAAATATATTCTTTTTCAGGGCGGCAATCCCGAATCGGCCGCACCCTGCACCCTCCACCCCGCACCCTGCATTCACCTGTAACCTGTAAATATGGCCGCCATCGCTCATCTCGAATGCTCTCGCTGCCACCAGCGCGTATCCGCCGAAACCCCGCAGACCGTCTGCCCCGCCTGCGCCGGATCCCTCTACGTCCGCTATGACGAGACCACCTTCCGCCATGCCCGCAAACCTGGTCCCGACGCTCCCGCCTCCATGGGTCGCTACGCCGACGTCCTCCCTGACGCCGAACCCGTCACCCTCGGCGAAGGCTGGACTCCCATGCTCCCCAGCCGTCGCTATCCCAACCTCCTTATTAAGGAGGAGGCCGACAATCCAACCGGCAGCTTCAAAGCCCGCGGCATGGCGATGGCGGTCACCATGGCTCGTCACTACGGCCTGAAAAAGCTCGCCGCGCCCTCCGCCGGCAACGCCGCCAGCGCCCTCGCCGCCTACGCTGCCGCCGCCGGCATCGAGGCTCACCTCTTCATGCCTCAGCGACGTCCCCATCGCCAACTATGTCGAATGCGTCGCCTACGGCGCGCATGTCACTCTCGTCGACGGCCTCATCTCTGACTGCGGCCGCATCGTCGCCGAAGGCGCAAAACGCGAAGGCTGGTTCGACGTCTCCACCCTCAAAGAGCCCTTCCGCGTCGAAGGCAAAAAGACCATGGGCTACGAGCTCGTCGAGCAGCTCGGCTGGGCTTATCCCGACGCCGTCTTCTATCCCACCGGCGGCGGAGTCGGCCTCATCGGCATGTGGAAGGCATTTGAAGAAATGGAGCAGCTCGGCTGGGTCTACCGGCAAACGTCCGAGGATGATCGCCGTCCAGGCCTCTGGCTGCGCGCCCGTGGCCCGCGCATGGAAAGAAGGCGCCGCCTCCTCAAAACCATGTGGCAGAACGCCGCACACCTTTGCCGCCGGCCTCCGCGTCCCCAAGCCCTACGGCGACTCCCTCATCCTCGACATCGTTCGCACATCCGGCGGCACCGTCGTCGATCTCCCCGACGAACAGATCCTCGCGTCTCTGTTCGATTGGTCGCGCCAGGAAGGTCTGCTGCCTCTCACCCGAAGGCGCCGCGGCGACTGCCGCCTACGACGCCCTGATCGCCTCCGGATTCCTGAAGCTCGAAGACCGCGTCGTCCTCTTCAACACCGGCTCCGGCCTCAAGTACATCGATGCCATTGCCGACGCAATGCACCTCCAGCGCAGCGGCTCGAAGAAATATCCAGAGCGCACGCCCGTCGGCGGCATCATCACGCCGCAATGACGGATTACTCGGTTATTTTCGATGGGGAGTTTTGCTCCACAAGCTGGCTGCGTACGCGCCGCAGATAATCCGCCAGCGTCTGCCCGGCGCGCGGCGTAAAGCTCTCGTCCAGCCGGTCGATGTGGTCCATGCGGTCGACCCGGAAGCTGCGGAAGTCCTGGCGGAGTTCGCACCACGCTGCCAGCGTCCACGTGCCGCCCCAGAAGTAGAGCGCCAGCGGATGCACGCGCCGCACGCTGGGCTGACCGTCCTCGCGAGAGTAGGCGACCAGAACGATCCATCGCTGCTGCGCGGCCGAGTGCAGCGTGTCGAGCTTACGGCGCAGCTCGGGTGCAGCCTTAAACCCAGGCGCGTAGAGAAGAACGTCGTCGATCTTCTCGCGCAACTGAGTCGGCAATACGGCTTCGATCTTCCGCAGAGCGCGGTTCGCCGCTTCGGTCAGCTCGGTTCCGCCCCATGCTTCCACCATGCGGGCGCCGAGCACCAGCGCGGCGATCTCTTCGCGATCGAACATGAGCGGCGGGATATCCAGATCGCGGCGCAGCGTATAGCCCACGCCGGCTTCGCCCGTGATCGGCATGCCGGAGAGCTGCAGGTCCTGCACATCGCGGTAGATCGTGCGATGCGAGACCTGCAGCTTCTCCGCCAGGCTGCGGGCAGTTTGCAGACGGCCGCCGCGCAGGATCTGAACGATGCGAAAGAGGCGATCGGCACGGCGCATACGCCGATTCTACGAGGCGGCGTGCAGGCCCACGCGATTTCCTTCCGAGTCGCGGATCTGTGCGACGTAGCCGACGCTCGGCAGGTGTGACTTTGCCTGGACGATCGCTCCGCCAGCCTTTTCGACGCGGTTGAGGACCTCGTCGATCCGGCCGTCGCAGTTCAGGTAGATCACCACTCCGTCTGAAGAGGGACGCAAACCCTTTTCAAACGCCACCGCGCCCGAAACACCCGGACGCTGGTAAGGAAAGATCGCGAGGTTGGGCCACGCCGCTTCGTGCTGCAGTGGGCTGGCAAAGATGGTCTCGTAGAAGCGAACCGCGCGACCGAAGTCGGCGGCAGGAATTTCAAACCAGGTGATCGTCGAGGTGACGGTCATTTCAGCGGTGGCCATGGAAGTCTTCCTCTCGGAATGAAATCAACTACGAGAGGGATCATGAACCAGCCCTGCTGACACCGTTATGTCAGCAGCCTTTCTGAAAGAGGGAAATGATCAATGCTATATAGTGCAATATGTAAGTCTAGTTCTAATAGCCATTTGCAAGCATATATTCAAGTGTTAGATCAAAAGATGGCCGAGGTAAGTTTTGCACTGCCAGCTTGATCATCACGTCAGCTTCCACATTCACAGGCGCACCGCGATCCAGCGCGTGCAGGTTTGTCGCGCGACGAGTGTGGGGCAGAATCGCGATGCCCACGACCTCGCCGTCCCATGTGGCGATCGTCAGGCTAATCCCTTCGACCGCGATCGATCCCTTCTGCACCATGTAAGGCCGCGTGTTCTCCGGAACGCGCACTCGCAGCCACCAGTCGGTTTCATCGGGACTCGCATCGGCGTGCACCGGGTGGAAAGACACCAGTTCGCCGCATCCGTCCACGTGTCCCTGCACCACATGGCCACCCAGCGGCGCTCCTGCTGCGGTGGGAAGCTCTACGTTGACGAGGGACCCGGACCGCAGTTTACCCAGCGACGTCCGCGCCAGCGTCTCCTCTGCCAGATCGGCATAGAACACTGGCGGCTCGATCTCCAGCGCCGTCAGGCAGGTTCCGCTTACGGCAATGCTGTCGCCCTTGCGCAGCCTGCTCGCGAATGCCGGAGCCGACACGGCAATGCGGGTCGTCCCCCTGCGAGCCTCCAGGCCTGCGATCTTGCCCGTCTCCTCAATGATTCCCGTAAACATAGGTCAGCTTCTTCTCCTTCAGCAGTCCGATCCCTGTACGTCGGTCCATGGATCACGCAGATCAACCTCGACTCGAACATCCCGCCCAATGCACTCGATGGCCGGAGGCGCGGGCAGTATCCCCGAAATCGGCTCCTGCAACAAAGGCACACCGGCCGGCCCGAGAAAGACCGGTGCGTAGAAGAGCGTGATGCGATCAACAAGGGATGCCGCCAAAGCAGCAACGTTGAGTTGTCCGCCCGCCTCCATCAGCACCGACAGAATATCCATCTCGCCGAGTCTCTGCAGGACGGCAGGAAGAGAGACCCCTCGCTGCCGGCCCTTCTCCGCCTGGGCGCCTCCGGTATCGAACCGGTCCTGGCCGGCCTTCACCGCCTCCACCCGCTCCACCCGCACCCCAAGGGCTTCCAGCGTGCGTTGCCGCTGTGTCGGCGCAACGGAACAGAAGATCAGCAGGTCGTCCTGAGCGGTGCGCACCAGCTTCGAATCCAGCGGAATGCGCAGCCCGGAATCAAGCACCACCCGCAGCAGCCGGCGTCGGCGCTTCTTCCCCGACCGATCTGTCAGGTGCGGATCATCCTGTAAAACTGTGTTGATGCCAGTCAGGATGGCATCGGCCTTGTGCCGCATTTCCTGAACCGCAGCGCGAGCCTGCTCGCCGGTCAGATACACAGGAGCCCCACGCGGCGCGCTGCCGGGAGCCGGCGCGATCCGCCCATCCAGCGAGACAGCCGCCTTCAGGGTGACGAATGGCATTCCGCTGCGAATGTGCCGCGCGAAGCCGTCGTTCAGCCGTCGCGCCTCCCGCTGCATTACACCGCACTCAACGCGGATACCCGCCGCCCGCAGTTGCTCGATGCCCTTGCCGTTCACCGCCGGATTGGGATCGCCGGTGGCGATCACCACCCGCGGCACCCCGGCCTCAACCAGCGCTCGCGTGCAGGGCCCGGTCCGGCCGGTCGTGCAGCAGGGTTCCAGCGTGACATACGCTGTGGCACCCCGGGCCGCGTTGCCGGCTGCCCTGAGCGCCACGATCTCCGCGTGATCTTTTGCGTCGTAATCGTGAAACCCCTCGCCAACGATCCGGCCATCGCGCACCAGCACGCAGCCAACCGCCGGGTTGGGTGAAGCAAGACCAACAGAGTCCTGAGCGAGCTCTACAGCGCGCTGCATCCATCGTTCTTGCGGATCGGCATCTTCCATCGTTTTCGGCACGAGGTTTCTTTTCAGCCTGGCCAGGAACCGGCTTCGTTAGCCTTCCAGCAAGGAGTTCGCAAAGGCCGTACTGTCGAAGGGCAGCAGGTCTTCCAGTTGTTCGCCGACGCCCACAAAGCGCACCGGCAGCTTCATTTCCCGAGCAATGGCCACAGCGATGCCACCCTTCGCTGTCCCGTCCAGCTTGGTCAGAACAATTCCGGTCACGCCCGCCGACTCGGTAAACTGCCGCGCCTGTTGCAACCCGTTTTGCCCCGTCGTTGCATCGAGGACGAGCAAGACCTCATGCGGGGCGTCCGGAATAATGCGCTGCGCCGTACGCCGCATCTTGTCCAGCTCCGCCATCAGTCCGGTCTTGGTGTGCAGGCGGCCCGCGGTATCCACGATCACCACATCGGTCTGGCGCGCCTTCGCTGCGGTCAATGCATCGAAGAGTACCGCGGACGGGTCGCCACCCTGCCTGGTCCTGATCATCTCCACGCCGCTGCGCTCGCCCCAGACTTCCAGCTGCTCAATCGCCGCCGCGCGAAAGGTATCCGCTGCGCACAGCAGGGCTGTCTTGCCCTGCGCCCGATAAAACGCCGCCAGTTTACCTGTGGTCGTTGTCTTCCCTGTCCCGTTCACGCCCACCATCATGATGACTTCCGGCGGCGCGGCGATGACGACGGCCGGACGAGTGTTTTCGTCCAGCATCAGCCGAATCTGCTCTTTCAGCAGTTCTTTCAGTTCGGCGCCGTCGCGAATCTGTTGCTGCTTCGCGCGCTCACGTAAATTGTTGGTGATCTCGGCAGCCGTGGTCACGCCGATATCCGCCGCGATCAGGCTCATTTCCAGTTCTTCCAGCGCCGACTCATCAATGGGCCGTGCCATCGACAGCACGCTGTCGATTCGGTCTTCCAGGTTGTCCCGGGTTCGCGAAACCGCCTTCCGCATCCGATCGAGGATGCTAAGGCTGTTCGGATCTTCTTCGTTCAGGCTGCCAAACAACGTTTGAATCATGAGAAACGCAACCTCACCGCACCTCTCTTCGAGTGTAGCGAACCCTGGGATGCAGTGTTGTCGGCCGGTCCGGTGCTTACACCAGTTCGGCCACCGCGGGCTTTCTCATGCGGAAGCTCACCGGAGTCCGCACGTCCTTCACTTCCAGGGCGCCGCTGCTCACCAGCTCGCCCAGCGCTTCCACCACGGCGGGATCATAGCGGGAGCCCGCCAGCCGCCGAAGGATGTCCAGGACATAGTCGGGATTCATGGCCGCCTGATAAGGCCGGGGCGTAGTCATCGCGTCGAACGAGTCGGCCACAGCAATGATGCGCGCCATCAGCGGGATCTCGTCGCCCTCGAGTCCATATGGATATCCCAGACCGTCCAGCGATTCGTGATGCAGCTCCACGCCGGGCACCAGGTCGCGCAACATCGTAATCGGCCGCAGAATCGCAGCGCCTTTCACCGTGTGCGCCTTCACGATCTCAAACTCTTCCGCCGTCAATGGGGTTTGCTTCATCACCAGGTAATCTTCCACACCCATGCAGCCGATGTCGTGCAGCAGCGCGGAGAGCCGGATCCGCTCCACCTGCCCCTGTTCCAGCCCCAGCTTCCACGCGATCGAGGCGGCATAGGCCGCCACCCGCTCGGAGTGTCCGCGCAGGTAAATGGTCCGCTCGTCCACGGCCTTGGCGATCATCCTCATCAACTCCGTGAGAGTTTCGTACAGCACACGCGCTTCTTCCTGCTTTTCGCGTCCGGTCTCGTGCAAACCCTTCAGAACGCCCTTCCACGATGGAATTACCTCACCCAACATCTCATCGGGCGCATCGGTCGGGAAATCCTGCTCGCGGCCGCTGATTGTCGTGTCGACGACGCGCAGCAACGCCTGCGTTCGGTACGAAAGCCACTGCGTAAAGAGCCAGGCCGCACCCGCGCTCAGCGCCAGCTCCAGGGCCAAGCCGGTTGCGCTCGCCACCGCGGGGCGCAGCATCTTTTGCGCGAACAGCATCGACACCACCGTGATGGTGCTGATCGCGGCAAAGACAGCCAGGAAGCGTGCAAACACACGCCAGCGGAAGCGCGCGCTCCCCGGTGTGCTGATCCTCCGGGGCCCGAGACCAGGGTTGTCAGGCATTCCCCACCTTTCTTCGTCAGTCTACGAAGATTGTGTCGCCTGCACCTTCCCCCGAAGGTGGTAACCCGGGCATCTGAGAGGGAATAAGCACTTACCACCGTAATAGGTGACGGCGATTTTCCGGTTTCAGCGGGTTTGGGGCACTACTCGTCGCGTCCCGGGCGCTGCATCAGCTCTTCGATGGCCTGCTGGGGCGACTTGCCGTCCATCAAGATAGCCTTCATTTGCTCCGCGATCGGCATTTCCACGCTATGTCGCTGTGCCAGCCCCAGCGCCGCCGACGTGGTGCGGATGCCCTCTGCAACGTGACCGCCGAGGCCTGCCAGGATCTCAGCAATCGTCTTTCCCTGCCCGAGGCCCATGCCTACCGTGCGGTTGCGGGACAACGAGCCGGTGCACGTCAACACCAGATCGCCCATGCCGGAAAGGCCGGCCAGCGTCTCCCGCCGGCCGCCGCAGGCAACGGCCAGCCGCGTCATCTCTGCTATGCCTCGCGTAATCAGCGCAGCATTGCTGTTGTAGCCGAGACCCAGGCCGGCGACAATGCCGGCCGCGATTGCGATAACGTTTTTGATCGATCCGCCCAGCTCGACGCCCACGACATCATCGTTGGTGTACAGCCGCAGCGACCCGCTGGAGAATTCGCGCTGCACTCGAGAGGCCAGCTCTGGGTCGGCCGAGGCGATGGTAATCGCCGTCGGCGCCCCGGCCGCGACCTCCTGGGCAAACGACGGCCCACTCAAAACGCCGCTCGATAACTCCAGCCCCTGCGCTCGCAGCACTTCCGCGATCACCTGAGTCATGCGAAGGCAGGTTTGGTCCTCAATTCCCTTGGTCGCGCTGACCAGCAGTTGCCCGGCACGCAGGTGCGGCGCAAAGGCCTTGTAAGAAGAGCGCACAAACTGCGATGGCGTCACGCTGACGACGATCTCGGCGGATGCCAGCGCCGCAGCGGGATCCTCGAAGATGGAAATCGACTCCGGCAGCCGGAAGCCCGGCAGAAAAGCAGTATTCTCACGCTGCTCCCGCATGCCGGCGGCGACATCCTTTTCAAACGACCACAGCGCGATCGCGTGTCCACCGCGCCGCGCCAGGCTGATGGCAATCGCCGTTCCCCAGGCCCCGCTCCCCATCACAGCAATGCGACTCATACGGCGTCGGTCCTCGTCCCGCCAAAGCGATATTCTTTCCCGCGCAGCAGGCGCGCGATGTTCTCGTGGTGTTTCGCGATGACAATCAGCGGAATGATGAAGAGCACCGCGATTTCCCACGCGGTACGCTCGGCGTGAGGCAGCAGCACCGCGAAGATCGGGAAGGCCACTGCTGCAAGAATGGATCCCAGGGAAACATAGCGCGACAGAGCAAACACCACCACGAACACACCCATTCCTGCCAGGGCCGCCCACGGAGCCAATGCCAGAAAGACGCCAAACGCCGTTGCGACGCCCTTCCCCCCTTTGAATCCCAGCCAGACTGTATAGATATGTCCCAGGATGGCAAAGACCGCAGCGATCGCCACTGCGTTACCGCGCGCCGCAGGAGCCAGTCCCCATCGCGCGGCTACCGCTCCGCAGAGCAGAACGGCGCAGGCTCCCTTCAACACGTCAAGAAGAAACGTGACCGCGCCGAGCCCCTTGGCCCCGGAGCGGATCACATTCGTCGCGCCAATATTGCCGCTTCCCTTTTGCCGGATGTCTTCTTTGCGGAAGAAGCGCACCAGCAGATATCCAAACGGAATCGACCCGAGGAGATATGCCACCACTGCGGCGGCAAAGTAGAAAGTTACGGGCATCGCGCTTACGAGTCTACCAGTTGCATCGCCGCGAAGCTGCCTTCGATCAACGCTGCGGCAGTTCGTTCTCCGTCCAGCGCGTTGACCGGGAAGCGACGCCTGCCCAAATGGCCGTTCCTCACTTCACCTGTGTGGCCTTCCCGTTGTGCAGGCACTCCTGGATAATGCTCTGTACCTGCTGCTGCGCCTGCGTCGCCTGGGTCCTTTCCTGCTCGCCCAGTTGCCGCTGGCGCTCGCCCATCTCCCGCTGCTGGTCGCCCAGGGCGCGCATTTTCTCTCCAAAGTTGTTCTGCATTGCGGACCGCGCCTGCAGCGTCCCCAGCCGTGCTTCCATCTCGGCGAGTTTGGACTGCATCTCCGCCAGCTTCTGCTCGCTCAGCATTTGTCCCTGTTGCGACTTCAGGCTGTTGAGCGCCGCCTCCGCATCTGCCATCTCTTTTGAAAGGTCGGGAATCCGCACACTGGCTTCGGTCCGCTGCTGGCGCGCCAGCTCTCCCTCCATTCGTCCCATAACCCGCTGCTGCACACCCAGTGCTTCCTGCTGGCGTGCCAGATCGCTCATGGGCGTATACAGCGACTGGATGCGGGACACCGTCGCCGCATCGTCCACGATGTACGACTTGCCCTCATGGCTGAACCACAGGAACGGACCCTTGGCCATGCGCTGAGCCAGATCCAGTTGCTGCTTGTCCGTTCCGCTTCCCAGCGAAAAGTTCTTGCCCGCACCGTCGACAATGGCCCATGAATCGCCATTCGACGAGAAGTAGTACGCGTAGCCGTTTGTGCCGCCCCTGGGGCCGAGGTAGAAGCTGTCTCCTGGTCCCGCCATGGTGAATCCGTTCCCAAAACCGCCGAGCGCCATCAATTGCGGCATCTGATCATCCATCATCATGGCTGTCTTCGGCACAATGATTTTCATTTCCGGAGTCTTCGATATTTTCACTTCCGGCATCGGTCCAACGTCCAGCACCATCGGGCCGTCAGCATCCTGAATACGTCCGGAGCCGGCGTTTCGGGACTTTCCGGGGAGGCCGGCGCTGCCTGCGGTGCGGACTGCGGCGGCGCTGGAGACTGTGGCGCCTGCGCTTCATCTGGAACTATGGTTTCTACAGCCGCAGGAGGAGCCTGCGCCACCGCGGGCGCTGCCGGGCCTTGTACCGTCTCTGTGCTCACGGTCGTTGTTACCTGGCTCTGCGGCGGATTGGATTGGCCCGTGACCGGCTGCGTTGCGGAGTCTTGCTCCTGCGCCGTCGGAGCTACGGCTTGCGAAGATGACTCCTGGGGCGCAGCATTGGCCTGCGCGGCCGCCACCGGCACCCGCACCAGCGCGGTCACCGCAAACAACGCTGCCGGCACCAGCAGCAACGAGACCACCGCGCGCCGCCGCCCTTCCGCAAAGGCTCTCTGGAACAGCTTTTCGTTCAGCAATTGATCCACCCTCCGTGATAGATTTCCCGATCGCGCCATCGCTACACCTGGCAGAGCGCGCCGCGTTGTCGCGGCAAACTCGAGCAACACGCCGGCATAATCGGAGCGGCTCGGTGCCGCTTCCAGCCCCGCGCGATCGCTGATGGCCTCGCCCAGATGCGAGAGTGTCCGTTTCAGCCACCATCCCAGCGGACTGAACCAGAATGCCGCCGTGTATACCCCGGCCAGCAGTTGAAGGTAAAAATCCATCTGCCGCACATGCGAGCGCTCGTGCGCGAGCACCACTCGCAGCTTGGCGCGGTCCCACTCCCTGTAATCACCGGGCAGCACAATCCCACTTCCGATCGTCACCGGCGACGGGATCCTCGTACTAACGCGGACGTTCTCCTCAGGCACATCCAGCGGCGAAATCTCTTCGGCTCTCGCCCACAGCCACACGGCGGCGGACAGGGCCCACAATAGCCGCATCAGCAACGCAGCGCTCACCGCCAGATAGACCCACACTGCGACCCGCTCCACCGATTGCCAGTGCCACAGATGTCGGGCCGCGGCAGACTTCGTCGCGATGGGCGCCGCACTCGCAACAGGAATAGCGGAGGGAGCGGGATTCGTCAGGGACACGTCCTGCTTCGTTGTCGATAGCGCCATGGGAATGACCACTGCCGGCGCTGTTCCCGTCTGCCTTCGGCGCGGCACAACAGCGGATTGTTCAGCGGTCGGTGGCGCATGGCGCTTTATCGCCGGGTCCAGGAAGACTGGAGGCTGCTGCGTCTCCCCGCCTGCAATGCTGCGACTCGATGGATCGGCACGACCCATGCCAGCCGGCCGGACCAGCCTGTCAGCGCAGGCCAGCGCACCAGGAACGGCATCGCGAGCGATGCGACCAGAACCAGGCTCCACGCCGCCTTGCGCACCGGCACGTTGGTCACGCGCAGAACACGCAACCCAGCGCCCACCACAATCGCCAGCAGCAATCCCCGCAGGGCCGCTTCGATCATCATGGCTGTCATGCCTTCCCTCCCTCCTGCTGCTTCGCCGCACCGATGCGTCGCGCCAGACGCTCCAGCTCGCCGCGGCTGATCACCTTCGAATCCACCATCCCCACCAGCAACTCTTCTACCGAGCCCGCGCAGAACCAGTCCACGATGCGCTGCACCGCTCGCCCGGCAACCTTGTGCGGCGACTCCGCCGGACGATAAACAAATGTCCGGTTGTCCACCGCATGCGCGAGGTAGCCCTTCTCTTCCAGACGCCGCAGCACAGTACGGATCGTCGAATCCTTCAGCGGCCGATCCAGCCCTGCGCGCACCTCATCCGCCGTTGCGGCGCCCCGGCGCCGACGATGCTGAGCAGCTCGCGTTCCAGGGCGCCCAGCTCCGCGGGATCATGTTCGATTCTGTGTTACGTGCCATAGTGTTACTCACTGTAACACATAAGACGGCTGGTTTCGCAAGAGGGTGAGCACGGTTTTCTTTGAAATTAAGAGCCTGGCTTACAGGCTGCCGCCTGCGCTCCTCACGCCAGCCGGCGCCGCACCAGGTCGAGCCCCTGTTGGCTGGCATAGTAGCGGATCGCCGCGCGATCGCCGGGAAACCGCTTCTCCACCCAGTCCGTCCCATCGGCATCGCTGACCGCTATATGGACCAATCCGACGGCTTCTCCTCCGACCCCCCGCTGGTCCCGCGATCCCGGTAATCCCCAGGCCCAGGGTCGCGCCGCACCTCTCCCGAATGCCGTCCGCCAGGGCGACCGCCACTTCCCGGCTCACAGCACCATGACGCCCGATGAGTTGCGGATCCACTCCTGCCAGCTCCGTCTTCAGCCGATTGCTGTCACCAGGCGCCCCCGACAAACGAACGCGAGCTTCCGCTCACACTGGTCAGCCGCTCGGCCACCATCCCGCCGGTGCAACTCTCAGCCACGGCCAGCGACGTTCCGCGCATCTCCAGGTAGTCGAGGACAATCTGCTCCAGCGTCTCGCCCTGTGAGGAGTACACAAAATCCTCCAGCTCCTCCTCCATTCGACCGGCCAGTTCGTCCACCCGCGCCTGCGCCAGATCGGCAATCGGCTTCGAGCAGTTCAGCCGCAGCTCGATATCTCCCAGATGAGCAAGGATCGTTGTCTCTACATCCTTGTACTGCGTGTAGATCGGTGCCAGCCTCGCATCGGCGGCCGATTCTCCGATCAT
>CAVPCE010000144.1:0-8482 GCA_963702295.1 uncultured Acidobacteriaceae bacterium | reverse complement strand
CTCCTGCTTACGTTCAGTTGGTGTTGCTCAGTGCGCCATGCGGCGCCGGACCCGCCTCGCCCCGGAGGTTGAATCTCTACGCCGTTTTTCTGCGACACCGACGGGTCGCTACGTAGAGTCGACTAACGGCCGCCGCGATCCTGACTCGATGTCTGAGTTGCTTCTTTTTGTCCGAGCCATCCCAGCCGCCTGCGCAGTCGGCTCGAAATCCGGGTGTTCCGCGGATTCGACGCCGATCATTAACTGCGGCTCCACGGCCGTCGCCCAGTTCGGCGGGCATGCCATGGGCTGTTGCACGGGCCATCTTGTAATCCAGGGTTCGTTGCGCGTCGCGGCGAGGCGTCGACGTGAATGGCGAATACGTCTCCGGCAATTACTTTCAGACTTTCGGGATCGGCGCGTGGGCGGGCCGCGTCCTCAACGAGAACGACGATCGCGATGGCGCCGCTCCGGTCGCGGTGCTCAGTTATCACGCCTGGCAGCAGAAGTTCGGCAGCGATCCGTCCGTTGTTGGTTCCAGCTTTTCGTCAATACCAGGGCCTTCACCATCGTCGGCATTGCGCCTCCCGGATTCTTCGGCGGCGCGCTTAAAAGCTGGGGCATGCCGGAGTTCTGGGTTCCGCTGGTTGAGGAGCCGCTGCTGGCCGGGGCCAATGCATTCCGTCCGCAGCCGGACGCCAACTGGCTCGATGTGATCGGGAGGGTGGCGCCGGGCACCGATCCCAATGCCCTCCAGTCCCAGCTGCGCCTCGAACTCCGCCAGTGGCAACTGGGGCATTGGGGCGACATGGGTCCGCAGGCCAGAGAAGCCTTTCCGAAGCAGGCCCTGTTTCTCACCCCGGGCGGCGCCGGCGTGACGCAGATGCGGCAGCAATATCTGGGATGGGCTGGGGCTGCTGCTGATCGCGGCCGGCTCGTCCTGCTGATCGCATGCTCGATCTGGCGAATCTTCTGCTGGTCCGCGGCCTCGCGCACAAACAGCAGATCTCGGTGCGCATGGCTCTGGGCGCCTCGCGATACCGGACGTGCGCAAGGCGCTGGTAGAGAGCCTGCTGCTCGCGCTCCTCGGTCCGCGCCGCCGTCCTGGCAGTCGCCTGGGCGGGCACCCGCATGATCCTGCATCTGGCTTTTTCGGGACCCCAGTCGTATGTGCCGATCACGGCTGCACCTTTCTGCCCGTGCTGCTCTTCGCCTTCGCCGTCTCCGTCGTCACCGGTATCGGTTTCGGCGTGGCGCCCGCGTGGCTGGCTTCGCACGCCGATCCCATGGAAGCGATGCGCGGTGCCAGCCGTTCCACGGCCAGGAAGACCTCTTTTCCGCGCAAGGCGCTGGTGGTCGTCCAGGCGGCGCTGTCGCTGGTGCTTTTGAGCGCAGCGGCGATGCTCTCGCAGAGCCTGCACAACCTCGAATACCAGCACCTTGGCTTCGCCACTCAGGATCGCTTTGTGGCTGGTTCGATCCTGGACTGGCCGGCTATCAGCCCCCGCAACTTCCCGACCTCTACCGGCGCATTCAGGAGCGCCTCGAGAGCGTTCCCGGCGTGCGCGGAGTCGGCCTCGCCTCCTATGCGCGATGAGCGGCGATGACTGGAACAACCCGATCCGGGTGGAAGGCAGCCCCGAACCGCGCGCCGACGACGATAACCAGGCGGCGTTTGCGCGTGTGACCCCGGGTTTCTTTCAGACCCTCGAGGTTCCGATGGTGATGGGGCGTCCTATGAATGAGCAGGACAATGCCGGCTCCCCTCGGGTTGCGGTCATCAATGAGGCCTTCGCGAAGAAGTTCTTCAAAGGCGAAAACCCTCTGGGCCGGCGCTTCGGCTCAGGCGGCATCCAGCATGCCCGCGACTATGAAGTGGTGGGCGTGGTTCGCGATATCCGCTACCTCGTCATGGACCGCGATTCCATCAGCGCGATGTACTACCTGCCGGAGACGCAGTCGCTTCATTTCACCAAGCCCCAGGACATCGCCGGGGAAGGACGCAGCCATTCCCTGTTCAACATCGTCCTCTGGGCCCCCGGCAGCCCTCCGGATCTGCTGGCGCAGGTGAATAAGGCGCTCGCCGAGATCGATCCCAGTCTGAATGTTCAGCTCATGAAGAGTTATGACCAGGCGGTGCGTTTCGATTTCGGCCAGGAGATGCTGACCGCGCGGCTGACGACAATCTTTGGCGCGCTGGCGTTGGTTCGCCGTCATCGGCATCTACGGTGTCACAGCCTACAACGTTAAACAGCGTCACCAATGAGATCGGATTCGCATGGCGTTGGGGGCCAACCGCAGTTCCGTGGTAAAGATGGTGCTTCGAGGAGCATTCCTGCAGGTCGGTGCAGGATTGCTGATCGGCATTCCGGCGGCAATCGCAGCCGGCCACGCTATGGCCAGCCAACTGTTTTCCGTGCAGCCATGGAACCCCATGATTATGGCCGCCGCATCGATATCCCTTGGCCTGGCGACACTGGTTGCGGCGATCGTTCCATCGCAGCGGGCAGCCAATGTGGATCCGATGGAATCCCTTAGAAACCAGTAACACCGGGAGGCAGCCTTTCTCCGCGAGCTTCGGTTCGCATTTTTCTCCGCGCCCCCGGAACGCTCTGTAGCGAATGTCTCAGCGGCGTATTCTGGTGTGTGCTTCCCCTTCGCACCTCCCGCTTCGCCCTGGTCCTCGCCGTTCTTGTCACTGTTCCGCTGGCGCGCGCTCAGTACGCCGCCGACCGCCCGGTTGGCGCTACCGCGCAGCAGGCTCCTGCCTGGCAAAAGCATGCCGGCATCGACCAGAACCTTGGCCGTCCCCTGCCCCTCAGCGACTCCTGGACCGACTCTGCCGGCCACAGCGTCAGGCTGGGCGACTACTTCCACGACAACCGACCGGTCATGCTGGAGCTGATGTACTACAACTGTCAGCTGCTCTGCCCGCAGGTGCTGCACGGCATGGCGGTCGCGCTGCGTGAAAGCGGCTTTCACGCCGGGAATCAATACGACGTCATCGTCGCCAGCATCGATCCGAGCGACAAGCCCGCCGATGCCGCTGCCAAGAAACAGCAATTTCTCTCGATGATCGACCAGCCCGGCGCCGGCGACTCGGTCCACTTCATCACCGGCCCTCAGACCTCGATCACCGACCTCTCCGAGTCGACCGGCTTCCATTATGTCCGCGTGCCGGGACCCGACGGCAGGATGGACCAGTTCGCCCACTCCAGCGTGATCATGATCGCCACCCCCGATGGCCGGCTGTCGAAATACCTCTTCGGTGTGGACTATCAGTCGCGCGACGTGCGCCTGGCGATCATCCAGGCCAGCACCAAACACATTGGCAGCTTCAGCGATCTGGTCCTTCTTTACTGCTGCAACTACTCGCCATCGCAGGGCCGCTACACGGTGGCCGTGCTGCGCATCCTCGGCCTGGCCGGGGTCGGGTCGATCCTGGCCATCATCCTGATGCTTTATCTGCTGAACAAGAAGCCAAAAAACACCCCGGTTGGCGTCTGCTTTCTCCGGCCCAGGTTCGAGCGACGCGACGCCGCTCTGCCTCATCCCAGCACAAAGAGGAGATTCTGCCATGAAGGCGGTTGTTCTTTACGAATACGGCGACATCAATAAGCTCCAGGTGGAAAACGATCAGCAGGAACCGCCCTTCGGTCCCGGCGAGGTTCGGGTCCGCGTGCGCGCTACCAGCATCAACCCCATTGACTGGAAACTTCGCAGCGGCGCAGCCCGTGCCCGCATGCCCATTGAGTTCCCTGCCATTCTCGGCCGCGACCTGGCCGGGGAGATGTCTGACTTCGGCCGCGATGTCACCGGCTTTCCCAAAGGCATGCGCGTGATGGGTCTGGCCAACGGCACCTACGCGGAATTCACTACGGTCAAAGCCGACATCCTTTGCCCGATTCCCGACCGCCTCAGCTTCGAGCGGGCCGCGGCGCTGCCTCTTGTCCTGACGACCGGGGCCCAGCTGATCGAACGGGCCGTCAAGGTCCAGTCCGGCTGGGCCGTTCTTGTCACCGGCGCCGTTGGCGGCGTCGGGCGAACGGCGGTCCACGTCGCGCGCAAACATGGAGCGAAGGTCATCGCCGGAGTGAAATCATCGCAGCGCGAAGAGGCCTCCGCGCTCGGCGCGGAGCGCGTCATCGCACTCGACGACGAGGGCGAAATCGCGGCGCTTCGCGATCTCGACGCCATTGCGGACACCGTCGGCGGAGAGACCATCGCGAAATTGCTGAAGGCGATCAAACCCGGCGGCGTGCTCGGCTCCGTTCTCGGCGAGCCGAAGGAGGCGGCCGGCATGAACATCCAGGTGCGCGCCTTCATGGCGCAGCCCGACGCGTCGCGCCTGTATGAGCTGGCGGACGATGTGGCGCGCGGGGAATTCGATATTCCCATCGCGGAGGTTTTTCGTCTGGATGAAGCGCGCAAAGCGCAGGATGTGGCGGAGCACCAGCACCCGCAAGGCAAAATCCTGCTCGTCGCTTAGCGATGTTGCATGGAAGGGGCTGGAGCCGTACCGTTTGTTGCCTCCGCCCCTTCTGCGGCCTGTGGGCTGTGGCTCGTAGCCTGCTTCACCATCATCGCCGCCACATAGGCGGCGCCGAATCCGTTGTCGATATTCACCACGCAGACGTTCGGCGAGCACGAATTCAACATGCCCAGCAGCGCCGCAACGCCGCCAAACGCCGCACCGTAGCCGACGCTCGTCGGTACTGCGATCACAGGGGCGGCAACCAGTCCGCCGACCACGCTGGGCAGCGCGCCTTCCATGCCAGCGCAGACGATGACAGCTCGCGCCGAATTGAGCAACTCGCGTGCTGACAGAATCCGGTGCAGTCCCGCCACGCCCACATCCCAGATGCGGGAGACTGCACAGCCGAGGTATTCGGCGGTGACAGCGGCTTCCTCCGCCACCGGCAGATCGCTGGTTCCCGCGCAGACCACGGCGACTGGCCCATTCGTTTTGCGCGCTTCATCCCGGCCGAATCCGATGATCCGCGCCGTCGCGTGGAACACAGCTTTCGGCACGCGCGCCTGCACAGCTTCATACGCGGCGGAGTCCGCTCGCGTGGCCAGAACGCTGCCGCCTTCGGCCGCCATGCGCGCAAAGATCTCCGCCACCTGCGCGGGGCTCTTGCCCGCCGCGTAGATCACCTCCGGCAACCCCAGGCGCAGCGCGCGATGATGATCGATGCGCGCGAAGCCCGCATCTTCATAAGGCAGCTTCGCCAGATGCTGCAACGCCTCGGCGGGCGTCGAATCACCAGTCTGCACTCGCTGCAGCAACTCCAGAATGCTTTCGCGTGTCATGCTTCCGCCCTGGATGCGGTCTCCGACCATGCAGGACCTTGCCGCATCCATCACCGTGCGCAGCGGAGCATCATGTTCGCGTGCCGCGCGCCGGCAATCCTCATACTCCGGCATCGCGTTCAGAATTTCTCCCGCCGCCGATGCAATTTTGATGCGGATTTTCCCATAGGGCGTCTCCACTGTCACAAATGCCCTCTCCAGGATCACGCGATCTTCCTCGCGGCGCCGGATTCCCAGCGTTGTTGTTTCCCGGAACAGCAGTTGCTCCAGCGCGCCTTCATCCTCGGGCCGGCACAGGATCGTCAGCAGGGTGCCCAGCCGCCCTTTCTTCATGGTCACCGGGGCCGCCATCGCATCGAGCGCGCCGTTCTCCAGCGCCAGTTCCATCGCGTGCGCCAGCACCTGTGGAGTCGCATCGTCGAGCGCGCACTCCAGCACCACTACCTGGTCCTGCGGAAATCTCCGCGGATCAGCCTGGGCGGCCAGCACGCCCATCGACAGCCGCAGCACATTGGCAAAGCCCTCGGGGTCGCGGCTCCCCGCGCCATATCCGATGGACGACGACACCAGCGGTGCCCGCTCAAAGATGCACTCCATCGCCCGCAGCATCGCCGCGCCGGTCGGCGTCGTCAGCTCCATCGACGGACCCGCAGCCATCGTCGGCACACCGCGCAGCAATTCCGCAGTCGCGGGAGCCGGCACCGGATTCCGCCCGTGAGCGCAATTCACAAACCCGCCGCCGACGTTGACCGCGGAGCAGCGCCACTGATCGACGCCGAGCGATGCCAGCCCGACGGCCCCGCAGACGATGTCCACGATCGCGTCTACCGCGCCTACTTCGTGGAAGTGCACCTGTTCCGGCGCGATGCCGTGGATCTTCCCTTCAGCTTCCGCCAGCAGCGCAAACGCCCGTTGTGCGATCCCCTTCGCCTGCTTCCGAAGTCGGCGCTCCGTCAATGAGCTTCCGAATCCTCCGGCCAGTGACGTCCATGTACGTGCGCGTGTTCATGGCTATGGTGGTGGCCATCGCCTGGCCCGTGGTGATGGCTCTTGTCTTCGGCCACGCGCCCCTGCTCCAGCACATCCACTTTCGTTGCCCGGATGCCGCTGCGGACCACGGAATCGACCCGCAGCTCCGCGCCAAGCCCCAGCGCTGCCGCCGTGTTCTGCAGCAACTCCAGCGAAACACCCGCATCCACCAGCGCGCCCAGCAGCATGTCGCCGGAGATGCCGGCAAAGCACTCCAGCCAGCCCACTCGAATCGCCGCGCTCACGAAACCCTCGCGCCAGGACGGGAGCCCGCCAGCATCTCCGCCGGCAGCAGTTCGTTCATCGAGCCGGACCGGTACCCATCGCAATCCACCGCAACATAAGGAAAGCCCGCGCTCCGCACCGCCGCTGAGATTTGGCGGAAGAACTCCGGATTGAGCGCCGTCGCCAACTCCTCTTCCGCAATCTCAATCCGCGCTACGCTGCCATGGTGCCGCACCCGGAACCGCCGCAGGCCTAATGTTCGCAACGCCTCCTCTGCCTCTTCCACCTGCCGCAGTGCCTCGGTCGTCACCCGCCGTCCGTATTCGATCCGTGAAGACAAGCATGCCGATGCCGGCTTGTCCCATACGCGCAGACCGGCCGCCTGCGCCAGCGCCCGAATGTCGGCCTTGGTCAGTCCCGCGTCGGCCAGGCGGCGCCACCACCTGATGTTCCTGAGCGGCCTTCTGCCCGGGCCGAAAATCCTTCCCATCGTCCAGATTCAAACCATAGGCCACAGCCGCCATCTCGCGCCTGGCTCGCTCGGCTTCCAGCACGGTGAACAGCTCATCTTTGCAGTGGAAGCAGCGATCGCCCTGGTTTACGGCGTACGCCTCGTGCTCCAGCTCTTTCGTTTCCAGCACCAGCAAAGGAATTCGCATGCTCCTCCGCAAAAGCCAGTGCATCCCGATAATGGCTGCGCGCCAGTGAAGCCGAATCGGCAAGAGCCGCCAGCATCCGCGGGCCCAGAGCCTGGTGCGCGGCCCATGCCAGATAGGCCGAGTCCACGCCGCCGGAGTACGCCACGATCACGCTCCCCAGACTCCGCCAGCCGCTCGTAGAGCGCCGATCGCTTTTCGTCCAGCTCCATTCCGATCCTTCTCCGCCTGTCTTCATCGTACCGCTCGCGCCCATCCCATTGGAAATTGCACCGCATCCCACCAGAAGCCCGTCAAACGGCAGAAATCTGGGAAGATAGAGTAGATGGCGACCCTGAACGCGGACTCAGTCCTCACGCCGGAAGAACGTCTGGCCAGGCGCAGACTCATTCTGCGAGATGCCGCCTCTCTTTTAACCCTGTTCCTCATTACGGTCGTCCTGTTCCTCCTGACGCTCCTGCTCTACCGTTCGTTCCAGAACCACCGGCAGGTTCTGGGATTGCGATGGAAGGCCCGCGGGGAAGCTGCCCTCAGCGCCGGCAACTCCATCCAGGCCATTGATGCTCTGCGCTCGGCCCTGGCCTACCTGCCCGACGATCGCCAGACGGAGATTGACCTGGCCACGGGTCTGGCCCAGGCAGGCAAAACCGTCGAAGCCACCGCGTATTTCAACACCCTGCTCGAATCGGCGCCCGGCGACGGCACCATCAATTTGGAGCTCGCGCGGCTGGCTGCAAAACGGGGCAACGAGCGCCTCGCCATCGAACGCTACCACGTCGCTCTGGACGGCACATGGCCGGTCAATGGCTACGATCGCCGGCGAGAAGTCCGCCTCGAGCTGGCGCGGTACCTGCTCTCGCGCAAGGAATATACGGCCGCGCTTATCCAACTCCGCGATCGCTGCCAGCAATGCCCCTGATGATCCCCGGATTAAAGATGAGATCGCGGGACTGCTGGAACAGGCTCAGGATCTAAACGACGCCCTGGGCCTCTACCGCACTGTGGCCGCCCGTCGTGACGCTCCCATCGGCGCACTGGAAGGCGCCGGACGCACGGCTTTTAACCTGGGCCTGTACCGGGTGGCCAGCCCTTACCTCACCCGCACTCTCAGCAACCCCGGAGCCGCCGCCTTTCCGCCGTCTGAAAAATCCGGCGATCAGTACATGCTCAACACAGCCAGCCATATCCTCCTGCTCTTTCCCGCTCTGGATCTCCCCCCGCGTCAACGGGCCGAACGCATCCTCTAGCAATACGAAAACGAACCAGGTAACGACATAACA
>CAVPCE010000143.1:0-42057 GCA_963702295.1 uncultured Acidobacteriaceae bacterium | reverse complement strand
AATGTGTGGCGCGGCCATCCTCTACAGCACCTGAAGACGCAGGTGAACCACGCAGCTGGGCGCGAAGTGCTGGAGGCGCATGCAATCGAAATCGATCCGCGATCGCGGTTACGGCGGATGCTCGGCCTGGAGTTCCGGACAGCGTTGCCGGTGAACAGCAGCCATCATCAGGCGGTCGGCATTCTCGGCGACGGCCTGATTCGCGCAGCGTGGTCGCCGGACGACGAGGTGATCGAGGCAGCCGAAGGGCACAAAGACTCGTTCCTGGTCGGCGTACAGTGGCATCCAGAGCGCTTGTTGAACGACAGCAAGACCGCGCAGTCCTGTTTCAGGCATTCGTAGACGCGGCGGCAGAATGGGAGCCGCGGATGATTCGCGAGTCGGTCGCGGACTGAACAGCGAGCGAATTGTGAAGCTGGATCTCGAACCCGCGATGGCGGAGCGTTTCGAGCAGTATCTTTCTCTCCTTCTGAAATGGAATGCGCGGACGAATCTGACTTCGGTGCGAGAGCCGCAGAGATTGTGCAGCGGCATTTTGCCGAATCGATCTTCGCTGCGCAGCAGGTCCTTCTGAAGCAAAGACGCTGCTGGACTCCGGATCCGGAGCCGGTTTTCCAGGAATCCCGATTGCGATTTACCGTCCAAAGATTACGGTGACGTTGGCCGAGTCGCGGGAGAAGGCGGCCTTTCTGCGAGAGGCGGTTGGGACGCTGGGACTAAGGCTGAGGTTTGGGCTGGGCGCGTTGGGGCGATGCCGAAGGAGCGGGTCTTTGACGCGGTCACGTTGCGGGCTGTGGCAGGATGCCGGCTGCGTGCCGGATGGCGGTGGAGCGGCTCGCCGACGGTGGCTGGATCGGCGTCTTTGCCACTCGGGCTACCGAGGAGGCATTGCGGGCCGTTGCCGGAGTTCGGTGGAGCGATGCGGTGGCGATTCCTGGCGCGGAGCAGGCGGTGCTGCTCCAGGGCACGGTGCCGGACTAGCGGTTTGGAGTGGCGGCCAGCCACCCCCACCCCCTCCCCCTGTTGGTTCGGACTGGTGATTGATTTTGTGGGAGTTGCGGACGCCCGACCCGCAGGGTATGCGGCAAGCCCCTGAAACGAGAGCAGTGCGGTCGGGGCCTGAGTGCTGCATATCGAACCGGAGTGCTGCACTCGAGAACGGGAAGTGCCCGATGATTGATTCCGGAGCACTTCGCTTGAAGCCGGGAATGCGGCACTCGAGCCCTTTAGCCGCAGCCGGCATTCAACCCGTTCGGCGCTGGGATGGGCCCTTCTGCCTCTGTCAGCGTCGGGCAGACGTTCGAGCAATTTTTCCGGTGCCATGGCGAGGCTGTCAAAAGGAAAAGGCCGCCGGATGGGCAGCCTTTGCCGAGGGGAAAATTCGTTTTTCCCCTCTATTTTTCGAATACCAAACCGGACTGAGTTTGCTGCCAGATTTGAGGGGTTATTTTGGCATGGAAGCTTCATGGAATCAGCGAATATGACTTTGGTAAGGCGCGAGGGGCTCGACACGTTTTCCACAATGGGTGGCTGAATGCCATAGTCGGCAGCGGAAGCTTTGTTGGGGAGCCGGGGAGGGGTGCCCAATCGTGGGACAGACCATGACGACAGTCACCTGCAAATCATTGAATATTTTCATCTTATAGCCGATTCAAGGCAACGTATTCGCAGAATTTTCATCCCATCGGTCGGAATTCACAGGGGTTGGCCCGGGCGATGCGGCACAGAAGGGCGGGCTCGATGTTGGATGTAAGTATCCAGGCAGGAACCAGAGAGGGCGGTCATGGGATCTGAACCATTGATTCAAAAGCTGTTCGCGCTGGAGAGAGCGGTCGGCAAGGTAGGCAATGCAACGCTGCGGGCCATGATCATTGAGGCAGAAGAAGCCGCACTGGCGATGGATCGAGAGATTTTGCTGCGGCTGCGTGCGGACGAAGCGGGATTGGGGGTCATGACGAACGGGACCCTGGCGCGGGATCTGGCGACACGCGCGGTAGCCCTTCCTGGGCCCGATCCGGTACGAGAGACACCGGGGAATAGTTTCCCGATTGGCTATTCTGAGATCCATCGGCGGTCGGCGTAGAACCTTTCGCCACAGAGCACATTGCTTCAGGATGTGGAACTCCTTTCGGACGGGTCGCCGCGGCTAAAGCCCCCTCTTCTATCTGCCGATTTTCCCCGGGCTAAAAGCCCCGGGGCTTCTCCGTCGTGCCTGCGGCGCCGAAGGTTGATTTGTTCCGCCTATGGCTGGGGTAAGAAGGTCATGGGGAGATTTCGACGGTCCCTAAAATTGCTCGCTGTCCGGTGACCGCCATCACTTCTTTTCCGACGCTGCTCTGGCATCCTGAATCTGTTCTTCCTATCTCTGGGAAGGATTCGGGGGCTGCCTCTTCACACTGGGGAGTGGAATGTTGGCGGCCCCCTTGTTGTGCGCCGTGTCTTCTACGACTCCTCCCGGAAGAGAGCCGGGTGACCGGCGATCCCAAAAAACATTTCACCCGCACTGTGATGGCGATCGCCGAGCTCGCCGTGTCGGCAGTTTCGCGTCACCCCCTTAGGGGTAAGCCTAAAGATGGTTAGACAAGAAAGTTGTCCGTTCTTGTCTTCATGGTTTTGCCCGCGGTTGTGAGACTTCGGCAGTGCCACTGCGTCTACGGGAAGGGCTGGGAGAAATCCATGAGGGTGCGGGCAGTTGTGGAGTGGGTGCTGCTGGCAGGAATCGCGGCGGGAGCGGGGGCCGGGCAGGGAACGGGACAGGCAGCCAAACCGTCGCCGAATCAGGAACCGGAGCCGTCGCAAAGTAGGCCGCAAAGCGAATCCCAAAAGCAAACCCAGTCGCCCTACACGCTGCAGGTCAACACGCGGGTGGTGCTGACCGATGTGACGGTCACGGACAAGCACGGGAATCCAGTGAGGGGACTGACCGAAGAGGATTTTCGGATCTTCGACAATGGCAAGCCCCAGACGCTGGCCTCGTTTGATGAGCATCACGAGAAGATGGCGAGGCTGGAGGAGACGGCGGCAGGACGAGACGCGGGAGGCGGGAGTTTCAGCAACGAGTTTCTGCGGCATCCTCCGCCGCAGGTGAATGTGCTGCTGTTCGATACGACGACGATCGGCATGATCGACCAGATGGTTTTGTTCCAGCAGATGGAAAAGTTTGTGGATCAGTTGCCGACGGGGGAACCGGTGGCGGTGTTCGCGCGGTCGGGCGAAGTAACGCTGCAGTTGTCTGGGATTCACGGACGACCATGCCGCGCTGCTGCGGGCGATCGGGCGGGCGATTCCACATTTCCAGCGGCCGGGCGCGTGGATGGCGAGCGACATGGACACGCTGCGGCAGATGGCGATGTATCTGAGCCAGGTGCCGGGGCGAAAGAATCTGCTCTGGTTCACGAGCGGATCGAATCTGTTCCTGAACATGGATCCGACGGTGAACCCGGGGATGAGCGCGGTGCTGAGCGCGGCGGCGAATGCTCCGCAGCGTCATGAGATTTACGATGTGCTGGAATCGGAGAGGATCGCGATTTATCCGATCGACGCGCGGGGGCTGACCGTGCAGGGCAGCGAGGCGATGATCCTGCAGCAGATGCAAATGCGGGAGGATGCGGCGGCGACGGGCGGCGCGGCGTATGTGAACACCAATGGACTTGCCCTGGCGGCGTCGCACATTGTCTCGACGGACGGGGACTATTACACGCTGACTTACTCGCCGCACGATTTAAGGATCGACGGGAAGTGGCATCGAGTTGAAGTGAAGCTGGCTCGTCCGGGCTATGAGTTGAGTTATCGGCACGGATATTTCGACGATGGGTCGAACCCATCGGGGCCGGAGGGACCGCAGGGCAAGACGAGGACGGTGCTGCGGGCTGGAGGTCGGAAGGTGGAGGTGCCGAACGATCGCAGCGATCCGCTTGTGTTTCGTGCGCAGGTGGAACCCACACCGGCGGGGACGGCGGCTGGGGCGAGCGACCTTCCACTGAAGCGTGGTGAGACCCGGTGCACGGTGCGGTTTGTGGTGCCGGCGCGGGATGTGTATCCGGTAAGTGTGGAGGGAAATGAGGAAAAGGCTGTGCTGGGTTCGGCGGTGCTGGCCTTCAACAGCTACGGCGATCCGGTAGCGAAGCGGATGCTGGAGGTGACTCTGAACGTGGATGCGGCTAAGGCGCGGGCGACGCCCAACGCAAAGATCGAATTCTGGGAGACTGTGGGTTTGCCGAAGGGGCGGAACTATCTGTATCTGGCTTTGTGGGACACAATGACGGGGCGGATGGGGACGGTGAACGCGGCGGTGAATGCGCAGAAGCCGGCGGGCAGCCGGTAGCGTTCACCTCAATTTGAACGCCGGCATTTCTGCAGGGAGCGAGATCCTGGTACGGCTGTGAAAGAGAAATGCAGGTCCATTCGACTCGCACCTGCATTGCTGTTGCGCCAAAGTGGCGCAACGAATTGGAAGGCTCGCTCAGGATGACAGAGTTTATTTGAACGCCGGCATTTCGCGCGGGAAATGCAGGTCCATTCGACTCGCACCGGCATTGCTGTTGCGCCAAAGTGGCGCAACGAATCGGAAGGCTCGCTCAGGATGACAGGGTTTATTTGAACGCCGGCATTTCGGCAGGAAATGCAGGTCCATTCGACTCGCACCGGCGTTGCTGTTGCGCCAAAGTGGCGCAACCAATCGGAAGGCTCGCTCAGGATGACAGAGTTTATTTGAACGCCGGCATTTCGCGCGGGGAGCGAGATCCGGTACAGATCACTTATCGCTGCCGTTAGCCAGAACTGGTTCATCGCTGAACGGATCGGCGGGGGCGGAGTCGGCGAGGGCGTGGGCGAGGCGCTGGAGCCTGCCGTGGTCGAGCCAGTTGAGCTGGCAGTGTTCGCAATCGGAGAGGATGACGTTGCCGGGGCCGGCGTAGAAGTGCGTGTCCATGGGCTGATGACAATGCGGACAGGCCAGACGGCGATCAAGCTGGCTGGGGTCGGCGGGTGATGGGATTTGTGGCGGCGCGGGCTGAGCGGCGATGGCTGAAAGGAGCGGCTCAAAGGCATCCATAGGGATGAGGAGGCCGCGGCAGCGTGTGCAGTAGTGAATGGCGGCGCCGGCGAGGGAGGCGTGCATGAGGGGCACGCCGCAGACGGGGCAGGGCTCGGCGGGCGATTCATCGATGATGCGGACGCCTTCGTCGTTCGCGTCGGGGATGTAGACGCTGCCGCAAAACGCGCAGGGAAGCGCATCGCCAGTGGCCTGAAGAGGCAGAGGCGCGCCGCAGCCGGGGCAGTTCATTGGGCCTTGCCGCAGTCGGGACAGAAGTGCGCGGCGGCGGGGATGGAGTGGCCGCAGGCGGTGCAGGACTTCTCAGCGACAGCGGTGGACTTCGGCGTGGACGCCTGGGTTTGCGCGATCAGATTGGCCATAGCGAGGCCTGCGCCGAAACTGACGCCGGCCCCTGCGGCGCCCGAGGGATTGGCGGCAGCGATGGGGAGCGATTCAGCGGCCTGAAACTGATTGAGGCGTGCGGGATCGCCAGCCATGTTGATGCCGATACGCTGATCCATGACTTTCTGCAGCTCGTCGGGAAGGGAAAGGTTTTCGATGACGAACTGGGTGAGCTCGAGGCCAAGGGCGGCGAAGGGGGCACGGACGGCTGCGCTGACTTTTTGAGCGAGCGCGTCCTGGTGGGCGGCCATGTCGAGGAAGGAGAACTCGCTGGACGCGAGCAGCTCGGTAAGGCGCGAGACGATGGTTTCGCGGAGCTGGCCAGAGAGATCGGCGGCGTAATACGTGTCGCGAGTGCCACTGACCTGGGTGAAGAAGGCGCGAGGATTGCTGATGCGGTAGGCGTAGATGCCGTAGGCGCGGAGACGGACGGCGCCGAATTCCTTTTCGCGGAAGGTGATGGGAGTGGCGGTGCCCCACTTCTGATTGAGCTGCTGGCGGGTGGAGAAGAAGTAGACATCGGACTTGAAGGGGGACTCGAAGCCTTTGTCCCAGTTCATGATGTCAGTGAGGAGCGGGAGGTTACGGGTGTTGAGGGTGTGGAGGCCGGGGCTGAAGACGTCAGCGATGTGGCCTTCGTCAACGAAGGCGGCCATCTGGGAGTCGCGGACGGTGAGCTGGCCACCGTTCTGAATCTCCATGTCGCGCATGGGATAGCGCCACGCGAGGATGCCGTCCTCCGGCTCGTTCCACTGAATGACGTCGATGAGTTGCTGGGTGAGGAAGTCTCTGAGGCTCACGTATCCCCTCCTGGTAATCCGGCGAAGGTGACTGTAGCAGCGGGGGGTGGGGTTTGGGAGTCCCACGAAGGGGCCAATGACCGAGGCGTCAACGGGGGGCCGGTTACCATTTGGAACTGTGAGGCTAAGGGCAAAGGGACGGACGAAACCACAAGGGGGGACCCGGGCAGGGGCGGCTCGGCGCGGCGGATTGCTGCGGCGGGTGGTGCTGTGGGTTGTTGTGGCGGTGGTGGCGCTGTGGACGGGCGCGGCACTGACACTGGTGGCGGCGAAGTGGATTGATCCGCCGACAACCGCGGTGCAGATGGAGCGGCGGGTGCAGGCATGGATGCATGGGACTCCCTATAAGAAGCGGTACCATTTTGTGCCGCTGAGGGAGATTTCGCCGAATCTGCAGCACGCGGTGATTGCGGCCGAAGATGGGCGGTTCTATCAGCACCACGGATTTGACTGGCAGCAGATCCAGATTGCGGCGGATGAGGATCTGGAGGGGGGTCGGCGGGTGCGGGGCGCGTCCACGCTCACGCAACAACTGGTGAAGAATTTGTTGCTGGGCACGGAGCGATCGCTGGTGCGCAAGGGAGTGGAGTTCACGCTGGTGCCGGTGGCAGAGCTGGTGCTGGGAAAGCAGCGGATTCTGGAGCTGTATCTGAATGTGGTGGAGTGGGGGCCGGGGATCTATGGAGCGGAGGCGGCGTGCCATGCGTGGTATGGGACGTCGGCGCGGGGGATTAGCCGGGATGATGCGGCGCGGCTGGCGGCGATCTTGCCGGCTCCACGGAAGCGGCGGCCGGAGCGGATGAATCGGTACAGCGGGCTCATTGAGGATCGGATGCGGCAGGTGGGTTGGTAACGGGGATTGCCGGGCGGAGGGCTAAGGACAGAGTGAGCGCGAGGCAACGGGGCCGCTGGTGGATGGTCGCGGGGGCGGCCTGCTTTGCGCTGGTGAGTTATTTCGAGCGGACGAATATCTCGATCACCGCGGAGCTGATGATCCCGGCGCTGGGGATCACGAAGGTCCAGATGGGAGAGATCTTCACCAGCTTCCTGATCGGGTATGCGGTGTTTCAGGTACCGGGCGGGATGGCGGGGGATCGTCTGGGGCCGCGGGTGACGCTGGGGTTGTCCGCAGTAGTGTGGGCAGCGATGACGGCGCTGACGGGCTGGGTGCCGGGGCTGCTGCATGGGCGTCCGCATGCGGAATTTTGGGCGCTGTGGGCGATTCGCTTTGTGCTGGGGGCGGCGGAAGCGACGACGTTTCCGGTGGCAAACCGCGTGGTGCGGAACTGGGTGGCTCCTCCTCGAAGGGCGCTGGCTAATGCGGTGGTGTTTCTGGGGACGTCGCTGGCATCGGCGTCGGCGGGACCGCTGGTGTCGGTACTGATGCTGCGGATGGGATGGGAGCGAGCGTTCGAGGTGTGCGCGCTGCCGGCGCTGGTGCTGGGCGCGGTGTGGTGGATTCTGGCGCGGGATACTCCGGCGGCCGAGTCGGGAGAGATGAGTGGTCGCTCTGAAGTTGTCTCACCACAGAGGGTACAGAGGACACAGAGAGATTGCCGGCCAGGTGATGGTGAAGAGGAAAAGGCGGAGTCGCTGGGTGCTCTGCTGCGGCAGCGGAACGTGATCCTGCTGATTGTGAGCTACGTGAGCGAGGGATACGTTCTCTTCATTTTTGTGTTTTGGCTCTACATCTACCTGGTGGAACAGCGGGGCTTCACGATGATGCGGGGCGGGTGGGCGACAGCGATCCCATGGCTGGTGGCTCTGCCGCTGCAACCGTTGGGAGGGATTGCCTGCGACCGGCTCTCGATGCGGATGGGACGGCTGGCGGGAGCGAAGCGGGTGATCATGGTGGGCTATGCGGCGAGCGGAGCGCTGCTGTTTCTGGCGGCGTATGCTGCTTCGGCGTGGCTGTCGGTGGTTTCTTTATCGCTGAGTGTGGCGGCGCTGATGAGCGCGGAGTCATCGTTCTGGGTGTCGGCGGCGCACCTGAGCGATGAGCATGCGGGGGCGTTGTCGGGCGTGATGAACATGGCGGGGATTGCGGGCGGGATCGCGTCCACGATGCTGGTGCCGGTGCTGACGGAGCACTTTGGGTGGCTGGCGGCGTTTGGGTCGGGGGCGGCGATGGCGGTTTGGTGCGTGGGGTTTGCGGCGGGGTTGGGGGAGAGGCGGGCGTAGGGTGGCCTGCTGAGGAAGAAATGCAGGTCCATTCGACTCGCGACTGAATTGATGTTGCGCCAAAAGCGGCGCAACGAATTCGGAAGGCTCGCTCAGGATGACAGCGCTTAATGAGTGAGGCCTCTTACTGGGTGAACCTCGCGGGCGAGAACATGGCGATGTCTTGCTTCGTTTGGCCTTCGGTGACGAGTTGGCCGATGAGTTCACCGATGACGGGGGCGAATTTGAAACCGTGTCCGGAGAAGCCGAGGGCCAGGGTGATGGCGGGGTGCTGCGGGTGGGCGCCAATGACGAAGTGCTCGTCCGGGGTCATGGTGTAGAGGCAGGTTTCGGCACGGACTATGCGGCCGTTGAGCGCGGGGATTGTGGTGGCGAGACGCTGGCGGATGCGTTGTTCGTCGTCGGGGCGGATATTTCGATCGATGGATTCGGGCGTGCCGGTTTCATCGCTGCCGTGGAGCGCGACTTTCACCCCATCGGAGTCGGGGCCGGTGAGGGGGAAGCCGTAGAGCATGCGTTCGCCAGGGTCGGTCTCCCAGAGGTAGATGGGGAATCGGTCTTCGCGAAATTCATCGAGGGCGCCGGTTGGCTGAAACCAGAAGAGGACCTGACGGGTGACGCGGAGGGGCAGTTGAGCTTCGGAGAGAATCTGTGGGGCCCACGGTCCGGCGGTGACAACCAGGTGGGCAGCGGAGAAGGATCCAAGGCGGTGCGGACGGTGACACCGGCTGAGTCTGCTATGAAGTCGAGAACAGGCTCATTGAAGTGGAGATCAGCGCCATGGCGCGCGGCGTTGCGGAGCTGCTGCTCGATGCAGAGTTCGGGGACGAGGTAGCCGGCCTGATGCTCAAAAGCGCGACCGCAGCGTCGGCGACGTGGAAGGCTGGCCAACGGCGACGGAGGTCTGAAGAAGATAAGAGATCGTGCGGAAGATGGAATTGGCGGGCGCTCTCGGCACTGCGGGACACGAGCTGGCCGTTGGGCGGACCGATCATGAGGGCGCCGGTGATGTGGAGGAGCGGGACGCCGGAGTCGCGCTCGAGTTTGGCCCAGAGCTCGCGGGCGCGGAGAAGAAGGTGCACGTAGCGAGGGTCTTCCCAGTAGGCCTGACGGTAGATGCGGGAAAGTCCATGAGAAGAGCCGTTGTTGTGGGGCGGCGTGAAAGCGTCGAAGGTCAGGACGCGGAGGCCGTGTTCGGCAAGCCATGCGGCGGCAGCGCTGCCCATTGCGCCGAGGCCGAGGACGATGACGTCAGAAGGCATTGAGGACAGGGTATAGGGAGTAGGGGATAGGGGAATAGACAGGGGTTACGGTTTACGGGTTAGAAATCAGCGGATAGCGGATAGCGGATAGCGGTGGGACGCGATTAACTCAGTCGAGTTCGCGGAGGCGGCGGTCCAGTTCGAGCTTCGACTGCTGCAGGCGGGCGATTTCGGAGGCATTGCCGGCTCGCTCGGCACGTTCGATATCGGCGCGGACTTGACGCTGCTCCTGTTCGAGCGCGGCGATCCTGAGGGCGATGATGGCTTCTTCAACGTGATCGGGCTCGGGCTCGGCGTCGTGGATGGAGAGGAAGAGGCCGGCGAGCAAGCGGCGGTGTTCTTCGGTGGCGAGGCAGGCGAGGGCGTCGGCGCCGTCGGGCCGGGCGCGGAGCTGATCAATGATGATGCGGACATCGGGGCGAAGGGCGGCAAGCTCATGGTCGTGCTGATGCCATGCGCCTTCAGCAACGAGGTAGCACTCGGCGGAGCGGGACGCAGCAAAGGCCTGAATGAGGATCTGCTCGGAGCGGGTGAGCGGAGTTTCGTGGGCGGCGAGGTGATCGCGGCGGCGGGCGGCGGCGTCTTTGAGCTCGGGCGGACGAGGGCGGAGTCGATGCCGAGCTTCTGCGCGGCGTCGGTGGCGAACTCGTCGCGCGTGATGCGGTTGGGCATGCGACGGATGTGGGGCAGGAGGAAGTTGAGGGCCTTCGACTTTCGCTTCGGGGTGCGGACGGGGAAAGGTGTACGGGCGCGGTCGATGAGGTAGTCCGAGAGGCAGGCGGCAGATGCGGAGAGCGTCCATGTAGGCTCGGGCGCCGGTTCGCGGATGTAGCGGTCGGGGTCGAGGCCGCCTTCGAGGGTGAGGATGTTAACGTCGAAGTCCTTCTTCGGTGAGGAGGGCGATGGATTTTTCGGCGGCATTGGCGCCGGCGGTGTCGGGATCGAAATTGACGATGACGCGGGCGGTGTAGCGGCCTGAGCAGGCGGACCTGAGCTCGGTGAAGGCGGTGCCGCAGGTGGCGATGACGTTGTGAATTCCGGCCATGAAGACGGAGATGCAGTCCATCTGGCCTTCGACGAGGACGGCGACGCCGTCGGTGCGGATCGCCTGCTGGCTTTGTCGAGGTTGAAGAGGACTTGCCCTTGGTGTAGAGGGGGTCTCGGGCGAGTTGAGGTACTTGGGGCCGGCTTTCTCTCCGGTTTCGAGAGTGCGGGCGGTGAAGGCGATGACTCTGCCGGCTCGTTGGCGATGGGGAACATGACGCGTTTGCGGAAGCGGGCGTACATGCGGCCCGGGCGGCCGTCTGCCTGGTCTTTGGAGCTGAAGAGGCCGGTGCGCGGAGGATTTCGGTTCGGCGAGAGGCTGCGAGGCGCTCGCGGATGTCGTTGAAGTTGTCGGGGGCGAAGCCGATGCGGAATTTGGCGATGGTGTCGGCGGTGACGCCGCGGCCGGTGAGGTATTCGCGGGCGAGGGCGCCTTCGGGGGAGTGGAGCTGCTCTTCGAAACCAAACGGTGGCGGCTTCGTGGAGTTCGAGGAGCTTGCGGCGCTGGCCGGCTTCGGCGGCTTCTTCGGGGGAGGTGAACTCGCGCTTGGGGAGTGGGATGCCGCACTTTCTGGGCTACGGCGCGCACGGCTTCGGGGAAGCGGATGTTTTCCATCTTCTGGACGAAGGTGAAGACGTCGCCGGGCTCGTGGCAGCCGAAGCAGTAGTAGAACTGGCGGCCGGCGTGGACGGAGAAGGAGGCGGTCTTTTCTTTGTGGAAGGGGCAGAGGCCGGTGTAGTTCTGCGCGCCGGCTTTGCGCAGCCGGATGTAGTCGCCGATGATGTTGACGATGTCGGCCTGCTGCTTGACGGATTGGGCGAAGTCGGGGGGCATGCGGGGTTCGGATACAGGGTACAGCGGGGGAAGCTAAGGAGCGGTTAGCGGGGGAAGCGGTCTTGGGGAGAGGCGGTTAGCGGTGCGCTCAAGGGCGGTACGCGGAGGGGATGAAACAATTTTGGGATTTCCACATCTAATTGGAGCGGATTTGCCCCGCGGGACAGGGACGGAATGGGCTTGAGAAGGGCCCGAAATGCCAGAATTTGGCGGAGTTAGGCGATTTTCGTGGTATTCTACGATCCCGGGGAGACGTGCGCCCTTTACCCGGCGGCCATTGAGCCAGCCGGGGATATGCCAGTTATGGCCCTAGCCGCACCTCGTCCACTCCAGGTGAGACAGATCCGAAAATTCACGCGGGGGAGCCATCTTTTTGGCGATTGACGACAAATACGAAGCTGACATTCAGAAGCTGATCGATACGGGCAAAGAGAAGGGTTATCTGACCTACAACGAGGTCAATGACCTGCTGCCTGGCGACATGAACTCGCCGGACGATCTCGACGACCTGATCACCACAATCGGCACACAAGGCATAGACATACTGGAAGGCGGCCCGAAGATCGGGGGCGCCGAGCGCGGCGAGGAATTCGAAGGCGAAGAAGGCGAAGACGTTGAGCTGGACCTGACGCCCGGGACGCTGGAAAAGACCAACGATCCGGTGCGCATGTATTTGCGCGAGATGGGCACGGTGCCGCTGCTGACGCGCGAAGGGGAAGTAGAGATTGCGCGGCGCATCGAGCGGGGGCAGCTGCGGGTACTGAAGGCGATTTCACGCTCGCCGGTGGTGATCCGCGAGATTGTGGCGCTGGGCGAAGACCTGAAGCGCGGCGTGCGGAACATCAAGGAAATCGTCATCTTCGACGATGAGGAGCTGACGGAAGAAGTAGTGCAGTCGCGAGTGCGGGCGACGGCAACCAAAGTCGACACGCTGGTGAAGCACCAGAAGAAGGCGCAGCAGCTGGAAGAGAAGCTGGCGACCGTCTCGCAGAAGGCGAAGCCGAAGGATCACCGGCGGCTGCGGTGGAGCATTGCGCGCGAGAAGGTGCTGGTATCGCGGATTGTGCGGGAGCTGAAGTACACCAACCAGGAGCGGAAGCGGCTGCTGGACAAGGTGAACAAGACCGTGGAGGCGATGCGGACGCTGGAGCGTCAGATCCGGTCGCTGGACCAGAAGTACGAGCAGAGCCGCAGCGAGGAACTGAAGAAGGAGTACCGGCGGCAGCAGAAGAACTGCAAGACGGACCTGGAGAAGCTGGAAGAAGAAGCAGGCGTGATCATCGCCGAGCTGAAGCGCACGCAGCGGGAGATGATCCAGGGGGACATGGACGCCGAGCAGGCGAAGCGGGAGCTGATTGAGGCGAACCTGCGCCTGGTGGTGTCGATCGCGAAGAAGTACACGAACCGCGGACTGCAGTTCCTGGATTTGATTCAGGAAGGCAACATCGGGCTGATGAAGGCGGTGGACAAATTCGAGTACCGCCGCGGTTACAAGTTCTCGACGTACGCGACGTGGTGGATCCGGCAGGCGATTACGCGGGCCATCGCGGACCAGGCGAGGACGATTCGGATCCCGGTGCACATGATCGAGACGATCAACAAGCTGATTCGGACGTCGCGGCAGCTGGTGCAGGAGCTGGGGCGCGAACCGACCTCGGAAGAGATCGCCCGGCGGATGGATATCCCTGTGGCAAAGGTCCGGAAGGTGCTGAAGATCGCGCAGGAGCCGATTTCGCTGGAGACGCCGATTGGCGAAGAGGAAGACTCGCATCTGGGCGACTTCATCGAGGACCGGCAGGCGGTTTCGCCGTCGGACGCGGTAATCAGCGTGAACCTGAAGGAGTATACGTCGCAGGTGCTGCGGACGCTTACGCCGAGGGAAGAGCGCGTGGTGAAGATGCGGTTCGGCCTGGAGGATGGCTCGGAGCACACGCTGGAAGAGGTAGGACAGAGCTTCCAGGTAACGCGCGAGCGCATCCGGCAGATCGAGGCAAAGGCGCTGCGCAAGTTGCGGCATCCTTCGCGCTCGCGGAAGCTGCGGGCTTTTGTGGATACCGTGCACGAGTAAGAGCAGGGTTAACGGGCCACGGTTTAGGGTTTAGTGAGGCCGCTCCTTATGGAGCGGCCTTTTTATTTGGCTGTGCGATACGCAGGAAGCGAATTACTGGACGGTCAGGGTCAGGCTTTTGCGGTGTGCGTGATGTTGGACATCGTGGCGGTGACGGTGAGGGTATAGGTGCCGGAGGGTGTGGAATTCGAGGAGCCACCACCGCCGCCACCGCTGCCTGAACCTCCTGAGCCACCGGAACCTGAGGAAGCGGAGACGCCGCAGCCCAGGGGAAACACAATGCAGGCTGCAAGAAGGATGAGGAGCGCGGCGAGCCTGCGGCGACGGAATCCAAAGGCGGCGAGGGGAACGGCGAACGCGAGAAGCGGAGTGAAGGCCTTCCATGGGGCGGCTGGGTGGAGTGCGGCGGAAGCCGCGACACCCGTGGTCGCGGTGACGGTGACGCTGGCCGGAGTGGCGCCGGTGAGGGTGAGGCTGGCGGGATTGAGGGCGCAGGTGGAGTTTTGCGGAGAGCCGGAGCAGGAGAGAGCTATGGCTTCTGAGGTGCCTCCCAGACCGGCGAGCTGGAGCGTATAGCTGGCGGTCTGCCCGCTGGTGACGACGGCAGAGGAAGCGCCGGTTATCGACATGCTGAAGTCGTTGCCGGAGCCGGAAAGGGTGACGGTGAGAGGTTTGGAGAGATTGGCGGCGGAGAGTGTGAGTGCACCGGAGACTGCTCCCGCAGCGGTGGGAGAAAACGTGAGGGAGAGCGGGCAGGCGGCACCGGCGGCGAGCGTGGCGGGACATTGACTGGCGACGATGGCAAAGCCCGAGGTGATGGCGGCGGAGAGATTCGTGAGAGGAACGCCACCGCTGTTGGTGAGGGTGACGGTCCGGGGCGCGCTGGTGGTGCCGACTGCATATCCGCCAAAGTTGATGGAAGTGGGCGTGGTGGAGACGCCGGGAGGCGCCTGACCTGTGCCGCTGAGAGAGACGGTCTGATTGCGGAATTCGTCGGCGACGGTGAGGGTGCCGGTTTCGGTTCCGATGCGCGTGGGCTGATAGGCGACTGCGATGGCGCAGGAACCGTGGCCCTGCAGCAGAGCGCCGCAGTTGTTCGCGACAGTGAAATCGCCGGTGAAGGTCACGATGATCTGGGTGAGGGGTTGGTCGCCTGCATTGGTGAGGGTGAGCTGCTGGGCGGAGCTGGTGGTGCCGATTTGCTGGGTAACGAAGGTCAGCGAGCCGGGGGCGAGGCCGTCGGTGGCGACGGTTTGTCCTGTTCCCGAGAGAGGCGCCGTCTGGACACCAAGCGAACTGACCACGGTGAGCGTACCGGTGCGCGACCCTGAGGCGAGGGGAGCGAAGACGATGCTGACGGTGCAACTGGTGGCGGCGGCTAAGGAACCGGTGCAGGTGTTGAGGACGATGCGGAAATCGCCGCTGAGCGTTTCGCTGGTGAGAGAGGCCGGCTGACCTCCAGTGTTGGCGATGGTGACGGACTGCGCTGCCGAGACACTGCCGATAGCCATTTCTCCGAAGGCAAGGGATGGAGGCGTGAGCTGGATGACTGCGGGGCCTAGGCCGATGCCGGAGAGAGGGGCAGTGATCTGGCCGCCCGGCAGATTGGCAAAGAGAGTCAAAATCCCGGTGCGGACGCCGGACTGAGAAGGATTAAAGCTGACCTGGATTTGACACGTGGCCTGTGGGTCGAGGGACTGACCACCGCAGGTGTCGGTCTCCGTGAAGTCACCGGAAGCGGTCACGGTACTGATGTTCAGGTTCAGGCGGCCGGTGTTGGTGACGGTGACGGTTTGCTCCGCGCTCACGGTCTGGGGCGTCTGGGTGGCGAAACTGAGCTTCGCGGGATTGAGGGAGGCGGTGGTGGGAGCCATGCCGGCGGTGGCGAGGGGAATTTGCCAGATGCCACGGCCCCAGGTGGCGGCGCGCAGGGTTTGAGCGGATCCCTCGTTGTAGGCCATGAGGCTGGTGACAGGAGCCCAGGGAAGGCCGCTGCCATAAAGATTCCAGCAGGCCGCATTCACCTGCGTGCAAGTGGTGACATTCTGCGCGATGTAGACGCCGGTATCGAGGGCGGCATAAACGATGTTGGCGTTGTTGGGGTCCACGATGACGCTGTTGGCAGGCACCTGGGGCAGGTTGGCCGAGACGTTGGACCAATGGGCGCCGCCATCGGTGGAGGTATAGATCAGGTTGGCATTGGCGCCGCCGCCAAAAACACCCTGAACGGTGACGTAAAGGGTTTGGCCGGTGGGATCGTGGGGGGCGATGAAGACAGAGGAGATGGCGTAGGCACCGGGATTGAACTGCGGGCCAGAGACACCGCCATTGACGACGGGCGAGGCGTAGAGATCGGTCCACTGGGTGGTGGAGGCCGTGGATCCGTCATGGACTGTGGCGGCAAAGATGTGGCCAGGGACCAGGCCGCCTCCGTCGAGAACGCCGCTCATGCCCGCGTACAGCTGTTCGGCATTCGCGTCACTGGGATCGGTGTTGGTGGGTGCGGCCGCGAGAGAACGGATCTGCGCGTTGCCGTTGCAGAACGGTCCCTGATCATGATCGAGCATGGAGCTGAGGAGATTGCTGTCTCCCCAGCCGGCGCCGGTGGCGAGGCCCCGCCAGACGCGGCAGGTGCCGAGGATGAGGCGAGAGGAGTCGATGGGGTCGAGGATCCATGGGGCGGAGATGGTCTGGACATCGTTGTCGACCTGGGGTTCGCCGATGACGGGATTGCCGAAATCAGCGACGGTGCAGGCGGCGCCCCGGGTGCAGGCGTTGATGCCAACACCGAAGAGGGAGGTGGCGTACCAGTTTTGCGGATCAGCGGGATCGATACTTACGCCGTCGCCGACTCCGTCGAGAACCTGATTCCATGCTGATCCCCCGGCGGAAGGAGCGGCGGTGCCGAGGGGGCCGAGAGCGGCCAGCCAGGTGGATGGGTTGTTGGGATCCTGGGCAAAGTCCTCGACGGCAGCGAGAGAGCCGAGGCCCCCGTTGAGATTCTGGAAATGCGCAGCGTCGCTGGTGGAGCAGAGGGTGGGCTGCTGGGTAACGGCATCGGAGGAGCGCCACAAGCCGCCCTGATTGCCGAAGTACAGCAGGCCCGAGGCGCCGAAGGTGGAATCGATGGCCTGCTGCACGGGAGCGACCTGGGCGGCGCCACAGGTCTGGGTATTGGTCGTGTTTCTCCACTCACAACCGGAGGCCAGGCTGCAGCGCCAGAGATCGGTGAGCCCGGCGAAGAGGAGGGTGTCCTGCCGGGCAGGAATGGCGGCGAGGGCAAGTGTGGTGAGGGCCAGGGGCAGGGTGCCGTCGCCGGCAGTTGACTCGAGCGGCTGATCGGCGAGACGGCTGGCGAACTGAACAGTGCCGGAGGAGCAGGCGCCGGCCTGCAAATTACAGGTGTCCTGCCAGAGACCCTGATCGAAGCTGTTCTGATCGACGGTGAGAGCGAACAGGTCGCCGGTGGCGGATTGAGCAGCGAGGGCTCCGCGAAAAATGGGACAAGCGGGCGAGCCGGCGGTGCCACTGTTGGTGGGGCAGAGGGCGGGGGTGAGACTGGTGCCGGGCTGATGGGCGAGACGGGTCCAGGTGATGCCGTCGCTCGATTCGTAGTAGCCGTGGTAGCGAACGGCGGCATAGAAACGGTGGCGGATCGTATTCCACACGACGGCAGTGGCCGCATTGGTTGCGGTCGCAGAGATGGAAGCAGACTGAATGACGCTGGAGCCGTCTTCGATTGTGGCGAGTTGCCAGGTGCTGCCGGCGTCGAGCGAGTAGTAAAGGCCGAGGGCGTTCTGCGCATTATTGGCGCCGGCAATGGCCGCGTATCCGGAAGCCGAGACGGCGGCGACGACACTGCCGGGCGTCGTGGTACTCCAGGCAAAGCCGGCAAACGCGGTGCCGGCAAAGTTGAGGCGCTGGCCGGAGGAAGCGATCGCGGTGTGCTGGATCAGCGACCAGGTATTTCCGTTATCCGGCGAGCGGAGGATGCCCACTCCATACCAGGAGGTGGCTGTGCCGTTGGGATCGCCGGTGCCGGCCAGGATGACTCCGGTACCGCCGGGCTGGACGGAGACGGCTCCGATGCTGAGCGAGGCAAAGGAGCCGATGGGGACCGTGTAGGTATCCGTGAGGGGAAGAAACTGGACAGAGGAGGGATCGGCGGCGGCGTTGACGGATTTCCAGACGCCTCCGCCGGCTGTTCCGAGGTAGACGGTATTGCCGGAGAGATCAGAAGGATCGGCGGCGATGCTGATGACCGAGCCGGTTACCAGATTCCAGGCAGTCGTGTTCACCCGAAGCGGTCCGACCGGTTGCCAGGCAGGGACAGGGGTTTGCGCCATGCGCGCGGCAGGCTCTGCCTGCGCCACAGCGGACCGGCAGGAACCGAAGTTGAGGGCGCTGAGAAGGAGAACAGCGGCAACGGCCGCGCGGCAGGGGCGGGAGGGTCGGTACAGGGACGGGCGTCGGGGGCATTTGGATTTGGCGTCCGGACCGCGGCGCGACACGCCGGACTCGACCGCAGTGCTGCGAAGGTTCACGCGCGAATCCTCCGAGTCGCCGGGGGGCCAGGAGGCGACGGACAAGGGGCAACGACGCCGATGCGCTGGCAGAGATGAGCTCATTATTCGGAGAATGCGGGAAGGGCGGCAGGTTACTTCGGAGCGGCGGGGTGCCGGAGGTACCGGAAACGGAAGAACGGTTTCAATTTGGGACCGACACCGAGATTCGCCGGTGGAGAAGACCTACACGCGCGATGTGCGCGCCGCGATCAGGAGAGGGGCGTCGACGAAGCGGAGCCGCGAGAAAACTCCAACTCCGGCTGGAGATCATGGGCGGCAGGCCGCGGAGCTTTGCGCGGGGGCGCGGAAGATGCGGAGCAAATCCGTCGGACGGCCTGAGTGGCTTCGAACTGCGCGACGGTCTCGGCGGAAACGGAGAGGGAATCCTCGGTGGAGAAGAGACAGGAAGTAGCCGTCCTCCAGAGGATCTTCAGATCGCTGGGAAGGGTGGCAGTGCGCATATATTCGAGATCGAGACGCGCCTTAGTGGGCTTCACAAACATTTCGTAAAAGACTTCGAGCTGCTCTTCCGGGATCTCGGAGAGGAAATCTTCTTCATTGCGGAAGGCCAGGGTTGCGGCGCCGGTGATGCCGGGGCGGCAGTCCATATGCAGGGCTTCATGGTGGGGCAGCTTGGGGCGAGGGCCAACGAGGCACATGTCGCCGCGGAGAACGTTCCAGAACTGCGGCAGCTCATCAAGCTTATAACGGCGAAGCAGAGAGCCCACCGGGGTAATGCGGGCATCGCCGGTGACGGTGATGCAGGAGCCATTGGCGCCTCCGCCGTCGCAGGACATGGAGCGGAATTTGTAGAGGGTGAATTCCCGTCCATTGCGTCCCATGCGTTTCTGCCGGAAGAAGACGGGGCCTGGGGAGCCGAGGCGAACGAGGAGCGCGGCGAAACCCATGAGAGGGAGGAAAGTGATCAGAGCGAGGATGGCGAAGAGAGCATCGAGGAGGCGGCGCGTGGAAGACAGGGCCCACGGACTGGCATCGCTGGCGGTGCGCTTCTGCGCGATGAGGGCCGGGAAATGCTGGCTCCACGAGGCAGGAAGGCGAGGCGCCTCAGAAGCAGACGGATGGTGCGTGGCAGTCTCAGACCGCTGTCCGGATTCCGCAGGAAAGACGTTATCAAAAGAGAGCGAACTCATCCCACCCCGTTACTGCACTGGCGTTCTGAAAAACTATGCATCTCTGAAGTAAATTGAATCAGCGTTTTTTCCCGGCGGGTTTTGTATTCTTGATCTGGTTACAATCGATGTTACTAAACTGTAATCGAATCTGTTATTTGTTGCTCTTTCGCAGTATACCAGGGAAGCCGATCCATCAAGCGCCGATTTTGGGGGTACGAATACAAACGTCACCCGAAGGTCATTACTCTTAACGTTTCGCGAACATAAAAGCTGGTCAATCCCCCGATGGGCGCATTCATTGGAATCGTGGTTGCATGCTAGACTGGCCCTGCACGGATCACGTTCGACCCGTAAATAAAATGATCACGTGGCGCCGGCCGGGAGCGGCTACCGCTGCAGGCCGTGCCTCCCTATGAAGAAACATTCTGTCCTACTTTTGGTTGCTTTCCTGTCTGCGATTGGCGTCCAGGCGAAGGCGCAGACGAGTATGCCCGGCAGCAGCGTAGAAGATCAGGCCAATCCCGCGGCTGTGGATTGCTCGGATCCGCTGCTCGCTATGTCGTCGCAATGCGCGGGTTTGACCGGGATGGGGCAGACTTCGCTTTACCCCTCGACCTCCGGACTGCCCTCGCAGATGAACGGAATGACAGGAATGGGCGGGCAGATGGGAATGCCCACGTCACAAAATTCCATTTATACAGACAACGAAAATCTGGTGCGGCAGAATGCGACGCGGCAGGAGCCGCCGATGCACTTCCCGCGGGAGGCGTTGACCGAGTTCCAGAAATTTGTGGCGTCGACAACGGGGCAGATTCTTCCGATTTACGGAGCCAATCTGTTCTACGAAGTTCCGTCGACTTTTGCCCCGCTGGATCTGACGCCGGTTCCACCGACTTACGTGCTGGGCCCGGGCGACGAGCTGCGCATCCGGGTGTGGGGACAGGTGAATTTCAGGGCCAACCTGCGTGTTGATCGATCGGGGGAAATTTATCTGCCCCAGGCGGGACCGGTGCATGTCGCCGGACTGGCATATTCCGATCTTGATGCTCACCTCCGCCAGGCCATTTCCCGGGTGTACCGCAACTTCGATCTGACCGCGGATGTGGGGCAGATTCGATCGATACAGGTGTACGTGGCGGGACAGGCACGCCGGCCGGGCGTCTATACGGTGAGCTCATTGAGCACTCTGATCGACGCGCTGTTTGCGAGCGGGGGTCCTTCGCCATCGGGATCGCTGCGCAACATTGAGGTGCGCCGGGCGGGAGCGGTGGTGACGGACTTCGATCTTTACGGCCTCCTGCTGAACGGGGACAAGTCGAAGGACGTCAGTCTGGAATCGGGGGATGTGATCTTTATTCCTCCGGTGGGCGCGGAAGCGGCAGTGACGGGCAGCGTGAAGAGCCCGTCGATTTACGAGTTGCGGGATGGAGAGACGCTTGGCGACCTGATTGCAGACGCCGGCGGGGCGTCAGTCATTGCGGAACACGCCCGGATTTCCATCGAGCGAATCGACGATCATCGCGATCGGACAGCAATGGAAGTCGCGTGGGATCGAGCCGGGCTGGCAACGACCGCGCGGGACGGAGATCTGATACGGGTATTCTCGATTGTCCCGATGTACCGGAAAACGGTGACGCTGAGGGGGAACACGGCGAACCAGGGACGTTTTGCATGGCATCCGGGGATGAAGATCAGCGATTTGATTCCGGACAAGGATTCGCTGATCACGCGCAATTACTGGTGGCGGCGGGCGCAGATGGGGCTGCCGGCGCCGGAGTTTCAGCCTCTGGAGAATTTCCCGAGGCTTCTGCAACCGAACTCTCCGCAGGAACTGCCGCGGCATCGGTTTCTGGGACAGACGCAGCAGGGACAGATGACGGGTTCAGCAGGGTCGAGCGGCACGAATGGGGCGACGGGAAATCCAACCTCGGCCGAAGATAACAGCAACTCTCTCGACGATGCGGGAGCGGCAACACAGGGGCAGAACGCCGCGGATTTGGCAGCGCAGCAGACAGCGGGGACAACCAACTCCCAGAATTCGGGCACGCCTTCGGTTCCAGCTTCTCAGTCTGCTGGCAGCGCTGCGCTGGCGGCGGAGCAGCCGGTTTCCTCGATGCGGGGACTGGCGGCCACACGGACAGAAGTAGGACCGGTAGCTCCGGAGATCGACTGGGACTACGCAGTGATCGAGCGGATGGATCCGAACACGCTGAAGACAACGCTGATCCCTTTCGATCTGGGGCGGCTCGTGCTGCAACACGACGAATCGCAGGATCTTCAGCTGCTGCCGGGCGACATCGTCTCGATCTTCTCGCAGGACGATGTGCAGGTGCCGGTAGCCCAGCAGACAAAGTTCGTGCGGCTGGACGGTGAATTCGTGCACGCAGGGACTTATACGGTGATGCCGGGAGAGAGTCTGCGGGATCTGGTGAGGCGGGCGGGGGGATTTACGTCGAACGCTTACCTTTACGGGTCAGAATTCACGCGGCGATCGACGCGCGTCCTGCAGCAACGCCGACTGGATGAATACGTGCAGAGCCTTGAGATTGAAATGCAGCGCGGGAACCTGGCGCTGGCCTCATCGGCAGCAAGCACTCCCCAGGATTTGGCAACCGCGGCGGCAGCACAAGGAAGCGAACAGACGATGATCGGCCGGCTGCGCCAGATGCGCGCCACGGGCCGCATCGTGCTGGAATTCAGAAGCGCAAGCAGCGGCCTGGACGCGTTACCGGATATCCAGCTTGAAGATGGAGACCGTTTTGTCGTGCCCCCCTGCCGGCCAGCGTCAATGTGGTAGGTGCGGTATACGACCAGAATTCGTTCCTGTATGAAAAGGGCCGGCATGCCGGCGACTATCTGCATCTGGCCGGCGGTCCGAATCGAGACGCGGACAAGAGCCACACCTTCATCATTCGGGCGGATGGTTCCGTGGTGAGCCGGGAATCTCAGAGCGGCATCTGGGGCAATGAGTTCGCGAGTCTGACGATGAATCCGGGCGATACAATTGTGGTGCCGGAGAAGGTTTTCAAGCCGTCGGGTCTGCGGGCCTTCCTGGACTGGTCGCAAATCTTCTCTCAGTTTGCCCTGGGCGCTGCAACAATCAATTTGCTGTATTGAGCCGGGGCTGAATGGGCGACGCGCCGGTCCTGTAATGATGTCAACTGCATGGCAACGGAAACGCACCATCCCGGACTGAGAGAGGGCGGCGGCCTTTACGAGCCGAACGCGCTTGCCAATCCTGCAGAAGGCGATGAGATTTCCCTGCTGGATCTGTTGATTGTGCTGGCGACAAGGAAACGCCTGATTCTGCTGTTTACAGCGGGATTTGCAATTGTGTCACTGATTGTTTCTCTGATCTGGCCGAAATCGTTCACAGCCACCGCGATTCTGATGCCGCCACGGCAATCCTCAGGAATGAGTTCGCTGCTGACCGCTGAACTCGGCAGTCTCGGGGGTATGGCGGCGCTGGCCGGGAGCAGTCTGGGCATCAAGAATCCCAACGACATGTATGTCGGCTTCCTGAGAAGTCAGACCGTTGAAGATGGGATGGTGAAGAAATACGGTCTGATGCGGGAATACCATGCCCATTACGTATCAGAGGCGCGCAAGTCCTTCGAGCACCACACGACGGTGGACGGAAGTGGCAAGGATGGGCTGATTCACATTTCAGTAGACGACCGCAGTCCGGAGAAGGCTGCGGAGATGGCCAACGGGTATGTCGATGCATTTCGGCATTTGTCGGAGGGACTGGCCATCACGGAAGCGTCGCAGCGGCGGCTCTTCTTCCAGCAGCAACTGGAACAGGCAAAAGACAACCTTGCCAATGCCGAAGAGGCGCTGAAGAAGACAGAACAAACGACAGGACTGATTCAGCTGGATAGCCAGGCTCGGGCGCTAATCGAAACCGCGGCAGCGCTGCGGGCACAGATTACCGCGAAGGAAGTTCAGATCCAGGCGATGCAGACGTATGCAACTGGCGAGAACTCCCAGGTGGTGGAGCTTCAACAGGAGCTGGACAGTCTGCGGGCGCAGCTGGCGAAGCTGGGCGGCAGCGAAGAAAATCCGAATGCATTTTTCCCGTCCAAGGGGAGGGTGCCAGAGGTGGGGCTGGAATACGTCCGCAAACTGCGCGATGTGAAGTATTACGAGACGATTTTTGAACTCCTGGCCCGTGAACTCGAAATTGCCAAGATCGATGAAGCCCGGGAAGGCTCGTTCGTGCAGGTGGTGGATCCGGCGACTGTGCCGGACCACAAATCGTCGCCAAGACGAGCACTCATTGTGATCGTGTCGACGTTTGCGGGACTCTTCATTGGGATTCTGGCCGCGCTGGTGCAGGCAGGGATGAGCCACCTGCGCGAGGATCCGGAGGCCAGCGCCAAGCTGGCATTGCTGCGGGCCAACCTGTCCAAGAAGGCCGCCGGCGGCCGGTTGAAGCCGGGCTGTGTCCTGACCTCGGCAACTCTTTCGCGTCCGAACCAGACTCCTACCAATCGGTTAAAGTGCCATCCAGCCTGCGCAGGATGGGCAAATATGCGCGCTGATATGGATGCTTTGCGGCGAGCTTCTCGTCGAGATCGACGCCTAAGCCCGGGCCATCGCCGGGGAACATATAACCATTTTCGAATCGGTACGTGTGTGGGAAGACTTCGTCTGTTTCAGCATTGTGCGGCATGTGTTCCTGGATGCCGAAGTTGTGGACGGCGAGATCGAAATGCAGCGCGGCGGCCAAGCAGACCGGTGAGAGGTCAGTGGGGCCGTGGCAGCCGGTCTTCACATGGTAGAGATCGGCAAAGTCGGCGATCTTTTTGAGCGCGGTGAAGCCGCCAGCGTGGGTGAGCGTCAGGCGGACATAGTCGATCCACTGGTGGCGGATAAGGTCGTGGACGTCCCAGATGGAGTTGAAGACTTCGCCAGTGGCGAGGGGCGTGGTGGTGTGCTCGCGAATGAGGCGAAAGCCTTCCTGAAATTCGGCTGGGACTGGATCTTCCATCCAGAAAAGGTGGAAGGGCTCGAGTTCTTTGCCGAGGCGCGCGGCTTCAATGGGCGTGAGGCGGTGATGACAGTCGTGGAGGAGGTGAAGGTCGTCGCCGAACCGTTCCCGTACGCGGGCAAAGAGCCTGGGAACGTGAAGGAGGTACTTCTCGGTGGACCAGCGGCTTTCTGATGGCAGTCCACGCTCGGCGGGCTCATAGGGGACACCGCCCTTTGGGACGCCGTAGGTGGCGTCGAGGCCGGGAATGCCGCTCTGCACGCGGATGGCTTTGTAGCCCATCTCCTGATGGCGGGCGACATCGTCGAGGGCTTCTTCGATGTCTTTGCCGTGAGCGTGGCATAGACGAGGACGGCATCACGGCTGCGCCCACCGAGTAGGTTGTAAACGGGAGTGTTGAGCGCTTTGCCTTTAATGTCCCACAGCGCCATGTCGACGGCGGCGATAGCGGACATGGTGACGGGGCCGCGGCGCCAGTAGGCTCCGCGATAGAGGTATTGCCAGATGTCTTCGGTCTGGAAGGGATCACGATTGAGGATGCAGGGGATCAGGTGGTCGGTGAGATAGCTGGCGACGGCGAGCTCGCGGCCGTTGAGGGTGGCGTCACCGAGGCCGTAGAGACCTTCGTCGGTTTCGATTTTGAGCGTGACGAAGTTGCGGCCGGGGGAGCAGACGTTGACGGACGCGTTGCGAATCTTCATGGCTTTGACTTCCCTGCCGGGGCCGGTGTGTCGACTCGAGCATGATCTCGATGTAGTCGATGGGCGCGGGCTCGCCATCGTCGGGATGACCTTCAACCGTGATCATGTCGCCGGGATGCGATGCGACACGCGTGCAAAGTGAAGCGCGTGGAGGTGTCGCCGTTGGGGGCTTCGCCGGGGAGGGTATTGTCGGCGAGCCAGGTGGCGACCACCTGCCGATTGAGTTTGAGATTGAAGGTGGAAACGCCCTGGCGATCGTCGAAGTACTGGACGGCGATCGTGTACCAGCCGGCCGGACGATCGAAGTAGAACGATGCGTTGCAGCCCTGAGAATCTTTACAGACGTAGGCCTTTCCGTTGGAGGCCGTTTCCCAGGGTGTGACATCGACGGGCGTGTAGCCCTGGAGCTGCAATTGTGAGGCGGTGGTGCGGTTGGGGTCGTGGTCGATGCGGTGCTGGTCGTCGGGAATGCGGGACATTTTCCTGAACCAGCGATCGACGGCGTCGCGCCACACGATGGCGTGTCCGGCCTGATATTCGAGCAGACCCAGCGTCTTGTCATAGCGCGGCGCATCGATGAGACCGTCGAGGGATTTCCATTGCCGCACGAGACCGGCGGCTTCTTCGGCGCCCTGGTAGTGATCGTCGTAGAGGGTCTGGATGACGGTTTTGCCGTTGTGCAGGCGGTACGTGTAGGGCAGGTGATGCATGAAGAGGATGAGGTTGTTGGGGCAGGTCTTCAGCGACTGGTACATCTGCGCGACCTGCGGCGGGTATTGGCCGATGAAGCCGGTGCCGGTGGCGACAGTGCGATCCATGCCGACGCCGTTGTGATCAGCGCGAATCCACTGACCCCAGCCGTTGTTTTCCTGCGATTGCGGCGCTGGGCCGTAATGGGGGCCGGTGATGTTGGTGAGAGTCTGGAGGCCAAGGGGGCCGGTGTACTCCTCATAGATATGCCAGGAGGCGAGGAGCATGCGGGTGACGGTGGAGACGACCTTCTGGTCATTGCCGAAGGTGAGGCGGGTCCAGTCAGCGGCAATGGCCACGGGCGTAGTGTTCGGGTTCCAGGCAAGACGGCCGAAGCCGTAGAGGTTCGCCATGGAGAGCGGGTGGGCCATCCAGTTGGTGTCGAGTCCAACGTTGGCGACGCCGACGTAGCCGCCGAGGGGACGGTGGAACGTGTGGCCGTCGACGATGTCTTTGAGGGGTGTGCTGCGGTTCGTGGCGTGGAGATCGAAGTTGAGGTAGGTGCTCCACTGGCTGGGCAGGTAGACGAGGTGGTGCGCCTGCCCCATGTACTCCTGGGTGATTTCGAGCTCGAGGGCGGTATTCGCTTTCCTGAGGCCGGCGAAGAGCGGGGAGACGGGCTCACGGACCTGGAAATCGATGGGGCCATTCTTGATCTGAACGATGACATTGTCGGCGAACCGGCCATCGAGAGGATGGAAGATGTCGTAGGCGGCGCGGGCGCGATCGGCTTTGGGATTGTTCCAGTCGAGATGGTGGTTGTAGACGAAGGCGCGGTACATGACGATGCCGCCGTGGGGCTTGAGCGCGGCGCCCAGCATGTTGGCGGCGTCAGCGGGCGTGCGTCCGTAGCGGGAAGGACCGGGCTGACCTTCGGAATCGGCTTTGACGACGAAGCCCGCGAAGTCGGGAATGGCTTTGTAGATCTCGTCGACCCTTTCACGCCACCAGGCAGCGACCTGCGGATTGCCGGGGTCATAGGTGTCGAGGCCGCCGATTTTCTGTGGACTGGCGATATCGACAGAGATTGAAAGGCGAACGCCCCAGGGCCGGAAGACGTCAGCGATACGCGCGACGTCGGGGATCATGTTGAGAAGGCGCGGGTCGGCATTGACGTTGTTGATGGTGCAGCCGTTGATGCCGATCGACGCCAGCAGGCGGGCATAGTCGCCAGCGCGGGTGAGGTCCGCGCGGACGTGGCCATCGTCAAAGAAGATGGATCGGCCGGCGTAACCGCGCTCGATGGTGCCGTTGAGGTTGTCCCACTGGTTGACCCAGCGGATGGGGGCGGCGGGCGACTCGCTGGATTGTAGCGCGGAGAAAGACTGGCCGCGGGCAATGCCGGAAAGGACGTGAAAGACGCCATAGAGGAGGCCGCGGGAGTCGGCACCGGCGATGATCCAGTCAGTGTGGCCGTGGACGGTCAGGGGAGAGATGGAGAAGCCTTCGGGACGCAGTTGCGGCGGATGGTAGTCCGGGAAGGCGGAGCGTAGTTCGGCGGTGGTCCCGAGGATCCACGCACCGTACTCAGGAGGCTGGGTTTCGATGCGGAGCGTCCGATGCAGCATGGAGCGAACGCCGCGGAGGAGTTCCTGCTGTGCAATGGCTGAGACGGGAGAGGAGTCGAGGTTGACGACCGCGGGCGGCGTTTGCGCGTACGCGACGTCGGGATGGGAGAGAAACGGGGGCGCATAACGGAGCCATCCCTGAGAGCCATCTTCGGCGCGCACCGGAGCGGCGACGCAGAGCAGGAGCACCCCGCCAAAGGCGGCGTTGCGCAGGATGCGGCGCCGGACTATTCGATCAGCCATCATTCAGAATCGCGACAGGCCATTCTCGCGCAAAATGAAGGCCGGGACACAGATCCCGGCCACGAGTTCAGGTGAGCCTGCTCAGAAGATGAGCTTTCCGCCGAGATACCACAAACGCTCGCCGCCGCTGCCGCCCAGGGAAGCATTGGCTCCCTGCGCCTCGCCGGTGACCTTGCCAAAGTTGGAGTCGGTGATATTGGAATCCGGATTGGCAAAGTGAGGGGTGTTGGTGACGCCGAAGGCGTCCGCTTCAAACTGGAAGGTGAGGAACTCGGTAATTTTGAAATTCCGGAAGAGGTTGGCATCGAGGTCGAAGTATCCCGGCCCGCGGATGATGTTGCGTCCCGCATCGCCGAAGGTCGCCGGCGTTGTGACCGACTGGAACGACGCGATGTTGAAGTAGCTGCAACCGTTGGTTCCCCGAGCGCAGAGACCCGGGCTGTAGGCGGGCTTGCCGCCGGTGAGCTGAATGGGGGCGACGATGTCGGGTGTCTGTTGATTGCCCGGCGCATTCAGGCTCGACGCTCCTGCGTTGTCGGTAACGGTGAATGGCGCTCCACCGAGCCGGCTCAACACTCCCGAGAGCGTCCAGCCTCCTGCGATGGCCGAGGCGATGCCGTGGTTCGCCAGCGACTGACCTTTCCCAAAGGGGAGATGGTAGAGCCAGTAAGCTTCAAAGTTGTAATCGCGATCGAAGCCCGCAAGGGCCTTGTTCCTTTCGAAATAGGCGGGATAGTTCCAGAGTGGCGAGCTGAGCTCCTCGTTGTCTTCGAAGTCCTCAGTTTTGGACCAGGTAAAGAGGACGCCGATGGTCGAGGACGGGCCAAACCGGCGGGTGACCTTGGTCTGCAGCGCGTCGTAATAGCTGTGGCCGGAGGGGACCAGGGTGTTGATGCCGCCCCAGGTGCCTCCGAATTTCGCATTCAACAGCTCTCCCGCGGCGCCTGCACCGGCCGGTGCGGAATTCAGGTTGACGTTGAGGACCGGTCGGATCTCCCGTTCTCCCACATAACCAACGTCGGCAACAAAACCGGCGAACTGCTGCTCGACGGTGAGGTTATAGGAGTAGATGTAGCCGCGCCGAAAATTTGGGTACGTGCCAATGGTGCTGGTGGTGATGTTGTTGGGCAGTGGGATGGAGCCGGTGCTGAGATCTGGTGTGGGGACCAGGGGAATGCCGATGGGCAGAGCGGCATAGGGGCCGATGGCATTCGTCCCGGTGAAACTCATGGATGGAGCGACTGCACTGTAGTTGGTGGCGCCACCGGTATTGGTTCCGGCGTAGCTGGAGATGGTATCGGCCGGATAGTCGTTGCGGAGATATCGCCAGTTGTTGCTGTCTGCGCCGATGCCAAAGCCGCCGCGGATGACGGTATTTTGCGTGGCTTTATAAGCGATGCCGACTCGCGGCAGAAACTCTCCAGGACCGACCTTCACACCGTCGTCCTGGGGAACCGAGCCGTATCCGCCAATCAGCACCTGCATGGTGGATGGATTTAAAACGCGCGCGCCCTTGCCGTGATCGCTGTAGGCCATCGGGTAATACTCCCAGCGGAGGCCGTAGTCGAGGTTCAACTTTGGAGTGACCTGCCACATGTCGCGCGCATAGACGGCCCACTGCGACCAGCGCAGAGCAATGGGGTCGGTATCCTGGACGGCTTTGCCGGACTCGTAGGGCAATCCCAGCAGGAAGTCGGCGTATGAGCCGTATTGCAGGTTCGTTGGAGGATCAGGGTCGGTACAGGTTTCTTTGGTGATGGGTGGGCCGCCTGTGCAGTTGACCTGTTCGGTGATGGTGCCGTTCATGCCGAAAGTGCCGCGCGCTGTCTGGAACTGTCCACCCTGGGGCTGGAAGTGGTTCATCTGCACGTGATCCCACTCACCACCGAAGCGGAACTGGTGATTGCCGCGGATCCAGGTGAGATTTTCATTCTCTACATACTGGTTATCGCGGAAGACGAAGGGATTGCCGGTATTCGGATTGCCGAGGTTGGTAAAGGTGACGAACTGGAAGGCGGGAATTCCGTAATAGAGGCTGTCGTTGGGAGAGACTGAGTTGTTGGTTCCGGGGATCCCGAGGGTGTTCAGCCCAAAGGGTCCCTGCGCGATGTCCGGAGCCTCTGCCGTCAGGTGCTGCCGCGTAAAGCCAAGGTTTCCGTCGAGCAGAAGATTCGGCGTGAAAGTGTGCGTGCCGCCAAGACCGATGATGTAAATCCGGGTAAGCGCATTGCCCAACTGGCCGCCGTTGGTCGCATTGCCTTCCGCCGGACCCAGCGACGGAGGATCGAAAATGTCGCCGCGGGAAGTGCTGAAGTGCCCAAAGAGAGTGGTCTTCTCCGTGGGGACATAGTTGGCCTTGGCGTCGTAGTCGTCGGTGTGGAAGAAGCCTTTTTGCGTGTCGAGATAGTTGTTGCTGTCGAGAGTTGCCAGGCTGGGTGTCGGCGCGGGAATCAGTTTGGCCATGGCCAAGGCCGCAGGGTCAACGCGCGAAAGACAGATGGTGTCGATGACTCCGTTGCAGGAGATGGGCTGGCGGCCGGAGCCATCAGGATTGCCGGTGGTGGGGTCGTAGATATGAACGGGATTGCCGGTCTTGTCCACCATGCCATAGGCCGCGGTTTGAAACGGGCGGAAATCGAAATAGCCGGCTGATTCCGCATTGCTGTACTGCAGGGGGCCGAATGGCACGGTCTGCGGATTGCCCCCGGCCGGGGCCAGCGTTTGACGAGTGCCCTGATAGTCCCCAAAGAAGAAAAGCTTGTCCTTCAGGATGGGACCACCGACGCTACCGCCAAACTGGTTGAAGATGTTCTCCGGGCGCTTGAACGTGGGCGGCTCGAAGTAGTTGATGGCTTTGAGAGCGGCATCAGTGTGGAACTCGTACGCGTCGCCGTGGAATTTGTTCGTGCCGGTTTTCGTTTGGACGTTGATTGCTGCACCGTTCACCATGCCCTGTTCGGCGTCGTAGGAATTCGTCGAGATGTTGACGGTCTGGATGGCGTCTTCCGGAGGCACGTAGGCGACGTTGTTCGGCAGCCAGGGATAGGCATCGAGAATGCCATCGATGCGGGTGTCATTCCCCTGCGTGGATTGACCGTTGACGTTGGACGTCATGGCGCGAGCGGGGTTGCCGGCAGCGGAGTTGTTCTCCAGCGGGATGGTAGAACCGGGGACGATGCGCAGGAGATCCTGGAAATTCTTGCCTTCCGAAGAGACGGTGGGCAGCTGCTCGAGTTCAGCCGTGGAAATGTCGGTATGAACGTCGGCACGGTCGGTCTGCAGGGTCGGGGGCGCTGTGGTGACGGTGACGCTTTGCCGCACCTGTCCGACCGCAAGTTTTTCGTCGACGCGAGCAACACCGTTGGGATCGACGACGATGTTGTCCGTCTCCACACTACTGAATCCTGAAGCGGTGACCACGATTTTCCAGGTACCGGGCAGAATTTCAGAGAACCGATAGAGGCCCGACGCGTCGGTCGTTGCCTGCTGTTTAAGGCCCTTGGCGGTTTCGGTGGCCTCGACTTTGGCACCCGCAATTGCCGCACCGGATGTATCTGTAACGAGGCCGGAGAGCGAACCATAGAGCACCTGGGCGCCCGCGGGTAGAACACTGATGAGAACTGCGATCAGGGCCAGGACGAACAGACAGCCCTGCATGGTTGCCGAGTTTTTCAGGATTTGTAGCGACGGCCTCTCCAACATGATCCTCTCCAAAGAGAACCGATTGTCTTCGCCCCAAATCAATGCAGCTCTTTACTGAAGCCGTATGGTGAATCGACAAGCAGGAGAGCCAGATTCCTTCGTTGGCATCCGCGCAAATTCCGCAAATGAGGGAGACATCGGAATGTTTAATCTGCGACACGAACTATAGGAGCGCGTCAGGAATTTTGTCAAGAGTAGTCGTCGGTTGGCGCTCCGAGCATTCAGAGATAATGCGTGTTTTGTTCCCGGATATTTTGTGTAGCCCGACTGGAAGATGAGTATTTTTGGCGGTCAGGCGCGGGCAGGATGAGGGGCGGAAAGTGAATTTCGGGTGAGGGGGATATCGCGAGCGGGCACCGCTTCCCGGGGCAGCCGGCGCTGGAAAACCAGAGCCGCGGCTCCGCGAAGGCGCGCGATTTCACTTTCGTGGGTGGGGCGGATGATCGGTGGAGCGCCGGCGAGGGTCAGATCGCGGGCTTCCTGTTCGATGACCGGTCCGAAGCGATGCCAGGCGGAGCTGACCTCACCGGCGATGAGGATGGTGCTGGGGGAAAGTGCGGCAATAATCATGCGCAGGCCGCGTCCGATCGCTTGCGCCTGACGAGCGAGTGCCTGCTGGGCCGCCGCATTGCCTTCTTCAGCCAGGTTGAGGAGCTCCGGAAAAGCGATGGGGGGCGCGCCAGGAGCGAGTTCGCGATAATAGCGCAGCGCTGCCTGGCAGGACGCAAAGGTTTCCCAGCATCCCTTTTGGCCGCAGGCACAGGCTGGCCCGGAGGGATCGATGGGGATGTGGCCAAACTCTCCGGCCATGCCATGGCTCCCGGAGACGAGTTGACCGTTGGCCAGCACCCCGACACCCACGCCTTCGGAAACAGTGACGAGGACCGCGTCCCGGATGCCGTCCATGCGGGCAAAGATGAGCTCGGCCAGCAGCGAAGCGGTGGCGGCGTTTTCCATTTTGACAGGGAGGCCCATTTCGGCCTCAAGCATTTTCTTCAGATCGAAATCGGGCCAGTGCAGGTTGGGGGCAAAGACCAGGCGCTGGGAAGCAGGATCCACGCGGCCGGGCAGGCTTACGCCGATGCCTTCGGGTGACTGGCGCGGCAGCGCGGCGCGCATTCTGCGCATGCACTCGATCATGAGGCGTGTGGAGGCGAGGGGATCGGAGGTGAGGGGCACGAGGGAACGCGAGAGGAGACGGCCGTTCAGATCCACGACGGCGACCGTGGCCTGGCGCGGGTGGATATCGGCGGCGATGGCGACCAGATCTTCGTTGAGTCCAATCATGGTAGGCCGGCGGCCGCGGGGGGCGGAGGCAACGGGGCCTTCGCGCACCCAGTTCTCGCGGATGAGCTGCTCGACAATCTGGGATACGGTGCTGCGCTGCAGGCCGGAGCGGCGCGCGAGGTCGGCGCGCGAGATCGGCTGGCTGGTGCGGATGAGTTCCAGGATGATGTCGCGGTTGATGTGCCGCGCGGTTTCGCTGGAGGCCAGCTGCAGATCGCTCAGATCGACATGGCGAATGCCACGCATGGTTAATCGAGGACGGGCGCCTGGGAATCAGTACGGGCGGCGTGGGCGCCGGTCCGTCACTCTCTTTCTCGACGAATTTTTGTTCACGCCCTGAGGCGGAGCAGAATCCACTCTACACCGAACCGGGATGGACTCGGCCCACCCGTCCCTGCGCTACTGATTCACGCCGCTGGCGAGATAGCCGCCATCCACGGGAAGGATCTGGCCGGTGATGAAGGATGCGCTTTCAGAGGCGAGAAAGACCGCGGTGCCGACAAGCTCTTCGACACGACCATAGCGGTGCATGGGTGTGCGCAACAGGACTTCGCGGCCGCGCGGGGTTTGCTCCAGCAAGTCCTGATTGAGGGCGGTGGGGAAAAAGCCCGGGGCGATGGCATTCACACAGACTCCGTGTTGCGCGAGCTCGACGGCGAGAGATTTGGTGAGGCCACCGACACCGGCCTTGCTGGCGCCATAGGCGGCGACTTCGCAGAAGGCAACGAAGGTGGCCAGCGAAGCGATGTTGATGATGCGTCCCCAGCCCTGCCGGACCATGCCGGGCGCGACAATCTGGCAAGCGCGAAAGACCCCGGTGAGATTCGTTTCGAGGATGGTATGCCAGTCGTCTTCGGAGCACTCGAGGGTGGGAACGCGTTTGGTAGTTCCGGCGGCGTTGACCAGAATGTCGATTTTGCCGAATGCTGCCAGGATGCCGGCATGGAGGTCCTCGAGCGAGCTGCGCTGGAGGACATCGGAGCTGAGAGCGAGAGAGCGTCGGCCTCGGGCGCGAATCTTCGCGGCCATGGCCTCGACGTCGTTCTGCCGGCGAGAACTGGCGACGACATCGGCGCCGGCATCGGCGAGCCCCAGGGCAATGGCCTGGCCGATGCCGGAGGTCCCTCCGATCACGAGCGCGATGCGGCCGCTGAGGTCAAAGCGGTCCGCTGTCTTCGTCATAGTGATTTAGTCCTCATCTCGAACAAAATAACACCCGAGGGGCTGTGGTTTAAATTTCGGAAGGAAATTGCCATACCTGGCGACCTTCCCTCCATTCCTCTTTCGTGGCGGCGGGAATGCTTCTTTTCTATTTTGGGGTGCGAGAGGGCCGGGATATACTCGTCCACGAATCCGAACCAGTTGAGCCCTGAAAAGCACGTGTTTTGTGCGCGCTGAAGTGCCGCTTGAAGAAGCGGTGGTTTGACCGGCTCTGTTCGGATGAGACGAGCGGTATCAGTTTTCAACGGACGGGACACAGGGAGTCAGGATGGCGATGCGCATCGGAATTGTCGGTTGTGGCTTTACCGCCGACCACTACATGATCAGTCTGTCACGCTTCCCGGAGCTGCAGCTTGTCGGCGCGACGGACAGGGTTGTGGAACGGGGTGCAGGGTTCTGCTCCTGGTTCAAGATGAAGCACTACAAGGGTCTGGCTGAGATGCTCGCCGATCCTGGCATTGAGATGGTCCTGAACCTGACCAGCTCGAGCAGTCACTATGAAGTATCGAAGGCTGCTCTCGAGGCCGGCAAGCACGTGTACAGCGAGAAGCCTTTGGCACTGGAGTTTGGCCAGGCGCAGGAGCTGGTGGATCTGGCAAAAGCCAAAGGCCTCGGATTGTCGATGGCGCCCTGTAACCTGCTTTCGGAATCGGCGCAGACGCTGTGGCAGGCTTTGCGGAAGAAAGAAATTGGCTCTGTGCACGTGGCGCTGGCCGAGCTGAACGACGGTCCTTTCCATATGGCCGATTCTCATATGTGGAAGGCTGACAGCGGCGCCCCGTACGACTACGGGGAGGAATTCCGGGTCGGCGTAACCGTGGAGCACGCTGGCTACCATCTGAGTCTGTTGTCGTGCATTCTTTGGTCCCGCCAGGACGATCACAGCGTTTTCGGCGGTCGTCTGGCCCGACCGACCCATTTCGCCCGAGGAGCGTCTGTCGCTGACGACGCCCGACTTCACTGTTTCGTGCATCACGTTTGAATCCGGAGTAGTGGCTCGGCTTACCTGCAGTCTGGTGGCTCCCTACGATCATGCCCTTAAAATCGTGGGCGACACGGGAACCCTGACCGTAAACGAACCCTGGAACTATCGGTCTCCCATCTATCTGGATCGATACACTTCGTTTCGCTACCGGGCTTCGCGGTATTTGATCGCCCAGGAACATCCCGTCATCAAGAGTCTGGTCGGGAAGCACCCGCGCCTGTATCCATCGGTCGTGAAGACGAAGGTGAAAGAGCGGTACGCCCGATATCGAATGGTTTACGCGCGCGGCGTTGTCGATCTGGTGCGGGCGATCGATCAGCGGCGACTTCCCACGCTAACGCCGGATTTCGCCCTGCATCTGACGGAGCTGGCGCTCGCCATGCAGAAGGCCGATCCTGTGCCTTACCAGGTGAAGACGACGTTCGCCCCTCTGCAACCGCTGGATGAAGCGGCTATGCGGGAGCTGGTGAAATAGAAGCGTTCGATGGCGCGGGGGATGCGGCGGACGAGCGGTTCAGGAATTCTGCGGAACCGGGCTCTCTTTCAAAGCGAGGGTTTCTACGGGTTTTCTTCCGGTGACCCGGATGAGGCCGCGGTTCAGGGCGGCGAGGCCAATCAACCACCACTTGGCAGCCATCAGGGCAAATCCATCCTTATAAAAGCCGGTGCTGAAGGCTTCCTTCATCCAGTAAAAGATCAGTCCGCCAAACCAGATGGATCTTCTGATCCTTTGTTTCCGGTCTCCGGGATAGGCACCGTTCTTCGCTTTCCGCAATAAGGTATAGATCCCGTCAATGAACGGCTGAATTCGTCGAACGGCATTGGTGGTATGCATTCGATACCACACCGTATCCGGGGTGAGCACCAGAAGCGTGGGGCCGCCAACGCCCAGTTTGTTGAGAAGGTCCTGAATGTCCTGGTAGAAGATGTCCTCGGACCAGCCTCCGGCGGCGAGGAAGGGGGCGCGCTCGACGACCAGAGAACTCGTGTTATAGACCCAGGGCCTGTCTTTGGCGAGGAAGTCGGGATACTCAACGAAGCGAACTTCGGCGGGCGATTCGAATGGCGGGGGCGGCAGCTGTCCGTAACACTGAGCGGACCGGCCAAGCAGAAGGGTAGGCTGACGGGCTGTAACGAGCTGGCCATAGACCTCCAGCGTGTGCGGCAGCAGGGCGTCGTCGCCGTCGAGGAAGACGAGGTACTTACCTTTCGCCAGGGAAGCGCCGTGATTGCGGGCGGCACCCGCTCCGCGATTCACGGGGAATCGCGCGAAGGTGATGGCCGCTCCGAACGTGCTCAGGACGTCCGGCGTGCCGTCGCGGGAGCCATCGTCGACGACAATGACTTCCTTGCAGGGAAACTCCTGCGACAAGGCAGATTCGACGGCCTCTCGGATAAACCCCTCGTGGTTATAACAGGCGATGACGACGCTAAGCAGTGGGTTAGACAATCGACCATCTCCACGAAGAGAACCTGCTGAGAAACATATTCAGGGTGGCGGAGCAGGCAGGATTTTGCCTGTTCCGAGCTCCGGCCGCGCGCAGGCTGAGCCTGCGTTCCGTCATCCGAACGACCGCGGAGCTGTTCATCGTGGTATGGCGCCTTCCTGGGGAAGAACTGCGGCAGTCGACCCGGAGAGCTGAAAGGCGAACATCGCCAGGGAGCCGGCTGCTCGCCGGTCCGGGCGCTTCTCGGGCCGCAGACTTGACGGCTCGCTGGGTTGGCGTTGCAACTACCCCCTGGCGAGCTCGCGTATCTGGTTCTGCGAACTCAGGTTCCTGACTTGCGACCGCTGGCCCGAACATATTTGCTGTCCTCGCCGGAAAGCCGAAATCAGAGACTCCAGCCGCTGGAAAACTCCCCCCCTGTTCGCGTTTTTTCCATATTACGCTGGCGCAGTCATTCCTCAATAGCAGGTTCGGGTTAAGCGTTCCTGACCTGATCGGGCACCTATGGTTGGGGAGAAGAGTCGATAGCCAGCGGGGGAGCGGTTACTTTCGTTTCGGAACGGCGGATTGGGGGAAGGCAAAAGGCTTTCAGCGGGGATCCAGGGGCCGGCGGGGAAAGACCAGAATTGGTGTATAAACGCAGAACAAGTCTCCTGACGTGAGGACTCTGCATGGCAGAATCCGCAATGCCTTCAGGCCATTACGAGCGGCTCCGACTCGTGGTGGCCACCTGCGATGAGGCCGCGCTCCCCGACATCGGCCAGGAACTGGCTCCGGCGTTTTTTGTGAATCTGGCACCGGATTCGGAGGCGCTGTTCCGCGGCCTGGCGGAGCATGCGCCGGAGATTGTGGTGCTCGACCTGGACACAATCGTGCCGGACAACCAGGAAGTCTTTTCTTATGTGGAATCTGTACGGGCGGCCGCGCCGCACAGCCTGCTGATCGTGATCTCGCGGACGCCTTTGCGGAATGCGCGCGCCCGCACCAGGAAGGCTGGGGGGGACGAATTCCTGCTCGCCCCCGTCGATTTTGCGGAGCTGCGCGAGTACCTGCTGGAGGCGGGAGAGGTTCGGCGGCGCGAGCGGCAGGCGGAGGAGCTGCGGGAGGAGATTGCGCAGAAGATCTCCTTTGGCGGCATGATCGGCGGCAGTGAGGCAATGCTCCGGGTTTATGAGGCGGTGCGGCGTGTGGCGCCCAGCAACACTACGGTGATGCTGCGCGGGGAGAGCGGGACGGGTAAGGAGCTGGCGGCGCGGGCCATTGTGTCGATCAGCCCCCGGCGGGACGGGCCGTTTGTCGGGGTGAACTGCGCGGCTCTGCCAGAGACGCTGATGGAGTCGGAGCTGTTCGGACACGAAAAGGGCTCGTTCACGGGCGCCCACGCGACGCAAGCCGGGCAGGTGGAACTGGCTGACGGCGGAACTCTCTTTCTCGACGAAATTGGATCTCTGGGGCTGGCCCTGCAAAGCAAGCTGCTGCGCGTGCTGCAGGAGAAATCGGTTCAGCGAATCGGTGGCAAGACGCCGCGGAAGATCGATTTTCGCCTCATTACGGCAACGAATGACGACCTGGAACAGATGGTGAAGAAGGGACAGTTTCGCGAGGACCTTTACTACCGGATTTGCGTGGTCCCGATCGCTTTGCCGCCACTGCGGGAACGGACGGGGGACATTCCGCTGCTGCTGGACCACTATATGAGGATGTACTGCACGGCAAGCGACGTGGCCCTGAAGCGGTTTTCGCCAGATGCCATGCAGATTCTGGAGACCAGCAGCTGGCCCGGCAATGTGCGGGAGCTGGAGAACCTGACCCAGCGGCTGGCGATCATGGTGGACGGAGACGTCATCGAGGTAGAGCATCTGCCGGAGAAAGTGATCGTCGAGAGCGCGGCCAGCACCGATCACAGGCTGATCCCAGAAGAAGGGGTCAATCTGGACGACGAGCTGACCCGGATCGAGCAGGCCTATCTGCAGGCGGCGATCCGTCGCGCTGGCAGTAAGCGAGGAGCGGCGGGGCTGCTGCAGATTCCGATCCAGAAGATGAAATATCTCTGCCGGAAGCACGGGATCTGAGGCGGCTTATTGCCCTGCGGGGTCAATAATTGATCCCCCGAGGGGTTAAATTTCGATCCTGCGGACCGTCGCCAGCGCCGATTTTCCCCAAAACAAGGGTTCCAAAGGATGATTTGGGCGGATTTTGGATCCTTTCGAGGAGTTTTTGAGTTTGGCCATTGAATCGCAATAGGTGAGGGCGCAAGCGAACTGGAGCGATCAGGAAGCAGACAAAACGAGATTGAGGAGAATATCAAAATGGCTATCCAGAAAAAGTCGTTGATCGGCAACCTGAGCTCCCGCAAAGCTGCCCCCGAAGCCTCCAGCGTAACGGCCAACATCCAGATGGCGAAGAGCGCCGCGAATGTGGCGTTGTCCAAGGGACTGACGACCTCGAAAGGTCTGACGACGTCAAAGGGCCACAGCGTATCGAAGGGATTGACGACCTCCAAGGGTCTGACGACTTCCAAGGGACTCACCACGTCGAAGGGTTTGACCACCTCCAAAGGCCTGACGACCTCGAAGGGCTTGACGACGTCGAAGGGGCTCACGACCTCCAAGGGTCTGACCACCTCGAAGGGTCTGACGACTTCCAAAGGGCTGGCCACCTCGAAGATGGTGTTCTAAGTCAGCTGAACCAGTAGATCAGCCCTCCCCGGGCCCCTCTGTTCCGCTCCGGAGAGTCTGCTGCCAGTGATCTCAGTGTGAACGATGAAAGAGGAAGAGCTCCGGCTCTTCCTCTTTGCTTTGGGCCTACCAGACCTTGCGTTCGACGAAATCCCGGACCTCGCGGGCGACGTTCCCGGCCAGACTGGCGCGGCGGACGACAATCCGGGCCGTTCCGGTCATCCCGGCGTGAAGAGACCCATCATTGGCGAGGAGAGTTTCGGCGGAATAGTACTCGAGACGCGCGCCTCCTTTGATCTCCTTGATGCTTTCGACCGCAGGCGGCAGCTCGCCGGCAACCGGCTGCAGGTCAGTAACCGTGGCTGAGTGGGAGCGAAAGCTCCCGTCGACCAACAGACTGACCGGCGCTCCAGAGCGGACGCGGCCGATGGCGTAGTCGGGCACAAAGATGCGGGCGCGCATCCGCTGCAGATCGTCAACCTCGGTGATGGTCGCGCCAGCCGGGAGGTAGGCGCCAACCAGGTCGCGCAAGCGAGAGGTGGCGATGACACCGTCGATGGGCGCGCGAGGCGTGAGCTGGGCCGCCTGGTCGAGAACCAGGGCCTGTTGTGCCTGGGCGCGGGCGTTCTGCTGGAGAGCGGAACCGATATCGGCGTAAGTGAGCTGGGCCTGGACGCGTTCGAGGCCGGTAAGAGAGGCATCTTCGCCGGATCCGGCCTGTGCCGAATCGATCGGCGCGCTGGTCATGCGAAGCAGCGAATCGCCGGCCCGTACCGGCTGCCCCTCATGGACCAACACAGCGGTGACACGGCCGGGCACGGTGCTGCGGACTACAGCGAATCGCTCCGGCTCCAGCAGAAAACGTGCCGTCACCGTTTCATGCCATACCGGCAGAAAGAAAACCAGAAGCAGGGCCAGAGCCACGGTGGCCGTGCGCCAGGGGGTGAACCAGGAACGAACCCGATCGCGTTTATCAAGCATCACGGTGCGTATGAACCTCCCCAGAGTTTTGAGGCGGGAGCGGAAGATGACCAGCGCCAGGGCCAGGGCCGGGACGAATCCCCACTGCGGGCTGTATTTGGAGAAGACGTTGTCACAGAATCGGATCACTGTGAACAGCAGGACATAGCTGTACAAACCCGATAACACCGCATAGACGATGAAGCCGACGCGCCGCCGCTTCGGAACGTAGTCCACCTCAACCGGGAGACGAAAGATCTTCCTGCGCACCAGCCCGGACAAATAGGTGGTGGACTTCTCCTTGATGTCGGCAAACCCGATGATTTCGGAAAAGGTAAAATAGCCGTCGAGCTTGATCAGCGGGTTCATGTTCACCACGATGACTGCAACGCCGGTGATGAGCATGATTTTGTAGGCCAGGTCGTGCGCCCCGCTGCCGGGCGGCGTGCCCCACCACACGACGGTGGCCGCCGCGCAGAAGATCATTTCCACCCAGATGCCGGCGAGGATCGTGATCAGTCTTTGCCAGCGGGTGGCGTACACCCAGGCCTCGCTCACGTCGACAAAAAACGCCGGCGTCAGGTAGATCAGGTGAAAGCCCATCGCGTGCACCTGGCCACCGTAGTGCTTGCAGGTGAGCCCGTGGGCCGTTTCATGAAAGTAGCCGAGGATGAGGAAGAGAACCCAGAACTCGGCCAGATCGGCGGCTGTTTCTGGGTGAAGCTGTAAAACTGCAGCGTGTCGAGGCCGATCTGCCTCCAGTTGGCGACAAAGACGAACGCCATGAAGGCAAACAGCGTCAGGCAGAGGGTCGTGAACCACGGCGTGTAAATCCAGCGCAGCCACGGATAGATTCGGTCGAAGTAGCGATTCGGATCCCACGCGGAAAACTGCATGTGGGCCACGTCGCCGAATTTGGACTTCTTGTGAGCATGCTGGTGTCGCCCGGCTTCGAGTTTTTGCTGGAGTGCGATGTTCTTTTCCAGCGGTGTCCGGTACCAGAAATCGAGAGTATCCAAATTGCTCGTGAACTCCCGCATGTCTTCCGGGTCGTACCGAACTCCGTAAAGCTCGGCATACAGTTCTGCCACGTCTTCCAGGAACGCTTGCCGTCGAAGAGCTGGACGATCCGCCACTGATCAGGCGGAAAGCGGTAGACCTGATCGCGTCCGCGGATCATGGCCACGACTACCGGCTCGCCGTCCTCGATGTTTTCATGATGGATGGTCGCCGGATCGAGCTTTGGATAGCCCACGCGGGCGCGGCGCACCGGGAGCTCGGGCAGCGCGGCGTTGGAGAGCTTCTGCAAGGTTCATTGCGCCCGGGGAATGCGAATTTGCGGCCATGCCCGGCAGCAGGCCGGGAACGCGCTTCGCGAGCACCGCTGTGACTTCGATGGTGCCGCTGCCCGGATCGACGACGGGGCTGAGGTGGGTGACGGAGGCGGTTGCCGTGTGGCTAAAGTCCGGCGTGGGGGAAACAAAAATGTGCTCGCCCCGACGGATTTGAGGAATCTCGCGCTCGGGCAGCGTGAAGCGGACCTCCATGGGCGAGTTGCCGGTGATCTGGAAGAGGCGGTCGCCAAGATTGACGTACTGACCGAGGCGCACGTAGCGCTGCGAGACAACACCGCCGAAGGGCGCGGCAATCCGGGTCTTCTGCAACTCGAGATCGAGCGATTGCAGACTGGCTTGAGCGGCCTGCATCTCACCGCGCTGGCGGTCCACTTCATACTGCGTCGCGGTCAGATCGTAACGCACGTGGTCGAGCGCTTCCTGGGTATTGATGCCGGCCTGGCGCATAGCTTCGGCGCGCTGAAGATCGGTCTTACGAACATCCACCTCTGACTGCCAGTTATTCAGGTCGGACTCAAGGCTCTGCACTTTGAACCGGGCGGCATCGCGATCGGCCGTCACCTGGCGGTCATCAAGCTGCGCCAGCATCTGGCCTTTGCTGACTGCGGAATCGACGTCGACCGTGAGGCTGGTAACAACCCCCGCGCGCAGAGCGACGACATCGATCTGCTGCTCCATGGTGACGGGGCCGGTGGTGACGAGGTCTTCCGGCGGCGCGGCCGTTTCTTTGGGGGCCGGCGCGGCCGCGGGTGGGGAGCCGCTGCCGTCGCCGCGGCCACGGTTCCGTCCCCGGTGCGGGCATTGCTGTTGCTGCAGCCGAGCGCCGCCAGCAGGAAAAATG
>CAVPCE010000142.1:0-29280 GCA_963702295.1 uncultured Acidobacteriaceae bacterium | reverse complement strand
ACGCGTGATCCGCCTGCTGCTCCGATACTTCGACCGACAGCGCCGAGAAGACGTTCCTGATGGAGCCGCGTTGGTTCGCGACCGACCTCCGCGTTGAAGACGAGTCCAAGATCGAACATACCTACTGGCCCAGCATTCAGAAATACTTCGGACACGATCTCTACATCACGCTGGCGACCAACGCGAGCTTCCGCTGGCCGACCGACGATCCGAACAAGGAGCGCGCGGGCATCGTCCTTCAGAAGGGCGAGCGTCGGCAACTCGGCGAATATCTCGTCGGCTACTTTGAGCCGTTCGGAGATCCCGGCAAAATCATGGGCGCCCATCTGGTCATCCTGACGCAATAACGTACAGATAAAAGCCGGTACGGGTGTGATCGCTCCGATAGTACCGTTTCGTTAGGGATGCATAAATGCCGGGCAGAACGGGAAATCAGTTATCGGCGTTCTCGAAGAGAAAGCACTTTTCAGGGTATTGCCGGTAGTAGGGATGACCTCGGACCCGCTCTGCAAACGAGCCATATCGATCCATCTCTCCAAAAATGATGACATCAGCATTGCCCGGATCTTCGACCAACATATGCCGGCGAAAGACATCCAGCTCGGCGCTATGTCGGAGCAAGAGGGTTGTCCCGTGATTCCATGGATCGAAATCACTCCTGAGTGCGCTGCAAACGATAGCTACATTTGCCATAGAGGTATGCGGAGCTCAACAGACGTTTGGATCATGATGAAGGTTGCAGGATTTAAAATCGTGTATCCCGATGATAGTGGAGAAAAACTGTCCAAAAGAACCTGCTTTAAATCCTTGCCGCCAATCCAGAAGGAAGACGCGATCTCTTCTGCGCCACGAACGACAAATTCTGGGAAAGAATAACCCGCGTTCGACCGGTTTCAGCTGCAAAGAGGATGCGAAAGGGCAGAGAACCTGCCTCCCAAAGAACGCGACGAGCAAGACTGGTGATCCCGTGGACGATCGGGCGGTCTTCAAAGCAGCGCACATCTCCGAAGCCGAGCGTGCGAAAGATCTGCCGAAGAGAGGACTCGGTAAAGGCATGTTCGTGGGTCAGGTCTCCATAGCGCACGCTCATGGCGAAGATTCCTCCTGCGCGTTGGGCACGTGGCCGATGCACCGGCCTGTCGGGGAAAGCACGCGTGAAGCCTGAAGGAGCAAGTCGTACAATTCCTGGCGGTCCAGATGTTCGAGGATATCGAAGAAGCAAGGACATCGAATCCTTCTGAGGGAGCGGCCTGCAGATAAGGGTAGCCTCACCGAGCTGAACGCCCTCGATGCCCAGACGCCGGGCGAGGTCGACCTGCTCCTGGGATCCGTCAATTCCACGACGTTCCGATATCCACACTCATGAAGAACATGAACCAGAGCCCCATAGCCGCAACCCACGTAGGATGCGCGCGCATTTTTATCCTGAGGAAAGAGGCGGCCAATAAGGGCCCGAAGATAGGGCTCTCTGCCCCGCAACTGGGCCTGCAAGTTTTCCCGTTCGGCCACATGGCCGCTCGAGACGTAGGATTTATAGATCGCCTGCTTCCAGTGCACTGTCTTCATCCTACCAGGCGCAACTGATTTTTTGGAGAAGAGCGGTCTGTGTTCACCGAGTCCGGCCGACGGGCGACCCTGCCTGGAGCGAGACGACGGAAATCATCAATCAAGCCGCCGCGTAAACCGCTACTTCAGTGCGGCCAGTTTTTGCGTGGCCATCTGGGCGGCGTCGGTGTCCTTGTTCTGGTCCTTGATTTGGGCGTAGAGGCGGCGGGCTTCCTGAGGATTGCTCGTCTCGTAGAGAGCGGCCAGCTGGAACTGCGCCTGGACTTTGGGCACCGTGGCGGTGGGGTGCTGGATCAGGTCCTGAAAGAGGCTCACGGCCTGGGACGTCTGGCCGTTTTGCTCGTCCAGATTGGCCAGGGCCATTTTTGCCAGAGATTAAGATTGCTCCCGCCGGAGTGAGTAGCCTTTTCCAGATCGGCCTGTGCCTGGGCGGATTTGCCAAGATCCAGTTCGGTCAGGGCGGCAAAATAGCGGGCCATCTCGCCAGCCCGCGTCCATCCATATTGATCCGCAGTCTGGCTGAACAGAGGATAAGCAGCCTGGGCGCGTTCGGCAGCGGTGGCGTAAGTCTTCTGTCCCGGCTCGGCTGGCTGGTTGGGATGGGCCAGCGGCGTCTGGTAAATGTCCATAGCCCGGCCAAAGAGCTGGTTTGCCGCGGTATTGCGCTGCTCGTAGACGAAGATGCCAGCCACAATCAGCCGATCACCAGAACGACGGCGATCGAGAATTTGATGACGTTGGCACGATGATCGCCGACCCACTCCAGGCCGGAGGTGGTGACGTTGACGAACTTATCCTGTTTCAGCGCGTGACGGGTCTGTGTATCCACGAAATTCCCGAGAGTCCTTTGGGCGGGAAATTAAGATGGCGCGGCTAAAGCGCGCGCCATCGCTAAGATACGTTCAGTCTATCACGCGCTGAAGAGGCAGCCGCAGCGCGGGCGGCGCATCAGGCGGCGCGAACGACGTCGTCGATTTCGCCGTTTTCCACCTTTTCCTGGCAGTCGATGCAGTAGGGCGTCCAGGGCAGGGCTTCGAGGCGCTTTTCACCAATGGGCTTGCCGCAGTGCATGCACTCGCCGAAGCTGCCTTCGCGGAGCCGCTCCAGGGCGAGGCGAACCAGCGACAGCTGGCTGTGACCTTCGGTTCCCTGGGTGAAGATCATTTCTTTCTGATAGGAGAAGACGGCCTGGTCAGCGACGTCGAGGGTATCCTCGGCGACGGCCTGGCGGCCCTGTTTGGCGGCGGTGATCATGCTGCTCTCCAGCTGCACCTGCTGCTGGCGGAGCCGGTCTTCAAAGCGCCGGATTTTCGGGTTGGACGATGAACGGGTCACGGAGTAAGACTCCTCGGGATCAGGGCTGGTCGGCTTACAGACATACATTGGACGCACAAAGTGGGGGAAGTTTTGTGTCTGGGCAGCCTTACGACAGTAATTTTTTTAGGGTGACCCATTTTAGGCGGCCCGGAGAGGGTGCCTTTGGTATAGGCCACCAGATCCAAAAGTTTTCCAGGCTGGAAGGGTTATGTATGCTGAAAGTGCCATGTACGACGATTTCCACGTGACCGACCGGTGGAGCGGCGAAGGGCTCCACTGCCGCTGGACTGCCAATATTGTTGCGATCGCCACGCGTCATGCGGACGCTGTGGACATTCGTTTTGACGTGAACGGACGGCCGGTCTGGATCGCGATGCCGTGTCTGGCGTGGGTGGAGCAGAAGAAGCAGACGGGCCACGTTATTACGGATACGCTGGCGGCTCAGGCAGCCGGGCGCTATCTGAAGAAGGCGATCGAGTCCGGCTACGATAACGGCCGCGAAATGTACACCATGACGGTGGAAGAGGTGCTGGAGCAGGTTGACGCCGTGCTCCGCGAGGCCGGCCACACGCGCAACATGCGATATCTGGTGCCACTGGACGACGCACAGCCGCAGGTCTAGGGTTCAGGACCGGCTTGGAACAGCGTCCCATGACTGCTGGGCTTGGGCAACCGTGCGCAGACGTTCACGTCGCCGTTGCAGAATGGCGGGTGCATCGGGATCCGCCATCACCACCGCTTCCATATGGCGGCAGAATCCCGGCTCGCCGATCGAAGAGCGGATTGTCTCCAGAAACGGCTGAATCTTGCTGAAGGCGGCGAAGATTTCGCCGTGGGCGGCGCGGAAGGCGTCCCCATCGATGGCCCCGGTCGTCACCAGGGAGGCGGCCATTTCCCAATAGCTCACGACCATACGAAATGACGTGTTGCGGTCGCCGCGGCTTTGGCCCTGGAACTCCTCAAAGGTCTGAGGGTTGAAATCGCGCGTGAACCAGGCGCGGGCCTCGCGCAGAACAGGCTCGCGGCGCACATCGAACAACTGCAGATTCAGCTGAGCACTCTCAAATGGCGTAGGCATGGATTCACTCGCGGATGGCTGCATTCCATTCTATGCGTCCCTCAGGGCTTTTTTCCTAGGCAAGCGCCAGGGCCGAATGGGAGAATAATGGGTTCTTTGTGACCGCAGCGGAGGCACTTCCGAAATGGGAACGACTGTCACGCGACAGGATCTGCAACGGCTGACCGAGGGGCTGAACGCCCACCGCAACTTATCCACAGCGCAACTGGTGGAAACCGCGATTGCGCGGGGCGAAGGCCGGCTGGCCGCCAACGGCGCGCTGGTGGCAATGACGGGGGCGCGCACTGGCCGCTCGCCACGAGACAAGTTCACGGTCGAGGACGACCAGACACGGCAGCGGGTGCACTGGGGCAAGGTGAACCAGCCGTTTCCTCAGGAGAAATTCGACGCCCTCCTGGAGCGAGTGCTGCGGCATATGGCCGAGCGCGATCTGTACGTGATGGACCTGGCGGCGGGCGCCGATCCAACCTACCGGCTGCCGATTGAAATGATCTGCGAGTATGCCTGGCATGCGCTGTTCGTGAAGCAGCTTTTCGTACGCCCTACGGCGGAAGAACTGGCGCACCATTCGCCGGAATTCACGGTGATCGCGGCGCCGGAATTCGAAGGCAGCCCGGAGCGGGACGGAGCGCGATCAGCGACATCATCCTTGCCGACTTCACGAAAAAGATTGTGCTGATCGGCGGCACGAAATATGCCGGCGAAATGAAGAAGTCGATCTTCGGTGTGATGAATTATCTGCTCCCAGAGCGCAATGTCTTTCCCATGCACTGCTCGGCCAACATTGGCGCGGACGGTGCGACGGCGCTCTTCTTCGGGCTGTCAGGGACGGGAAAACCACGCTGTCGGCTGATCCCGACCGGCGGCTGATCGGCGACGATGAGCACGGATGGAGTCCGGACGGCGTCTTCAATTTTGAAGGCGGCTGCTACGCCAAGTGCGTGGATCTGACGCTGGAGAAAGAGCCGCAGATCTACAACGCGATCCGGTTTGGCTCGGTGCTGGAGAACGTGGTGCTCGATCCGAAGACGGGTGAGCCGGACTACTCGGACATTCGCTTCACGGAGAACACGCGCGCGGCGTATCCGATCGAGTTTATTGCGAACGCTGTGATTCCCGGCATAGGCGGCCATCCGAAGAACGTGCTGTTTCTGGCCGCGGACGCCTTTGGCGTGCTGCCGCCGATTGCGAAGCTGACGCCGGATCAGGCGATGTATCACTTCCTTTCCGGATACACGGCGAAGCTGGCAGGGACAGAAGCCGGCCTGGGCAGCGAGCCGGTTCCGGAGTTTTCGACGTGCTTCGCATCGCCCTTTCTGCCGCTGGCGCCGCGCGTCTATGCGGAGATGCTGGGGCGTCGGCTGCGCGAGCATAGCGCGCAGTGCTGGCTGGTGAATACCGGCTGGACAGGCGGCGGCTTCGGCGTAGGGAAGAGGATGAGCCTCCCGCACACCCGGGCGATGGTGCATGCCGCGCTCGATGGACGGCTGGCGCAGGTGGAGTTCACGACGGAGCCGGCGTTTGGGCTGAGCATTCCCGCCACGTGTCCCGGAGTTCCTTCGGAGCTGCTGAATCCGCGCAACGCCTGGGCGGACAAGGCGGCCTACGATGCGCAGGCGCGGCTGCTGGCGTCCAAGTTCCAGGAGAACTTCAAAAAGTTCGACGTGCCGGATGCTGTGCGACAAGCAGGGCCGCGGACCTAGGCGACGAACCGCGCGACTGGCGCGGCCTGGCGCGCGAATCCCCTGTGTTCACGCCTCGGTAACTTGACTCTTGACAATGGCAGACTTAGAGTCGAAATGGAGGCAGCGCGCGGTTCACCTGTAGTCTTGCGCTGGTTCCCGGTGAACGTCCATGCAGACTCCGACGAGCCAGCCCTATCCCGCCATCTGGAATTATTTTCCTCTGCTGCTGCAGATTGTTGTGGCCGGCGGAATGACCTTTGGCATGGTCGCGATGTCGTGGGTTATTGGGCGGCACCGGAACATCAAGGACAAGCTGGAAGCCTATGAGTGCGGCATTCCCGCCGAAGGGGATGCGCGGGGGCGTTTTTCCGTCCGGTTCTATATGGTGGCGATGCTTTTCATCCTGTTCGATGTGGAAGCCGTTTTCATGATTCCCTGGGCAGTGATCTACCGGCGCCTTCCGCTGCTGGACGGCGTCTCACGGATGTTCGGCTTCTGGGAGATGTTGGTGTATCTCGGGTTCGTTGTGGTCGGGATTTTCTACGTTTGGAAGAAGGGCATTCTGGACTGGGCCGCCGATAAGGCAGATCTTTAGGAAGCTAAAGACCGGTCAGCTAAGAACCGGTCAGCCGGGAAAGCGGTGAACCTGGCGCCGGTCAGCGATCAAACAGGAAACAGCAGACAGAGGGTGCGGGAAGGCTGATGGCAGAGGCGTTGTTGACGAAGGACGCGGTGTTCGAAGGCCTCGCGCAGAATGTTGCCATTCAGGCGCTGCGGGCGGCGCATCCCGATGCCATTGAAAATGCAAAATACGATCGCGATGAGCTGACGCTGGTGGTTGCCGCAGAGTCGATTCGCGCCGCCTGCCGTACGCTGCAGCAGGCCGGCTATAACTTCCTCGAAGACGTGACCTGCGTGGACTGGTTCCCGGCGGAGCCGCGCTTTCAGGTTACTTACCACATCCTCTCGCACAAACTGAAAGAACGAGTTCGCCTGCACGCGATGGTCGCGAGCATCGACCCCTCGATAGACAGCATCACTTCAGTATGGCCCTCGGCGAACTACTATGAGCGCGAAGTCTGGGATTTGTTCGGGGTGCGCTTCAATGGGCATCCGGGGCTGCGCCGCATCATGCTGCCGGAGGAGTGGGACGGCCACCCTCTGCGCAAGGATTATCCGGTGGAGGGCTATCGCTGATGCCGGATACGCCTGAGCGCCACGAGATGCCGGAGATCCCGGGCTTCACTGAGACGGCGACACTCGTCCAGCCGCGGCCCGAAGAAGGCTCGAAGGACCGGACCATGGTCCTGAACATGGGGCCGCAGCATCCATCAACGCACGGCGTGCTGCGGGTGGTGCTGGAGATCGACGGCGAAACCGTCGTCAAGCTCGTCCCGGACATCGGCTACCTGCATACCGGGATTGAAAAGACCTGCGAGGCGAAGTTCTACCAGCAGGTAGTGCCGCTGACGGACCGGATCGATTATCTGTGTCCGATGACCAACAACCTGGCCTACTGTCTGGCGATCGAAAAGCTGCTGCAGCTCGAGATTCCGGAGCGGGCGCAGTGGATGCGGGTGCTGCTGAATGAGCTGACGCGGCTAAACTCGCACCTGGTATGGCTGGGCACGCACGCCATGGACATTGGCGCGCTGACCGTCTTCCTCTACACCTTCCGCGAACGCGAAGAGATCCTGCGCATCTTCGAGCATGTCTCCGGGCAGCGGATGATGACCTCGTACTTCCGCATCGGGGGCCTCGCTCTCGATCCGCCGCTGGACTTCTTCGACTCGGTGCAGTCGCTGATTGAGATCCTGCCGGAGAAGATCGACGAATACGAGAACCTGCTGACCGGAAATCCGATCTTTATTAACCGGCTCAAGGGTGTTGGCTATCTGAGCCCTGACGATGCAATCGCCCTGGGTGTGACCGGGCCACCGCTCCGAGCGAGCGGAGTGGACTGGGACCTGCGGCGCGACATGCCGTACACGAGTTATGAGAAGTTCCAGTTCGAAGTGCCCATCTCGCAGGACTGTGACGTATGGGCGCGATACCTGGTGCGGCTCAGGGAAATGCGGGAGTCGGTGAAGATCTGCCAGCAGGCTCTGGACGGCATGCCGGAGGGGCCGATCAAGGCCGACGCTCCGCATGTGGTTTTGCCTGACCGCGAGAAGATGAAGACGCAGATGGAAGCCCTCATCTATCACTTTAAGATTGTGACGGAAGGCTTTCAGGTGCCGGCGGGTGAAGTTTATCTGGCGGTGGAGTCGCCGCGCGGCGAGATGGGCTACTACGCGGTGAGCGACGGTACCGCGAAACCGTATCGCGTGCACATGCGCAACCCCTCGTTTGCTACCCTCCAGGCTCTGGAGACGATGTGCGTGGGCCGTCTCATCGCGGACGTGGTCGCGGTGATCGGGTCCATCGACATTGTGCTGGGGGAGATTGACCGGTGATCGCGGTGGCCATGGAACCGGTGCTGGCTGCGGAGCTGTGGGTTTCGTTTGTCTCGCTGCTGCGCTCCTACGCGGGTGTGGCGGGGCTGCACGGCGGCGATGCGGTCGATGTAAGGGTCGCCGGGAATTCGGTGCTGTTGAGTGCTGATCTTGTGGAGTGCTCGATGCGGTTGGCGCTGCGAACCGGTTCGGTGAGTTGGAATCTGCGCGAGTTCGCGCGGGAGATGGCTGCCGGACGATTCGAGCTGCGGCCGGACGGAAAGATTTGCCAGGACGGGGTTGAGCAGGAGATGGATTCTGTCGCGATCGATATGGTGGCGCGGGTGCGGGATCGGGCGCAGGCTCGGGAGGGTGGCCGATGAGCGCAACGACGGTCTTTTCGCCCGAGCTGGCGGTACGCTTTGACAAGCTGGTGACGCTGTATCCGGTGAAGCGTTCGGCGCTGGTGCCCATGCTGCTCTACGCCCAGGATGAAGTCGGCTACATCTCCGATGCAGTGGTAGGCGAGGTCGCGGAGCGCATCGGCATCTCCGACCTGGAAGTACGCAACGTGATCAGCTACTACTCGATGCTGCGCACCAGGCCGGCGGGTAAGTTCAACGTGCAGGTATGCACGAACATCAGCTGTATGCTGCGCGGGGGCAACGAGATTCTCGCGGTCTGCAAAAAGCGTCTGGGAGTCGGGCACAAAGGCGTGACCGCCGACGGGATCTTCTCCCTGGAAGAAGTTGAGTGCATTGGGGCGTGCAGCTGGGCGCCGGCTGCGCAGGTGAACTACGAGTTCCATGAGAACCTGACCCCGGAATCGATGGAGAAGCTGCTGTCGGACTATCGGTCCAAAGGGCTGGCGGATGATCGGAGCAAGGGCAAATAGATGGCAACGCTGACGACCCATCCCGATTGTGTTCCCCTGGTTTCCTGGCGGTTCGGCAAGGGCGCCACCTCGATCGACCGGTACGTCGAGCTGGACGGCTATAAGTCGGCCCGCAAGGCCATCGAACTGGGCCCGGACGGATCATCGATGAGATGAAGGCGTCGAATCTGCGCGGCCGCGGCGGTGCAGGCTTTCCCACCGGACTGAAGTGGTCGTTCGTGCCCAAGCAGGCACCGAAGCCGAAGTACGTTCTGGTGAATGGCGACGAAAGCGAGCCGGGCACCTGCAAAGATCGGCTGATCTTCGAGCACGATCCGCACTCGGTGATCGAGGGCGTGATCATTGCTGCGCTGGCGATCGGCGCGAAGATGGGCTTCATCTACCTGCGCGGCGAGTACCGCTACCTGCTTACGATCATGGAGCGCGCCATCGCGGACGCCTATGCGAAGGGCTTTCTGGGCAAGAACATTTTCGGCAGCGGTTTTGACTTCGACATTGTGTACCCAGACCGGCGCCGGAGCCTACGAAGTCGGCGAAGAGTCGGCGCTGATGGAGTCGCTGGAAGGGAAGCGCGGGCATCCCGCGGATCGGCCGCCCTTTCCGGCGGTGGTGGGCCTCTATGGCGGCCCGACCGTCATCAATAATGCCGAGACCATTGCAACGGTGCCCCACATCCTGCGCATCGGCGCGGCGGAGTACGCGAAGATCGGCACCGAGCGCAATGGCGGCACGCGGCTCTTCTGCCTGAGCGGACACTGAATAGACCCGGCGTGTATGAGCTGCCGATGGGCTACAACCTTAAAAAGATGATCTACGAGGTGGGCGGCGGCATTCGCGGACGGCAAGAGCTGAAAGCCGTGGTACCCGGCGGATCGTCGACCCCGGTGCTGCTGCCGGAAGAAATCGACATCGGCATGGATTTCGATCAGGTGGGCAAGGCAGGCTGATGCTGGGCTCAGGCGGCGTGGTCGTGCTCGACGAGACGGTCTGCATGGTCGAGTTTGCGCTGCGGACGATGAAGTTCTATCAGCATGAGAGCTGCGGCTGGTGCATTCCCTGCCGCGAGGGCACGGACTGGCTGAAGAAATCGCTGACGCGGTTGCATGCCGGCGGCGCGGTCGACAAGGACATCGACAACATCCGCTATCTCGCCGAGAACATGCTGGGGCGGACGTTCTGTCCGCTGGGCGACGCGGCGGCAATGCCGACCATTGGGTTCGTGAAGAAGTTTCGCAAGGAATTTGAGGATCACCTGGACGGGCGAGGCTGCCCGTATCACCGCGCCGCCGAGCGCGAACCGGCGCTGGTCTAAAGGAATTGATGGCTGACGTTACTTTTACTGTCGATGGCAAGAAGCTGACTGCGGCCGCGGGGACGCTGCTGATTGAGGCGTGCCGCGCGCGCGGCATCGAGATTCCGGCGTTCTGCTATTACCCCGGCTTGTCGCTGCAGGCGGCGTGCCGCATGTGCGTGGTTCGCATTGAGAAAGTCCCCAAGCTGCAGACGGCCTGTACGACGCCCGTTGCTGAAGGCATGGTTGTGACGACGGAGAGCCCGGAGATTGCTCAGGCGCGTAAGGCGACCATCGAGCTGCTGCTCGGGAACCATCCGCTGGACTGCCCGGTGTGCGATGCCGGCGGCGAGTGCGAGCTGCAGGACATGACCTTTAAGTACGGTGCGGCTGAATCAAAATTTGTCGAGATCAAGCAGCACAGGGAAGAGCAGCAGTGGTCACCGGTGGTCTTCTTCGACCGGCCGCGTTGCATCCTCTGTTATCGCTGCGTGCGCGTGTGCGGCGAGGGCATGGACGTGTGGGCGCTGGGCATCCAGAACCGTGGCGCTGCCTCGGTGATTGCGCCCAACGAGCAGGATCACCTGGATTGCGAAGAGTGCGGCATGTGTATCGACATCTGCCCGGTCGGCGCGCTCACCTCAGGACCTATCGCTACAAGACGCGTCCCTGGGAGATGTCGCACGTCGGCACCATGTGCACGCACTGCGGCGACGGCTGCAAGACGACCCTTGGCGTGCGGCGCTCCAACGACGGCATGGAGATCGTGCGCGGCGACAACCGCGACAAGAGCGGAATCAACGACGACTTCCTCTGCATCAAAGGCCGTTATGCCTTCGACTTCGCGAACCGCGAAGATCGGCTGACGCAGCCCCTGGTTCGACAGGCCGATGGCAAACTGGCGCCCGTGAGCTGGGACGAGGCCCTCGAATTTGCCGGGAACAAGCTGAGCGAAATTCGCGATCAGCGTGGCGGCCACGCGATTGGCGTCATCGGATCCAATCGGACCACCAACGAAGAAGCCTACCTGCTGCAGAAATTCGCGCGCACCGTGCTGGGCACCAACAATATCGATCATCATCGGACCGCGGATTACCCGGCCTTCGCTGCGGCTCTGAAAGGATAAGAGCGAAGCCTCGCTGCGCGACATCGGCAGCGCAAAGGCGATCCTTCTCCTGGGCAACGATCCCACGGAGCAGCATCCCGGGGCTGGCGTGGCAAATTCGCACCAATGTCCGGCACAACGGCGCGCGGCTTTATACGTAATCACCACGAGCTCATCAAGCTGCGTCGTCAGGCCACAGCTTCCTGAAGATTCGCGAAGGGGACTACGCCGCAACGGTCGCCTATCTGGCCGGAGACGATAAGGCTCTTGAAGGGAGCGGCGAGGCGACAAAGTTCCGCGATGCCCTGCGCAAAGAGGAATCGCTGGTCATTGTCTTCGGCTCCGAGTTCCGCGGGGGCGACATCGACGCGCTGGTGCAGTTCGGATCGGGGTTTGGAGACGTGAAGTTTGCCTGCCTGGGCGACTATGCCAACTCGCGCGGCGCGGCGGACATGGGACTCTATCCCGACCTGCTTCCCGGCTATGTGCCGGTGACGTTGTCGGCGCGATTCACCGAGGAGTACGCGAATATTCCCGAAGGGCGGGGCCTCGATTTGGTGCAGATGTTCGACGCGGCGGAGCGCAACGAGCTGGCGGCGCTCTACATCGTCGGTGCGAATCCGGTCACGCGATACGGGATTGGTCCGTCAGCGCTGCGGGATACCTTCGTCATCGTCCAGGACATGTTTTTGACCGAGACAGCGCAGCTGGCGGACGTGGTCTTGCCGGCAGCGAACCTCTACGAGAAATCGGGCACCGCCACCAATACCTTTGGCGACGTGCAACTGGTCAAGAAGGCCGCTGACAAGGCCGGCACGCGCTCGGACTTCGAGTTGATCGTCCGGCTGGCCGCGGGGATGGGCGCCGATATCGGAAGACTCGTTCCCTTCAGCGCGGGCGGCGTTCGCGCCGATTTCGGACAGGCCCGCGGCGCTCAGTCCGGCGAAGCGGACCGGCACGGCGTTTGGCTGGCCGCGCATGATCTGGAGCTGAAGGTGAGCCCCTTCGACCCATTCGCCATCTTCGATGAGATTCAGAGGCTGGTATCGGGGTACGGTGTGCCGCGGCTCGATCTGCTGGCCGGCAGCGATCAGCATCTGCACTCCGGGCTGGTGCAGATCCAGCTCGATCCGGCGCGCAAAGATCGGGTGTTGCCCTCGAACGATACGCTCTTCAGTTCCGGCACACTGGGGCGGTACAGCCGCGACCCTGAACTCGGTTCTGGAAGCACGCAAGCCCGCGGAGACGGCGGCGGATTAAGAATTCACTGAAAGGTTTTGGATGGAGACCAGTTTCCTGGCGTTTGTGCTGATCAACATTGTCAAGGTCATCCTCGTGGTGGTGATCCTGCTGATGTCGGTCGCCTACACGGTGCTGCTGGAGCGCAAGCTGGTCGGGCGCATCCAGAACCGCTGGGGACCGAGCCGCGTGGGGCCTTTTGGCCTGCTGCAGCCGCTGGTCGATGGCGCCAAGCTGTTCCTGAAAGAAGACCTGATGCCGCTCGCGGTCGATCGCCCGCTCTACGTGCTGGCGCCGATGATCGCGCTCACCTGCGCGCTGCTCTCGATCTCCATGGTCCCGTTCGGCGCGGATATTCGCTGGCATGGCGTTCAGCTTTTTCAGGTCTCCGACGTCAGCATCGGGCTGCTGATCATTCTCGGCATCACCTCCATCGGGGTGTACGGCATCGCGCTCTCCGGCTGGTCGTCGAATAATAAATATTCGCTGCTGGGCGCGCTGCGCGCCAGCGCCCAGGTCATCAGCTACGAGCTGGCGCTGGGGCTCTCGCTCGTCGGCGTGGTTATGCGTGCCGGCTCGCTGCGCCTGCGCGATATCGTCGGAGTGCAGGCGACCCACGGCCTCCTCTCATGGAATTTCTTCGGCGGCTTTCAGTTCGTCGCCTTCTTCATCTATCTGATGGCGGCTTACGCGGAGACCAACCGCTCGCCCTTCGATCTGCCCGAAGCCGAGAGCGAACTGACCGCCGGCTACCACACCGAATACAGCTCGATGAAGTTTGCCATGTTCTTCATGGCCGAGTACGCAAACATGATCACCGTGGGCTGCGTGGCCACGCTGCTGTTCTTCGGCGGCTGGACCAGCCCTTTCGGCAACCTCTTCCCGGCTCGGCGGCCCAGTCGTGCAGGCGCTGCTCCCGGTCTTCTGGTTTGTCCTCAAAGTCTTCTGCTTTCTCTTTCTCTATATCTGGGTGCGCGGGACGCTGCCGCGCTTCCGCTACGACCAGCTCATGGGGTTCGGATGGAAATTTCTGGTGCCGGTGGCCATCGCCAACATTGTTGTGACCGCTCTGTGGCTGGGGCTTTGGCTGCACCGTAGCACTGAATTTACAATTTATCTGTTCGTCGGCCTCTGTTTTTCGCACTTGTTCTTCCTGCAGTCCTGCTTGTGATCGAAACCCATGCACCTGGCCTTTTCATCATCTTCGGCGGGTTGTGTGTGGCGGGAGCGCTGAATCTCCTGCTGCAGCGCCACCCCATCAACAGCGCGCTGTCGCTCATCGTGGTCATGTGCTCGCTGGCGGTTCTGTATCTGCTGCTGGGCGCGGAGTTTCTTGCAGCCGCGCAGGTCATCGTCTACTCCGGCGCCATCATGGTGCTGTTTGTGTTCGTCATCATGCTGCTGAATGCCGGCGAGGAAGAGCGCACCCACGGCAGCAGGCCGGCCTACATCGCGGGCTTTCCCGGCGCGGCCATCCTGTCGGCCTGCTGGCCTTCATCTTTCTCTCGCAGCGCACCAGCTTGGCCAGGCGCGGCTTGGCGAATATCTGGTGACGCACCAGCGGATCTCAGCCAGGTGCTGTTCACGCGATCTGCTGCTGCCCGTTTGAAGTCACCTCCGTGCTGATCCTGGTCGCGATTCTCGGCGCGGTCGCGCTGGCGCGGAAGGAACACTGAGTGGTTCCCATTGCCTACTACCTCGTCCTCAGCGCGCATCCTTTTCTCTATCGGCGTGCGGCTTTCTCATCAAGCGCAACATCATCACCGTCTTCATGTCGATTGAGCTGATGCTCAACGCCGTGAACCTGACCTTTGTCGCCTTCGCGCATCAGTGGCATCAGGTGAACGGCCAGATCTTCGTCTTCTTCGTCATGGTGGTCGCCGCCGCGGAAGCCGCGGTCGGGCTCGCCATCATCATCGCCATCTTCCGCGCGCGCAACACACTGAACGTCGACCAGATCGACCTGATGAAGCTATGACACGTTCCTCTCCATCTTTGGCTGCATTCCGTTGTTGCCGCTCGCCGGCTTCCTGGTGAATGGTCTGCTGGGACGCCGTGCCCCAAGCCGTGGTGACGGCGATGGCTCTGTTGTTCCCCGCTGCCGGCGTTCGCGCGGTGCTCGGACCTCGTGGCTCGCTTCGGATGGCCTGGCGCTGCCCTACGTGGAGCGCCTTGCCGCACCTGGATCGCAGCTACCGGCTTTCACGCGACTTCTCCTTCCCGCTCGATCAGCTCACGCTGATCATGCTGCTGGTCGTCACCGGCGTCGGCTTCCTCATCCACCTCTACTCGGTCGGCTACATGGCCGAGGAAGAGGGCTACTGGCGCTTCTTCGCCTACCTGAACCTTTTCCTGTTCTTCATGCTGACGCTGGTGCTGGCGGAGAACTTCCTGCTGATGTTTGTGGGCTGGGAAGGCGTGGGCCTCGCGTCGTACCTGCTCATCGGCTTCTACTACCAGCAGCGACTCGGCGGCGAATGCGGGCAAGAAGGCCTTCATCGTCAACCGTATCGGCGACTTCGGCTTTCTGCTGGCCATGTTCCTGCTGATCGCGCATTTCGGCACCCTGAGCTTCAGCAGCGTCTTTGACAGCGTGGCGCTGCATCCCGAGATGGCAGGGCGGCGCTTTCTGACCGCGATCGCGCTGTTGCTGGTGCTTGGAGCCACTGGCAAGTCCGCGCAGATTCCGCTGTACGTCTGGCTGCCCGACGCCATGGAAGGCCCAACACCGGTCTCCGCGTTGATCCATGCGGCAACGATGGTGACTGCCGGCGTCTACATGATTGCCCGCACGCATGTGATCTTCGACCGCTCGCCCGTCGCGCTGATCGTGGTCGCGATCATCGGCGCAGCCACGGCCTTCTTTGCAGCAACCATCGGCATGGTGCAAACCGACATCAAGCGCGTGCTGGCCTATTCGACCGTGTCGCAGCTTGGCTATATGTTCCTCGGCTGCGGTGTGGCGGCCTATTCCGCCGGCATCTTCCATCTGGTGACGCACGCCTTCTTCAAGGCGCTGCTCTTCCTGGCCGCGGGCTCGGTGATCCACGCGCTGGGCGGCGAGCAGGATATGCGCGAGATGGGCGGCCTGCGCAAGAAGATTCCCGTCACCTTCTGGACCATGACCGCAGCGGTCTTTGCCATCTCCGGGATTTCCGCCGCTCGCCGGTTTCTTCAGCAAGGACGAGATCCTCTACCAGGCCTTCATCTCACCCAATGGCGGGCAAGATTCTCTGGGCGATCGGGCTATCGACCGCCGGCCTCACATCCTTCTATATGTTCCGGCTCTGGTACATGACCTTCTTCGGCGAGAGCCGGACGGAACTGGAGGAGCACGGCGCGGCGGTGCATGCGCGCTCGGATACAAAGCTGGTACTGGAGGCCGATCCGCACAGTCACGCCCATGGTCACGGCGTCCACGAGAGCCCATAGGTGATGCTGGTGCCGCTGATCATCCTCGCAATCCTCTCGGTGATTGGCGGCTGGATCGGCTGGCCGGAAGGCCTGGGCGGCGGCAACTGGTTCGCGCACTTCCTGAACCCGGTGTATCGCCCACCTGAGTTACGAGCAGACTCGGTAGCCCTGGCACGGCGCGGCCAACATGCCGAACCGTCGCCGGCAGGCTCAAGCGATCGAGCTTCTGCTGGCTGTTCTGTCCACTGCGGTCGCCGCGGCCGGTTGGTTCGCCGCCCACTGGATGTATTACCTGCGCCCGGCACGGCCGACCGTCTGGCGCATCAGATGCGCGGCCTCTATGCCCTCATCGTCAACAAATACTGGGTGGACGAGCTGTATGGCGCCATTATCGTCGCGCCCGTGCTCTTCATGGCGCGCTGGGTCCTGGGTGTGCTGATCGACCGCGGAGTGATCGATGGCGGCGGACTGGCAGCCGGCTACTCCGCGCAGGGATTCGGGGCCCTGGTGGCCCGCATTCAGTCCGGCAACATCCGCTCGTACGCCGGATGGCTGGCGCTTTTCGCCGCGCTGCTGCTGGCGGCCACATACTTTGGATGGATTGCGCACTTTGTCGCGCGCTAGAGAGGAACGAGGAAGGGAATTGTGCTGACTGACCGCATCCTGACGCTGATCATCTTCGTGCCCCTGGTGGGCGCGCTGGTGGTCGCCCTGCTGCCGCGCCGGGGCCGCGTCATTCAGGCTTTCACGTTGCTGGTAACGCTGCTGACATTTGTCCTGTCGCTGCACCTCCCGGCGCATTTCAACTACGCGCAACACGGCTTCCAGTTTGTCGAGAACAACGCGTGGATCGCGAACCCGTCCATCCGCTACCACCTGGGTGTGGACGGCCTCTCGCTGTGGCTTGTTTTGCTGACCACGTTTCTCGCGCCTATCGGCGTGCTCGTGTCATGGCGCGCCATCGAGACGCGGACGAAGGAGTTCTACTTTCTCTTCCTGCTCCAGCAGACCGCGATGATCGGAGTCTTCGTCGCGCTGGACATGATCCTCTACTACGGCTTCTGGGAGCTGTCGCTGGTGCCCATGGCGATCCTGATTGCCATGTTCGGTCCCAGCAAGGGGCGCCAGGCCGCCATCAAGTTCTTCCTCTATACCTTCCTGCCCTCGGCACTGTTCCTGGTTGCAATCCTGTGGCTCTATGCGAAGACGGGTACCTTTGACTTTGTCGAGCTGCAAGTAAGCTGGCTTCGGGCAGCCTCGGACTAAGCCCCGCCGCTCTGGCATGGGCTTCGCTGGCCTTTCTCGTCGCCTTTGCCGTCAAGGTTCCGGTCTTCCCGCTGCATGGCTGGCTCGCTGATGTGATCCAGGAAGCGCCGACCGCGATGGCCATGGTGGTTGCCGGCAAGCTCGGCCTGTACTCAATCTTCCGCTTCAACCTTGGACTTTTTCCCGCACAGTCCCGCGCCATTGCGCCGCTCATGATCGCCCTCGCGGTGATCGGTATCCTCTACGGAGCGATGCTGGCGCTGGCGCAGACCGACATGAAACGCCTGGTCGCCTACTCCATCCTGGGCAACCTCAGCTTCTGCATCCTCGGCATCTTCTGCTTCGCGCTCACCGGCCTCAACGGCGCCGTCTTCCAGACGCTGAACGAAGGCGTCACTGGCGGAGCGCTCCTGGTGCTGGTCAGCTTCCTCTATGAGCGTTACGGGACGTACGACATGTCACTCTATGGCGGCCTGGCAGGCAAGCTCCCCATGCTGGCGACGCTGTATGTCATTACCGCGCTGGCGTTGATCGGCCTGCCCCTGCTCAACGGATTTGTGGGCGAGTTCCTGGTCCTCAGCGGCAGCTTCCCGGTGCATCCGGACTGGGTGGGCGTGGCGGCGCTGGGCGTGATTCTGAGCGCGGCCTACATGCTGTGGATGGTGCAGCGCATCTTCTATGGCCAGCCTTCGTCGCTGGTAGTGAACCGCGTCAGCGTGGACCTGACCGCACGCGAGCACGTCACCCTGTGGCCCATGGCGGTTCTGATGCTGGCCATGGGCGTGCTTTCGCCCTACTGGATCAAGGCCATTGACGGGGCAATGATGGGCCTGGCCAACCCCGCCAGCCTGACCGCGAGCCACACGGTCCCGGCTCCGGTGCTGCGCGCTGCAGTTCCGGCTGCGGTGGGAACGGAGAAGCCATGAACGCGCTGCGCATCCTGCCGGAGATTGTCCTTACCGTGGCCGGGATTTTGGTCATGCTCGTCGATGCCATGATGGCGAAGAGCGCGAGTCGCAAGCCGCTCGGCTGGCTGGCGGCGCTGGGCGCGCTGGCAGCTCTGGCGGCGAGCTTGTGGCAATACTCGCTGCCTCCGGGCACGGCTTACTACGATGTCGTCCGCACCGACGCTTTCAGCATCTTCTTCCACGTATTGATCGCCGGCATCGTCCTCGCGGCGCTCCTGATTACTCTGGATTCGGTTTCCGACACAACCGAAGGCCTGGGCGAGCTCTTCGCGCTCATGCTCTTTGGCGCCGTGGGCATGATGTTCATGACCTGCGCGACAGAGCTCCTGCTGATCTTCATCGGCCTCGAGATCTCCTCGATCTCCACTTACATCATGGCCGGCTTCCGGCAGCAAAAGCGCAAAGAGCCCCGAGTCGGCGCTGAAGTATTTCCTGCTCGGCTCCTTTGCTACCGCGTTCTTCCTTTACGGAATCGCGTTGATCTTCGGAGCCACGGGCTCGACCAGCATCGACTTCCTCGCCAAATACGCGGCCGGTTCGCAAACGCCCTGGCTGCTCTACATCGGCCTGGCCATGATCATCATCGGCCTCGCCTTCAAGGTGTCCGCCGCGCCATTCCATGTCTGGACGCCCGATGTCTATGAGGGTGCGCCGTCGCCGGTGGTCGCCCTCATGTCCACCGGACCCAAAGCAGCCGCCTTTGCCGTGCTGCTGCGCATCGTCTATGGAGCTCTGCCGTTCCTGCACGCGCACTGGGTGCCCATCCTGTGGTGGCTGGCGGTGCTCTCCATGACCATCGGCAACCTGGGGGCGCTGCGCCAGCGCAACGTCAAGCGGATGCTGGCCTACTCCTCTATCGCGCACGCCGGGTATCTGCTGGTCGCTTTTACGGCTTTCTCCTCCGACGGGATTGCGGCCGCCAGCTTTTACGCAGTCTCCTATGCGGCGATGAACGTCGGCATCTTCGCGGTCATCAGCCACGCCGGCGGCTACGACGATCGCCTCACGCTGCTCGACGACTATCGAGGTCTCGCCTACCGCTCGCCCCTGCTGGGGGGCGCCATGACGCTGTTTCTGGTCTCGCTCATCGGGATTCCGTTTACCGGCGGCTTCTTCGGCAAGTTCTATGTCTTTGCCGCGGCGCTGCACTCCGGCATGGTGTGGCTCACCATCATCGGCCTCATCAACAGCGGTATCGCGGCGTTTTATTATCTGCGGGTGGTTGCGGCCATTTACGCGCGCCCGGCGGAGACGGCCCCGGTCATGAGCATTCCCCGGCCTTCCATGCCCCTGCTGATAGCGCTGTTCCTCACCGCCGCCACGACGCTGGTGCTGGGCATCATGCCGCAGAACGTCCTCTCAGCCGCGCAGGCGGCCGCCCAGACTTACTCTTCGGTCAACCAGCCCATGCCCACTGCATCACCGGCGCCGGCAATGAATACCGCCTCCCGCTGAGCAGCGAGAGGCGGCATTCCAGCTTCAGATAATCCAGACTTCAGACCGCGGCGATCCGTTTTCGCACGTCAGGCGGCAGATCGCGTGTGCCGAGACGAGCGATCCGGGCAGCATCCACGTCTGGCGCCGCCAGCGCGGTCGTCGGTCCGTTCATCACTTCCTTCCACGCCTGCTGGAAGGTGTTCATCTCGCCGCGCGTGCCCAACGTGATGCGCACCCAGTTCGGCATGATGGGCCAAACGCGACCGATATACACGTTGCGCTGCGCCATCGCCGCCATCACTTCCTTGCCCGGCCGCCCGGCGTCGAGCATAAAGCAGTTCGTCTGCGAAGGGATGAAGTTGTAGTTGTTGGCGGTGAGCCAGGAAAAAACGTCGGTCCGGATATCGGTGTTGATCTTGCGCCGTTCGGCCACCAGCGTAGGTTCCTGCAGGCTGCTGCTTGCTGCGGCTACGGCCAGAATCGGCATGAAGTTCGAGCCGAATTTCTGGATCTTCGCCAGCAGATCAGGCCGCCCGATGGCCAGTCCGCAGCGCAACCCCGCCATGCCGTAAATTTTCGAAAACGTCCGCAGCACGATCACATCCTTATCGGCCTTCACCAGATCGATGGACGGAGTCGCATCGGAAAAATGAATGTAAGCTTCGTCAATCAGCAGGATCGAGCCCTGCGGCTTGTTCGCCAGCGCGTATTCAATGTCGGCGCGGCCGGTGATGGTCCCCGTTGGGTTGTTGGGATTGCAGATGTAGAACACGCCCGCATTCGGGTCGGCCGCGATCATGGCGCGCACATCGTGCGCATAGTCCTTGCTGAGCGGCACCTTCACCACTTTGGCGCCGTTCCCGGTGGCCGCGTACATGCCTGCCTCATAGCCGGGATCGGCGGTCACAAAGCTGCGCTCCGGCGAGGTGAAGGCAAGAACGCTGTAGTTCAGTGGCTCGGTGGAACCGGCATAAGCCAGTACGTAGCCGTCCTTCAGGCCTTCCTGGGCGCTGAAGGTGCTGATGAGCTTCTCCGTCAGATCGTCATCGTAGCGGCCGCCCTCGGGAATGAGGCTGGTCATGACCGAGCACGCGCCGCTGCACGGGCCCAGCGGATTCTCGTTGGAGTCGATGCGCACCGCCCCCGGCGGCACTGCGTGGTGGACGCGCATCCGCTGCGCACGCGCCAGCTGCGGTTCGGTAAGCAGGGGAACTGTGGCTGCCGCGGTAGCGCCGGCTGCGATGCGGAAGAACGTGCGACGGGATAGATCAGAGTGCATGTTCGCCTCCTGGAGATGAGGGACCCACGTTGGACTTCTGACCGCACTGAGAATGGGGGAACCAGGGCGCCGGAGGGCGACGGGGCTGCGGCGTTGATCCTTTGTACCAGAGGTCGGCAGCTTCGGCTACAGAGTTCCAAAGCCCAGCTTCCTGAGGGGGGTGCCGAACTTATCTCCGTGGCGCCGGTCGGCCCGCGCACCCCGGAGGTTACCAGTGAGGCCTCCCTGTGCCCAGCATCACATACAGTCCCTGGAAGCGGAGAGCAGCATTAGGTTCTGGAAAGGAGGGTTTATATGCCGAATCGAATCCACGTTGCATTCGTGGCGGCGCTGCTTGCGACCGCCGCTTTCGGGATAGCCCAAACGACTCAAATCAAGGAAGTTCCCATCAAGCCGACCTCGGCGGCCTCGGGAAGACAGATGTACAGCACCTACTGCGCGGTCTGCCATGGAGCGGACGGCCGAGGAACCGGTCCCGCTTCTACCGCGATGAAATCACAACCCACCGACTTGACGACGCTGGCGAAGGACAATGGCGGCAAGTTTCCTGACACGCATGTCGTCTCGGTGCTGCAGTTTGGCGTCGAAACTCCCGCGCACGGCTCGCAGGATATGCCAGTCTGGGGTCCGGCTCTGCGGTCGATGGCAAAGGGTACATCGGCTCCCGGCGCGCAGGAACAACAGCGGATTGCCAATCTGACCGATTATCTGAAGTCATTGCAGCAGAAGTAACGGTCCATATGCAAAGAAAAACTCCCTGCCGCGGCAGGGAGTTTTTTCTGTTCCGAACTTAAGCCTACTTCACCTTCATGATGATGATGACGAAGGTGAACAGAGCCAGGGATTCCATGAAGGCCAGGCCGAGCACCAGGAAGAGCTGAACGGCGGCGCGGGCTCCCGGATTGCGGGCAACGGCTTCCGCGGCCAACCAGCCGCGCGCCCCTGTCCCAGTCCGCACAGGCCGGACGCGATGGCCATGCCGATGCCGGCGCCGATCGGTACCCAGCTCGGACCGGCACTGCTGCCAGCCTGAGCAAAGGCCGGGGTCGCCATCAACAGCGCGGCCATGGCCATGAACATGTATTGCAGTGTACGCATTGCTTTCTCCTGCTTCCGTAAGATTGCCGCCAGTGGGTGGTTGAGGCTCACCGTGCTGGCCCCCTCACGCTGAACGGCGTTTCCTCTCCGGAGTGGAAGCGGTTCTCCGGCGGAAATCCCTTTACATACTCTCCACGTGCGCTGTCGCCTCACCAACGTAAATCGTGGCCAGCAGCATGAAAATGTACGCCTGAATCAGCGCCACAAAGGCATGCAGGCCAAGTCCGACGATGGGGAGTGCCAGCGGAATCATCGAGAAAAAAATCAGCGTGATCAGGTCGCTGGCCAGCATGTTCGCAAAAAGACGAACCGTGAGCGAAAGCATGCGCGCAATGTGGGAAATAATCTCGATGGGAAACATCAATGGCGCGATCCACCACACCGGGCCCATGAAGTGCTTCACGTAGTGCACGGGACCCTGCTTCTGCAGGCCCTTCCAGTTGTAGTAAACGAACGTGAAGATCGCCAGCCCGAAGGGCACCACCGGATTGGCCGTGGGCGTCTCGACTCCAGGCAGCAGGCCCAGGCAGTTGAGCAGAAGGATAAAGACGAGGATGCAGGTCAGCACCGGCAGATGTCCCTCGTGGTCATGACCCATCACCTGTTGCGCCTGATTGTCGACGAACTCGTGGGCCAGTTCCGCCAGATGCTGCGCGCCCCCGGGCTTCTCCACGCTCAGGGTCAGCCGGACGACGCTGAAGAACACCACCAGCAGCGCGAAGACAATCAGCTCTTCGGTCAGCGTGTTGTTGATGGGATGGCTGGGGTGCAGCGGGTGAATCCCCAGCGTGCGGAGCAGGGCATCGACGGGCGCAGCGAACCAGTCGTTCAGCAGGCGGGTCAGAAACTCAATCCAGATCGTCATGGTTGGTGTGTGGGTCCTTCAGGCTCTCAGCGCAGGAGGCGAATGGCTTCGAATGTCAGGGCCAAAACCGCAAGTCCTAACCCCGCCACCAGCGCGTAAACAGTACCGTGCAAACACCTTAGACTAACATAGAGAATCCCGATTGCCAGCCCAAGCCGCAAAAAAACAGTACTAAAGTCCGCCGCGTTGCCCGGTTCATGCCGGTTGTCAAGGTGGGCGAAAATCCTCTCGCTCAGGCTGCGCCACTCCCAGACGCCGGTCGAAGAAATCACCGCCCCGGCCAGGAAAAGCAGCCCCGTCCGCCAGGGTGAACGTAAAAACGAGAGAGGATCGGCGTGATGATCGCAACGATCCGCAGCGCGCGTCCCAGCAGACTGCGAAGGTCCTCATCGGTCATCGAGGGAGTGCCCTGGGAATCGGCGTTCACTCGCCCTCTTTATCGAGCTGCCTGCCTTCGCTGGCGACGAGGCGGAAGACCTGCACGAACCCGGCGATCGCGCCCAGCAGCAGCCCCAGCAGGTAAATCCAGTGCTGGTGCAGCCACTCGTCCAGGCCGGCGCCGGCAATCCAGCCCACAAACACCGCGGCCGGAAGGATAAAGGCGATCTGCGTGAGCCGTTCCGCTCGCACCAGCGCGCCTACCGTCCGCGTCGGGCGGGGAGCGTTCGAATTCTTTGGATCCTGTTCCTGCGGCATAGTTTCGGGCCTGGCTTTCGGACTGTTATACACCAGCCGGGAGCACTCGCCGCAGGCGGTCTGGAGCGCGGCAAAGCGAAAGTTATACTCGAACGAGACTGAAGTTTGTGAAGCTTCCGAGGTTCTTCCGTGTTCGAGTCGTTCGAGTCTGAATTCGAGCGCAACCTGTATGCGCTGCGCCGGGAAAAGCTGAAGCAGATGGCCGCCGCCGGTCAGCCGGCCTATCCCAACACCTTCGCGCCGCCCACGGACCATCCGCTGCGCCCCATTCCCGCCATCCGCGCCGAACACGATGCATGGACCGGGGAGCAGTTTGAAACCACCCGCGTGCCCGTCGCCGTCGCCGGACGCATCATGGCCATCCGCGCAGCAGGGCAAAGCCGGCTTTGCCACCCTCCAGCAGGACGGCGCAGCGCCTGCAGATCTACGTCCGCAAAGACGCCGTCGGCGAGCACGCCTTCGACCTCTACAAGCTGCTCGACCTCGGCGACCACATCGGCGTCACCGGCTATCTCTTCCGCACCCGCACGGCGAGCTAACCGTCCACGTCGAAACGCATCACCTTCCTCGCCAAGGCCATGCTTGCCCTGCCGGAGAAGTACCACGGCCTGGCCGACGTCGAGCTCCGCTACCGCCAGCGCTATGTCGACCTCTTCATGAACCTCGACAGCCGCGACGTCTTCGTCAAGCGCGCCGAGGTGCTCCGCGCCATGCGCAACTTCTTCGACGACCGCGGCTATCTCGAAGTCGAAACCCCGATGATGCAGCCCGATCGCCGGCGGCGCGGCGGCGCGCCCCTTCAACACCCACCACAACGCGCTCGACATCGACCTCTTCCTGCGCATCGCGCCCGAACTCTATCTCAAGCGCCTCGTCGTCGGCGGCCTCGACCGCGTCTACGAGATCAACCGCAACTTCCGCAACGAAGGCGTCAGCACCCAGCACAACCCCGAGTTCACCATGCTCGAGTTCTACCAGGCCTACGCCAACTACCACGACCTGATGGACCTCACCCAGGAGCTGATCGCATTCGTCGCGCAAGGAAGTGAACGGCACCACCATCACCAACTTCAACGGCCACGAGATCGACCTGGGCAAGTGGCAGAGGCTGACCATGCGCGAGGCGATTCATCAATTCTGGCCGGAAGCAGTCGCACGCTTCAACGCCAGCGACTTCGCGACCTTCGCAGACAGCTCCGCGCAGCAGCATGAGATCGCATCGAGAAGTCGGCGATCTACCGACGACTGGCGAGGCACAAGCCCTCGACTCAGCACGTCGCAGACGGTCACGGCATCGCGACGTCGATCTGCGAGCCGTCGCACGCGACCTCGAAGAACGCCGCTCCCGATGGGAAGATCATCGCCGAGCTTTTCGAATCTCTGGCCGAAGCCCACCTCATCCAGCCCACCATCATCTACGACTTCCCCCTCGCCGTCTCGCCCCTCTCCAAGAGAAGCCCGACGAGCCCGACTGGTCGAGCGCTTCGAGTTCTACATTGGCGGCTTCGAACTCGGCAACGCCTTCAGCGAGCTCAACGATCCCGACGACCAGCGCCGCCGCTTCGAGGACCAGCTCGAGCAGCGCGAGCGCGGCGACGACGAAGCCCACCAGATGGACGACGACTACGTCCGCGCCCTCGCCTACGGCCTGCCCCCCACCGGCGGCGAAGGCATTGGCATCGACCGCCTCACCATGCTCCTCACCGGCCCCGCTCCATCCGCGACGTCATTCTTTTCCCGCTGCTCCGCCCGGTCGCTCCGGTTCAGGACGAGACTCAGGAAAAAGCCGAACCGGCAAAGGGTTAAAAGCCTCTCACCTTGTTCGTCTCCTTGACAGCTTAGGAGAGGGGGCGGTACATTCCTAACCTAATTAGGGAAGTACGATCGCATTCCGCAGGCCACCGTGCAGACGGCGACGGGTCCGGAGCGACGGCGGGAGGCGCGTATGGGACGGCTCAAGGGACAACTTGGGGGATGGGCGAGCATCTTTCGCCACGGCCGCGACAATGACAGCCTGGCGGAGGAATTGCGAGTGCACCTGCAACTCCGTGCCGACGACCTGGAGCGCGGCGGCCTTCCCCGCACCGAGGCCGAACGCCGTGCACGTCTCGAATTCGGCGCCTTCGAACGCTATCGCGAGGCCAGTCACGAGCAAGTGCGCGGCCACGCCCTCGGCACGCTCGCTCGTGATCTGCGCTACGGTCTGCGCATGCTTCGCCGCACGCCCGGATTAACCGCCGTCATCATCGGCACGCTGGCGCTGGGCATTGGCGCGAACACCGCGATCTTCAGCCTGGTGAATGCAGTGCTCCTGCGCTCGATGCCGGTGACTGATCCCGGCCGCCTGATGCTGCTCGAGTGGCGCGCCCCATCAGTTTCCGGATCTGAAACGCTCGAACAGCTATGGAGATTGCGGCTCACGCCAGCTGGCGGGGGGCGGAATCAGTGGCTGTTCCCTGAGTTCTGCCATGTTTGAGGAAATGGCCGGGCGCAAGGACCTCTTCACCGGAGGGGCCGCGTTTGCCGGACCCGCCCGCATGGACCTGAGCGGCAACGGCCCCGCCGCCATGCCGGGCCTTCCGCGAGGCGTGGAGCGAGGCCGGATGGGAGCGCGAGCCACGGGTCTCCGTCTCGCGCAGCATCTTCGCGCTGACCAACGACATGGACCGCGCGTACTTCGGCCGGGGCGGCAAGAGCGCCGACCAGATCGGGTACATCGACGCCAGCACGCGGGCGATCTTCGGTCGCACGTACGCTGACGAGCCCGAGACGCTGGTGAAGCAGCTGGCCGAGGACGAAGCGATCGCCGAGGCCGACACGCTGTTGCTGACCGTGCCCAACCAGCTCGGCGTCGACTACAACGCCCACGTGATCGAGAGCATCCTCACGCACGTCGCCCCGGCGCTCGGCTGGCGCTGATCAACCGCTAGCCGAGCCTCCGGCAAGGCGCCGCCTAAAGCGCGTGTACCAGCAGCGTGATCTCAGCGAGCAGCGGCAATCCGCCCTGAACGGCAGCGGCGCGCAGCTTCGTGCGGTCGCTGAGCACTAAGACAAGCGCCGCGGCGAGCATCGATCCGGCGGCGAAGGCGACCAGCCCTACCCCGGCCTCGCGGTGCGTGCCCAGCAGCGCGAGGCCGAGCGCGACCTCGATCGCGAGGAAGAGGTTGTAGAAGCCCTGGTTGAAGGCCATCGGCTTAGTCGCCGCGGCGGCCTCGGCGGTGATCCCGAAGGTCGCCCGAGTCGCCGGATGCTCCCAGCGCAGCGACTCCAGGACGAAGATGTAGACATGGATCAACGCGGCGAGGCCCGCGAGCACGAGTCCGGCGATCAGCATCGCTATCCGACGTGGATCTTCGTCGGGCGTACCGCGACTGCCACCCGCTGCGGTGCGTCTCGCGGGGTGACCGCGGTGCCGTCGTAGCGCTCGGACAGGCGCTGGAAGAGCTTGGCCTCCGGGTCGGGGTCGATGCGGTCGACGACGCCGCGGATTTCCACGTAGCTGTAGCCGTCGGCCGGGTCCAGGATCGAGATGGAGACCCTCGGCTCGTGCGTGATGTTCTTGTACTTCTGGCGATAGGTCGTGTGGGTGAACCAGAGGAATTCCCCGTCCCACACGAACCACATGGGGTTCACCTGAGGCGCCCCGTCCGGGCGGATCGTGGCCAGATGGACGAAGAGCGGTTGCTCCAGCAGCTCGCGGACGCCGTCGGGGATCTCCACCATGTCAGGACTCTCCATTCGTAGGAACGCTGCGGTCTGCTCGGCCACCGGGACACGCGGGCCCGCCAGCAGACTTTACCGGGACATGGCACGTGTGGTTTCCGCCCTGCCACGCCTGTGCCGCAGACGGCGGCGAGATCAGGGCACGACGATGGTAGCCCGGGCCCTGGTGACCGCGATCGGCGGGTCGAGCACCTGCGCCGCGGACGGCCCCCGGTCCGGCCGGGCGCGGCACACGACGCGGGCCTCCAGGTCGAGCGTCCGGCTGCGCCTGCCGACGCGGATCACCGTTGCACTCGCCTCCAGGACGTCGCCGCCGTGAACCGGCGCGAGCAGTTGCACCGACTCGTAGCCGGCCAGCAGGCTTTCGTCCCCGTCGGTCCGGATCGCGAGCTCGGTCGCCACGTCGCCGAACATGGAGAGCACGTATGCGCCGTCGACCAGGTTGCCGCCGTAGTGCGCGTGCGAGTAGGGGACATACCTGCGGTGCGTGACGGTGACGCCGAGCCGTGGGTCGGCCGCTTGGACCTGCGTCCCGGTCCCGGTCTCGGTCACGCGTTGGCCTTCTCAGTCGCGTCGGCAAGGCTTTCAGTGTCAGCACCGCGCGAAGCCCGCTCGACGAGCGTATGGACGAGGTAGCTGGCGACGTCGCGCGGCGTGGTGCCCCTGGCGAAGATGCGGTCCACCCCGAGATCCGCGCTCGCGCCGGGGTCGAAGCGCGGGCCGCCGACGATGAGCAGCGGCCGGTCGGCCCCGAACTCCGCCCGGAACGCCGCGGCGAGCTCGCGGGTGTTGTGCAGGTGCGCGTCCTTCTGTGTGACCACCTGCGAGACGAGGACCGCGTCGGCGTTCTCGGTCCGCGCGTGTGCCACCAACTCCGGCACAGGCACCTGCGCGCCCAGGTTCACCACCTTGAACTCGCGGTAATACTCCAGGCCCTTTTCGCCCGCGAACCCCTTGATGTCGAGGATCGCGTCGATGCCGACCGTGTGCGCGTCGGTGCCGATGCAGGCCCCGACCACGACCATGCGCCGCCGCAGGTGGGTGCGGACCGCGAGGTTGACCTCGTTCGCGGACAGCAGCGGGTACTCCCGTTCGCGCACCCGCACCTGCGCCAGATCCACCAGATGACCGACCCGGCCGTAGACGATGAAGAAGGTGAAGTCAGGACCCATCGCCCTGGTGTGCACCACCATCGCGGGCTCCATCCCCATCTTCCCGGCCAGCTGCAGGGCCGCGCCCTCGGCGCGCGCGTCGAGCGGGATGGGCAGGGTGAACGACAGCTGCACCATCCCGTCCCCGGTGGTGTCGCCGTAGGGGCGCACGATCTGCGCGTCCTGAGTCACCTGGGTCGTCACCTCGGTCACCGGCCCTCCTCCAGGATCTCGGTGGCCGGGTTGAAGTACCCCTCGGCGTGCGCGAACACCCCGTCGTACCCCTTGCCACCGTGCGCCGGCCGGCGCATCAGGCCGAACGTCCCGTCGCCGATCGCGGACAGCAGCGTGTCGGCGTCCATACGCTCGAGCAAACCGACGGCCTCGTCCAGCACATGCCGGGCCCGTGTCGCGATGAAGCCGTCTGGCGCGGGGTGCAGGTCCTCGCCGAGGTTCCCGGCGGCGTCCAGCACATAGCGCACGTTGCGCAGCGCCAGGTCGCGGTCGGACAGGAACGGCGTGACCACCGCCTCGGTCATCATGCCCACCAGCAGGATCCCCTGTCCGGTCAGCGCCCCGGCCAGGTTGAAGAACCCGTCGAGCAGATACCCGCGGAAGATGTCGCCGGTCATGTGCTTGGTCGGCGGCATCCACTTGAGCGGCGCGTCGGGGAACAGCGTGCGCGCCAGCAGCGCGTGCGCGAGTTCCAGGCGGAACGAGTCGGGCACGTCCGGATCGATCTCGAAGGCGTGTCCGAGGCCGAGTTGCCAGT
>CAVPCE010000141.1:0-26168 GCA_963702295.1 uncultured Acidobacteriaceae bacterium | reverse complement strand
TGCCGGCGGTGGCGGCGGCCAGCAGCGCTACTCCGCGGATGTGGCCCAGCTTGATAGCGGATTTGGCATTGACCGAGTAAAAAACTTCCTCCACGGCGACGACGTCGGGGCGGTATTGCTCGAGGAGCGTGGTCAGCTGGACGTAAATGAAAGCGAGGCGGGCCGGCAGAGCGGCTTTGCGGGGTGGGCAGATGCCACCGGCATCCAGAGAAAGCAAACGGGGAGCCTGGCCGATGCGGGGAGAGCGATCGTCGCATTCGACGATGCCGTAGCCCGTCGTTTCAGTGCCACAGTCGATACCGCAGACACGCATGGACAGCCCTCAGCAGAAACAGCGGATCGCCGGAAGGATTTCCAGGCTCAGTGTAGCGCAGGCGGGGCGGCAGGGGAACGGGTCAGCACTGCGCGAGTAACGGGGTGATTATGCCGAGCGGGAAAGGCTCGGATCTGAGGGAATGCAGGGCCGCGGCGTTCAGCGGGAAACGCCTTCGAGCGGCGAGCTGGCGGTGGCGTAGAGGCTTGCGGGGCATGCGGCCAGCGAGATACGCCTCGCGTCCGGCAAGGACTCCGTGCTGCATGGCCTCGGCCATGAGGATGGGGTCCAGCGGCTGCGGCGATCGCGGTGTTCATGAGCACGGCGTCCGCGCCCATCTCCATGGCGAGGGCGGCATCGGAGGCGGTGCCCACGCCGGCGTCGACGATGAGGGGAACCTCGGTGATCAGTTCGCGCAGGATCTGGAGGTTAGCGCGTGTTCTGGATGCCGAGGCCGGAACCGATGGGGGCGGCCAAGAGGCATGACGGCGGCGGCACCGGCTTCGATGAGGCGGTGGGCGAAGACGATGTCGTCGGAGGTGTAGGGCAGGACGGTGAAGCCTTCTTCACGAGAACGCGGGTGGCTTCGAGGGTGGCCTGGACGTCGGGGTAGAGCGTGGCCTTGTCGCCGATGACTTCAATCTTGACCCAGTCGGAGAGGCCGACTTCGCGGCCGAGGCGCGCGGCGCGGATGGCTTCATCGGCGGTATAACAACCGGCGGTGTTAGGCAGCAGGAAATAGCGCTGCGGATCGATGAAGTCGAGCAGGGAGTCCTTCGAGCGGTCGAGATTGACGCGACGGACGGCGACGGTGACCATCTCGGCGCCGGAGGCTTCAATGGCGGCCTGGGTCTCGGGACCGTTGCGATATTTGCCGGTGCCGACGATGAGGCGCGACTGGAAGGCTTTGCCTGCGATGACGAGGGGTTCCATGGGGATATTGTAAGGCGGCTGCGGGGGGCGGTGGGAGCGCTTACCAGATGGTGCGCACGGCCTTGGAGCGGCGGATGTGCCGGTCGGCAGTGATTAGGGGAATGTGCTCTACGATGGCCGTGGCGGCGATGATGCGGTCAAAGGGGTCGGACGGGAAGGTTGCGGGAAGTTGGGCGGCCATTATGGCGATGGCTGGCGTGAGCGGGAAAACACTGAACCGGGATTGGAGACTGTGAATGAGTGTGTCGAGCGGCTCATTGGGGAGGATTCGTCTTCGAACAACCAGCCAGGCGATTTCGTAGAGCGATTGCGAGCTGAGGGCCAGGCCATCGGGGACATTGTCCCCGATGACGCCGCGCGCGGAGCTCGACAATCGCTCCGGACTGAGGGCCAGCCAGATTGCGGCGTGGGTATCGAGCAGGATCATCGGGTCAGATCATCCCATTCGCGCTCCCAGCGAGCGACATCGTCGTCGCTCATGGTCGGCTCCATGATGTCCCCGACGATTTTTGCTCTGCCCCTCAGAAATCCGAAGATGCTCTCCGGCTTTTCGGGTTGGACGGGAACGATTTTGACGAAGGGTTTGCCACGTTTGGTGACGGTGATCTCGCCATGTCCGTTGTGGACTTCATCCATGATGGAGAGGCATTTGGCTTTGAAGGCGCCGGCGCCAATAGTTTTCATGGGAAACGCTCCGCTCAATGACTATGGTCATTATCCCATGGTCATCTGCAAATGAGAAGGGCGGAAAGACGCCTGGCCGACAAATGTGAAAGGCCCGCAGCCAGATTGGGCATACGGGCCTTGATCACCGGTGGACTGTTGAGATTGACCTGAGGCGCCCCCGCTTTCGGAGTGGCCTCGGCGTTTGGGTTACGCCAGGACTTAGTTCACTGGAGCCAGGAGCGGCTCTAAGCCTCAGTCACCTCACGTAGGGTCCTGCGGGTACTACTACCATCAGAATTTTTCATTAGCTGGATCATCCTCCTTTCCCGTGTACGGCTAAGTTAACGCCGGGCGACGCGAGCGCGCAAGGGGCGGGAATCCGGGGAGGCAGGCGGCGGGTTGGAAAATTGTCGGACGGGCGTCGGACGCTCGTTCGACATCCCACCTACCAGGAGTGCCAGAAGCCGTCGCGTTCGAGCAGATGCATTTCGACGCCGAAGAGATCGCGGAGTTTTTCGGGAGTGAGGAGCTGCTGTTTAGGACCGTCGGCGAAGATGCGGCCGTCTTTCATCATGATGACGCGGTCGATCTCGGGCAGAATGTCGGCGAGGTGATGCGTGACCATGAGAATGCCGACGCCCTGGCGGGCGACGCGGCGGAGGGCTTCGCGCAGCTCGCGCTGAGCGGCGAGGTCGAGGGCGTTGGAGGGCTCGTCGAGGAGGAGCATCTCCGGCTGATGGACAAGGGCGCGGGCGATCATGATGCGGCGCTGTTCGCCGGCAGACATTTGTCCGACAAGCTTCGTTTCCAGATGCGTAGCCTGCATGAGGTGGAGAGCCTGATGGGCGCGCTCGTGCATTTCCGGCGTGACGTGAAGATTGGGCCAGAGAGTGGAGGCGGAGAAGAACCCCGCGATGACGGCGTCGAGGCCGGAGGTGACCGGGGTGCGCTCGCCGGGAAGCTCGGCGGAGACGACGCCGAGGTGGGCGCGGAGCTGGGAGACGTCCCAGCGAGTGCGACCGAGGAGACGCAGCTCCGTCGTCGGGGTGACGATGGGATAGCACTGGCAGGTGATGGTCTTAATGAGCGTGGACTTGCCACAGCCGTTGGGGCCGAGGATGGCAACGTGCTCGCCGCTGGCGATGCGGAGGGAGATGTCGTGAAGGACGACGTTGTCGCCGCGGGCGACTTTGACATCGTGCATGAGGAGGAATTCGGTTTGATTCGTCATGACCGCTGAAGCGATTATGGCAAAGCCGAGAGTTGGTAGAGTGAGACATTGCCCATGAATGAAGTAACTTTGATCTCTTCTGAAGCGCTGCCGCGCGGATTTCGGTTCGCGGCGGTGAAGGCAGGCATCAAGCCCAGCGGCAAGCCGGACTTTGCAGTGGCCGTTGCAGACCGGATTGCCAGCGCTGCAGCAATGTTCACCGCGAACCGGGTGCAGGCGGCGCCGCTGGTTGTGGGACGGCGGCATCTGGAGCGCAGCGCGGGCCTGATGCGCGTGGTGGCCGTGAATGCCGGGAACGCAAACTGCGCTACCGGCGCGGCAGGACTCAAAGCGACCGAGCAAGTTTGCGCGGTAGCGGCGAAGACGTTTGGCTGCGAAGGGCACGAGGTCTTCCCTTCTTCGACGGGGATTATCGGAGTACCGCTGCCGGCGGAGAAGCTGGTGGCGGCGCTGCCGGAGGTGAAGAAGGCGCTGGCGCCGAACGCTGAGGGATTCGCGGCATTCGCGCAGGCGATCCTGACGACGGATACGCGGGCGAAGGTGGCGCATGCGACGGTGCAGGCCGGCGACAAAACGGTGCGCATTGCAGGCGTGTGCAAAGGCGCGGGGATGATCCATCCACAGCTGGTGCCGGCGAGCGCGACGGGCGCTTCTCCGCTGCACGCGACGCTGCTGGTGTATCTGTTCACGGATGCGGCGGTGCATCCGACGGCGCTGGAGCGCTACCTGCGGGGCGCGGTGGAGGCGAGCTTCAACCGCATCTCGATTGATGGAGACACCTCGACCAACGACACGGCGCTGCTGATGGCGTCGGGCGCGTCGGGGGCGGATGTCTGGGCCGAGGATGCGGATTTTGCGCGGGCGCTGACGGAGGTGTGCACGTCCCTGGCAAAACAGATCGTTTCCGATGGCGAAGGCGTGACGCATGTGGTGGAGCTGCAGATCGAAGGCGCGGCGTCGGACGCGGACGCGGTGAAGATTGCGAAGGCCATCGCCAACTCGCCGCTGGTGAAGACGGCGTGGGCGGGCTCCGATCCTAACTGGGGACGCCTGATGGCGGCGGTGGGCTACTCGGGCGCGGAGTTTGATCCGGAGCAGATTGCGATCTGGTTTGGCACGCTGCCGATTTGCGTCAAGGGCGGACGCGCGCCGCAGTATGACGAGAAGGCGGCGCATGCGTATCTCGCGCAGCGGGAGTATGCGATTCGCATTGCGGTGGGCGCGGGCGCGGGGCGGTGCACGTACTGGACCTGCGATTTGACTACGGAGTACGTGCACATCAATGCGGACTACTCGACTTGACGGCAGAGACTAGGGATTAGGGTTTAGAAGATAGCGGATAGCGGATAGCGGATAGCGGATAGCGTTTCGATGCCGGGTCGCCGCGCGCGGTGTTCGCGTACAACAGTAACCGCGAGAGAGAGCTGTGAGTGGGTGAACGCAGATCGCTTCTTAGGCAGCGGACATTTGCGGACATCGTGATGACGTCAGGAATGAGAGGACTCGCGGTTGCATCGCAGGGAGTGCAGAACGCTCAAGTCCGCCTCGTTTCTGTGTCCGACGCATCGTCGGACAGGAAATGCACAGGGTTATTCACAAAACTGTTGAAAACCTGGAAAGCGCCGGACCCGCACTCGCATCTCGTCCCACGACGAGAAGAGCAACGCGCGGCTGCGCTACAATTTTGAAAGAGCCGGTTCTGCTCCGCGCAGCGCAGTGAGATGGATAGGCGCTCCGGAGCGGCGAACCCCCGAATCCGGCGGTCGCAAAGGAACATCACAAAGACACATGGGCAATGAGGCGAGGAGCAGGGTTGCGTCCGGCAAGCACGGGCACACTCTGATCAGCGATGCAAAGTTTCGGCGGCTGTATACGCTGGCGCTGGAGCGCGCGCAGGACGCGGGCGGCGATGGACTGAACGCGGCAATGGCGAGCGTGGCCGCGGATTTGCGCAGCGACGATGTGGTGGTGGTCCAGGAGCGCGGGACTGTGGCGGAGTTCGAAGAGCAGGTGATTGCAGCCTTGAGCGGCGCGGCGGCCGATCGGCTGCGGAAGAACGAGCGGCTGACGGTGATTGTGTGCACGGGACCGGGCAACGATCCAATTCTGCGTGAGGCGCACCAGCTGGCCGATGAGGCGAAACTGCCGGTCTTGTTTGTCGAAGATTGGCGGAAAGCGAACGGCGCAGGGGCGAAGACGGCCTCCGCTCCGCTGCCGCAGAAGATCGGCGCGATGCCGGCGATTCCGGTGGATGCGGAGGACGTGATCGCGATCTATCGGGTGGCGCATGAATCGATGGCGCGGGCGCGCGAGGGCAGCGGTCCGACGCGCATCCAGTGCGTGCGGTGGCGGTCGAACAACAACGGAGATGCTGTCGGACATCTGGAAGAGTGGCTGACGGCGCGCGGTCTGCCGGCGCAGGCATGGCGGCGCGAGATTGCAGCCGAGCTGCAGGCCAGGCATGGGTCGGAGAGCGACGCGGCAGGAGCCGGCGAGAACATTCAGGAGTTGCGCCTCGCCCCGGCGACCGAGCGCAGAAGAGAGAGTTTATGGCAACGAAAGTGAGCAATCCGGTACAGAGCGATTTTCAGCAGGAGCTTCGGGAGTGGATCGAAGCGTTTGACGACATGGTAGTGGCCGAGGGGCCGGAGCAGGGCGCGGAGCTGCTGGCAGCGCTGAAGCAGCGGGCGCGCGAAGCGGGCATTTCGCAGCCGAGCGAGCTGACCACGCCGTACGTGAACACGATTCCCAAGCATGAGGAAGTTCCCTACCCAGGCGATCGCAAGATGGAGCGGCGGATCGAGGCGCTGATCCGGTGGAACGCGATGGCCATGGTGCACGGGCAGAATAAGAAGGACCCCGGCATTGGCGGACACATCGCGACGTACTCGTCACTGGCAACTCTGCTGGAGGTGGGCTTCAATCATTTCTTCCACGCGAAATATGGCGAGCAGCCGGGCGATCTGATTTATTTCCAGGGCCACGCGAGCGCCGGGCATCTATGCGCGCGCGTTTCTGCTGGGGCGTCTGGACGAGCAGCGGGTGCTGAACTTCCGGCACGAGTTGCGGGAGACGCCGGGACTGTCGTCGTATCCCCACCCGTGGCTGATGCCGGACTTCTGGCGGTTTCCGACGGTGTCGATGGGGATTGGGCCGCTGAACGCGGTATATCAGGCGCGGTTTATGCGGTATCTCGAAAATCGCGGGCTGATCGAGAAGACGCCGCGCAAGATCTGGGCGTTCATCGGCGACGGCGAGACGGATGAGGTGGACACGCTGGGAGCGCTGTCGATTGCGAAGCGCGAGAAGCTGGACAATCTCATTTTCGTGATCAACTGCAACCTGCAGCGGCTGGACGGGCCGGTGCGCGGCAACGGCCGGATCATCGACGAGCTGGAGGCGGTGTTCAGAGGCGCGGGCTGGAACGTGCTGAAGGTGATCTGGGGCTCGGACTGGGATGCGCTGTTCGAGCGAGACCACACCGGCTGCTGCTGAAGCGCATGGAAGAGTGCGTGGATGGGGAGTATCAGGCCTTCAAGGCGAAGGGCGGCGCGTATATCCGGAGCGAGTTTTTCGGGAAGTATCCGGAGCTGCTGGAGCTGGTGAAGGATATGTCCGACGACGAGATCTTCCACCTGCACCGCGGCGGACACGATGCGAGGAAGATTTATAACGCGTACAAGCGGGCGACCGAGCACAAGGGCGGGCCGACGGTGATCCTGGCCAAGACGGTGAAGGGGTACGGGCTGGGAAGCACGCAGGCGCGCAACGCCTCGCACCAGGAAAAAAAGGTGGCGGACGACGCGCTGGTGGACTTCATCCACCGGTACGATCTGCCGATTCCGGAGAAGGACGCGCGGGCCGGCAAGCTGTTCGTGCCGCCGAAGGACGCGCCGGAGATGCAGTACATGCACGAGCGGCGGCTGGGCCTGGGCGGCTACATGCCGAAGCGCGATGTGCCGCCGATCGAGTTTAAGGCGCCGGAGCTGAGCGAGCTGGCGGAGTGGACAGGCGGATCGCGGGGACGCGCGGTTTCAACGACTATGGGGTTCGTGAGCATCCTGCGGCACCTGATGAAGGACGCGAAAATCGGCAAGCTGGTGGTACCGATTGTTCCGGACGAAGGCAGGACGTTCGGACTGGAGTCGGCGATCCGGCAGGTGGGCATTTACGCGAGTGAGGGGCAGAAGTACAAGCCGCACGACGTGGACATGCTGCTGTACTACCGCGAGGAGAAAGACGGACAGATCCTGGAGGAAGGCATCACGGAAGCGGGGTCGATGGCGTCGTTCACGGCGGCGGGCACGGGGTACGCGAATTATCTGGTGCCGACGATTCCGTTCTATATGTACTACTCGATGTTCGGATTCCAGCGAGTGGGCGACATGATGTGGGCGTTTGCCGATGCGCGGGGCAAGGGCTTTTTGATGGCGGGCACGGCCGGGCGCACGACGATGACCGGCGAAGGCCTGCAGCACCAGGATGGGCACAGTCATGTGCTGATGAGCGTGATTCCGACGTGCGTGAGCTACGACCCGGCGTATGTGTACGAGATGGCGGTAATCCTGCAGGACGGCATGAAGCGGATGTATGAGAAGGGCGAAGACCTCTTCTACTACATCACCATGTACAACGAGGATTACGCGATGCCGGAGATGCCGCAGGGCGTTGAGGAAGGCATTCTGCGCGGCATCTACAAGCTCAAGGCGACGGAGGGCGGCAAGGCGGTGGCGCAGCTTTTCGGCAGCGGTCCCATTCTGAACGAGGTGTTGCGCGCGCAGACGATTCTCGCGGAAAAGTACGACGTGGCGACGGATGTGTGGAGCGTGACCAGCTACAACGAGCTGCGGCGCGAGGCGCTGGGCGTGGAGCGATGGAACCGGCTGCATCCCGCAACTTCGGAGAAAACGCCGTACATTGTGTCCGTGATGGGCAAGACGAAGGGGCCGATTATTGCCGCATCGGATTACATGAAGGCGGTGCCGGACCAGCTGGCTCCGTGGCTGACGACGCGTCTGGTGAGCCTGGGGACGGATGGCTTTGGGCGCAGCGACAACCGCGAGCATCTGCGGCGGCACTTTGAAGTGAATGCGGAGGCGGTGGTGGCGGCGACGTTATCGAAGCTGGCGCGCGAGGGCAAGTTCGACGCGAAGAAGGCGCAGGCGGCGATGGCGGAGCTGGGCGTGGATGCGGAACGCGAGGACCCGGCACATTTGTGAGGTAGCTGGTAGCTGGTAGCCCGTAGCTGGTAGCTGAAGCGATGATGGCTCAGATGACGGAGTCTTCATGCTCGGCCTGCACCGCTTGACAGTGCAGGTCGCATCCTCCAGGCTGAAATCAACGGCATGCCGTTTGTGACTCGCAATTGCCGGGACAGGCACTCCCCCACCGAGGTCCGCTTGAGACGCTTTTGCTTTTTGGCTGCCGGCTTGCTGGCCGGCGCGGTTTTGCTCCAGACACAGGCACAAACCACCACGCAGCAGCCGTTCCCTCCGAATTACAAGCCGCCGGTTCCCATGATCGAGACCAGCTCGGAAGGGTCGAGCTACGTGCCGATGGACAGCTGGATCTATCCGGCGCTGGATCGGCTGCACTCTCTGGGCTACCTGGATTCCGCTTTTTTGGGACTGCGGCCGTGGACGCGGCTGAGCATCGCCCACATGCTGGAGCAGAGCGCGGATCGCATCGACACGGACACGAACAACGATGAGGCGCGGTCGATTTATCAGGCGGTGCTGGATGAGGTACAGCCGGATATCGACAATGCGTCGGAGCTGAACCATCCGCATGCGACCCTGGAAAGCGTGTACACAAATCTCCGCGGAATCAACGGGACGCCGCTGCGGGACAGCTTCCATTTGGGGCAGTCGATCATTAACGATTACGGGCGCCCGTACGAGGGCGGCTTCAACAACTATTCGGGATTCAGTGCGCGGGCTATGGCAGGACGCTTCTCGCTGTATTTCCGTGGAGAGTACCAGCACGCGCCGAGCGCGGTTGGGTATTCTCCAGCGCTGGCGGCGCTGCTCTCCACCGACGACGAGATTCCCATCGCGAGTAACCCGGTGCAGGACACGATTCCTCAGGGGCCGATCGCGTCAGCGAACTTTGCTCGGATTCTAGAGGCGAATCTCTCCTACCATCTGCTGGGCCATGAGATTTCCTTCGGAAAGAGCGACCACTGGATGGGACCCGATCAGGGCGCAAGCATGCTGTGGAGCGACAACGCCGAGGACATCTACGACTTTGAGATTAATCGTGTGGAACCGCTGCGGATTCCGCTGCTGTCGCGGCTGACGGGACCCTTCCGCTATGACTTTTTCGTGGGCAGCCTGAAGGGGCACACGGATCCCGACGATCCGTGGGTGCATGTGGAGAAGCTCAGCTTCAAGCCCTATCGCGATCTGGAATTTGGGTTCAGCCGCATGGTGATCTGGGGCGGCAAGGGACACGAGCCAATCACGCTGCACACGTTTCTGAAGAGCTTCTTCAGTTTCCAGAACGTTACCGCGGCGGAGAAATTTTCGCGGACCGATCCGGGCGCACGCTTCGGCACATTTGATTTCGAGTGGCGGCTGCCGCATCTGCAGAAGTGGGTGACGTTGTACACGGACTCGCTGGTACACGACGATGTAACCCGATCAGCGCGCCGCGACGGTCCGGCGTGCATCGGCATTTACCTGGCGCAGTTTCCCGGGCTGCACCAGATGGATCTGCGGGTAGAAGGCGCGAACACCGAGCCGGCGAGCCACAGCACTGTCACAGGCCAGCCCATTAACGACGGTAATTTCCTGTACTGGGAAGTGGTGCAGAAGCAGGGTCCCGACCAACAAGGGCTTTCTGCCGGACGGGGTGGGGCGCCAGGGCAAGGGCGGCCAGCGTGGCTGACGTATCACTTTCGCCGCGAGGAAGATATTCAGTTCATGTACCGGAACGCGAAGGCATCGGCGGAGTTCATTCCCGGCGGGACGACGCAGAATGACTTCGCAGGCGTGGTGCGGAAGCGCATCGGCCAGGACATCGAGGTCCTCGGACGGGTGCAGTATGAGGGCTGGAAGGCGCCGATCTACGTGACCGGAAAGCAGAGCGATACGGCGGTATCGGCGCAGATCACGTGGTTTCCGCGGGGAGAAAGTTCGCAGCGAGGAAAACCGGGAGAACCCTCTCCGGGTGCGCACTGTGTATGAATTGCGGAGCAGGATGAGCTGCGCAGACGGGCGAGCAAATCCTGGGGGGACGGGCTGGCGAGGATCTCGAACCGTGGCCCTGGGACGCGGACGCGGTCCAGCAGATCGGCAGTAGCCGCCTGACCGGAGAAGAGCAGAATCTTGCAGCCGGGCAGCATGGCGCGAATCTGAATGGCGGCGTCGATGCCGTTCAAATCGGCCATGATGACATCGCTGATGAGCATGTCGGGTTGAGGATCTGGACCATTTCAACGGCCCTTTCGCCGCTGTAAACGGCTGTGGCCTCGAAGCCGGCCTGGTTGAGGATGATCGCCAGAGTGTCGGCAATGACGCGCTCGTCATCCGCCACCAGCACCCTGGGTTTCGCCTGGTTCGTCGCCTGCGGTTCGGACATTCGTCTCTTTCCAGTTCCTTATCGTGAAAAGAATCAGGGAAAACGGAGGTTGGCATACTGCCAGCGGCGTGCCGGGGACAAGCCACGCCGGATGACCTCCACCTATGATGATACGCTGAAGGCGGAAGATGCTTCATCCTGGAGCAACGGTCCCACCTTACACTTTTTTGAACCACTGAGCAGAAAAGAATCTGGCTGTGGCATGACTGTTCCCCGGCGTCAGCGGGGCGGAAGCCCCGGAAATCGAAGGAGCGACAGGCGGCATCGCGATGACGGACCCGATCATCGAGGCACGGCAGGTCGAGAAGTTCTACTCGCAGTCGCGGGACGCGCGCATCCAGGTGATCGCGCCGACGGACCTGCAGATTTGCGCGGGGGAAATCGTCGCGCTGCTGGGGCCTTCAGGGTCGGGCAAGTCGACCCTGCTGCGGATGCTCTCCGGATTGTCTCTGCCCTCGGCGGGCAGCGTGTTATGGCACGGGCACGATGTGCGCTCGGTGGATGTGAACGTCTCCATCGTCTTCCAGAGCTTCGCGCTGTTTCCCTGGCTGACGGTACGGGAAAACGTTGAAGCTCCGCTGCAGGCGCGGGGAATGGAAGTGTCGCAGCGCCATCGCCGCAGCCTGAAGATTCTGGACACCGTGGGCCTGGACGGATTTGAGGCGGCCTATCCAAAAGAGCTGTCGGGCGGGATGCGGCAGCGGGTGGGATTTGCCCGGGCGCTGGTGGTGGAGCCAGAGGTCCTGTTTATGGACGAGCCGTTCTCCGCGCTGGATGTGCTGACCGCCGATAACCTGCGCGGCGAACTGCTGGAGCTGTGGCAGAAAAAGACTATTCCTACGCAGTCCATCTTCCTGGTCACGCATAATATCGACGAAGCGGTGCTGCTGGCGGACAGGATCATCGTGCTGGGACGGAATCCCGGGCACGTGCGCACGGATTTTAAGGTGACGCTGGCGCATCCGCGGGAGCGGAAGAATCCTGCGTTCACGCAGCTGGTGGACTACATCTATAAAGTGCTGACGCGGCCCGATGTGCAGCCGGCGGAGGTGCCGGTGCTGGAGGGCGGCCGGCGATTCGGGACCAGCGGCAGATGCACTACGAGATGCTGCCGCATGCGCGGCCGGGCGGCATTGCCGGCCTGCTGGAACTGATCATCGATCTGGACGGGAACCGACATCTACCGGCTGGCGGACGAGCTGGCCTTCGAGATCGATGACCTGTTCCCGATCGTCGAAGCGGCGCAGCTGCTGGGCTTCCTGAAGGTGGAGGAAGGCGACGCGGCAATCACGCCGGAGGGCCGGGCCTACGCGCAGGCGGAGATCCTGCAGCAGAAGGAGCTGTTCCGCAGGGCGGCGGTGGATCACGTGCTGCTGCTGCGGCAGATCAGCCGGGCGCTCGAGGAACAAGAGTGATCATTCTGTGCCCGAGGATTTCTTCCTCGACATGCTGGACGAGCAGTTCAGCGACGAAGAGTGCCGGAACCAGCTGGAGACGGCCATCAACTGGGGGCGCTATGCGGAGCTGTTCGACTGGGACGATGGGCGGCGGCGCTTTGTGCTGCATGAGCACGAAGGCGAAGAGAACGGCGACGGACCGGGCGAAGACATAACCGAGGGCCCGCGCGAAGAGGAGAAGGCGGGATGAGACCGCGCTTCACCCTCAGCCGCGCGCTGGTGATGGAGCGGACCTGGCCGTTCTTCATCGACGTGAGCGTGGCGGGGGCTCTGCTGGCGCTGTTTTACGCGATTCTGTGGATCGCGAAGTTCTGGTTCAGCTCGGCCATTCCTGAAGTGGCAATCCAGCGATCGCCTTCGCACCTGCCGCTGTACGCTTTCTACTCGCTGGTACGGATCTTCGTCGCCTACGCGCTGAGTCTGTTTTTCGCGGTCGCTTACGGGTACACGGCCGCCTATAACAAGCGCATTGAGGCGCTGCTGATCGCGACTCTGGACATCCTGCAGTCGATCCCGGTGCTGAGTTTTTTGCCCGGCGTGATGCTGGCGATGATGTCGCTGTTCCCTTCCCGGCAAATCGGGATTGAGTTTGGCGCGATCCTGCTCATCTTCACGGGCGAAGTGTGGAACATGGCGTTCAGCTTCTACACCTCGCTCAAGAGCATTCCCCGGGAGCTGATGGAAGCAACCGAGATCAACCGGTTCTCGCGGCTGCAGCGTTTGTTCCAGCTGGAATTGCCGTTCGGGGCGATCGGGCTGGTGTGGAACTCGATGGTGTCAGTGGCCAACGGCTGGTTCGCGCTGATGCTGTGCGAGATGTTTCCGGTGGGCAGCCGCAATTTTCGGTTGCCGGGACTGGGCTCGTATCTGCAGACGGCGGCGTCGAACGGCGATACCGGCGCTATGGTCTACGGTCTGGTGACCATGCTGCTGATCATCGTGCTGACCGACCAGCTGCTGTGGCGGCCGCTGATTGCGTGGTCGGACAAATTCAAATTTGAGACGGTGGAGAGCAGCAACCGGGTCACGTCGCCGGTACTGGATGCGCTGCGCAACTCGAGCGTGCTGGGGATGATCAACCGCTACACGTTTCGACCGCTGGCGGAGCGGTTCTACACGGATGTTGCAGCGCGGCGAACGCGAAGCAAGCCGAAGCCTCTTGCGATCGAACCGAAAAAGGGTGCGACGGCGGCCTACGTTGTCGTGGGAGTGGTGCTGCTGGTGGCGATCGGCATCGCGGCGTTCCATGCGCTGCTGCTGTTGCGGCAGATTCGCGGCGGGGAGCTCGCGCATCTGCTGGCGGGAGCGAGCCTGACGTTCCTGCGCGTTAATGTGGCTCTGCTGCTGGCGTCGCTGTGGACGATTCCCGTGGGCGTGGCCATTGGTTTCAACCCGCGGTTTTCCACCTGGGCGCAGCCGATTGCCCAGATTGCGGCGTCGTTTCCGGCGACGGCGTTCTTCCCCATCATCCTTCTGGCGCTGGCCCGGATCGGTGTGGGACTGGGTGTGGGGTCGGTGATCCTGATGTTGCTGGCTGCGCAGTGGTACATCCTGTTCAACGTGATTGCCGGCGCGCAGGCCATTCCGTCGGAGCTGCGCGAGGTGGCGCGGCTGTTCCGCTTCGGCGACATCCAGCGCTGGAAGACGGTGATCCTGCCGGGAATTTTCCCGTTCCTGATCACGGGGCTGGTGACGGCGTCCGGTGGAGCGTGGAACGCGTCGATTATGGCTGAGTACTTCAAGCTGCGCGGGCAGACGCTGGCGACGCTGGGAGTGGGAGCGCAGATCAGCGCGGCCAGCGATGCGGGGAATTTTCCCGTGCTGCTGGCGGCGACGATGATCATGGCGCTGATGGTGGTGACCATCAATCGGCTGGTGTGGCGGCCGCTGTACCGGCTGGCGGAGACGAAGTACCGGCTGGATTAGGGCGCCTCGCTTTCCTACTTCAGCGAGACGGTTCCGTACAGGAAGTACTGGAGCAGGATGCCGCCGAAGACGGCAAGCGAAATGCTGAGGAGCGTGCCGATCAGGAAATATTCGGCAAATCTTGGTTCTTTGAATTCCGGGAAGCGGGCGATCGATTTGCCGGTGAGAATGAGGCCTGCGAGAGCGGGCGATTGCATCGCGATGGCAGTAATAACCAGGGCCCTCTCGATCCATCCTATGTAGAGTCCCGCATTCTGTAGCTGCTGCGGCGCTTCCGCACTAATGTTTCCCGCAATCCCCCGGGTGATGGACCGGATCAGATATCCGCCACCGAATACGATGGCCACATAAACCACGGACACTTCAAGGATCCGGCTTCGTGCCGAGGAGGAGATGTGCAGAATGTCCGCCAGGGCAGCGAGCCGGCTGTCGCTGACAAGCAGCGCCACTGCTGCGATGACAACGCCATGGAGTAATTGATCCAGCAGAAAAGTGCCTGCATTATCCGGCAGGACGGATCGCCCGATCAGGAACGACTTTAGCCCGTCGATGGCGAGATGAACGACGACATAGCCGACAATCACCAGCTGATTTCGAATCGACAGGAAGGGCAGGCGCCCGAAGAACACCAGACAGGCCCATGCCAGCAATCCGTGCACTGCGCCATGCAGGAGCATCGGAAGCAAACGCCCGGCTTTGTTTCTGGCGATCCATTCCGGCTGCAGGAGGAAGTCGCCCAGCAGATGAGCCAGAAGAAGCGCGAGAAAGGCAGACGGGAGCGGTTGCATGAAATCGTCCACTTTTTAATTCTTGTACGAACCGATACAAGTTCAAAAATACGCCTTAACGATCTTCTCCATGGCTTCGGACGTCTCGATTAGATGCCAATAGTACCCTCTCTTGAGATTTCTCGACACGGTCGAGACATCGAGGTCCAGCCTCCGGGCGGTTGCATCCTGGCGGTCCGTGTCGATCTGTGCGTTGATGGTGGCCCATTGACGTGCCGTGGTTTTTTCGACGAGCGCATCCTGCAGGCGATAGATCGTATTTGCAATCGCGTCGAAGACGTCTATACCGGATTCGAAACGGGTGAAGAGGCGATACTTCGGTGAACCGCGCTTCAGGCGGTCTGCCGCGTTGCGGGCCCGCTCAAAAGCCTCTCCGCCGGCGTAGCGGTTGATCGGCGCCTTATGGGCCTCGGTCACTGTGCCGATGCCAACGGCGACCCGCAACTGCATCGGGTAGAAGAGGCGGCGCAAATCCAGAATCACGCGCGGAGCATCCTTTGGCTGTCGCAGAATCGTTTGAAACTCATCCCATGCCGTCACGGTGTACGGTGTGAGGATCAATTTCTGTGCAAGATGCAGCCGGGAGACCGTGGCAAGATGCCGATCCCGTTTGGCGCGGAACGATGCGATCCTGCGCGACCCCGCCACATCCGCGGTGATCACTGCATACTGCTTTCGATTGGAGGGACGCGGCATGGTTATGTACAGTATCGTACATATTTTAAAATATGTACATATTCATACCATTGGTTCTTTCGTCAGAATCCAGAGAACAGGGTTGCTACGCCGCGCCCGACCCTGCGAGCAGGCGCTTCCAGGTGCGCTGATTGCGACGCCAGCTTTTCTTCAGGTCTTCGAGGATGCGCTCGAAGTCGGCGTGCTCGCGGAGGCGATTCCAGGCGGGATTTTTCGAAAACCAGGGATAGTTCTCGTTGCCCAGATAGATGGCGCGGCGCAGCCAGTGCAGGGCCTCGCTCTCGTCGCCATCGACGGCGAAGTAGGTGGCAAGGCGATAGGCCATCTCACTGTCGGCTTCGGCGGCGGCAATGGAATCCTCTCCGATGAGCGAGGCGCCACGCTCGCGGTCGCCGATCTGCACGTAGCACATGGCCAGCGTGGGCACGGCGATGCGCATGGAACTGTCGTCGCGGATGACGTCTTCGAGAAGCTTGATGGCCTGGCGCAGGTCGCCCTGGCGCATGCGCTGGTAGGCGACCGACGTCCGCAGCAGCGGGTATTTGGGCTCCAGGGTTAGGCCCTTCTGCAGCTCTTCCTCGGCCAGTTCCAGCTGGTTTTGGTACTGGTAGACGCGGGCGCGGTGATTGTAGATGACGGCGGCGTTCGAGCGGATTGAGGATGAGCGAGCGGTGGAACTGCTCGAGAGCCTCTTCGTACATGCCATCGATGCGCAGAGTGATGCCGGCGATGAGGTGGACGTTCCAGTCATTGGCGGCGGTGCGGAGCAGGTTCTCGATGCCGTGACGGGCGCTTTCTTTTTCCCCGCGGGAAAGAAGCATGTAGACGCGGTAGAGATTCGCCTCGATGGAACCGGCATCGAGCTCAAGGGCCCGGTCGAGTGACTTGCGCGCGGCCATGACGTGCAGGTGACCGCCGAAGCCATGGCGAAGGTACTGCAGGTGCGCAATGCCGAGGCCGCTCCACGCGGGCGCGAAGGTGGCGTCGCTTTCAGTGACGGCTTCGAAGAGCTCGCGGGCGCGTTCGAGATCGGCGCGGCTGCCGGTGCGCTGCATGAAGCCGGAGAGCAGGGCGCGGGCCTGCAGATACTCCTCGGAAAGTTCTTCGCCGAGTTGGCGGGTACGCGGAGACGCCCTGATGGTTGGCGGCGGGCTGGAGCTGCCCCAGGCCCTGGAGAGAGGCGAAGACCTCGTTGCAGATCTCGGTCTGCACCGCGATGAGGTCGAAAGAGGGCACACTGATGGCGCCGCCGCCGCGCACGCTTTGCGTGCCCACCTCAAGGAGCTGCCAGTTGAGGTCGAATCCCTGCTCGGACCGCATGAAACTGCCGGTGAGGACCCAGGCGACGAGAAGCTTCTGCCCGATTTCGAGGGGATCCATCTGGGCTACGGGCAGATGCATGAGCGCACTGGAAGGGCGAACGACGAGAGAGGACATGCGGGCGATGCGAGTGGCGATGGCGTCGGCCAGGGCAAAGCCGTAGAGCGGCGCGACCTCGGCTGCTCCAAGATTCTGGAAGGGCAGGACGAGGATCGTATTCTGCGCGGCCTTGTCGTCAGAAGATTCGCGGAACCGTTCGGCGAGCATGGAGAGCAGGCCGGTGGCGCGTTTCTCCTGCTCGGCCGGCGTAGAGAGCGGCAGCACGGCAGCGGCATCGCCGGGAATGATGCCTGTTTCCAGCTGCAGCGCCTTCATGATGGTCTTGAGCGCCTCGCGGACTTCGGCAGCGCTGCCATAGCGCTCGGCAGGGGTCTTCTTCAGCAGGCAGAAAATGACGGAGTTCAGCTCGTCGGGGATTTTCTCGATGGGCGGCGGATCGAAGTACTGGATGGCGCGAATGCTCTGGAACTCGTCGCCATCGGGACGGGCGAAAGGGTGGCGGCCGCTGGCCAGCTCGTAGAGGATCACGCCGAGCGCCCACAAATCAGCTCTGCACGCTGCTTCTGCCCGGTAACGAACTGCTCCGGAGCCATGTAGGCGATGGTGCCGCCGCGCGCGGTATAGGTGGCGATGGGCGCGCCGGGCTTGCGCCGCGAGGCTTTGGCGGGGTCGAACTCGGCCTCTTCAGGAGGCAGGCGGCGGGCAAGTCCGAAGTCGAGAATCTTGGCCAGGCCGCCGTCCGTGAGCATCACGTTGGCCGGCTTCAGGTCGCGATGGAAAATGCCCAGGGAATGGGCGGCGCTGAGGCCGTCGGCGATCTGGATGCCGACTGAGAGGACCAGCTGCATGCTGGCGGGGCCTTTGGCAATGAGCTTGTCGAGCGACTGCCCCGGCACGTACTGCATGACGATGAAGGCTTCCTCGCCCTCTTCGCCGACTTCGTAGATGGCGCAGACGTTGGGATGCTCGATGGCGGAGGCCATGCGCGCTTCGCGCAGGGTGGTGCTCCGCATCTGTTCCTCGGTAAGGGCGCCGCGCTTGAGGACCTTGAGCACGACCGGGCGCATGAGCTGGGTATCGTTGGCGAGGTACACGATGCCGCTGCCCCCGGCCCCCAGCTTGCGGACCAGCTCATAGTGGGTGATGGTGCGCTTCATCTGGATTCAGTGTAGCGGCTGACACGCGCCGGAATTTCACTGTGAGGACAAGTCTTATCGCCGCTATAACGAAACACAAAGTCGAAGGCAGTCAGGGCGCCGTACTCGGTGCGCGGACGGAAGCCTCGCAACCGCGCGGTGTTCGGGAGGGGCAGCGGCAGAATGAGATCGCGGCTGGAGTCCGGGTTGACCGTTAATCGCCGGAGACAGCTTTGCGGAGGCGGACGCCTTGTTTGTTGAGCTCGTCCATGAAGTCCTCGATGCGAACGAGGAAGTCCTGGCTGGAGCGGAGGAGACGGGGCGCCTGATCCCAGAATTCGCGGACGGCTTCCGGATTCTCCAGCAGCGCCACAGCGCCACCGGCAACGGCCACAGCGATTGCGGTCTTGCGATGACCGGTGATCAACAGGATCGCGCCAACCAGCAGCGAACCGGCGGCTACACTGCGCGTCCAGGGAATTTCCGAAAGGCCTTCCACTTGCCTGGCGATTTTCATAGGAGTGACTTCAATATCCATAGAAGTTGAGATGCGCCGCCTTTAATCAAGATCGAATTCGCGGAGAGGCTTGCCGGTGTCCGGCGTTTCCTTCGCTTTTTTCATCGCCTCTGCAAATCGTTTGTTGAACAGGTCTTCGCGATTCTTCTCGGCCTCGAGAGACTGGCGGAAGAGGCTCTCCTTGCGCTCTTCGGCTTCGCGCAGAGCGCGGGTGGCCTGGTCGAAGTCCTCGAACATGCGCTTGCGGGGGGCAGGCGTGTGGGCGATAACGGCGCGGGTGGCCGCGTCCACTTTGAGCATGGCCCCGCAGTCAGGGCAGGCAATTTCAAAAACCGAATTGGCCGAGTTGGATTTCGATTTAGCCATACAGCGGGTCCTGAAGCTTTCCTCGCGAAAAGTCCTGTTTCAGGGCGACTCTACCACCGGGCGGCGGGACGGTGCAATTGCGTCCGGTTACAGCCAGATGGCTTTATGACCAGTGCAGTCGGGCGTGGCCTGTTCGACGAGGGTCTTCAGCAGCCCACTGCCGTAGCGGGCCAGATAGGCGACGCCGCCGATAGTGCGCTCCTGCGGGTGGCGGTCGGGGAAGAGGTTGAAGCAAAGCGTGTCTACATGGCGGCGGATGCTGGCCTCGCGCTGGAGCTGATAGTTGGCAGCCAGGCGGCGCAGGCGGTTCATCTGGTAGCGCATTTTTGAGGCGGAGACGTGAGCGGCGCGGCCGAGGCTGGGGTCCAGTGACTCAGCCCAGGCCTGCAGTCCCTCCAGCTCATCGTTGAGAGCATTACCGGTGGCGGCGAGGTGGCGTTTCCCTTCCGGCGGCATGGAACGCGCGCCGAGGCGATGAGCCAACTCGTCGGGATGGGCCTGGAGGATGTCAGCCAGGGTCAATTCGTGTCGAGCCATGACCTGGGCGATGGCGGGCTCGATGAGAGTCGCGCTGAGGCGGGGCAGTACAGGCGTGGCGCGGCCGAGGATCCCATCGAAGAGCACCTGCGACTGGGCAAAATAGGCGATCTCCGCGGGGCCACCGATGGTGGCCAGCGTGGGCAGCAGGTAATCCTGAAAAACGGGCCGCAGCAGCGCGTTGGGGCTGAGGCGCTCAGGAGCAGCGTCGAGGATGCCGAGCAGGTCCGCTGTAGAGTATTGCGTTTTGCCGGCGAACCAGTTTCCGTTCCTGCGGCGGAGCGGCGTGCGCGCTCCAGTGGTTTCGTCCAGAAGGAAAAGCAGGCTGCTGCCGGGCGCAACCAGCACCTGGGAGTGGTAACCGCGCTCCGCGAGGAGCTTGTCCCGCTCGTGAAGCGCGGTCTCCAGTTCCTCGGCGTGTTCCAGGGCATGGCGGAGGACCGGCGCGCCGAGCGCATGGAAGGCGCGGGTGGAGGCGTCGATCACGATAAGGCCGAAGTCGGCGAAGGCCGCCACGAGGAAACGCGCGAAGCTCGACGCGAAGGTCGAGTCGGGTGTGTAGCAGGCGGAGAGGAGGTCGAACTCCGGCGAGCCGCCGATGATTTCTGCCGCGCGATCGAGAACGGTCTGAATGCCGGGGCCGAGCTGAAGACCGCCGACGGGCTGGCCCTGATGCGATGGATCGACGTGAACGCGCAGAGTGTGGAGCGCATGGCGCGAGGGCAGCGTAACGTGGTCGGCTTCGGCGAAATCGTGATCCTCGCTGGCCAGCCAGAAGATGGGGACAGCATTCGCCGCCTGGGCGCGATGAATGACGGTGGCGGCCTTCAGCAGCGTGAAAAGCGGCCCGGTGAACAGAGCGACCTGCTGTCCGGTGACGAACGCACCAGCCCCATTGCGGAGCTTCTCGATATTCGCCGTGGTCTTCGATCCGGCATTCCAGTTTTGATTTTGCTCGAGGAGTAAATCCGCGACCGCGTTGCGGTGTGCCTGGCTCTGCTCGGGAACTGCCGTGGGAACTTCCGACGGGCCGAGGCGGTAGAAGGGCGAAAGCCCCTCGCGGCTGGAGGCGTAGTCGAGAAACAGCCGGCTGAGCCGGGGCAAGAGCGAGATGGGATAACAGTCGACGTTCACGGCCGCAGGCCTGCACTCCAGTCTCTCACGCGCGTCGGCAGCATTCGTGGACCGAGGCCGCTGCGGCGGCGCCGGGGGAGGGCCGCGAGAATCGGATGCGGCGGCCTGCCGGGAAGATGCAGAAAGGGGCGGCTCGCAATTCCCAGCAGTCGTGGCTGCGGATGGTACCGTAAAAAGGTCGGAGGCGGCAGCATGGCGAAGAAGGCGAGATCGAAGAAGTCCCTGAAGAAGGCGGTTGCGGACGCAGCGCCGGTGAAGCGCAAGCTGAAGATCGATTCCGGCGGTCCGGCCAAAGTGCTGTCGACGAAGGTCTCGTACGAAGGGCCGCTCTTCCGGGTGCAGACGGACGTGATCCGCGAGCCAAACGGGAAGGAAGTGACCCGGGACGTGATCCGGCACGGGGGTTCGGCTGTGATCCTGGCGGTCGACCGGTCGAAAAGCAAGAAGGATCCGCTGGTGCTGCTGGAACGGCAGTTCCGGCACGCGGCGCAGCAGTATTTATACGAGCTGCCGGCGGGCAAAATGGACCCGGGCGAGAGCCATCTGGAGGCGGCGAAGCGCGAGCTGCTGGAGGAAACCGGCTACCAGGCGAAGAAATGGACGAAGTTGGTGAAGTACTACGCAAGTCCCGGATTTCTCGGCGAATGGCATCAGGTTTTTCTGGCAGAAGACCTCGTCCCAGGGCAGGCCCAGCCCGAAGATGACGAGTCGATTGAGCTGCAATTTGTACCCCTCTCGCGGCTGCTGCGCCTGATCGACAAAGGAGAGATCCTGGACGGCAAAACCGTGATCTCGGCGATGTATTACGTTCGTAGCCAGGGACGCAGGAAGAAGTAATAACCGCGCTTCCTGTTTTCCAGAAGAAAACCCAAAGGCCACAGCACAGCGTCTCTATTCGACAGCAAGGTTGGATTCCCAACCAAGTCTGCCTGAGAGGAAGGTTCGCGTTTGTGGCTCAATACAAAGGCAAGGTGAAGTGGTTCAACAATGCGAAGGGCTACGGATTTATCGGCCGGGACGACGGGCCGGACGTGTTTGTCCACTACAGCGCCATTCAGGTGGATGGATATAAGAGCCTGAAGGAGGGCGATGACGTCGAGTTCGACATCGTTCAGGGCCAAAAGGGGCCACAGGCGGATCAGGTAGTCCGGGCCCGGGAAGTTGCCTGAAGGCAGCCGCCCCGTACAATCTCCATCGAGATTCGGGTAAAGCCCGCGATGGCGCGGGCTTTTTGCTCCTGAGCGGATTGCCGGACTCCGACTGCTGCGATCATCCCGGCTTGTGGATTCCGCCTTCCTGAAAGTGGTGTAATCGTCTCCGATGGACAATCGCTCGATGGCACAGCTGCTGGCGGAGACGGCCGACCTGCTGGAGATCAGTGCGGGCGATCCGTTTCGCATTCGCTCCTATCGTCGCGCCGCCGAAGCGGTGGAATCCACCACAATCCAGCTGAGCACGATTGCCGGCGACCCGAAGAAGCTGCAGGAAATCCCCGGCATCGGCAAGGGGATGGCGGCGAATATCCAGGAGATCGAGCGCGCCGGCACGCTGCCGCTGCGCGAAGAATTGCTGCTGAAATACAAGCCGACGATGCTGGAGCTTCTGCGCCTGCCGGGCATGGGACCGAAAACCGTGGCGCTGCTCTGGGACGCGTTGCAGGTGTCCTCCGTAGAGGAACTGGAGCAGGCCATCACGGCTGGACGCCTGGAAGGATTGCCCCGCTTTGGCGAGAAGCTCATCCAGAAGCTGCGCAAGGGCATCGAGGACTACAAGCAGAGCAGCGGGCGCTTCCTGCTGGACGATGCGGAGATCGCCGCCGAGAAGCTAATCGAGTACCTGCGCCGCTTCGAAGGCCTGACAACGATTCTGCCGGCGGGGTCGCTGCGGCGCGGACGCGATACGGTGGGTGACCTGGACATTCTGACAACGGGACCCGCCTGCGCGGAGGACTGCGTATCCGCTGCGGTGGAGTACGTGGCGAACTATCCGCCGCTGCATACGCTGCTGGCCAAAGGACAGAACAAAGTCAGCTTCCGGCTGCGCAGCGGTCTGCAGATCGATGTGCGGCTGCTGCCGGAAGGCTCCTATGGGGCGGCGCTGCAGTATTTCACCGGATCGAAGATGCACAACGTATCGATCCGGCAGCGGGCGCTCAAGCGGGGCTACACGCTCAGCGAGTATGCGCTGGCGCGGGTGGAGGATGGCTCCTTTGTAGCCGGCGCTACCGAGGAAGAGATTTACGCGGCGCTCGGCCTGGACTGGATTCCGCCGGAGCTGCGCGAGAACAACGGAGAGATTGAGGCCGCCGAGGCGCATCGGCTGCCCAAGCTGATTGAGCAGGCCGACATCCGCGGCGACGTGCACATGCACACCAGCGTCACCGATGGAAAGAACACCATCCGCGAGATGGCCGAAGCGGGCTTGCGGCATGGCTATCAATACATCGCCATCACCGACCACTCGAAGAACCTGGCCATGACCATGGGGCTCGATGACGAGCGCGCGCTCGGGCACATGCGGAACATTCGCGCCGTAGACCGGGAGATGGAGGGGAAGATCCGGGTCTTCGCCGGCATTGAGGTGGACATTCTGGCCGACGGCGCGCTGGACCTCTCCAACGAGGTTCTGGCGCAGCTGGACGTGGTGATCGGCAGCGTCCATTCGCTGTTCAATATGCCGGAGGCACAGATGACGGAGCGCTTTCTCCGGGCGGTGGAAAATCCTTATCTGCGCATCCTGGGGCATCCCACGGGGCGGCTGCTTTTGCGCCGCGAGCCGTATCCGCTGGATTTGGCGGCAATCCTGCGGCGGGCGGCCGAGCTGGGCGTGGCCGTTGAGCACAACGCCTATCCCGACCGGCTCGATCTGTGCGACCGCGACCTGCGGCTGGCTAAAGAGCTGGGCTGCCGCATCGTTATCAATACGGATTCGCATCATACGAGCCATTTGGACAAGATGCGGTACGGGATCCGGCAGCTGCGGCGCGCCTGGCTGCGCAAAGAAGACGTGCTGAATACGCTGGAGCCGCAGGCGTTCCTGGACGCGTTGCGGCAGCGCCCCGCCGCCTGAGGCGGGCTTCAGCTAGAATGCGAGAGCAAGATGTCTGAGAAAAACGGATCCAGCATCCATCCACTGTTTGCGGTGATTGCGGCCATCGTCGTCTCGGCGGGCCTCATCGGCGCATACCTGTGGGCCACGTGGACCGGCCCGGTGCATGCCGGCGAAGTGACGTCGCTTTACGCTTATCCAATTCATCGCGAGCTTTCCACGGGGTCAGGGCTGGGCGGCGTGAACGGCGGTCCCAACATCATCGATGAAGTGATCGTTATTGCGAATGTGCGCATCCGGAGCACGACGAAGCTGCCGCTCTTCCTCCAGGATATGTACGGCAACCTGACTCTGCCGAATGGCCAGGTGGAGCAAAGCCTCGCGGCCAGTGGGTCGGATTATCGCAAAGTGTTTGTGGCCTACTCCCGCCCTGGCGCAGCAGCAGAAATCCCCTGTACCGCGCGACATTACCATGTCTCCGGGTCAGGTCGTCGAAGGCCAGATGGTCTTCCACTTCCCCATCACCGAGGCGCAGTGGAACGGGCGCAAGGGATTCGACGTGGACATTCGCTTCATCCACCAGAACGACCTGGTGCTGCATACCGGGCCGCCGCAGGATCGGGCGCCGGCCAGTAGCAACGACCTGCCCGATTCGCCACAGAGGTCACTAGAAGTCGGAGATTGCGAGGAAGACACCTCCTTGCCAGCGCGTGCTGCTGCCGGACACGGCTTCTGATTTACCTTAGGTCTGGGATATGTTCGCCAAGGCGCAGCGCGTGCACTTCATCGGTATCGGCGGCATCGGCATGAGCGGGATTGCCGAGATTCTGCTGAACCTCGGCTTCCAGGTTTCCGGCTCCGACCTGCGGCGCATCGCGGTGACGGAGCGGCTGGCGAAGCTTGGCGCCACCATCTTACGAAGGCCACGCCGCGGCGAATTGTGCGGCGCCGGCGTGGTGGTGACCAGCTCCGCGGTGACCGAACGCAATCCGGAGGTGGTGGAGGCGCGCGCGCGGAAGATTCCCGTGATCCAGCGCGCGGAGATGCTGGCCGAGCTGATGCGGCTGAAATACGGCATCGCCGATTGCCGGCATGCACGGCAAGACGACGACGACTTCGATGGTGGCGGCGGTGCTGGCTGCCGGCGGTCTTGACCCGACGGTGGTGGTGGGTGGGCGCGTGGACGCGCTGGGTCGAATGCACGGCTCGGCAACTCGCAGTACCTGGTGGCCGAGGCGGACGAGAGCGACCGCTCGTTCCTGAAGCTTTCGCCGATTCTGGCGGTGGTGACGAATCTCGATCGCGAGCACATGGACTGCTACGCGACATGGCCGACGTGGAGGGCGCCTTTGTCGAATTCATGGACAAGGTGCCGTTTTACGGCGCGTGCATGGCGTGCGCCGACGATCCGCTGCTGGCGGCGATCCTGCCGCGGGTGCGGCGGCGCGTGTTTACTTATGGCGCGGCGCCGGAGGCGGATTTCCGGCTGGAGTTTCTGGCCGCGCGCCGACGCACCGGCGCCTGGCTCGCGTGCCGGTCGCGCTTTGAGGTCGCACGCGGGAGGCGGGTCTCTGGGCCCGTTGGAGCTGCATGTGCCCGGGCGGCACAACGTGCTGAATGCGACGGCTGCGGTGGCCATCGGGGCGCAGCTTGAAGTGAAGCCGGAAGAAGATTGCCGAGGGGCTGAAGTAGTTTCGCGGGGTCGATCGGCGCTTCCAGATCGCGGCGCGGCGAACGCGGCATCACGGTGGTGGACGATTACGGGCATCATCCGACGGAGATTCGCGCCACGCTGGCGGCAGCCAGGGAGTGCGGCCACGGCGGCATGCATGTGATCTTCCAGCCGCACCGCTTCACCCGCACGCGCGATCTGCTGGATGAATTCGGCGAGCGCCTTCGACGACGCGGACCGGTGCTGGTGCTGCCGATTTATGCGGCCAGCGAAGAGCCCATTCCCGGCGTGACGGCTCAGGCGCTGGTGGGAGCCATGCATGCGGGACAGGTGCGCTATGCGGCATCGCCGGATGCGGCCATCGCGCAGGCCATTGCCCAGGCTCGAGAGGGCGACGCAATCCTGACCCTGGGCGCCGGCAACGTATCGCAACTCGCCCCGGTAGTGGTGGAGCGCCTAAGGGCCTGAGGGACGGGCGGCTCAACTGCTGGAGGCCTGGGCGCTCCGCGCGGCTGAGCGAATGCGCGCCCGCCGCCATCCGGAGCACAGGCGGCGAATCTGCCAGAACGTGACGGCCACCACTACCCAGACCAGCGTCGCCGCCGGAATCGCGACCCATCCACTCACCCGCGGCAGCAGCAGCCACAGCACCAGTGCAAAGCCAAAGAGTCCCATGCAGCCGAGGGCTGCGCCCGCGGAATCGATGCTGGCGGCCATGCGCCCTCGGCGCGTTCCATCGCGCCCGATCTTCGCCTTGCGCTGCTTCTCGTGTTTCTCCGGCAAGGTC
>CAVPCE010000140.1:0-20687 GCA_963702295.1 uncultured Acidobacteriaceae bacterium | reverse complement strand
CCGTGTCGCAATCTCGTTATCCTACGCACGAGGACGTAAAGGCTTCGCTGGATGTCCTGCGCAGATCATCTTGGGCGGCATGTCCTTCAGCACGACGCTGCAGGCGCCGACGACCGCTCCGCGTCCAACTGTGACGCCGGGAGCGACGAAGACTCGAGTTGCGAGCCAGACTTCGGGTTCGATGACAATGGTCCTGGCGACCATGTCGAAGGTTGGCTGCGTGTAATCATGGGTCGCTGCGGCGAGATAGCAGTGCTGAGAGACGACAGCATTGTCGCCAATGTGGATCTCACCGAGGGTGTAAAGGGCAGCGTAGTCGCCGATCCAACAGTGATTTCCGATGGTTAACTTCCAGGGATACGTGATTTCCACCGTCGGTCGAATGATGACACCCCGACCAATTTTGGCTCCAAAGAGGCGCAACAGGAAGCGGCGCCAACCGTAGAAAACCTGCGGTGACATCCGGAAGAGGGTCGCCTGAACGATCCACCAGAGCTGGACGAACCAGGCGGGCCGCCCGCGAAAATTAGGCGGCAGAGCGAAGTTGCGGAGATCCTGGACAGGGCGCTCCATCGAGTCTGAGTGTAGAGCATGGGAGACGAAGCTGGCACCGCGGTTCCTGCTTACAGGCAGCCATCTGTCGCCGGTGTAGACTCGTCTGTTATGAATCTGCAGGGGTGCGGAACGGCGCTGGTTACGCCGTTTCGGGCGGATGGAAGTCTGGATGAGCGGGCTTTGCACGACCTGGCTCGCTGGCAGGTAGAGAGCGGCATCGACTGGCTGCTCGCCTGCGGGACGACCGGCGAAACTCCAACTCTGGACGAGGCCGAGTGGCTGGACGTCATCCGGATCGTCGCGGAAGCCGCTGGCGGACGCGTTCCGGTTTGGGCGGGCTGCTCGCACAACTCGACGAAGGTCGCGGTGGCGAAGGCGCGAACAGCGGCACAGATTCCGGGTGTGACCGCAATCCTGACCGCAAATCCCTGGTACAACAAGCCGACACAGGAAGGGCAGTTTCAGCATTTCAAAGCGGTTGCTGACGCGGTGAAGCTGCCCGTCGTTCTCTACAACATTCCTGGGCGATCGGCGGCCAATCTGGAACCGGCGACGGTGATGCGGCTGGCTGAGGCGTGCCCTAACATTGCGGCTGCAAAGGAGTCGAGCGGGAACCTGGTGCAGATCACGGATCTGCTCACGCAGGCGCCTCGAAATTTCCGGGTGTATTCAGGCGACGACATGATGACGCTGGGCGTTCTCGGCGTCGGTGGAGCTGGTTTGGTTTCCGTGGTCTCCAATCTGATTCCCGCGGAGATGGCAGAGATGGTTCGAGCGGCGCTGGCCAACGAATGGTCGACTGCCCGACAGATTAACCAGAAGTACTTCCGGCTGATGCAGGGCATTTTCAAAGAGACGAGTCCGGCGCCAGTGAAGGCGATTTTGGCGATGATGGGTCGAATTGGCGAGCACTATCGTTTGCCGATGGTGCCGGTTTCCAGTGGAACAAGGGCGCATCTCCAACAACTGGCTGGCGAGCTGGGATTGCTGATTCCATCGAAGGACAGCCGGTAGCCTGCAGCCACCCCCCACCCCTCCCCGATGGGACTGACGCTGTGTTTGATTCTGCTGGAGTTATGAGCAAGCAGCCGCTGGAGTATGCGGCAACTGACTGAGATTAGAGCAGTTCCATTCGAGGCTCGAGTGTTGCACTGGCGGCAGGAATGCAGCACTCGTGGATTCGAAGGGGGCTGGTGATTGATTCGAAAACACTTCGCTCGAGGGCACGAATGCTGCAATGGGAGCCGGGAACTCGGCTTCTAACTATTCTTGCCGGGAGCGGGCAGGGACGGATTTGTGACATCATCGCGAGTCTCCAAAAAAGCAAAAAGCCCGCACGCGGCAGGCTTTTTTCTTTTTCTATTCTAAGTTCAGAATAGCAGGTCCTGACCGGTTTACTGCCACGCGAAATCGACCCTAAGTCCTTTGGCATAAGCGCAGGAACTTTGGTAAGGCTTGACAGGATTTCCACAAAAGGCCCACAAAGGCCATAAAGCCCCGAGGTGTCGAGGAGTGACGAGCTGAAGAGATGCCGGTGCAGTGAAGGAGTGGGTGAGGACAACCGGCAGGCGGCAGCCTGGGAGTGAACCATCGCGGGGATGCGGAGCGGGCGTCAGATTCAAGCCAGCGCCCGAATGGGACATCGGCGTATCGCTTGTTTCGCTCCGATCGCGTGGCGGCCGCGATCACCACTGCACGCCGGGATAGAGGCTGGGCAGGCGATAGGCGCGGTAGAAATTACCACCAGTCACTGACAAAGTCCAAACGGTCTGGGGGGTGGGCTGATTGGTCACCTCGAATACCTCAGACCCAGTGTTATTCACGCCGCAAAGATCGTATTCCACGTCGCCATTGTCCAGCACGTCAGCATTGCCTCCCCATGAGTTGTACAGGCTGGTCGGGACAACCTGATGGAAAATGAGGGTGGCCGTCATCGTACTTTCATCGATGTTGTAAATCGGGACAGTCGAATAGCAGGCGGCGCCCCACCGATGCCGCAGGTGGTGGCCGTGGTATCTCCGGGATACATTCGATCGTCTCCGTTATCCATCACGACCAGAGGAAAGTTTCCCGCTGCGTATCCGGAGGCGAAGCTGATCCCGTGCTGAGCATAGCTCCAGTCGGTGGGATCGGTGCCACCGACCAGCTTGAAATCGCCGCCCTGACCCAAGTGCCAGAGAATGTTGCCGGTTCCCGCGCCATCTTCGTAGTCGACTTTGACGATCCAGTTCTGGTGGCGGATAGAGACCAGGAGATTACCGTCATCTTTGGAATAGATCAGGGCGTTGGTGTGGGTCCAGTCGGGAAAGTTCCAGGGATGGCGATTCACGTCGAGGTGATCAAACTCATTCCAGACCCAAACGGGCTGCAGGTTGGTGTCCAGATCGACGATCGCATCGCCGAGAACGTTTGTCGGGGTGGTCGCACCGTTCAGCACCACGTTCTTCTGCAGAGTGGCGAGTACCAGCCAGTGGCCGTTGGGAAGCACGGTGACATCGTGCGAAAACACCAGCAGTTGAAGGTTGTATCCTTTGGCGGCCAGTTCGGAATTCAACTGTTCCATGGTGATTTGCTTCACCATATTGCCGGCGAGATCAAATTCCCTGACCAGATTGGCGTCTGTGGGCAAGGGCAGGGCGTTGAGAGATTTGGAAGAGAATGTGGACGCGAGCGCGATCAGGTGGCCATTCGGGAGCAGCTTAGGGGCGTACCAGGCCGAGGCACCGATATTGCCAGGGTAGTAGGCCCAGATCACGTTTCCAGAGAGGTCAACGGCGTAAATGCCGATCGGGGCGGCGGGCGCGTTCAGCATTTCAATTCCGGACTGAGGGGTCTGGCCGGCCATGGTGGCAGCGGTCAAGGGTGAATAAGCGGTGGGGTTATAGGCGGTTGTTGTGAACGTATGGTCCGCATCCTTAACAACGCGGCCGTCAGCGAACTCGACGGTCGCCTGCATATGGTAGAGAGTGTTTGCCTGCATGCCGGCGACGTAGATGCTGACGGTTCCGCCGGGAGCAGGGATGGACGTTACGCCCGTCCGCAATCCGTAATCGGTCGTCTTGCCGAAGGAGACGGTTACCGTGGCCTCGCCGTCGGTATGAACCGTATAGGTGGCTACCTGGGGATTCGCAGAAGTGCCAACCACGCCTGCGACCTGATCTCCGGATGCGCCGCAACCCAGGAGAACCGCCCCGAGACAGGATGAAATGCCGAGAAGGAGCAGAGATTGCAGCACAGACTGGGGTGGAATAAGCCCGGCTGCACGGCCCGTCAGGGGCCGGAACCGATGGATCTCTCATGGGCAGATGAATGCGGTGGATTCGGGTTTGGTCGAGGCAGGCGCTGGGCGCTGAGGCGATCTCTAAATGGAACGTATCGTAGATTTTCCCGCGGCGAGCGCGGGTGGGTAGAAAAAAGTGACAACAACGCCAAAGCCTCCTTGCAGGCATTCGGTACAGCCGGGGCTGCGCCTGTGGCCGGAATGTAAATGGGGCGGCCGCAGTAAGAACAGCATTCCCCTGGGCTGGAACGACCGGGAAAAAAAGAATCATAATGCCGTGCAACGACTTCCGCACGCTTTTTTTAGATTGCAATGATTTGCAAGTGTTTACTCAGGAGATATCTCAGGCAACGGTTTTATGTGGGTCAGTGAAAAGCGGTGGCGGGAAGGGGTCGGCGAGTGAAAACAGGAGAGAAACCCGGACGCGCAACGGCAACACAGACAGGCGCGGGCATCGAAGGACGGGTGCGAATCGCGGTTGGGGATAACGGACGTCGGATAGCGGGGGGCTCTCGAGGAACGAGAGCCGTCACTGCGCTCAGGACAACGCTTCTAATTCCTGGTTCCTGAATTCTCATCTCCGCCTAATTTCTCTTCCTCGCCTCAATTCCTCATCCTGTCTCATTTCACTCGGAGCGGAGGGCTTGCATGGGTTCGATGTTGGCGGCTCGGCGAGCGGGGAGGAGTCCTGCGACGAACACGGTGAGGAGCAGGAAAAGGGCGGCGGCGATGTAGCTGAGCGGGTCGAAGGGTGTGACGCCGAAGAGGAGGGCGCGGAGGATGCGGACGGCGGCAACGGAGCCGGCGACACCGGTGGCGAGTCCGATGAGAGCGGTGGCAGCACTGCCCCGCAGGACGAGGCCGAAGACGCCGGAGCGGGTGGATCCCAGGGCCATGCGGAGAGCGAACTCTCGGTTGCGCTCGAGCACGGAGTAGGCCATGACGGCATAGAGTCCGATCAAAGCGACGAGGACGCTGCAAAGCGCGTAAACGCTGAGGAGCTCAGCGGGAATGCGGGACATCTGGTAACGCATGTCGATTACACCGGCGAGGGAGCTGACGCTTTCAAGAGGCAGGAGATGGTCCTGTGCGGCGACGGCCGAGCGGAGGGCGGCTGTGGCTGCGTCGGCGGTGGTGCGGTAGCGAATGGCGATGATGGCGTAGGAGTAGTCGTTCTGGGCGAGGGGGAGGAAGAGCAGGGGATCGGGGGCGGTGTCCGACGGGTCGGCATAGGTGTAGTTGCCGATGATGCCGATGATGCGGCGAGGACGCTTATTGACCACGACCATGCTGCCGATGGCATTGCCCTTAGGCCAGTAGCGGCGAGCCATGGGCTGGTTGACGAGGGCGACATCAGGGGCGGATGCGTTGTCGGCGGAGGAAAAATCGCGGCCCTGAACGATGGGAATGCCCATGGTGTGGAAGAAGTCGGAACCTTCGAAATCGGTGACGACTTCCATGTCTTCGCCTTTGGCGGGAACGTAGCCGGGAACGCTGAGACCCTTGGCGTCGCCGGTTCCCATGTCACCCATGGGCAGGTGGCTGGTGAGGGTGGCGGCGGTGATGCCGGGGGTAGCGCGGAGACGGTCGAGGAGCGTCGCTTCGAATTGACGAGTGTGCTGCGGGTCATACCCGGCGCGGGAGAAGTCCATGGTGGCGGTGAGGCAGCGAGCGGGATCGAAGCCTATGGGGCGGTGAAGGATGTTGAAGGCGGTGCGGGTGAGGAGTCCACAGCCGGTCAGGACGATGAAGCAGATGCCGAGCTGAAATCCAAGGAGGAGCCGGCTGCCGAGGCTGCGGTGGGAGCGACCGGTGACGGACGCGCCGCCCTCGTGGAGTGCATCGTTCTGGGCGAAGCGGAGGGACTGGCGGACGGGGTAGAGTCCGCAGACGAGAGTGACGGCGACAGCGATGGCGGCGACGAAGAGGAGGATGCGCGGTTCGCTGTGGAGATTGAAGGCGATCGGGTAGCCGAAACTGGGGAGCAGAACGTAGAGGGCGCGAGAGATGCCGATGCTGACGGCCCATCCCGCGAGGGCGCCAGCGAGGGCGAGGATGCAGGTTTCCACGAGAACCTGGGCGGCGATGCGGGAGGGGTGAGCGCCGAGGGCGGTGCGGATGGCAACTTCGCGGCGGCGGCGGGCGGCATGCTGGCCGAGGAGCGAAGCAATGTTGATGCAGACCAGGATCATGAGGAGGACGGAGGCGCCGGCGAGGATGGGCAGCATCATGCCGATCATGCCGAAGAAGCCCTTCTCCATGTGGGCGGCGTCGCGAAGGTTGAGGTCCCAGTGGTTGAGCTTGCCGGGGTGCTGGGCGGTGAAGGCGCGGGCGAGGGTATGGACTTCAGCGGCGCCGGTGGCTTCGGAGACGCCGGGGCGAAGGCGGACGGATGCCTGAAGGCCGTAGTGCTGGAGCGGGTCGGGGGGCGCGTCGGGGGAGAGGTCGCGGAGAGCGGAGAGGGGGAGCCAGGCGGATTCGGAGAGACCGCCGTAGATGCCGGCGAATGCAGGCGGGGCGACACCAATGACGGCGAAGGGATGCTTGTTGATGGAGATGGTGCGTCCGATGACGGAGGGGCGGCCTGAAACGGTCGCGCCAGAGGGCGTCGGAGAGGACGACTTCGTCGTGGGCGCCGTAAACATGGTCGTCGTTGGCGGGGTTGAAGAAGCGGCCGGCTTCGGGGGTGAGGCCGAGAAACTGGAAGTAGTTGGAGGAAACGGTGCCGGCGGTAATGGTGCGGGGCTGGGTACCGGGGTCAGCGAGATTGACCAGTGCTATTTCAAAGGCGATGGAGCTGGACGAGGAGCGGCCGGAATCGCGGAGAAATTGATAGGTTCGTAGTGGACGGAGTAGCCTTCGCCGCCGAGGACGCTGGCATCGATGAAGTGGATCTGGCGGGGGGCGACGACATGGGCCAGGGATTGTAGAGGACAGCGTTGGTCCAGGTGGCGAAGTGGCGAGGGCGCCGATGCCGAGCGCCAGGGTGAGGATAGCCGTGAGGGTAAATCCGGGGGCGTTACGCAGCTGGCGGACGGCAAAGCGGAGGTCCTGAGGATGCATCGTGGGTCGCTCCTGAAGACGGGTCTGATAGGTGAAGAGATTGTATCGGGGTGTACGGAGCACGTTCGACCAGACTGCGGGATGGGGTGACGAAGAAAAACGGGGGCAGTTGCGAGGAGCCAGGGCTTGCATTCTCCAGAGATCAAGCGGATCGGCGTCCCGGCCTGCCGCAGTCGGGCCGACATGGCGCAACGAGAGTGGGTGGCCGATTTTGAAGAGAGGCGTTCGGATTTGGACAGGGCGACCTCACCCTGTCGCACATAACGCGACACTGTGCACCGCTGGAAGTCTCTGGGCGGTGCTTCGCTCAGGAGGACAATGCTTACCGCGCCCGGGATGAGATTTTTATTCGGTCCGGAGGGCCTTCAGGGGATCGATGCTGGCGGCGCGGAAGGCGGGGGCGGCGCCGGCGGCCAAGGCGACGATGGCCACGCCGACGATGGAGAGGCCGTAGGTCAGCGGGTCGAGGGGCTGGACTCCGTAGAGGGAGGAGGCGAGGGCGCGTCCGATGAGGGCGGCGAGGGGCAGGCCGAGGACAACGCCAATGGCGGTGAGGAGGAGGCTGTCGCGGAGGATCATCCAGAGGACCTGGCCGCGGCGGGCGCCGACGGCCATGCGGACGCCGATTTCTGCGGTTCGGCGATTGACGCGGTAGGAAAGGGTTCCATAGAGACCGGTGGCGACGAGGACGACGGCGAGGAGGCCGAAGAATTCCGCGAGGCGGGCGAAGAGGAGCTGCTGGGAGATGGTGCGCTCGAACTGCTCGCGCTGGAGGGTGGGTTGGATGAGCGGGGCGTTGGGGTCGAGGCGGGCGACGACCTTCTGCACGGAGGGGAGGATGGCGAGGGGATCGGCTCCGCGGACGCGCATTTCGACGGTCATCTCGCTTTCGCCGGGACCCTGGGCGTAATCCCACCAGGCCATGGGCATGGGCGTTTCGTCGAGGCTGCGGTATTTGTGATTGGCAACGACGCCGATGATGGTGAAGCCGCTGATGCGATGGCCCAGCGGGTTTTGGTTGGGGAAATAATTCTGCGCGAGGAACTCGTTGACGATGGCGACCGGCTGTTTGGACGCGCCGTCGGCGTCGGTAAATTCCCGACCAAGGAGAATGGGGACCTGGAGTGTGTGGAAGAAGGCGGGGCCGATGTCGTTGGTGCGGACCGTGGCGATGGCGCCGGAGGGGGTGCGGGCGTCACGGCCGTCGATCATGAAGCTGTTGTTATTGGACCACCAGGATCCGAGGCGGGTGGAGGAGACGCTGGTGGACTGGACACCGGGGAGGGTGCGGAGGCGCGTCTCGAGATTCTGGAAGAAGCGGGCGAACTGAGGCTGGGTATGGGGGACGGCCTGGGGGTTGAGGCCGAAGACGACGAGGCCGGTGGTGTTGATGCCGAGGGGGATGTTGCGGAGGTTGATGAGGGTGCGGGTGAGCAGGCCGGCGCCAATGAGAAGAACGACGCAGAGAGCCATCTGGAGGGCAACGATGGTTTTGCCGAGGCGGGATTTGCCGGCGTCGGTATGGGCGGTGGCGGCTGAAGTTTTGAGGGCGAGCTCGGCACCGCCGGAGATGGCGGTGCGGAAGGGCGCGACGCCGAGGACGATGGCGCTGAGGGCGAGGACGGCGCAGGTGAAGAGGAGGACGGTGCGATCGGGGGCGAGGCTGGATTCAATAAGGGCCCAGCGGGCGAGGATGCGGGTGGCGAGGATGGCGAAGGCCCAGGCGAGCGCGCCTCCAAGGATGACGAGCAGGAAGGATTCGGTGAGGAGCTGGCGGAGGAGTTCGGCGGGGCGGGCGCCGAGAGCGAGGCGGAGAGAGAATTCGCGCTGGCGGGCGCCGTTGCGGGCCATGAGCAGCATGATGAGGTTGGTGAGAGCGATGAGGAGGACGAGGCCCACCATGGCCATGAGCATGTGCAGGGGCTTGCCGTATTGCTCGTCATAGCCGGCAAAGGCTTTGGCATCGGAGAGGCTGAGGACGACGGGGTGCTCGCCGGGCATGGGATTGCCGAGGCCGATGCGGGCGGCGTGGGCGAAGAGGGGCTGGAGCCGGCCGACGGCCTGCTGACGGTTGACGCCGGGGGCGAGGCGGCCGATGAGGCGGAGGCACCACCAGGTTGGATCGGCCTGGTAGAGGTGGCCGTTCTCCGGTGGATTGCCGAGGACGTTGAAGGGCAGGCGATTCTGCAGGGGAATCCAGAAATCGGTGGACTGGGTAGGCTCAACGCCTTCAAAGCTCCTGGCGCTGATGCCGATGACGGTGAAGGGGACGCCTTTGACGATGATGGTTGTGCCGAGGATGTTGGGATCGCGATCGAAGCGGCGGGTCCAGTAGTCGTAGCTGATGACGAGGACGGAGGCGCTGGTGGCTTCGTCATCGGCGGTGAATCCGCGACCGCGCAGGATGGGAACGCCGAGGCCGGAGAAGAAATTGCCGGAGACCATATCGCCTTCGGCCAACTCGGGCATGGTGCCGATGCGGATGCCGAGTTTGCCGCCGGAGAGAAGGCCGACGGCCATGAGGTCGCTGAGGGCTCCATTGGGCGGCCGCAGGGCGTTGTAGACCGCATAGGAAAAGGTTCCTGTTGAGTCGATGGTGCCGGTGCCGTTGGGGGTGCCGGAGGTATTGAGGTAGACGACACGCTGGGGATCGGCGACGGGGATGGAGCGCAGGAGAACGGCGTTCATGACGCTGAAGACGGCGGTATTGGCGCCGATGCCCAGAGCGAGGGTGAGGACGGCGGTGAGGGTGAAGCCGGGGCTTCGGGCCATGGAGCGCAGGCCGAAGCGAAGGTCGCGAAGGAGGCGATCGAGCCAGGGCCAGCGGCTGCGGAGATAGAAGTTCTCCTGGGCGGCGCGGACGTTGCCGAAGGTGCGATGGGCACGGAAGCGGGCTTCTTCGGAGGAGACGCCTTCCTGGCGGAGGTCATCAGCTTCGAGCTCGAGGTGGGCGCGAACTTCTTCGGGCAACTCCTTTCTGTTCGGTGGCGACGGAACATGATCAGACCTCCTCGCTTTGCGGTCCGGCGGCATTGAGGATGCGGCCCATAGCCTCGGTAAGGCGGTTCCACTGCGAAGTCTTTTCTGCGAGCTGAGCGCGGCCTTTGGGGGTGAGCTCGTAGAAGCGGGCGCGGCGGTTGTTTTCGCTGACGCCCCAGCGGGCGCGAATCGATTTTTTGTCTTCGAGGCGCTGGAGGGCGAGGTAAAGCGAGCCATGGTCGACGAAGAGGACTTCTTCGGACTGGCGCTGGATGGAGCGGGCTACGCCTTGTCCGTGACATGCGCCAAGAAGCAGGGTGCGGAGGATGAGGAGGTCGAGTGTGCCCTGGAGGAGGGCAATGCGGTCGTCGGCTGGTAGTTGGGTCGGATTCGACAGGATGTATGCACGTAGTTTGGGTCGGATGTCAACCTGTGTAAGGGCAGGGTCGACGGTCTACGGGTTACGGGGCAGCGAAGAGGCGGTTTGACGGGTGGGCGGATTCCTGCTCTGCTGGCGGAGTGCATCCGGTTCGGCTGATATTCGGGGTATTGTGCGTGATCGCGGCGCTGCTGGACGCGTTCGAGACGGTGATTCTGCCACGGCGGGCGACGGGGCGTTTTCAGTTCACGCGGATGTTTTACTGGCTGACGTGGCGGCCGTGGCGATGGCTGGCCGACCATGTGCGGCGGCCGCGCAAGCGGGAGACGATGCTGAGTTTCTATGGTCCGCTGTCGCTGGTATTTCTGATAGCGGCGTGGGCGGGGCGCTGGTGGTGGGATTCGCGCTGATCTACTCGGCCTTTCCCAGGCGTTCGTGGACATCCACAGGAGAGAGCGCACATTCATCACCGATCTCTATGTGAGCGGAACGACGATTTTCACGCTGGGATTGGGAGACGTGGTGCCGCGAAGCCTGGCAATCAGGATCCTTGTGGTGCTGGAGTCGGGAATCGGGCTGGGCTTTGTGGCGCTGGTGATCGGATATTTCCCGGTGCTGTACGGAGCGTTCTCGCGGCGGGAGGTGAACATTGCGCTGCTGGATGCGCGGGCAGGATCGCCGCCGACGGCATCGAGCTGATCCGGCGCCATTCGTTCGAAGGCGGAAGCACTGCGCTGGTGCTGCTGCTGGAGGAATGGGAGCGGTGGTCGGCGGAGCTGCTGGAGAGCCATATTTCGTATCCGCTGCTGTGCCTTTTCCGTTCGCAGCACACCAGCCAGAGCTGGCTGAGCGCGCTGACAGCGATTCTGGACGCGTGCGCTCTGCTGATCGCCAGCGTGCAGGAGCACAGCGCGCGGCAGGCGCAGCTGACGTTCGCGATGGCCCGGCATGCGCTGGTGGATTTGTCACAGACTCTGTCACTGAAGCCGGTGATCGCTCCGGAGGACCGGCTGCCGGTGGAGCGGTATCGGCTGGTCTACGACCAGCTTTGCCAGGCCGGGGTGCGGGTTTGCCGGGACGAGCAGAGCAGCGAGCGGCTGCGCGAGCTGCGCGGGATGTATGAGGGCTACGCGGCGGCGCTGAGCCGGTTTCTGGCGATGCCGCTGCCTCCGTTTTTCCTGGAGCATGCGAAGAAGGACAACTGGCAGACGGTAGCGCGGGTGCGGGCGGCGGCGGAAGGCGAAGGGGCGGCGCCGCACGAGGGCGAAGAGCACATTTTTTGATGCAGTGTCATTTGTGTCGTGCGACACAATGGGGGGCGCTCAGGTCGCTGATGAAACCGCTTACATTTTGACGAATTTGGTGACTTATCAATGACGAAAGTAATCCGCGTGAAGGGACGGGGCAGAGCCGCTACTGCAGAGGCCCGAAATCGCGGCCGGCGGTCCTCGACGCCGGCGGTCGTGAACCAGCGATCGTCTCGTAACTTCGACGGAGATATGGAAGTTGCGGGAACGGACGGACTCGCCGGCTGGGCGAGTGTCGACCAGCTCGAGCGCGCCCATCGATTAACTATCTCGTCACCCTGCCAGAAAGACTGGATAACCAGAAGCTTATCGGGGCCCCGGGGGACGGGTGTTTTTGTTGACAGGGTCAGAAGGCGAGATGAGAATCCAGATCGCTGTGTGAGTCAATCTTCCATGATGTTCGCACTAAAACTGTTTACTGACGGGGAGAGCCTCACGCAAGTAGAAACGGAGGCGGCCGGTAAAGGACCCGGGCCGCCGAGGCAACGGCCGATTGAAGCCGCTCCCCACACCCTGAAACGAGAGACAACCCTGGGCCATCGGCCAATGAAGTTCAGGAATTGCTGGGAATATGCGGAATCGGATGTTGGGGCCACACGGAGTCACTCTTCGGCGAAAGCCTTGAGATGAGGCCACTATGATGCAAAGGAAGAATTCCGGCGGCACCGGCGGGCGTGAAGCCGCGCTGGCTGCCGGTTTTATTTGGTCTGGTTCTTGATCTTTTCTCTTACAGCAAGAGCAGACAGGAGAACGCCGAACTCATCGGAGCGTTACGGATCCGACGGGGGCGGTGGTGGGCAACGCGACGGTGACGCTGACTAACGCGGCCACCGGCGAAGTGAGAAACTGGGTCACGAATGGCGCGGGCCTGTACGATTTTCCGGCGCTACACCTGCGTTTACAGTCTGAAGGTCACGGCGTCGGGGTTTGAGGCTTCGGAGAAGACGGGCATCGTGATGAACGTGGCAGCGACGGTCCGCGAGGACGTGAAGCTGGCGGTGGGCGCGGGCTCGACAACCGTGACGGTGCAGGCGATGCCCTCCACCTGGAGACGGACATGAACGAAGTGAGCAACCTGATCACGGGGCAGCAGTTCACGCAGTTGGCGACCAACGGCCGCAACATGGTTACGACTCACCACGCTGGGGACGGGGGTTTCCTGGGAAACATTGGTCGATTCAATGGCGTAACCGCGCAGGGTAGTGGTTTTGGTCTCAGTTTCACGGCATGCGCCCGGACCATAACGACTGGTTGATCGATGGCGACGAAGCCGACCATCGCGGGTCAGGCGGCAAGTTCGATCTGATGCCGACGATGGATGCTCTGGCGGAATTTCAGACCCTGAGCAGCAACTACAGCCCCGATTACGGGATCAGCTTCCGGGGGCACGATCACGATGGTGCTCAAGTCCGGCACCAAACAATTTCACGGCGGCGCGTGGGGATTATTTCAACCGGAACGACGCGTTCGACGCCGCTCACTACTTCTCGAAGCAATCCAATACACCGGAGCCGGAGCTTCGACTGAATATTTTTGGTTTTGGCGTCGGCGGTCCGGCCTTCATTCCCGGCATCTACCCGAATGCAAAGAGCAAAACCTATTTCTACGAGAGCGAGGAATGGCGTCGGTATATAGCGGGCGCCAACCCGGTGAACACCAACACGGTTCCGACGGCGGACTTCCCGACCGCGGGACAGAATCTCAACTATGTCGCCTGGAACGACCAGTCCTTTACCGGATCGCAGATCGGCACGACCTGCAATGCGGACGTAACCGCGGCGCCGTGCGTACCGAAGACCAGCGATCCAGCGAAGCTCGCGCTCTACGCGCAGGACGGTCTGACCCAGGGGGAAGCATTTCCCGGAGGAGTGATTCCGGCGAACCTGATTGATTCCAACGCGGTCCTGTTTATGGGGACGGGAGCGATCCCAAAACCGACAAACGGGAGCGTCACGAACCCGCAGGTTGTGTCGGCACCCAAACAGCCTACCTTCGTGCGCGAGGATGTAGTCCGCATCGATCACGACATCACCGACAAGTACCACCTGATGGGGCACTGGATTCACGACCAGATGTCGCAGACCAATTACCCCAGCATGTGGGACGGTGACAGCTACTACACAGTGGGCACGGTCTTCGCCAATCCCTCCTGGGCCTCGGTTATCAAACTGACCCAGACACTGTCTCCAACACTGCTCAACGAGACCTCTCTGGACGTGAACGGAAATACGATCCAGTGGACCCCGGTGGGCGTCTACAACCAGCCGTCGGGCTGGACAGCCAAGCCTCTGACGGGCTTTGCGGGTAACAACGCCCTCAAAGAGCTGCCGGCGCTCTCGTTCTCCGGTGCATTAAGCACGGAGTACAGCCTGAACTACAACCCGTGGCATAACGCGTTCCTCGATTACCAGATTCGTGATGATCTGTCGTGGAACAAGGGACGGCATGGGATGAAATTCGGCTTCTCCTACATGCGGGTGGACAAGAACCAGCAGCAACAGGCGCTTGTTCAGGGACAATACAATTTCGGATCCGGGGACTATACCGGCGACTCCTATCTGAACTTCCTGCTGGGTCTTTCCGACCAGTTCACGCAACTCCAGCAGCTTCGTACGGCTCACTGGCTGAACAACACCTACTCGTTTTACGGGATGGACAACTGGCATCTGACGCAGCGCCTGACCCTGAACCTTGGGGTACGTTATGACGCGCTGCCGCACGTCTACGAGAAGTTCAATCAGGTGTCGAACTTTGTGCCATCGCTCTACAGCTCCGCGAATGCCCAGACTCCGAATCCAAGTCTGGATACGAGCGGACCGGGAGTGCAGACCATCAACGGCACTCCTTTCTATATGAACGGCATGGCGATCGCCGGTGCGAATGGGACGCCGGCAGGCCTGGTGAAGAACGACTACAACACGGTTGAGCCTCGTGTGGGGTTAGCCTACGACGTGTTCGGGAGCGGCAAAACGGTGCTGCGTCTCGGCGGCGGCCTCTTTTATGAACGCGTCCAGGGCAACGACATTTACGGCTTGAGTTCGAATGCTCCGTTTGCCGTGAATGCCCAGGTAAACGGGGTGTACTTTTCTGACCCGAACACCACAACTGACGGCAAAGTGGCTTCCAGCCCGCTGAACCCAAGCAGTCCCGGAAGCCTGAACCTCCACTATCCCAATCCCGGCACGGCTCAGTTCAGTACTGGGATTCAACAGCAACTGCAGCCTGCAGTGGTGGCTGTGATTCAGTATGTGGGCTCGATCGGCTGGGACCAGAACGATCAACGCGCCATCAACACACTGCCTCTCAACGATCTGACAGATCGCGAGGCCGTCTCAGGCAAAAGCGGTCTCTCTAATCAGTACAGAATCTATCAGGGCTTTGGTGGCATCACCCAAACGGAAAGTGCAACCAATGCCAACTACAATTCAATGCAGGCAGGGCTGCGCTTTGAAAACAAGCACGGGCTGAACGCGCAGTTCTCGTATACCTGGTCGCATGAGATCGACATTGCCAGCGGCGACGAGGGTTCGACGAACTTTGCCGGTGGTTCGAGCTCTGTCTCCGACCCGTTCAATCTGAGCTATGACCGTGGATCGGGTGTACTTGATCGCCGGCACATTCTCAGTGCTAACTACGACTACACGGTTCCCTTCTTCAAATCCAGGAGCAACCTCCTTGCCCGGGAAGTCCTGGGCGGATGGGAAGTTTCCGGAGTTACCACTGCTGAGGCGGGTAGCCCGGCGCAGACCTACTACAGTGGTTCGACGGATACTCTCGGCCTTGGCGGGGGGACGGTAAACCGGCCCAACGTTTCAGGCTCCACGAAGGGACCCAAGACGCAGAAGGCGTGGTTCAAGACGTCGGCCTTCTCCGATCCGACTGCGCCCTGGGCTGGAGGCGCAAACCAGGGGTTCGGCAGCGCGGCCAAAGATGCCGTCGTTGGCCCCGGACTCTTTAACTGGAACCTTGCTCTCTTCAAGAGCCTGCCTCTTACAGCGGGTGAAGGTCCCAGGTTCGAAATTCGCGTGGAGTCGTTCAATACGTTCAACCACACCGAATTTCAGGGTCTCGACCTGAATAATCACGACAAGAACTTTGGACAGGCAACCAGCACGTACGATCCGCGTGTACTGCAGTTCGGGGGAAAGTTCGTCTTCTGATCGAAAGTTCATCAAAAATGGGCGCAGTGGGGAGCGATCTCCACTGCGCCTTTTCTTTTGGAACGGATGGTCTAATGAAGTCGAGGAACTGAAACGGGAATGTCCCTTGCGATGATTTTGCTGATGGCCGGAGTCCTGGGGCTGGGTGCGGAGCAGGCGGGGGCGCAGACGGTGACGGCGGCGCAGGCGGAGGCGCTGGCGCAGCAGGGGCGGCTGGAGGAGTCGGCGCAGGCCTGGGAGGGGGTGATTGCAGCGCACCCCGGGGATGCGGCAGCGCTGGCCAGTCTGGGGCTGGTGCGGGCACGCGAGGGGCAATATCCCGAGGCGGCGGATGCGTATCGGAAGGCGCTGGCTCTGAAGCCGAGACTGCCGGGGGTGGAGCTGGATCTGGGACTGGCGGAGTTCAAACAGGGACGGCTGCAAGAGGCGATCGCTCCATTTCAGGCGGCGCTGCGCGAACAGCCGCACAGTGAGCAGGTGCGGACTCTGCTGGGCATGGCGTACTACGGCACGGCGCAGTATGCGGAGGCGATTCCGTATCTGCGGACTGCGGCGGAGAAGTCGCCGGACAATGAGGAACTGCATGGCGTGCTCGCGCAGAGCTGCCTGTACGCGAAGCAGTATCAATGCACACTGGACGAGTACAAGCAGATTCTGACGGTCAATCCGAACTCGGCGCAGGCGCACATTCTGGCCGGTGAGGCATGGGACGGGATGCATGAGCCGGAGAAGGCGACCGCGGAATTCGAGGCAGCGGAGAAGGTGGCTCCCAATGAGCCAAATGTTCACTTCGGTTTGGGCTATCTGTACTGGAAGCAGAAGCGCTACGCGGATGCGGAACGAGAGTTTGAACTGGAACTGAAGAACGAGCCGGACTATGAACAGGCCCTCGCGTATCTGGGAGACGCGGAGATGCGTTTGGAGAAGACCGCGACTGCCGAGGCGACTCTGGAGAAGGCGGTGCAGATGCCGGGGGTGGTTCGGCTGGCGTGGCTGGACCTGGGGATTGTACTGGCGGGCCAGGGGAAGAATGAGGCAGCGGCTGCCGATCTCGAGCGCGCCATCGCGATGGATCCCGGCGAAGTGGACGCGCACTGGCGGCTGGCACGGCTGTATCAGGCCATGGGCAAGCCTGAGGACGCGCGGGCGGAGTTTGCAAAGACCGCCTCTCTGCACCAGAAAGCCGATGAAAGCCTGGTGCAGAAGATGACGCCGGAGGGCAAGCCGTAAGGCAGGGCAGGCGGGATAGGGTGCAGGGTACAGGTTGCAGAACAGGTGAGGCCTCAGGCCACGCTGGCGGCGAGTTCCGGCGTTTTGTGATGCAGCGCACAGCATAGGGAATTCGGTGGCCGATAGAGTGGCCCAGGCAGGAGCGGATCGCGCTGCTGCCACAGGAGTTCCGCAATTCCCACTGGAGCACACCAAGGGCACGAGCAGAATCCATCTTTCGATGGAGGCGATGCGTCCGGCGCGGGGCTAGGCTCAAGGGTTCCCCAGAGAAGTGGAGCGGAGGTGGGCGGCAACTGGATTGATCAGTTTGCGGACGCACCGGATGTTCTGAAGACGCGGCCTGACCAGAAGACGGTGGTGCGTGCCGGCAACGTCGCAATCGGCGGCGAGGAATTTGTCACCATGGCAGGGCCGTGTTCGGTGGAAACCGAGCGGCAGCTGATGGAGACGGCCGCGTTTGTGGCGCGGGCGGGGGCGCGGGTGCTGCGCGGCGGCGCATTTAAACCGCGGACTTCTCCGTATGCGTTCCAGGGGCTGGGGCTCGAGGGGCTGAAGCTGCTGGCGAAGGCGCGGGCGGCAACCGGCCTGGCGATCGTGACTGAAGTGATGGCGGCGGCCGACGCGCCGATGGTCGCGGAATACGCCGACATTCTGCAGATTGGCTCGCGGAGCATGGAGAACTACGCTCTGCTGGAAGCCGCGGCGCGGACGGGGCGGCCGATCCTGCTGAAGCGGGGGATGGTGGCCAGTGTGGCCGACCTGATGCGGTCGGCGCAGTGCGTCATCAGCTATGGCAATCCAAACGTGATTTTGTGCGAGCGGGGCATCCGCACGTTTGAGACAGCGACGCGAAACACATTTGACGTGGCAGCGATTGTGGTGCTGAAGGAGATTGCGCGACTGCCGGTGATCGCGGATCCAAGTCACGCTGCGGGGCGCAGGCAGCTGGTGCCGGCCCTGGCGCGAAGCGCGGTAGCGGCGGGGGCGGATGGACTGATCGTCGAGGTGCATCCCCACCCGGCCGAGGCGTGGAGTGACGGAGAGCAATCGCTGACATTCCCTGAATTCGAGGCCATGATGACGGATCTGGCTCCGTGGTGCGTGCTGCGGGCCCAGCGTAATTGCGCATTGGAGACGGTGGCATGAAGGGGGCGGCGGTCGCGGCGCTGGCGCTGAGCGTCGTCTTGCCAATGGCTCTGGCACGCGCGTTTCCCGGACGCGATGGAAAACCAGCCGCCGAAGAACATGTGCCGGAGATCCAGAGAGCCAGGGAACATCCGAGAGGAATGGCTCCGGTGATTTTCACCGCGGCGCCAGTCTACGCGCCGTTAGCAGCGCTGCGCGGCGAGGAGCGATTTCCGAAGAGCGCGATGCTGATGATCCTGCGCGCGGGACGAACGGAGGCCCTGGTGACGGGTTTCAAGGCCAGTGCCGACGCGAGTGTTTCGTTTGACGGGAAGGCGGTCCTTTTTGCAGGGAAAAAGAACGCGGGGGATCCGTGGCAGATTTGGGAGATGCCGGTGGAGGGAGGCGCACCTCGGCTGACTTACGGCGGACACGGAGATGCGATTCGTCCGCTGTGGATGCCGGGCGGGCGGGTGGTTCTTGCGGAGCGGGGGGCGAAGGGGTTCGAACTGATGACGGCTGCGCTCGATGGCAGCGCGGCATTGCGGCTGACTTATCTGCCCGGAAACTTCATTCCGGATGATGTGCTGTACGACGGGCGCGTTCTGTTTGAGTCGGGATTTCCGCTGGGCGCTGGAACGACGCCGGAGATGTACATGGTCTATCCGGACGGCAGCGGCGTGGAGAGTGTGCGCTGCGATCACGGTCATGCGGAGAAGAGCGGTGGGCGCGAGCACGGGCGGCAGATGGCGTCCGGGGATGTCGTGTTTACGGAAGGACGGCGACTGGCGCGGTTCACGTCCGCGCTGGCAGACGAGTCTCCGATTGGATCGCCAGCGGCGATTTTGCCGGCGATGTGGCGGAGCTTCCGGATGGGCTGTGGCTGGTTGCGGATCGTCGGCCGGGGGAGAAGCACGAAGTGCTGGTGGCGTGGATACCGGGGGCAAAGACGGAGCGGGTGGTTGCGCGGGATGAGGCGCGCGATCTGGTGGAGCCGGCGGTCGTGGCGCCGCGCCCGATCCCTCGGACGTTCCCTTCAGCATTGCACCCGTGGATTAGCGGCAATTTGCTGACGCTGGATGCGCGGCTTTCGCGAGAGGGAAATCTGGAGAGGCCGCCGGCGAGCGTGCGTGTGGAGACGCTGGATGGCGAGGGGCAGCCGCGGGTGCTGGGCACAGCGCCGGTCGAAAAAGATGGGTCACTTTTCGTGAAGGTCCCGGGCGATGCGCCTCTTCGCATGACCCTGCTGGATGCGGCGGGGCACAAGCTGCGGCAGGAGCATGGCTGGTTTTGGATGCGCGGCGGCGAGCAGCGAATTTGCGTGGGATGCCAGTACGGGGCCGGAGCGGGCTCCGGACAATCGTGTGCCCGCTGTACTGCTGCGGACAACGGTGCCGGCGGACCTGACGGGCGCGGGAACCACGACTGCGGCGCGAGACCACTGAAATGAAACTGCGACGGTTGCTCATTCTCGGACTGGCTTCTGCGGCGATGGCGCAAACAGCGCCAGTCGCCAGCCCGATCCAGAAGGGCGAAAAGGCGCCGATCCGATTTGAGGATGCCACCGCAAAGGCGGGCATCGAGGCCGTGGATACCTTTGGCTCAGCGCAACTGGGATCGCTGCTGGAAGGCACGGGCGCGGGTTGCGTTTGGTTCGACTACAACAACGACGGGCTGCCGGATTTGTATGTGATGAGCGGGAGGACGCTGCCTCCTGCGATGACGCCGCACCCGCTGGCGACAGCACCTGATCCGCCGCCGCAGAACCATCTGTATCGCAACAACGGCAATGGGACATTTACCGATGTGACGGAGCAGGCAGGGTTGAATCCGGACCTGTATTCGGTGGCAGTGACAGCGGCGGATTATGACAACGACGGTTACGAAGACCTGCTGGTGAGCGGGTATGGCCGGGTGATTCTGTACCACAACAACGGGAACGGGACGTTCACCGATGTGACGGAGAAGGCCGGAATCAAGGTGGATGGGTGGGCGATCAGCTCGACGTGGCTGGACTACGACAAAGACGGCTGTGTGGATTTGTTTGTTGGACGGTATGTGAAGTTCGATCCGAAGTATCGCAACTACTACGCCGCAGATAACTATCCGGGACCGCTGGATTACGAGGGAGAAACGAACAAGCTGTTTCACAACAACTGCGACGGGACGTTTACGGACGTGTCAGAGAAGTCGGGGATCAGCGCGGCGATCGGGCGAACGATGGGGGTGACGGCGGCTGACTTCGATGGCGACGGGTGGCCGGACATCTATGTCGCGAACGACAAGACGGAGAATTTTCTCTTCCATAACAAACACGACGGGACGTTCGAAGAGATCGCGACCGATGCAGGCGTGGCCTACGGGCAGGATGGCGAGGCGACCTCGTCGATGGGCCCAGTGTTTGCGGACATAACCGGGGGTGGGCTGCTCGATCTGTGGGTGAGCGATGGGCACTACAACCGGCTGATGAAGAACAACGGTAAGGGCGGATTCGACGATATCGGAATTGTGTCCGGATTGTCGCAGGCGAATGCGCAGTATGTGAGCTGGGGGTCGGGGGTCTACGACTTCGACAACGATGGATGGCTCGACATTCTGGTGTTTCACGG
>CAVPCE010000139.1:0-25907 GCA_963702295.1 uncultured Acidobacteriaceae bacterium | reverse complement strand
CATTCCCATCCTCAATCCACACCAGGAGGAAGCGTTCGATGTTCTGCGAACTGCCATCGAGGCAAACACGTTTCAAGCTTTTCTGTTGCAAGGAGTGACAGGATCAGGCAAAACCGAAGTGTATTTGCGCGCGATCGAGGCAGCTCTGGCGCTAGGGAAGAACGCGCTTTTGCTTGTCCCCGAAATCGCCCTGACACCAGCGGTCGCTGGACAATTTTTTCATCGGTTTGGACGCCCACTGCCGCGTGGTTCCGCTCCGCCCTTGGTATGCTGACCCTGCCCCAGCGTCTGGGATGGCCCGTGATCGCCCGTGGTGAAAGCACCCTGATCCTGGCTCCCACCGGGACCGGCAAGACTCTCACCGCCTTCCTCTGGTGTCTCGACCGCCTCCTCTTCCACTCTCCGGCTGACGTGTCCTCAGGCACTCGAATTATCTACATCAGTCCCCTCAAAGCCCTCGCTGTCGACGTCGAGCGCAACCTCCGCGTTCCTTTGGCCGGCATTGCCGATCTCGCCCGCCGTTCCGACACTCCTTTCCGCTCCCCCGATATCGCCATCCGCACCGGCGACACGCCGCAGACCGAGCGCAGCCGCTTCCGCCGCCATCCGGCGGACATCCTCATCACCACGCCCGAGTCCTCTACCTGCTGCTCACCTCAGAGGCCGCGACGGCTCTCCGCACGGTCGATACCGTTATCGTCGATGAGATCCACGCCCTGGTGTTCCCACCAAACGCGGCACGCATCTGGCTCTCAGCCTCGAACGCCTCGAAGCGATCACTGGCCGCCCGCTGCAACGGATCGGCCTTTCCGCCACGCAGCGCCCTCTCGAAGAAGTCGCGCTTTTCCTCGGTGGCTACGTGATTTCAACCGCCGACTCATCGGCTCCGCGCCCGGTCACCATCGTGAACGCGGCGGAGCCCAAGCGGCTCGACTCAAAGTCGAACTCCCAGTCGAAGACCTGCCCGCCGAGGCCGCCCCTGCGCCCGTCAACGGCACGCCCGGCAAACGTGCCTCCATCTGGACGACCATTCCGCCGCGCCTCCTCAGGATTATCCGCGGCCGCCGCTCCTCACTTATCTTCGTCAATAATCGGCGCACTGCCGAACGTCTCGCCGGTGCCCTCAATGAACTGGCGCAGGAACCTCTGGCTCGTGCCCATCACGGGTCCCTCGCCGCTGCTCAGCGCTCAGAAATCGAAGAGCAGCTCAAGCGGGGCGCGATTCGCGCCGTCGTAGCGACTTCTTCCCTCGAGCTTGGCATCGACATGGGCGCGATCGATCTCGTCATTCAGATTGAGTCACCGCCTTCAGTAGCCAGCGGCATGCAGCGCATCGGTCGCGCTGGTCACAAGGTTGGCGTCGTTAGCGAAGGAATCATCTTTCCCAAGTACCGCGCGGATCTCGTCGCCTGTGCCGCTGTCACGCGCGCCATGCATGAGGGGCACGTGGAATCCACCTCCATCCTCCGCAATCCCCTCGACGTGCTCGCCCAGCAGATCGTCGCCATCGTCGCGCACCCGCCGCAACTGGCTGTCCCTCGCCTGAAAGGTGAACCGCCGCGCGAGCCGGTCATCTCTGTCGACAGCTTGTACGCACTGGTCCGCCGCGCCGCGCCGTTCACCGCTCTCAGCCGTTCCGTTCTCGAAAACGTTCTCGACCTGCTCGCCGGGAAGTATCTCTCCGACGAATTCTCCGAGTTGCGCCCGCGCATCACCTGGGACCGCGTCACAGACCTTCTGACCCCACGTGAAGGCGCGAAAAGCCTCGCCATTCTGAACGCGGGCACCATTCCCGACCGCGGACTCTACGGCGTCTTTCTTTCCGGCGAGCACAAGAAGCCGGTCCGCGTCGGCGAACTCGATGAGGAGATGGTCTTCGAATCGCGTGTCGGCGAAGTCTTTCTCCTGGGCGCCTCCACCTGGCGCATTGATGAAATCACCCACGATCGCGTCCTTGTTTCTCCAGCACCCGGACGCCCCGGCAAAATGCCCTTCTGGCATGGCGATCTCGCCGGACGCCCACTCGAATTTGGCCGCCGCATTGGCGCGCTCGTCCGTGAACTACGCGCGCTGCCCCCCAATGCCGCCATCAGCCGGCTCGCCCGCGAGCACGATCTTGATACTCAGGCCGCCGAAAATCTCCTTACCTTCCTTGCCGATCAGGCGGCGGCGACAACGGTCGTTCCCGATGACCGCACCGTCGTTATCGAACGGATTCGCGACGATCTCGGCGACTGGCGGGTCTGCGTGCTCACCCCATTCGGCAACCGCATCCACACGCCCTGGGCCATGGCCGCCGCAGCGCAAATACAGGCCTCCGGCGGTCCACACGTCGAAACCATGTCCACCGACGACGGCTTCGTCCTGCGCTTCCCCGACGTGGATGCGCCTCCCGACCCTGCATTGCTGTTGCCCGATCCGGCCTCGGCTCAGGACCTAGTCATCCGCCTGCTTAGCTCTACCCCGCTCTTCGCCGCCAAATTCCGCGAAGCCTCAGCCCGCGCCCTGCTGCTGCCCCGCCGCCGCGCCCAGATTCGCGCCCCCCTTTGGCAGCAGCGCAAACGGGCCTCCGATCTGCTTGCGGTCGCCTCGCAATATCCATCCTTCCCCATGCTCCTCGAAGCGCATCGCGAATGCCTCCGCGACACCTTCGACATGCCCGCCCTTCTTGACGTTCTCCGTTCCATCAAAGAGACCGCCATCCAGGTCCATGTCGTCGATACACCCAGGGCTTCCCCCTTCGCTGCCTCGCTCCTCTTCGGCTACGTCGGCAATTTTATTTATGACGGTGATGCCCCCCTCGCCGAGCGCCGGGCCGCCGCCCTCTCCATTGACCAGAGCCAACTTCGCGAAATCCTTGGCGAAGCCGATCTCCGTGAACTGCTCGATCCGATCGCCATCGCCGAAGTCGAAGCACAACTCCAGCTTCTCGGCGAAACCCAGCGCGCTCGCTCTGCAGACGGCCTCCACGACCTGCTGCTCCGTCTCGGCGATCTCTCCCGCGACGAGATCTGCCAGCGCATCGCGTCGCCGGATCTCGTGCGCTCGCTCGCTCCATTGCAGCGCGCCGGCCGGGTTCTCCCGCTCCGTATTGCCGGCCAGGCCCGCTTTATCGCGGTTGAGGATGCCGCCCGCTACCGAGACGCACTGCATCTCAAACTTCCCGCCGCACTGCCGAAGTCCATGCTTGCGCCCGTCGCCTCTCCCGTTCTCGAACTGGTCCGCCGCTACGCGCGAACCCACGGCCCTTTCACGGTGCACGAAGTCGTGGCACGCTTTGGCCTCCAGCCTTCCTCTGTTGAAGAGGCTCTCCGAGCCGTCATCCGCGACGGCCGGATTCTGGAAGGCGGCTTTCGTCCGGGCGGGGCCAGTCGTGAGTGCTGCGATGCCGAGTCCCTGCGCCTCATTCGCCACAAGTCACTGGCGCGGTTACGAAAAGAGATTGAGCCCGCTGAGCCACGCATCTTTGCCCGTCTCGAAACCCAATGGCAAGGCGTTCTCCAAAAGCGTCGCGGCCTCGACGCTCTCCTCGACACGGTCGAATCGCTCCAGGGAACGCCAATTGCGGCCTCTTTGCTCGAAACGCAGATTCTCCCCGCGCGCATCGCCCGCTACTCCCCCTCCGACCTCGATACCCTCATCGCGGCCGGTGAAGTTGTCTGGTGCGGATTCGATCCCCTCGGAGAACGCGACGGCCGTATCGCTCTCTACCTCGCCGATCGTCTCGCCGAGCTGCTCCCGCCCCGCTTTGCATCGGGCGAGCCGCTGAGTTCTCGCGAAGAAGCCATCCTCGCCGAACTCACCCGCGGCGGTGCTCTCTTTTTCTCGCAGCTTCACGAGGCTATTGGCGACGGATATCCCGGCGAAACCGTCGACGCCCTCTGGGCTCTCATCTGGCGCGGCATTGTCACCAATGACACTCTTCACGCTCTCCGTGCATGGATCGCCAAGCCGGCTTCCCCGCGCTCCTCGAAGCGCGTACATAATCAGCAGGCTTTCCGTTCGCGTCGCACCACGCCCGCCAGCGCGCAGGGCCGCTGGACTCTTGTTTCCCCGCCCACGCGCACCACGCCAGGCGAGCAAACTGCCTGGTCTCACGCCGTCGCCCAGCAACTCCTGCATCGCTATGGCATCGTCACGCGCGAGACCGTCGCTCAGGAAAATATCCCCGGCGGCTTCGGCGCCGTCTATGAAGTCCTGAAAGCTCTTGAATCCCAGGGTCGAGTCCGCCGCGGCTACTTCATCTCCGGCCTGGGGGGCGCCCAGTTCGCACAGCCTGCGGCCGTCGACCTTCTGCGCTCGCTTCGGAGTTCGCAGCCCGAAAAGGCAGAACTCGTCGCCCTCGCTGCGACCGATCCCGCCAACCCGTGGGGCAGCATCCTGCGCTGGCCGAACTCCGAAGACCCAGGCGCTTCATTATCCCGCAGCGTCGGCGCCACGGTCGTCCTTCGCAATGGGGACCTGGTTGCATACCTCCGTCGCAATAACCCCGCACTCCAGGTCCTTCTGCCCGTTGATGAGCCGGACCGCTCCGCCACCGCGCGCGATCTCGCCACCTTCTTTTTTCAAATAGCTCAGGAACTGTTACAGCATCCGGAAACCCGCCACCATGGCGGTCTGCTCATCGATACGATCAGCGGGCAGCCCGCATACCAGCACTTCCTCGCTCGGTTCCTCGAAGAAGCAGGCTTCCATGCATCGCCGCGCGGCTATCAGGTGCGTTACCGCCCCGAACCCTCTGCATCCGCCGCAGACGCCAACCCCGAGACAGACCTCACCTAACCCTGGCCGGATGTCCTCAAAACGCCGCGCATCAATGGATTGTTTTCATTCTTCGCTGCATGTAGTCCATCAGCAGATATTCGCCCAGCGTCTCCGGCGTGGTGAAGTACGCTTTGCCCTTGCACATCTGCGACACCTTCTGGACAAACTGCACCAGCCCAAAGTCCGATGCCAGCATGAACGTGTTGATCATGATGTTCTGACGCTTGCAGCGCGACACCTCTTCCAGCGTCTCGCTCACCACCAGCGGATCCAGCCCAAATGCATTCTTGTAAATCCGCCCGTCTGGCAGCGTCAGCGCTGACGGTTTTCCATCGGTGATCATCACGATCTGCTTCATGTCCTTGCGCTGCCGCGACAGAATCCGCTGTGACAGCCGCAGCCCCTCGCGCGTGTTCGTGTAATACGGACCCACCTTCACCCGCGCCAACTGCGATACGGGCAGTTCTTCCGCCGAGTCATGGAAAAGCACCAGCGACAAAGTGTCGCCGGGATACTGCGTCCGAATCAGGTGCGCCATCGCCATGGCCACCTTCTTCGCCGGCGTAAATCGATCCTCGCCGTAGAGAATCATCGAGTGTGAACAGTCCAGCATCACCACGGTCGCGCACGAGCTCTGATACTCGCTCTGGTGCACCTGCAGATCGCTGTACTCGATATTCAGTGGCAACGTCAGTCCCTCACGCGCGATCGCCGACTTCAGCGTTGCCGCCGCATCCAGATTGAGCGTGTCTCCAAACTGATACGGCTGCGAACCCCCGCTCGTCTCCACACCGGTGGCCCAGTGCCGCGTATCGTGCCGTCCGAAATTCGACTTTCCCAGCGACCCCAGCAGATCGCGCAGAGTCTTGTAACCCAGAAAATCCAGACTCTTATCCGTCACCTCAAAGCGCGCCTCGGTTTGCGGTCCCCCCAGCTGTCCTGCCGCCTGCGAAACCTGCCCCGACTGCTGCGAGCTCTCGGTCGAGATATAGTTCTCGCGCTCCATGCGCTGGATCAGTTTGTCGATCAGCTCGTCCATCTTCCCTTCGGCGGCCATCTGGTCGATCTTTTGCTGGAGTTGTTCATCGAAGGCATCGCCTTGCTCCAGCGCCTGCCGCAAGGCCTCGCGCAAATCATCCAGCGTCTGGTCCAGATCCTGAAATTCAGCCCACGGGTTCTGAAATCCTGAGTCCAGCAGATAGTCCGACAGCGCCTTCAGCAGATCGTCCATGCTGATCTCGCCCGCCAGATCCCCCGTGAACTTCGTGTACCGAACGCTTTTCATCGCTGTAAGCTGCGCCCTTTGCGCTGTACCCTGCCTTAGTTAAAACTGCCTCTCCGGCTCCGCCGCGTCTGCCACTGTTCAAGATCCCGTTCCGGATCTACCCGCTCCATTCGCTCCGGCTTCTCCGCGCCGCGTCGCTGCGCCGAGAAGCTCCGCTCCTCATTCCGGCTGATGCGCCGATGGGCGCACATCCCCTCCAGCAGGAATTCCGCCCCGGCCGTCACCGCCTCCGGTGCGTCGCTGCTCTTCACGCCGAGCGGGGCGAGCTTGTCCAGCAGCCCCTGGATCTGCTTCAGATCCGCCACCGTCGCCTTCGCCGCCTGCTCATCGGAGATCTTCACCGTCCCACCGAGGTTGAACCACTGCTCGATTTGCTGAGTGTTTACCTCGCCAAAATACCGATCAAAGATCTTCCCGATCGCTGTTCGCACGATATCGCGTACGACCGTATCAGCGCCCTTCATCTCGCCCTCATACTCCAGCTCCAGCTTGCCGGTAATGCCAGGCAGCGCCGTATACAGATCCCCGATGCGCGGCACCACGACCGTTTCGCCGTGCAGCAGGGCCCGACGCTCAGCGTTGCTCACCGCCAACTCCATCGTTGCAATCGGCAAACGCTGGCTCACACCGCTGCGCTTGTCCACCTTCTTGTCTTCACGCGCTGTGAACGCCACCTGCTCTATCACTTCCCGCAGATACTGCGGAACCTCCGCCTCTCCAAACGCCCGCTCTGTCCACGCCTCCTGCGTCGTGATGGCAATGCCTTCCTCCAGCGTCTCCGGATAATGCGTACGAATCTCCGACCCGATCCGGTCCTTGAGCGGCGTCACAATCTTGCCGCGCGCCGTGTAGTCCTCTGGATTCGCGCTGAACACCAACGCTACATCCAGCTCCAGCCGCACCGGATAGCCCTTAATCTGCACATCGCCTTCCTGCATGATGTTGAACAGCGCGACCTGGATCTTCCCGGCCAGATCCGGCAGCTCGTTCACGGCGAAGATGCCCCGATTCGCTCGCGGCAACAGACCGTAATGCATGGTCATCTCGCTTGCAAGATCGTGACCTCCGCGCGCGGCTTTAATCGGATCCAGATCCCCGATGAGGTCCGCCACGGTCACATCCGGTGTCGCCAGTTTCTCCACGTACCGCTCTTCCCGAGAGATCCACCCCAGCGCCGTCGCATCGCCCTGCTCCACTACCAGATCCCGGCAGCGCCGGCACAGTGGCAAATAGGGATTGTCGCGGATTTCGCAACCAGCAATATAGGGAAGATGCTCATCCAGCAGCGCCGTGAGGGCCCGCAGAATGCGGCTCTTGGCCTGCCCGCGCAACCCCAGCAGGATAAAGTTCTGCCGCGACAACACCGCATTCACAATCTGCGGCACCACCGAGTCCTCATAGCCGATGATTCCGGGGAAGATCGTCTCCCGCGCCTGCAGCCGCCGGATCAGGTTCTCGCGCAGCTCATCCTTGACGGTGCGGGTGCGCAGCCGCGTTTCGCCGTATTCCCGGCTCGCACGCAGCTCGCCCAGTGTCTGCGGCAGATGCGCCGTCAGATTTCTCCGGCCCGCTGCGACGCCGGTGCCGTCTGTCGTGTGGCCATGCCAACTCCTTAATCCCGCGGTCTGTTCTTTGCCAGGCGCCGGCTCGCCTCTTGTCCCGGCGCTTCTCCATTGGACGCTCGGGTCGCCTTCAGCGTCTCACGCCGGAAGCCGCCCCGCCGCTCCCGCAGGGTCGTCCTGAGTTCCTTCCCGCAGTCGCGGCAGCACCTCATTGTAGAAATCCCGCAGCCGCGTTGTCCGTTCGGCATCCGACCGACTGGCCAGAAGGAATTGTTTAAAGCCCAGGTCCGAAGGCAGGGCATCCGCCAGTTGGAAGGCCACCGGCGCGTTCAGATCCAGATGCGTCGCCGCGCTCTCAATTCCTGCCAGATGCAGCGTGGCAAAGTGCAAAGCCGCGCAGTCCTCCCGTTCCTGCCGCGTCGATCCCACTCCCTCATCGTCGAAGAAGGACACATCCGCCTGCAGAAAACTCCGCGAATCGTCCAGCCCGTCAATTTCGAACCGGCGCTCCCCCTCGCAAAGGATGTCCATCGTTCCGTCCGGGTGCCGCTCAACAACCCGCACAATCTTCGCCGTGCATCCCACCAGCGCCATTTGGTCACGCTCCGCCCGCACCACACCAAATTCCTTTTCCTCGCGCAGGCAATCCCCCACCATCTCCCGATAACGCTCTTCAAAAATATGCAGCGGCAGCGCCGTTCGGGAAACAACACCGTATCCAGGGGGAAAAGGGGAATCTTCATGATTGTGTCATTATGCGCGCCTCGGGTCCGTTTGCGGGTCAGGCGCTGTTGTTTTCTCGGATGCTGCGTTCCGTCCGCAGCCAAGGCGCCCGCATGCGTCTCGCTACTCCGGAATCTCCATCTCATCCAGCATCGCCTGCATCTCCCGCTGCGCGTGCTGGTTGCCGGTCCTCCGCGCACAGGCAATGCCGTCCGCCAGCTTCTGCTTCGCATCGGCATCGCGCCCGACTTTGACCAGCGTCTGAGCCGCCATAAAGTAGCCGGCCGTGTATTCCGGATGATCACCCAGCAGCCGATCGAACTCCGCCAGCGCCGCCGCTGCCTCGCCGCGTCCCGCGTATTCCATCGCCAGGCCATATCGCGCGAATGCATTCGTCGGATCTTGTTCCAGAACGTCCAGCAGGTTCGCAACCTTGTCCATCGCTCCACATTTCCTCTGCCTCCCATCATTTCCTGGCACAAGGCCCTCTGGCAAAACCTTTCCCTCGCGTGCTGCCGCTTTCGGCCCTGTCTTCCATAGCCCTGTAATCTATAGAGAGAAGGAGAACGTCGCATGGACCTGAACGGCCCCGCGCTGCCTGCGCGCACTGTGGCCCAGTCGCAGTCCGAAATGACTGAGTTGATCCTGCCCAACGACACCAATACTCTGGGCAACCTGCTCGGCGGACGCCTATGAACTTCATCGACCTTGTCGGCGCTATGGCCGCCTACCGCCACGCCCGCAGCCACGTCGTAACCGCCTCCATGGAGCACATTGACTTCATCGCTCCCGTGCATGTCGGCGACCTGCTTATTCTCAAATCCTCGGTCAATCGCGGATTCAAGACCTCCATGGAAGTCGGCGTGAAGGTCTGGGTCGAGAACGCCCTTGCCGGCGTCCACCACCATGTCGCCTCCGCTTATCTCACCTTTGTTGCCATCGATCCGCAGGGACGCCGGGTCCCTGTTCCCCCCATCCAAAGCGAAACCGAAGACGAGAATCGTCGCTACGACGAGGCGGGCGTGCGCCGCGAGATTCGCGAAGCCGAAGCGCGCCGCCGCCACATCCCCAAATTCGAAGCCGCTAAGATCTAGCTGCTGATTCGCAACCTGCACCCTGTCCACTGCAACCTGTACCCTGTATCTATGGCTCACGCGCCCACACCGCCGCCGCCCACTGCGCTCCCCGGAGTCAAGTCCATCGTCGCTATCGGATCTGGCAAAGGCGGCGTCGGCAAAACCACACTGGCCGTTAACCTCGCCATCGCTCTGGCGAAACTCGGCCACCGCGTCGGCCTGATCGACGCCGACATCTACGGCCCCAATGTCCCTCTGATGCTCGGCACCACGCGCCAGCCCACGGTTCTGCCCAACAACCAGATCGAGCCCAATCTCGCCCACGGTATCAAGGTCATCTCCGTCGGCTTCATCTCGCCCGGCGACAAGCCCCTCGTCATGCGCGGCCCCATGCTCCACCAGATCATTCGCCAGTTCCTGCAGCAGGTCGCGTGGGGCGAACTCGATATCCTCCTCATCGACCTGCCTCCCGGCACCGGCGACGTCGTCATCTCCCTGGTGCAGACCGTGCCCCTCACCGGCGCTGTCGTCGTCTCCACCCCCTCCGACGTCTCGCTCCAGGACGCCCGCAAAGCTCTCGAGATGTTCCACCAGGTTAACGTCGAAATTCTCGGCATTGTCGAGAATATGTCCCACTTCACCTGCCCGCACTGCCACCAGGAAATCGACATCTTCTCCCGTGGTGGCGCCGAGCGCACGGCAAAGCAGTTCAACATTCCCTTCCTCGGCTCGGTTGAGCTCACTCAGGAGATTCGCCAGGGCGGCGATACCGGCATGCCCGTCGCGCTCGCCGGACCCGACTCGCCTCACGCCGCGCCGTTTTACACGATTGCCCGCCACCTGGCCGAACGCGCCGAGGCGCAGTCCGCCAAAACTGAAAACATCTTCGAGATCTCCTGAGCCGGCGCGCCCGGCCATGAGAATCCCGTCGATTCATCGTTCCTTAACGCCCTCCGCGCGCAGCCGGTGGCCGCCTCTTCCCACTCCTCGACATAACGCTGTACCCTGTTCTCGTAGCCTCAATCAGGAGGAGCCACATGTCTCGCTACTCCCGCCGCGATTTCCTCAAGGCCAGCGCTGCCGCCGGCGCCATCGCCACCCTCGGCGACCTGCCACTCAGCGCCGAAACCCCCAAAGCCACTGACTGGGTCCCCTTCGGCCCCTCCGGCGTCAAGGTCACTCGCCTCGCCTTCGGCACCGGCAGCTTCAACGGATCCGTTCAGCGCGATCTCGGCCAGGAGGGCTTCAACCGTCTCGTCCGCCATGCCTACGACCGCGGCATCCGCTTCTTCGAAACTGCCGACTCGTATGCCGACATGCACACCATGCTCGGCATCGCCCTCAAAGGCATTCCGCGCGACAGCTACGCGCTCCTTACTAAAGTGACCACCTTCGATGGCGCCAGTCCGCAGCAGCGCATCGATGAACTGAGAAGTCAGGCACGCACGGATTATTTCGACGTCATGCTCCTCCACTGGCAGCGCGGAACCCAGTGGCCGCACGAGACCACCGGATGGCAAAGCGCCATCGAAGAAGCGCAACATCGCGGAGTGGTCCGCAGCCGTGGCGCCTCCGTTCACGGCCTGCCTGCCCTCGCTCAGGTGCCTACCTTTAACTGGCTCCAGGTGGCTATGATCCGCTGCAACCACAAAGGCACCCGCATGGACACGCCGGTCGCCGACTCTCCGGAGAACGGCAATGTCTCCGAGGTCGTCCAGCGCATTCACCAGGCGCGCGCCGCCGGCATGGGCGTCCTCAGCATGAAGCTCATCGGCGAGGGCGTCTTTAATCGCGAGGACCGGCAGAAGGCCATGCGCTTTGCCTTCCGCACTGCCAAAGTCGACGCTGTTACCGTCGGCTACAAGAACAACGCGGAGATCGACGAAGCCATCGAGAACATCAATATGGCCTTCGCCTGATTAGTTCGTGAGCTATACGCCAACCGCTGCCTTAATGAGCATGCACGTAATGTCGTCGTGCTGCGCCGCGTTCGCCACGAACCGGTCAATGTCCGCAAAGAGATAATTCAGCAGGACGCTCGGCGCCAGATTCACGCCCCAACGCGCCATCGTCAGCAGCCGATCTTCTCCGTACTGCTGCTGCGCCGGATTCTCCGCCTCCACCACCCCATCGGTAAACGCGATCAGCCAGTCGCCCGGATCCAGTCTTACCGTCGCTGATTGGTAAGGCACAGCATCCAGAATCCCCAGCGGCATCCCACCCACATCCAGCTGCTCCAGCGCTCCCGACCGCCGCAGCAGGATCGGGCTGTTGTGTCCTGCATTCACGTACGTGAGGACACGCGCCGACGGATCGAACTCTGCGATGAACGCCGTCGTGAACCGCCGCCCATTCTGGCTGTTGCTGCATGCATAGCGATTGATGCGCGCCACCAGCTCCGTCAGGGGCCCGGGCGTATCGCTCAGCGTCTTCAGGCTCGCCTGAAAGGTCGCCATCAGCATCGCAGCCGGCACACTCTTCCCCGCCACATCGGCAACCGCCATCAGGAAAGTGGAGCCGCCTGGCCGCTGAAACACGTCGTAATAGTCACCTGCCACCGTATTCGCCGGCCGCGTCGCAAACGCGATCTCCAGCCCCGGAACAGCGGGCGGCTGCGCCGGCAGCAGCCACGCCTGAATCTCTTTGGCAATCTGCAGATCGCGCTTCATCACTACGCGATCACCCACTTCCATCAGCAGGAGCACCAACAGCAGAATCGAGCCCCACAGGCGCAGATCGGGCGCATAACCGCCCACTTCCGCCGAGCCCATCTTCCACCGCAACTCATTTCCAGGGAAAAAAAGCAGCACCACCGCCAGCAGCAGCAGCACCCGGCGTGCCGGTGTCAGTTTCTCCAGAAACGCCCAGAAAAACTGCCGCGCCATAGCCAGAAAATGCCGCCCCCGCGGCACGCCCGCTTCGCGTGACCCATCTACTTCCTGTGAATAGAGCCGGTAGCTGGTCCGCGCATCCGCGCGAAACTGCTGCCACAGCTCATTCAGTTGCATCCCTTCGGTCACGCGCAGCCAGAACCGGCCCGTACGCTCCCGCCAGGTTGGCCCTCTCATCCGCACCACTCCTGGGGCCGCCTCAATGCAGCCCGAAGTCACAGCCTGCAGCTGTCTTCAAATCAGGATACGCAATTGCGCAGGCCGCAGTGCCCCTAATGGGTGGCGGCTGCGCGCCCCTTCACTCGGCGGTCGTCGGATCGATCATCATCCGAACCTGCGAAACACGGTTCGCCGGAAATCCGCCCTGCCGCGCATGCTCCAGCACCGCCTGCTCATTCGGGGCAATGTAGATGCAGTAAATCTTGTCGTCCGTGACATAGCTCTGCACCCATTGGATCTGCGGCCCCATCTCCCTCAGTACACCGCACGACTTCTGGGAGACGGCCTGCACCTGTTCCGGCGTTAACTGCCCAGCTCCCGGCAATTCTCTCTCGATAACAAATTTCGGCATGGTGTTGCTCCTTTTTTGTCTTTGGCAACTGTCCACCGACGCAGAAGGAACTTCAGAGTGCTCGGCGAACGCCCCCAGTGTAGCCGTCTACCCCTATGCAATTGGGAAAAATTCAGAACTGTGCCTTCACAGCGAAGCAGAGCCTGCAACCCGCAACCCGCTACCTGAATCCCGTCACTCCATCCGCAGTATGCGCAAGCCAGCCTGCCGCCTCTCACTTGTCGTGCAGCACATCCTCGCCAATCTTTGGCTGCTGGGCCGTCCCGGTCACCGCGATCGGCACTACCGCTCCCGCACGCTTGTGCTTGAAAAACGGCGCCAGCGGCTTCAGCAGAACCGCCTTCCACCCCGTTTCCGCATGCGGAAGGCTCTGCTGCAGCGCGACCTTCCCCGTCAGGTGCACCTTCGCATCCAGCAGATTGAACGTCCCATGCAGATGCGCCCGCGCCCCCGGCATCCGGAATCGGATATCCGGGAAATATGCGATCCCATTGTCGAATTTCGTGTCCGACTCCGCCTGCGCCATCACAGCGGGCGGATCGCTCTTCGCGTCCTGCGGAGAATCCTTACTAACCCGCTCGCTGAACGAATCCATCTTCTGCTTATCCGCTGGGGTCACAAAATGGACTTCGTCCAGCGCCGCCTTGCCTCGCAGCTGCACCCTCTTCAGGAACGGTCCTGGCCCGGCGCTGTACTGCACCGCCGCCTGGAAACTGATCTTTCCCGCTACAGTGGGACTCGCCTCCTCCACGATCCGCAGCAGGCCATTCACATCTCCATTCGTCGTTGCCAGCGTTACATCCACCTTCTTCGGCGATCCCGCCACGCTCCCGCTCGCCGTGATCGTACTGGTCCCGCTCTTCACATCCGCCGACTGGATTTGCACATCACCGTTGTTCCCGTTCACCACCAGGTGATACGCGGAATCAAACCGCACCTGATGCGCGGCCGCTGCGCGGAAGTCCGGAATCGCTGCCTTCCCCTGCACATCCACGTGGGCAAACGTCCCGCTGAACTTTCCCTCCGCCGTCGCGTGCCCGGAGACCCCCGACAGCCGGCTCAGGTCCGCCTCCAGCAACTGATAAGTTCCCACGAGGGGAGTTGTCGCATAACTGGTCGTCTTGAACGGCCCAAGCTGCCCGTTGGCCACGGCTGTTCCCGGCGGCCCCGGAATCTTCACCCGCAGGTCAAACTGCAGGGGCTTCTTTTGCTCCACGTCATGAATTTGCAGGTTTATGAATTGAAATCGAACCGGCGGCTGCCCATGGGCCAGAAAATCCAGCGTCGTTCCGTCGGCAGAAATGGTATCGATCCGCAGTTCTGACTGGGACGTGCTGATCACCCCGCCATCGAAATCCATTCCCCGTGCCTTGGTCCCCGGCGGCGGAATTTGCACGTGCAGCCCTTCGAGCAGGATCAAATCCAGCGTATGCGGATGGAACAGCAGCGTTGTCCAGTGCCCCACGACCTGCATTCGATCAATCACCGCCAGCGGCGGAATGCTGGTGTCTCCATGCCGATGAAATATCACATGATCGGCAACAAAGCCCGGATGCGGAAAGTAGGTCCGGTGATAGCCGTGCACCTCTACCCGGCTCTGGAAGATCTCCTCCAGCAAGGGGTGCACCTCCCGATATCGGAACGGCCAGAAGAAGAACATCAGATGCACGCCGACCATGGCGGCCGCCACGATCCCGAACGTGACCCATTCCGCGGTCCGAATACGACGTTTTGTTTTCGATGAAGGGTGACGAACGTCCATGCCTGTGTGTCCACCAGGGAGCCCAACTGTCCAGATGGCTTTCCTGGTTGCCCGGTTGTCCCCTCCTGCGCCGCCATCACACTGTTCTGGAAACCACACCCTCCTCGTTCACCGAATTGCCGTCCGTCGCGCCGGTTTCCTCTCTGCAGTCAGCGGTTTTGCTACCTTGGAAGGTGACTGTTATGACTCCCGCGCGCCTGCTTCCCTGTTTTCTCTCGCTCGCCATCGTCGTCCCTCTCGTCAACGCCCAGACCGCGTCCCCGTCCAAACCATCCGCTACTCCCGCCGCTCATGCGCGCCATGAATCGACCCGCGCCAAAGAGTCCCCCGTCGCGGCCTCCTATTCCGCCTATAACGATCACCCCAAGCTCGCCATCATCCTTGTCATCGATCAGTTTCGCGGCGACTACCTCGACCGCTGGCGTGCCGACTTCAAGGACCGCGGTTTCAACCTCTTCCTCGATCACGGCGCCTGGTTTCCTGATTGCTACTACGACTACGCCAACACCAAAACCGCCCCTGGCCACGCCACCATCGGCACGGGCGCCTACACCGACGGTCACGGCATCTCTTCCAATGACTGGTGGGATCTCTCCCGCAACCAGGATCGCCCCGTTTCCTCAGTCGAGGACGAACATTACCGCCTCGTCGGTCTGCCGAATGCCACCAAACCCGTTACCGGCAGCTCACCCCGCAATCTCCTGGCCTCCACGGTAGGCGATGAGCTCCGCCTCGCCACCCAGGGCCAGGCCAAAGTCTTCGGCATCTCCCTTAAAGATCGCGCCGCTATCCTCCCCGCCGGAGCTGCTGCCAACGGAGCGTTCTGGATCGATCCCGTCTCCGGCGATTTCATCACTTCCAGCTTCTACATGCCGCAACTCCCCGACTGGGCGACCGCCTTCAATTCCGGCGACGCCGTTACTCTCGCCAAACAGAATGCCGGGGTTACCAACTTCACCAATTTCTACAATCAGGTCGGCGGCACTCCTGCGGCCAACGAGTACGAGCTGAACTTTGCCGAAGCCCTCATTCAGGGCGAGCAACTCGGCCAGCGCGACGTCACTGATCTGCTGACCATCAGCCTTTCCGCGAACGACATCATGGGTCACGCGCAGGGTCCCGATTCACCGGATGAACACGAGATGGTCGATAACCTCGACACCCAGCTCGATACCTTCTTCACCTGGCTGGACAAAAACATCCCCGGTGGCCTGCCCAATGTCTGGATCGCTCTCACCGCCGACCATGGTGTGGCGCCCGTACCCGCTACCGCCGCGCAGTACGGCCTTAACGCCGCCACCATCAACCTCCCCAAACTCGTCGATGCCCTCAACTACGCCATGAACATGAAGTTCTCTCCCGGCGAGAAGATCGATTACATCCTTCCGCATGAGGAACTCCCCTACATCGCCCTGAATCAGACGGAATTCATGAAAGCCGGCATCATTGAGGCCGAAGCCGAGAACGCGGTCGAGCAAGCCCTCCCTGCCGCCATTGCCTCACTCAACCCGCCGCCGGCCGAGCCGCCGCCTTCCGACGCCCCCGTGGCGAATGGCCATCCCGCACTTCAGCCTTCTGACCAGCGCCTCGCGCCACACCCCGTCCTCTTTCGCAGTTACACCCGCGAGCAACTCGCCGCCGGCCCGCTGCCCCCCACTCCATGGGGCACCCTCATCGCTCACAGCTATTCGCCCAACGGCGGCTGGTACGTCATGGTCATCCCCGCCGCCTATCAAATGGAGCAGATGAAGTCCGCCCAGACTACGCATTTCAGCCCGTATTCCTACGACCGCCACGTGCCGCTCGGTTTCTTTGGAGCGCCCTTCGCCCCTGGCACCTACTACAACCGCGTGCAGCCGGTCGATCTTGCCGCCACCTATGCTGCACTGCTGGGCATCAATCAGCCCTCCGCCTCCGTAGGACATATCCTCACCGAGGCGCTGAAGCCCGAAGCTGAAATCACCTATCCCAAGCCGCCTCCACCTCCGCGCGTTCACCATGAACCCGTGCATCGCCACGCCGCGGCCAAACCAGCGGCTGGAGTTCAGCAGCCATGAACCGGGAACGCCTTACCGTCGGACCCTGTGCCCTTTACCCTGCACCCGGCATCCTTCGCGTTGCCGGAGAGAACGCGAAATGAAGCCCGATATGCACGTCCGCCTCTGCGGCTTCGACCTGGTCAATCCCGTGATCGCCGCCAGCGGCACCTTTGGCTACGGCGTCGAATTCGAGGAGATCGTCAACTTCAGGAAAATCGGCGGCCTCGTTACCAAGGGAATCTCCCGCGAGCCGATGTCTGGCAATCAGACTCCGCGACTCATTGAAACCGCCGCCGGCATGATTAACGCTATCGGTCTCCAGAACGTTGGCGTCGCAAAATTCCTCTCCGATAAACTGCCAGCCCTTCGCCACTATCCCGGCTGCGCTGTCATCGTCAATGTCTTCGGCAACGAGATCGACGACTATCTCGCTGTCATCGATCGACTCAACGAAGCGGAAGGCATAGCCGCCTACGAACTGAATGCCTCCTGCCCCAACACTCGCCACGGGGGCATCGCCTTCGGCTCGGATGCGGACCTGCTTTTCGATCTGGTCTCGCGCGCCAAATCCCGCTCCCAGCGTCCCATCATCGTGAAACTCTCGCCCAACGTCACCTCGATCGCCTCCATGGCCAGCACCGCGCAAAAGGCCGGCGCCGACGCCATCTCTCTGGTCAACACCTTCCTCTCTCTTGTCATTGATGTGGAGTCGCGGCGCCCGCGCCTACGGAACATCACTGGAGGCCTCTCCGGCCCCGCCATCAAACCCATCGCCGTCCGCATGGTCTGGGAAGCCGCGAAGGCCGTCACCATCCCCGTCATCGGCCTTGGCGGCATCACCACCCCGGAGGACGCCGTTGAATTCCTCCTCGCCGGGGCCACCGCCGTTCAGGTCGGTACCGCCAGCTATGCCGATCCCCGCGCCACCGAACGGATCGCCGCCGGGCTTGAGCAGTGGTGCGCCCGCCACCACGTCGCCCAGGTCGCCAGTCTCACCGGCGCGGTCGATCTCAATCTGCCGAAGCAACCGTCAGCCTAGCGGACCTTCACCATTCCTGCTCCAGTCACCGGACCCTGACCACCATCCTGCACCAGCGCCACAACTCGCAGGTTCCCTGCATCTCCCGTGGCCACCGGCACTCGAAACGCGCCATCGAATGCCTTCCCTTTCTCCATCTTTCCGATCTTGATCAGCGTCCGCACCACCGCTACGTTCGTCAGTTTATGGCCGTCATTCTCTCCGCCCAGGACATCCGTTTCGGTGTGATCCAAAGCCACCGCCACCAACACATCGCCGTGCTTCGACGAGTTGCTCTCCACCTTCACGCGACCCGTCACCGCGCCGTCGGCCACGTGCACATCTTCGATCTGCACGGGTAGTCGCGCTTTTGCCGCAGCCTTGTGAAATTCCTCGCTCACCTGTTGTGCATCCCCGGGGTGCACCTCCGCTTCCCCGTCCAGCACCAACTGCGGTGTGTACACGCCGCTCAGTCCGAGCATTCGCACATAGCTCTGTTGCCGCTCCGTCAACGCTGCAGAGGAATACGGATCCTTCCAACCTTCATGATCCCAGTAGTCCACGTGCTCGCTCAGGACAATGAATTCCGCTCCGGCCAGCGGCTGCCCGGCGTCCAGACGCTCCACCCAACGGTCCACCGGCGGGCAGCTTGAGCATCCTTCCGACGTGAAGAGTTCCAGAACCACGGGATTCTGCCCCGTTCCGGCCGCGATCTGCGCGCCCGCAGCCAGCGCACACGCCACCGCGGTCAGCAGTGCGCCCCCGCGCCACAACAACGAATGCACGTTCATATCCTGGGATTATCCCGGATCGATCGCCCCGCGCGCCATAGCCACCGTCCGCAGGCACATTCGGCTGCTGGCTGCTTGTCTAGCCCTTCGGCGCGAAATACCCCTGGCGGACGCGCACCGTAAATTTGCGATCCAGACAGAATAAATAGATCGGCCGGAATGCCCCATCTGCCTTGAAGTCCGCGGGCTTATACACCAGCGCGTACTGACTTCGCAGCTCGTCCTGAATCTGCTTGAAGCTGTTCGGCATGTCATCCAGGCTCTGCGGGAAGAACGCTTTTCCTCCCGTTGCCACTGCCATCTTCTCCAGCACATCGTCGCCGCGATCGCGCGACGGGCTGACGTCTGTGCTGATCGCGTAGATGTTCGTCTCCGCGCGCTGGCATTCCTTGATCGCGTCTTCCAGATAGGCGTGGCTCTGGTTGTCGTCGCCATCGCTCACCAGCACAATGGCCTTCCGTACGGGCTCCTGCCCGCGCGACGTCAGCAATTTGTCCCGGCACGCGCTGTACACCGCGTCGTAGAGCGCCGTGCCGCCGCCCGGCCGCAGAGCGTCAATTCCCGCGCTCAGCGAATCCAGGTTGTTCGTCCAGTCCTGCTTATAATCCGGGGTTACATCGAATCCCTCAATGAATGCCCGTCCGATGCTGGGCGCATGATCTGCAGCAGGAACGATGTCGCGGCCTGCTGCTCAAACTGGAACCTCTGCCGAATCGATGTGCTCGTATCGATCAGAATCCCCACCCGCAGCGGCAGATTCGTCTGCTGGGTAAAGCTGTACACCTGCGACGGCGCCTTATTGTCGTCCAGCAGCGCAAACTCGCTCTGCTTCAGATCCTTGATGAAGTGTCCGTGCCTGTCCGTGACCGCGAAGACGAGATACACCTCGTTGCTGGTGATTCGGAAAGTCGGCGTGTTGCTCTCATCCGTGCTCTGCCCACCCGTCGGCTGCCCGGTCGCGGCCGGGTTGGGTGCATCCTGCTCCTGCGCCGGCAGCGGCGGAGCGGTTTGCTGCTGCTGGTTCGACGCCGGGGCAGCCGGCGCCTGCGCCGCCAGACTCGCCGTCAACCCCAACACACACGCCAGGCAAATGGCCGGACGCAGAATGACTCGAAACCTCTTTGATCATGGGAACTGCCCTATTTTACCGTGCCGCCTTCCCCAAATACCTGTTCACCGCACTCGTACCATCTTGCCACCTTCGTACCCCTGCAGAATCAGATCATGAACGATCCCCGCAAGTCCGTCGTCTCCACCCCTCACGCCCCAGCCGCCATCGGACCCTACTCCCAGGCCGTCCGGCTCGGTAACCTCGTCTACACTTCCGGCCAGGTCGCCCTCGATCCCGCCTCCGGCCAGGTCGTTGCCGGCGGCATCACCGAGCAGACGACGCGCGTCCTTGAAAACCTCAAAGCCGTCCTCGCCGCCGCCGGCAGCGACCTCGCAAACGCCGTTAAGACCGTTGTCTTCCTGAAAGACATGAATGACTTCGCCGCCATGAACGCCGTCTACGTGAAGTACTTAGCTCCTGAAGGCGTTGTCGCTCCCGCCAGATCAACCGTCGAGGTCGCTCGCCTCCCGAAGGACGCCCTCGTCGAAATCGAAATTATCGCTACGGTCTCCCAGCCATCCTGAACCGAAGCCAAATACCTTGTGCTCCCATCTAACTAGAACGGAGAACGCCCATGTCCGATACCCCTGCCAAAATCGAGAAGTCCGACGCCGAATGGCGCGCCCAGCTCACGCCCGAGCAGTACCACATCACCCGCCAGAAAGGCACGGAAGCTCCGTTCACCGGCAAGCTCACCTATAACCACGACACCGGTATGTACCGTTGCGTCGCGTGCGGCGCCGACCTCTTCGCTTCCGACACCAAATTCGACTCCGGCTCGGTTGGCCCAGCTTCTACCTCCCCGTCGATTCTGCCGCCGTTCAGACCCACGAGGACACCACCCACGGCATGCTGCGGGTTGAAGTCACCTGCGCACGCTGCGGCGCGCATCTCGGCCACGTCTTCCCCGACGGCCCCAAACCCACCGGTCTCCGCTACTGCATCAACTCCGCCGCTCTGAATTTCGAGAAAAAGTAGCCTTCCGGAGAAGAGGCCGCGCCAAAGAAAACCCCTGTATCCTGCAACCCGGTCCCTGCAATCGTCGTCTGCTGAGTACCGGGCATGCCCCAGAGCCGCTCCATCCTTGTCCTCCTGATCGCGGCGGTGCTCGCGATCGATGGTTCTGTCATCACAGCTCAAGACCAGGGTCCAGAGCACCACGGTCCGCCGTGGCGTTCGCCCGTTGCCTCTTCCCGAACGCTTTCCATCGGTGGCGCCAGCCTTCAGGTTGACTTCGGTCCTGGCACCTTTGATCTGCCCGGCGCGCAGATCGTTGACTGGGTTCGCCGCGCAGCCACTGCCGTCACGACCTATTACGGACGCTTTCCCGTTCCCCGCGATCGAATTCTTATCCAGGTCGCTCCCGACCGCTCGGGTGTCTTTCATGGAACTACGTGGGGCGGCGTTGACGGCTTCCCCGCTTTCACCCGCATCGTCGTCGGCCAGCACAGCACTGTCGCCGACCTGACCGAAGACTGGATGATGACTCACGAGCTGGTTCACACCGGCTTTCCCTCACAGGACGACGACCACCACTGGATCGAGGAGGGCTCCGCCGTTTACATCGAGCCCGTCGCTCGCGTCCAGGCCGGCTATCTCAAGCCCGAACAGATTTGGGCCGACATGGTCCGCGACATGCCCAAAGGCGATCCCCGTTCCGGCGATCAGGGGCTCGACCACACACCCACATGGGGCCGCACGTACTGGGGTGGCGCCAGTTCTGTCTGCTTGCCGACGTCACTCTTCGCGAGCAAACCCACAACCGCTACGGTCTGCAGGACGCGCTGCGCGCCATCCTGAAAGCCGGCGGCACTATCGACCAGGACTGGCCAATCGAGAAGGCCTTTGCCATCGGCGACCGCGCAACCAACACGCATGTCCTAGAAGACCTGTACGCTCGCATGGCGAACGCGCCCGTTCCCGTCGATCTCGATGCCCTGTGGAAGAAACTGGGCGTACTCCGAACTGGCGAAGATCAGGTTCGTTTTGACGATTCTGCTCCGGAGGCCGCGATTCGGGAGGCCATTACCCGCAATCGGGGGGGAGGATAAAATTTTTCTCTTTTTTATGGGTCAACGTTTTCGTAACTCTTTTCCATTCAGCAACCTGCAAGGATGCCCAGGAGGTCCCTGCCGATAGTTGATTCATTCCGGATCACTTAGCAAGGGGCTCCTTGGCTGAAACGCCGCGCTAAACGATGAAAGCTCTGTTCGCGATGAACAGAGCTTTGCCTCATCCTGAGGTTAACGAAGCCACTTTTCCCAAGCAAGAGAATTCCGGTGGCGGGACGGTACGGAGGTAAGGGATGGTCGCAGGTACGGCTTGTCTAAGCCTGCGCTTTGGTCCCTGCTATCTGTTTTGAGGCCTTCACAACCTTACCGGCTTTGAGGCAGCTGCTGCATACGCGCAGACGCTTGTTGCCGCCGCCCACCTTGGCCCGCACGGGATGCAGGTTCACGTTCCAGCGGCGCTTCGTCACGTTATGCGCGTGCGAAATGTTGTTCCCAAACTGCGGACCCTTGCCGCAGATATCGCAAACCTGTGCCATCGAAGTCTCCAGAATCTCAAGTTGCCGGCTTCGCGAACCATTCCGGTCCACATTCTGCCGGCCTGCCGCACTGCTGCGCGAACGCGCGAAGCGCGAAATCTCAGTTTACCGGGAACTGCCCCTCCAGGGCAATAACGGGCGCCAAACTCTGCCTCGCGCGCGGCCCTGGCAAAGTCGGTCCACCAGCGTGCGCCTTCCCTGAACGGGCTATCGGCAGGGGTTTGCCCGGCTTCTATACTCAGCACAAAATGGCAACCCGCGCTCCCATCCAGCCCGCGACAGCTACGCCGCTTCGCCCTGATCGGGTACGGCTGGGCGTTTGGCTTCTGCTGTCCATTTTCATCGCCGTTTCGGTATGGCACCTGCACATCATCGACCTTCGCCTGCCCGCCAACCAGGCCGATCTCTTGCCCCGCTGGCTGGGAACGCGGCTTGCCCTGCACGGGCAGGATCCTTACTCTCTGCAGATCCTCGGCTCACTGGAGAAAGCGTCCAACACACCGGTTGTGCCCTTCCTCTATCCCGCCCTGGTTGTGATCGTGCTGGCTCCTCTCGCGCCTCTTTCGATGCAAAGCGCCGGATCGTCTTCCTCGCTGTCGTCACGCCTCTTCTGATTCTGAGCTTCTGGCTCTGCATGCGGGACCTGAAGCTGCCCACAACGCGAGACAAGCGCACCCTGATTCTGCTCGCGGCCGTTTTCAGCTGGCCCGTCCTCTGGGGACTCCGCATGCAACAGCCGACTCTGCTTGTGGCCGCTCTCCTTTTCCTTTCATGGTGGCTGCTCGCCCGAGGACACCAGTTCGCTCCCGGCATTCTTCTGGCGCTCACCACGATCAAGCCACAGCTGATCCTGGTCTTTTTTCTATGGCTGCTTGTCTGGGCGATTCTGCAGCGCCAATGGAAACTGATTGCTTCGTTTACCGGCGCCCTCTCGCTGCTGCTGCTGGCCGCGGAAGAGATTGTGCCAGGCTGGTTCCCACGCTGGCACGCCTCTCTGCAAAACTACAACGCTATCGAACATGCAGCGCCCGCGCTCGAACACTTCTTTGGCCACGGATTCGGCCTGGTGCTGACGATCCTCCTTACCCTGGTCGCTGTCTATTCGCTCTGGCGCCTGCGTCGCTGCGCTGCCGCCTCGCCGCAGTTTGCCACGGCCCTCAGCATTGGCCTCGCCATTCCCCTCTTTGTTGTGCCGACTGGAGCCCCTGATGATCTACAACAACGCGCTGCTCTTTCCGGGCCGTTCTTCTTTTGCTCTTCATGAAACCGCAAAGCCGCCTCTCATCGACTCTCCGATGGGTCGCCTTTGCACAACTGGCGCTGGACTTCCTCCTTGTCCCCGTCGCGGTTCTCGGCGAACTCTGCGCGGCTCCTCGCCGCCTGGATCTCTCTTCCCTTTCTCGATTTCCTGTTCGCGGCCCTTGTCACCGCAGTCCTCACGGCGGAAACCATGCGGCGCAAGGCAAGCTTTGCCGCCGCTTCCGCCGGCTGAGGGTCAGCCTCATTTCCTCGTTTCAACACGAGACAACCCAGGCGGAATTCCGCGCACCCCACAGCGTTAAGTGGAGGTATTTCTTGAAGAATTCCCGGTCCTGTTTTGGCCTTCTCGGTTTCGGCGCGGCGGTTGCCGCCGCAGGTTATATTGGCGCACGCTACAGCCCGCGCGATCTCCGCACCAAGCTCTGGTACAAGCGCCTCGACAAGCCCTCGTGGAATCCCCCGGAGTACGTTTTCCCCATCGTTTGGACCGCCCTCTACTCGCTGATCGCTGTTTCCGGCTGGCGCACCTGGCAGCAGCCATCGTCGCCGGACGTCACGCGCGCTCCGCCTTTGGGCGACACAGCTGGCCACCAATGCCGAATGGACGCGCCTCTTCTTCGGCCGAGCATCGGCCGAAGCAGTCCCTGCTGGATGTCGTTTCTCTGGAGGCCCAGATCCTCGGCTACATCGCATCAGCGAAGGACGTGGATCTCGGCGCGGCAGCCTGTTTCATCCCCTATGCCGGCCTGGGTGGCGTTCGCGACTGTGCTCAATGCGGAGATCGTCCGCCGCAATCCCTGATGCGCCGAAGAACTGCTGCCTCACGCTGCCTGACGGTCAATCTTTAGCCGTTCTCTCGAACAGTTCTTCCTGTTCCGGCTTCGCCGCGCGGTCGTCCGCGCGCTGGTCGGTGGCCGAGGCCCGCTGCTTTTTCGCGGCGCCCACGACCGCTACCACTTCAAGACCTTCCAGCGAGGTCTTCGGAATCCAGATCCGCTGGGTGTTCGAGCGCAAGCAGGTAGAGCCCATAAAAACGCGCTTCTGCATTCTGGTCGAGCAATACACCTGAGGTGCCCCAGACAAAGAGAACGCCAAATGCCGTCGCCCACATTCCGTAGAAGTGGCGTACAGTCCGCCAAGTGATCAGCAATGCCCCGCAGATGGCAACGCTCGAATACAAGCGAAGCGCCAGTACACCGGTGCTGAAAGCTCTTGCCCAAAGCCATGCTGTTGTATAAAAGAGGGGCTGGCCACCATCCGCGCCATGTTGAATGGCGTAGTAGGATGCCAGAGTGAGGGGTCGCTCACCTCTTTCCACGTCAATATCTCATCCATCCACGCTTGCTTATGTGACGACCAAAGGATGCAGGATGTTAGAAGGGACAGCAAGGAGCAGCTGAGCAAAAGAATTTCACTCCTCGACATTTTCTGCCAAGGAAGGGAATCCACTTTGCTTAGAGCTTTGCTGGCGGAACTCACGTGGGCCGGAGTTGTTCTCTCGCGGCGCGATTCTTAGACTTCGGCTGGAAGGCCATAAAATACCACTTGAGGTAATGAGGTAGCCACTTCCACAGCTTGAAACGGGAAGTTCCCGCAGTCCGGTCGCGCCACGTGGAGGGGACTTCGGTGATGGTGTAGCCGGCAAGAAAGTCGTCGCGCTCCATTGCCCGTCCGGTGGGGCGCTCGCAGCTCCAGCCGAGTTGGCGCAAGATGCGCCAGACGTGAGCTTCGTGATAGCGCACCCCGCATTGGTCTTCGATCAGCTCGCGCACCCGGCCCGTGGTCCACAGCCCACTGGCGTAGCCGAGCGCCTCGGGTCCGCGCTTGAGTGCCTGCTCGGTCTTGCGCAGTTGGCTGGCGCTCAGTTTGGGCTTACGCCCGGCCCGGCCAGCCTGCTTCAGACCCGCCCGACCGGACTGGGCCAGCTGCCGCGCCCAGCGAATCACCGATTGCCGATGGACGCCCAGGCGCCGCGCCACTTCACTCTGGCTCACGCCCTGCTTGAGCAACTCCGCCGCTGCCATCCGCCGCCGTTCCAGTCCCTCAAAGTCTCGCCGCACCCCTGCTGCATTACCCATGACAGCAGGTTACCATATGTATCTATATTATGGAGGGGCCTATAAGAAGAAAGACATGACCATGGAGGACGATTTTGGACCTGGAGGAGATTGTCGCAGAGCTAGAGAAAGAACGGGACCGACTGAGTCAAGCCATCGCTGTGCTCAAGGAGCGCGACTCGCCCGCCAGTGCACGGAAGACCGGAGCGGGAACGGCAGAGGCTCCGTAGCGCGACATGGCCGCCGTCTCACAGCGGCCGGCAGAAAGCGATTGTCGCAGCTGATGAAGAAACGCTGGCCGAGAGAAGACGTAAGGCCAAATCTTCTTAGCCCATCTGCTGACGGTGCTGCACGGCCGATCGCGATTACCGCGGTGGGCCGCGAGTGGCGATTTCAAAACGACCAAATTGCTTTCGCCATGCCGGAGCTCGGGATGCCTATGGCAGGGC
>CAVPCE010000138.1:0-31453 GCA_963702295.1 uncultured Acidobacteriaceae bacterium | reverse complement strand
ACGCATCCGGCTGGCACAGTGAGTCACTGGGCGCCGCGTGGGGCTTGGTTGGGCTCCTTGTGTATCTATTGATGCGCGGAACGAGCCGCCCGACTCCACGCTCGAGGACGCGTTTTGACCGACACACACAATCAAGGAAAGACTCCGATGCGTCTCTGGATTTCCGTGTTCCTCTCTGCCGCGTGCGCCGCCGGTTCCGTCCACGCTCAGACCATTACAGCGCTGCCGGGCAACGCAGGTCAGCGCTTGCAGGGTGACGGCATTACTGTCGAGATTCACGCCGCGCAGGGCCACTTTCAGGGATTGCGCGTTCGTGACGAACTGGCAGGACGCTCGGTCAACTTGCCCCAGGCCTTTGTGCTCGCGATGAAGGACGGCGCCGCGCTGCGCTCCTCCGCGATGCGCATGGGGCCGCTCACCGTCAGCGTATTCCGCCAGGGAGCGGCGGCCAGCCGCACGCCTGGAAAGCGCGCCTGCGCTGACTTTTTCGACCCGAAGTTTCCCGGTCAACTCCACTGGTGTCTACTGCTGCGCGACCACACGGGATACTTCCGCCAGGAGTTGACGATCCAGGCATCTTCCGATGCCCCCATCGCCGAAGTGCGCATGCTCGACTTTAATGATCCGGGCGCCCATGTTTCCGGCACCGTTCGCGGTTCACCCATCGTCGACTCCGGTATGTTCTTCGGATTCGAGCATCCCCTCTCTCACCGCGCATGTTGACGCTGGGCACGTGGTCGCCGCGCTGGCGCGTGCTGCCGCTGCGCGCCGGCCAGAGCACGACCTACTCTTCGGTGGTCGGAGTGGCTGCTCCCGGGGAGAATGCGCCGCGCCGTTCTGCACTACATCGAGAACGAACGTCCGCGCGCTCGTATAGCCCCTTCCTGCACTACAACTCCTGGTTCGACATTGCCTACGGCGGCGCTTACAACGAAACGGATGCGATTGACCGCATCGAGGCTTTTGGCCGCGAACTGGTAGACGGGCGCCACGTGGAAATGAACTCGTTCCTCTTTGACGATGGGTGGGACGATCCCAACTCGATGTGGGGCTTCAACAGCGGCTTTCCTGACGGCTTCACGAAAACCGCGGCGGCGGCTTAAAGATTCACGCCGGCATCGGCGTCTGGTTCTCGCCGTGGGGCGGCTACATGGAGCGGCGCAAGGAGCGTATTGCGTACGGCCGCGCGCATGGCTACGAGATCATCAAGGGCGGCTACGCGCTTTCCGGACCGAAGTACTACCAGAGGTTCGAGCAGATGTGCCTGGAGATGGTGGATCGCTACGGCGTGAACCAGTTCAAGATCGACGGCACGGGCAATGCCGATCGGGTTTTTCCCGGCAGCGCTTTCGACAGCGACTTCGATGCCGCCATCCATCTCATCCAGGTCATTCGCCAGCACAAGCGGAGCACCTTTATCAATCTCACCACCGGCACGTATCCTTCGCCCTTCTGGCTGTTCTACGCCGACTCCATTTGGCGCGGTGGCGAGGATGACGGCTTTGCCGGTGTAGGCTCCTCGCGACAGCAGTGGATCACCTACCGTGATGAGCAGACGTATCGCAACACGGTGGAGCGCGGTCCGCTCTTCCCTATCAATTCGCTCATGCTGCACGGGATTATCTACGCGAAGCTGGCCATCGGCTCAGCAACGATCCCGGGAACGACTTCCCCGACGAGGTCCACTCTTACTTCGGCACGGGCACGCAGCTCCAGGAGATGTACATTACGCCCTCGCTGCTCAGCTCCGCAGACTGGAATGTACTGGCGGACGCGGCCAACTGGGCGCGTCACAACGCGGACATTCTCAAGGACACGCACTGGATTGGCGGTGATCCGGGCCAACTCCAGGTCTATGGATGGGCGGCGTGGAGTCCGCGCGGATGGATCGTTACCCTGCGCAACCCATCGGACAAGCCGCAAACGTACACGTTGAATCTGAAGGCGGCGCTCGAGGTGCCCGAGAGAGCGAACTTCACCACCATGGCATCGGATCCGTTTGGCAGGCCCGTGGAATCGCTGACCCAGTTCGATCCGCACCATGCCGAGATTCGCCTTGGCACCCTTCGCAGTGATGACTTTCGAATCCACCTCGGGGGATTCCGAGTCTCGCTGAACGAGAGAAAGCCCGGCTGCAATCACTTTCGCTTTGCACTTATCGCTTACGATTTGTTACGATGACTCTGAATTCAGAAGACCTCTCGTCCGTCCCGTAAACTGCGGGCGAGAGCACGAGAGATCAACGTGGATCCCTTATCGACATTGCTACGCCTGTCCGCATCGGAAAAGCTGGAGCGCGGACTGCAGCACACGCCCCAGGAAATCGCGCAGCAACCCGGTACCTGGCGTCGCACGCTGGACCGATTGCAGGCGCAGCGCAACGAGCTGGAAGCGTTCCTCGTTTCCGTCGGCCTGCGTGGCGAGCCTGAAAAGCGCCCCACCGTTTTTCTGGTGGGCGCGGGAACCTCGGATTACATCGGGCGTTCGCTCCACCATCTGCTGCGACGCTGCTGGCAGTGCGAAGTGATTCCGGTTGCCAGCACCAGCCTGCTCACGGATTTCTCCGATTCGCTCGTGCCGGGCCGCCGCTATCTCTGGATCTCCTTCTCGCGCTCCGGCGACAGTCCTGAGGGGGTCGCTGTGCTCGAGCGCGCGCTGGAGGAATGTCCGCAGATCAGCCACCTGCTCGTCTCCTGCAATGGCTCCGGGCGCATGATGCAGGCGGTCGAAGGCCGGCCTGGCTGCCACGCCATCGTGCTCGACGACGAGGTGAACGACCGCAGCCTGGCCATGACCAGTTCCTTCACAAACATGGTGCTGACCGGGCAGTTCCTCGCGCACATTTCTGATCCGGCCGGCTACGCCCTCATCGTGAATGCATTGGCAACCGCCGCGGATTCCCTGATGCCGCAGGCCGCGCAACTTGCCCACGACCTCGTCGGCGAAGGCCATCCCCGTGTCTGCTTCGTTGGATCGGGCGGACTGGCCGGTGCTGCGATGGAGTCAGCGCTTAAGGTGCTGGAGCTGACCGCCGGCCGCGTGCTGAGCATGTCGCAAGCGACCCTGGCTCTGCGCCACGGGCCAATGGCTGCGCTCGACCGCGACACACTGCTGGTATCTTTCATCTCCAGCCAGGCGCCGCGTCGGAACTACGAACTCGATCTGCTGCGCGAGATTGGCGGCAAGGGCCTGGTTCGCACACGCGTCGCCGTTTCCGCCGACCCGCGCGGACTGGCTGGCGAAGCGGAATATGTGCTCGCCCCGCAAACCGCCGCCGCGATTCCGGATGCCTGTCGCCCCGTGCTTGACGTTCTCTTCGGGCAGCTGCTGGGCCTGTTTGCGTCGATTCATGCGGGGCTGCAGCCGGACACACCCAGCCCCACCGGCGCCATCAGCCGCGTGGTGCCGGAACTCAGCATCTATTAGCGAAATCGGAGCGGCGCCGCTACTCGAACCATGCCACTGCGCCGCGCTCCAGCGCCGGCAGCATGAACGTCACGCCGTCGCCGGATACCTGTCCCTCCACCGTCGTTTCCGTGCCAAGGAACGGCAGCCAGTGGAGCTTCGTGCCCATTGCGGCCTGAGCCGTGACATGAATCCCACGCTGCGTGGTCGGGGTTTCGTTGTGGCCGGCCTGCAATCCCGAAAAATTCGCCAGGAAGAGACAGGTTTTGCCGTTGACCCGCGCTTCGTGGACAACCACGTTTTGCGAGGCGTCGATCTTGACGTCACTTTCCGTCATGACCGCATGCAATAGCTTCGCTTCGCTCTCAGGATTCACACCATAGAAATCCTTCTGCGCCGCGTCGAGGTATCGCAGCTCCGGCTGGTCCGGGAAAAGCGCTGCATCCTTCAGCCCGTCCAGCCGCGCGTCGGTCTTGCCAGTCAGGACGACATGGCCGCCGTGATCGGCGAACGCCCGCACACCAGTCGCTTCCTTCTCGCTTAGCACGCGCACGTCCGGCAGCACCAGCACCTTGCCGTGAAACTCATCCAGCGTCCGCGCCGTCACGATCCGAAACTGCACATGATTCTGGAGCAGCATCAGCAGGACACCCCGGTAGGCTGCGACGAACTCCTTCGGATAGTAGTTGCGTGTTGTATCGGAGAAGTAGACGCCGGTCTCGCCCTCGGGCTGCCGCTCTGCGCCGAAGACGTCTTCATGGGCGGCAATCCAGTGGAAGATCTGCACGCGCGTGGGCATGTCGTTCGAGCCGGACATCACGTGCCCCCGAGCATCCCAGAAATTCGCGCCCGCGGTCAGCTCGGAGTTCGCCAGTGACAGCATGGCATCGTGCGGCTTCACATTTTTTGCGCCATCCCACGAGTAGTTCAGAATCCAGGTCGGCTTCGTCTCGCCGGCAAAGGCGCGGAAGCTGCGCATGCCGATCTGGTAATTGAACCAGTCGAAGGGCGAGCGGGAGGCTGCCGTGTGATCTTCGCTGTCGCCGAATTCATACTCGTGCGCGATGGCATCGACGACCGGATAGAGCTGATAGACATCCGAGCCCACGCGCGGCGCCGCATCCTCAATGCCGGGATAGATCTCGGGGATCAGCGCAATGTTGGGATTCACCGAAACGGCGTTCTGACGAATCTCGGCCAGGAAATCGTCGATGGTCTGAATGCGAAAATCAATCCACTTGCGGAAGCCTGGATCCTCAGGATCATCCAGCTTGATATCCTTGCGCGCGTCCAGCCCCGTCGCCTTTTTGAACGCCGCCACTGTTGCGTCATCGAAGCTGGCCCAGGTGTCCTCCCAGCCGGTGAAGTGCGTCATCCAGTAGGGAATGTCGACGTAGATCCCATCGATGCCGGTCGCAGCGATCTGCCGGATGTGCTGCATGTAGATCTTCCGCCACGGTTCGGCATAAGGGCTCACCCAGACATCTTCTTCGCCGGGACGAATCCAGAAGGCCGACTTCGATCCGAAGATCGCGGGTTCCCCGGTGATCTTGCGCTGCAGCCAGTCAGGATGCTCTTTGGCCAGAGTGTGCGGCCCATCGGCGTTCAGCGAGATGCATTCCGTCCCCGCGATATAGACGAAGGCCTTGTTGCCCACCTTGTGCGCCGCCTCTGCCACGAGATGAATGGCCTGCAGCTTCTCCGACGGATCGAGGAAGCTCTCGTAGCGCCCCTCGATATCGTTGTCCACCTCAATGCCGTAGACGCCGCTGGCCTGGGCCTGCTGCACGATCTGCTGCGCGTTCTGCGGCGTCAGTGGATAGGCGGCGATTCGCACCTTGCGCATCCATGCGCGCGCCGGCCCGTCATAGCTCTGCGCGCTCACCGCCGCGCTGCACGCCAGACCTAGAACAAGAATCCCAGCCGTGTTACGGAACACTCGCCACGAGGCAGCGGACATGACACCCCTCACTCACTGTGGAAGGAAAAGGAAGAGCGGACCATCAGGGCCCGCCCCGCTTAGAACTGATAGCGCGCGCCGAACTGCAGGTGCCGCGGAATGTAGCCCGCCGCCGTCGAGCTCACGATGCCGAAGGTTGAGTCCTCATAGCCGTAATCCGGAAACGCAAAGCGCGGCGTGTTCGTGAAATTGAACAGATCAACGTGGAACTCCAGGCGGCTTTCACGGGGCAATGTCTCAGACTTCATGAACGACACGTCGAAGTCGCGGATGCTGTCGCCGCGAATATTGGAGAAGTAGCGCGGTGCGTTGCCCGCCTGCTGATCGCCAGGATCCGCAAAGCAGTTTCCGTTCAGATAGGGTTGCTGCGTGTACGCCGCATTGTGAATGCTGATCCCGGTCTTCACCTGCGAACAGGTGACGTCGGGGCGCTGGTTGCCGTCGGCCAGGCGCGGATTGCCCAACGCGATCGGCATCGGGGTGCCGGTCTGGAAGGTCATGAGCGTCGAGCCCTGCCAGCCGCCGACAAAGTAATCGACGATGCGGTTCATATTCGCGCCGATGGCCCGCCCGCGTCCGATGGGCGAGTCCGCCACCACCGCGGCCGCCAGACGGTTGGTCGCATCGTTGGCGCTGATCGACCACTCCGCCTTCAGATTGTCCAGCTCCTGAGGATTACCCGTGTCCAGATACCCGACGAAGGCATTGAATCCAACCGAGGAGTCATCTTCAGCCTTCGACCAGGTGTAGTTGCCCTCGAAGGAAAGATACTGGCTCTCGCGCTTCTGGAACCGCACCTGCATCGAGTTGTACCAGGAGCTCGCCGCCAGCTTCGGCAGCCCCGAAAACACGCCGTCGTATTGCGGATACGGACGCAGCAGATTGATCAGCGGCAGCTGGTCGTCGCCATAGCGCGACTCCGGCTCGTTGAAGATGGCATTCGGCCCGCTGAACAGCGGCTGGAAAGGGTTGTCCACCAGCGTGCTCAGCTGGTCGCTGGTGTACTGATCGCGTACGTTGGAGCGGATGAAGTTGCGGTTGCTGGTGCTGCTGTAGCCGCCCCACGGCAGATGCGTCGAGCGATTTGCCGAGTAGTCGATGCCCAGCACGATCTTCCAGGGAACCGCCTGCTGGATGCCGAAGTTCCACTGGTAGATCTCCGCATTGCGCGCCGGCTCCAGATCCATGTTGTTGGAGTCGTTCAGTCCCCAGTCCGCCAGCTTGCCGTACTTCGTTCCCTGGGGCTGCGGAATGCCGCCCGGAAAAGGATTCTCCAGCGTCGCAAACCGCGTCTGATAGTTGTCCTTCGAGAAGAACACCGATGGACTGGCGGCAAACGCCGGTCCTGGATACTGGAAGTTAGTCGCGACGTTCAGGCCGTAGTAAATGCCCGCGCCGCCGCGCACCACCGTCGTGGGATTCACCTGCCAGGCAAAGCCCAGCCGCGGCGCCACGTTGTTGCGGTCCACCGCGAGGGTGCGCATGCCGCTGCCGGCGAAAATCGTTGCCCCCGGCGGGGTGTCGCTGGCCTGATACGCGCTCAGACCTGGAACCGGCTGGCCGCTGCTAGCCGTAAAGTTGCTGAACTCGCTGTAATTGTGGCGCTCCGCATAGGGCGTGCTCCACTCGTAGCGCACGCCCAGATCCAGCGTCAGCTTTGACGAGGCATGCCAGCTGTCCTGGGCGTAGAAGGCGGTCTCCCGCGACATATCCGCCACAGCCGGCTGCACGTTGATGCCGCCGGTATCGCCGTAGCCGATCAGGATATTCGCGAACGAATTTCCCTGCGTGCCGTTCGCCGTGTCATACGGTGTCGCCGATGAGACGGTCTGATCGAAGCTGAAGAATCCGGTCGGATAGTTCGGCTGATCGAAATTGTTGTAGAAGATCCGCTGCTCGCCGCCGAATTTCAGGCTGTGCTGCCCGTGCGTCCACGAGAAGCTGGACGAGTAATTCAGCAGGGTGTGCGCGAATTTCGTATCCACGCAGCACTGGCTGTACAACGGCGTGAACCGCGAGTAGTCGCCGTAATCGTTGGGCAGAATGGACGGCATGCGCGCGATCCCGTTCGCGTCGTCCAGATACGAGGGGAAGCCGATTGTCGTTGGGTCCGGCGTCCGCGTGAACGAAGGCTGCGCAACTCGATCGATTCCGAAATTGCTGACCCACAGGGTGTTCGCGGTCGGAGCAAAAGAGTATTCGAGCCCGTCGTTGTAGAACTCGCCAGTGTAGTTCGTTCCATCGTTGAAGATGTCGTCGGTAAACACGCCGGGGGTGGCGCCATCGTTATGCTGGTAGCTGTAGCGCACGCTGATCCGTGAACGCGGGCTGAAGTTCTGGTCGAGCTTGATGTCGAACTGCTGGGCGTTCGAGGCTGCGAGAATCACATCGCGGTAATTGTTCGTCCCGATGCCCGGATCCCCGGACGTGTTCGCCTTCGGATACAGATTCAGGATCGCCTGGCCCACCGGGTCCCATTCGCTTTGCGGAACCATGTTCCCGGTATAAGCGGTTCGGTTGCCATTTGCATCCGTGGTAAATGGGTCGAAAATCTGGTTCTGCACCAGGTTCCCGTTTGCGTCGTACGCCATTGTCTGCGAGAAGTCGCCGTTGCGTTCGGCGTCGGTCGGCACCGTGGCGACGATATTCACCGGCTCGCGATCGCGCACGATCGACAAATCGCCGAAGAAGAAGGTCTTGTCCTTGCGGATCGGGCCGCCCACCGTGAACCCGACCTGATCTTCCTGATGACCCGGCACCGGGCCGGTATTAAAAAAGTCGCGCGCATCAAACGCCGCCCGCTGCCCATACCACCAGCCGCTGCCGTGGAACTGGTTAGTGCCGGACTTCATGACCGTGTTCACGACCGTCCCGCCGTTGTTGCCGTATTCCGCGGAGAAGCTGTTGTTCTGCACCTTGAATTCCTGCAGCGCTTCCACTGAGGGCTGGTAGTACACATTCGTCGTGCCGCCCTCGCCCTGCTCCGGCGCGCTCAGCAGATCGCCGTCCAGGCGAATGTCCGCCGTTGAATTGCGCTGCCCGTTCGAAACAAAGTTGGTCCCGCTCGGATAGCTGTCCTGCGTGCCCGAACCCGTCGTCTCCGTCACACCGCCGGCCAGAAACGTCAGTCCAAACGAGTCGCGACTCATCAGCGGAATCTGCACCAGATACTTGCTGCTCACGTCTGTGCCCAGCGTCGCGTCCTCTGAATCCAGCAGCACCGGGATCGCATGCACCGTGATATTGGTAGAGGCCGCCGCGGGATGCAGGGTCGTGTTGAGCGTGGCTTTCTGGTTCACCGTCAGAACGATGTTGTCCTGCTCCACGGTTCCGAAGCCCGTCGCCCGGATGATCATCTTGTAGGTCGCGGGAGGCAGCGCGCGAAACGAATAGTCGCCCTGTCCGTTCGTTTGCGTGGTCCGCGCGATATTGGTTCCAATATCGGTCAGCGTCACCGTTGCGCCCGGGATCACGGCTGCGCTGGGATCGGTGATGGTGCCGGCCAGTACCGCCTCATTCGTCGATTGCGCTCGCACCAGCAAAACCGGGGAAACCAGAAACACTACTGCCCATGCGAGGGAACGAAACTTGCGCATGATGCCTCCAAAAGCCCGCATACGAAACATTAATTTATTTCTTATCGTTTCGTATGGATTCGTTTTATCTCCGAATCAGCCTGTCTGTCAAGGTGCACCGTCCGAGACCGTAGGCGATCCAGTCCTTCGCTCCGACGGTTCTCTCCTGCTACTATCGCCGGATGTTTCGATTTGGCAGACCTCAAACCGCCGGCCAGTGGCTCGCTCACGTCCTCCTTGCCATCGTCGCCCTCTTCCTCGTTTGGTGGATGTTCCGCGCTTTCGTCCTCTGACACTCCCGCTACACTGCGGCTATGGATCATCGCTATCGCGTCGTCGACGTCTTCACGAAACATCCCCTTGAAGGCAACGCCCTGGCCGTCTTCCCGGATGCCTCCCGCATCGACGGCGCCGTGATGTCGAAAATCGCGCGCGAGCTGAATCTTTCCGAAACCGTTTTCGTTCTGCCTCCGACGGATCCTGCCTGCGCCGCACGCCTCCGCATCTTCACTCCCGCCAAAGAGCTGATCTTTGCAGGACACCCGACCGTCGGCTCCGCTTTCGTCCTCCTTGACGAAGGCCTGGTCCCGCGCGGCTCTGAGCGCTTCTCTCTCGAGGAAGGCGTTGGCCCGGTACCGATCCGCGTGGAACTCGCCGAGCAGGCAGGGGGCCAGGCGCTCATCTGGCTGCACACGCCGTCGATTGAATTCCGCCGCACGTTCGAGCCGGGGCTCTGCGCTCGCGTGCTCGGCCTGGAACCTTCCGACCTGCTGCCCGTCGCGCCGCAGCTCGTCACCGCCGGCAATCCTGCCATCTTCGTCGCACTGAAAGACAAGGCGGCGGTCGATCGCGCCTGGCTGGACCTTTCCGGCCTGCAGGCGATCCGAGCTTCACTCACTCCGGCGGAAGCCGACGCCTTCTTTGTCTTCGTCTTCACACCCACGCCGCAGGGCGCCTACTCCCGCATGTTTGCCCCGGAGCACGGTGTCGTCGAAGACCCAGCCACCGGCAGCGCTACCGGACCCCTGGCCGCTTACATGATCCGCAACCGCCTTGTCTCGGGCGCGCCCGGCACTCGCATCATCAGCGAGCAGGGCACGAAGATGGGCCGCCGCAGCCTGCTGCACGTGCATGTGCTCGGCCAGGACGGGATTGATGGCATCGAAGTCGGCGGCTATGTCACGCCTCTGATCGAAGCCACGCTGCGCCTGTAGCGCGCCAGCTAGCCCTGTCACCTGTACCCCGTAACCTGTCCGCTGTCCGCTGTACCTCGAAGTCGGCGGCTATGTCACGCCCCGCTTAGCGTCGCGAGGCAGCCCAGCCACCCGCACCGCGTTACCTGTCCGCTATCCGCTGTCCGCTGTACCCTGTACTTGCCCATGCCCGCCCTGCGCCATCTTTTCAGCGACCATGCCGACCACGTCCGCGGCAGGGTATTGAGTATTTATGCCGTCCTCGCAGTTTTCAACGCCGGCGCCTGGCTCTGGGCCGTCGCGGCCTTTCACCGCTACCCCGTTTTGCTCGGTACAGCTTTTCTCGCCTACTCCTTCGGACTCCGCCACGCGGTGGACGCCGACCACATCGCCGCCATCGACAATGTCACCCGCAAGCTCATGCAGGAGGGCAAGCGGCCCGTCGCCGTCGGCTTCATGTTCTCTCTCGGCCACTCGACGGTGGTCATCCTCGGCGCGCTGCTCCTGGCCGCTGCCACCCTGGGACTGCAGCAGCACATCGACCATTACCGCTCCATCGGTGGACTCATCGGCACCAGCGTCTCGGCGCTCTTCCTGCTCGGCATCGCCCTGGTGAACCTCATCATTCTGCGCTCGGTCTATGCGACTTTCCGGCGCGTCCGCCGCGGGGAGCCTTACGTCGACGAGGACTTCGACCTTCTCCTCAACAGCCGCGGCTTTCTCGCCCGGATCTTCCGCCCCGTCTTTGCCATGATCCGCCGCAGCTGGCACATGTACCCGCTCGGCTTCCTCTTCGGACTCGGCTTCGATACGGCTACGGAGATCGGCCTCCTCGGCCTCTCCGCCGCGGAAGCCTCCCGCGGACTCTCTCTCTGGTCGATCCTCGTTTTCCCGGTGCTGTTCGCCGCCGGCATGTCGCTCATCGACACCACGGACAACATCCTGATGCTCGGCGCGTACGGCTGGGCCTACATCAAGCCCATTCGCAAGCTCTACTACAACCTCACCATCACATCTGTATCCGTGGTGGTGGCGTTTGTGGTGGGAGGAGTCGAAGCGCTCGGCCTGCTTGGCGGACACTTCCACCTGCAGGGCGCCTTCTGGGCGCTGGTCAGCCGCCTCAATGACAACTTCGGCATGCTGGGCTACTGCATCGTCGGCATCTTCGCCCTGGCGTGGATCGTCTCCATCGCCATCTATAAAGTCCGCCGCTTCGAAGACCTCGAGCTCACCCCCGAAGCCTGAACGAAAAAGGACCCCACCCGGCAACGCTGCCCAGTGAGGTCCATTCCTGTGGCCTGTGGCTTGGGGCCTGTGGCCTTCTTAGTCCGACGCTTTGGCCTGCCGCACCGCGTGATTAATGGTGTGGACGAACTGCTCGGCCGCAGGTTCCGTCGTATGCGCCTGCCCATGCAGAATGTCCGCAAACGGCACTTCATTCCCAAACAGAGCCTTCGTCGCTCCGTGGTCCTGATTCAGCTCGGCGCCCTGCAGCGTCGCGCCCACGTAGGCGCCCTTCGCCCGCGAGTAGCTCAGAATCGAAGCCTTCCAGCCGCCCGACCCCGACGCTTCCCGTCCCACCGGACCCGCTGCGGCATCCACACCCGCGCCGACTTTGAAGTGGCCGGACATCAGGGCATCCATCCCCTCGTGGTTCATGATCATCATCACGTAGCCCTGTTCCTCGCCGCCGATCTGCGCGCCGAAGCTTGCTCCCGACAACTGGAAGGGCGCCGGCGGACTCCACCGCCCGTCGGACATCTTGCAGGTGGCTACGCCATCGCCATGCTGCCCGCCTACGACAAATCCGGCCTTCAGCATCTTCGGGATCACCGCCACGCACTTTGCATCCTTCAGCACCGCGTCCGGAATCCCCGCAGTCGACTGCGGCCCGGTCATCTCGTTCATGATCTGCGTAGCCTGATCCAGTTCATTGTCTATTTTGTTCTGCGCGCTCGCGGCCAGCGACATGCCTGCGGCAAGCAAACCGACTGTGCAAACTGCCAGTGTCTTTTTCATACTCGTGCTCCCCCTCCGTTTCCTGAATTGCGGTACCTGATTGGCCTTACATGGAAAAGAACGGATGGAAAAAAATGCGGGCCCTGCGCAGGGATGTCCGCCCGGATCAACCCGGAACGCGCCATCTCCCGCCACATAGGACACTCCGGCTCCTCGGCGGGTTGTCCCAAAGCTCCGTCTGCCCTGCCTGAATAACGCTTTGCCGGAAGCAGGTTTCAGCATCTCTGCCGGACCCTCTACGCGGGCACCCGATTTTCCGCCGCTACCCGCGCGTACCACACGCCGGAGTCCTTCACCATCCGCGCCTGATCCCGGAAGTCCACATAGGTCAGCCCGTAGCGCTCCGAGTATCCATCCGCCCACTCAAAATTGTCCAGCAGGCTCCATGCGTGGAACGCCCGCACCCGCGCGCCGTCGCGAATGGCACGGGCCAGCTCCGTCAGCTCTTCGCGAAACCATGCAATCCGCCGCGCATCCGGCACGCGTCCGCCCTCCTTCGCATAAGGCGCGTCAAGATAGCTGCAGCCGCTCTCAGTGATCTCGATAATGGGGTGGTTATAGTCGCGTGAGATCCGCGTTACCAGGTCGTAGATGCCGCGCGGCCAGATCTCCAGCCCCGCATCCGTCAACGGACCTTCGGTCGGCATCACCGCATGAAACCGTGTGTAAGGATCGCGCCCTGCTGGGGTGTCCTCCTCCGTCTCCGTCCCAAAGCTGCCGCTGCCGCCAGCATGCTTCGCGCCGCCCGCGTCCGACACAATGCGCCGCGTGTAGTAGTGAAAGCCGATCCAGTCCAGCGGCACCTGCATGATTTTCTCGTCGCCCGCGCGAAAGCCCATCTCCTCATACGGCACCGGCACCACAAACGCATTGGGGTACCTCCCGTGCATCGCCGTCTCCAGGAAATACACGTTGTTCATCGCGTGGTAGCGCTCCGCCGCCGCCTTGTCCTCCTCGCTGTCGGTCTTTGGATAGGCGGGCGCCATCCCATACGCGCTGCCCACCGTCGCCTTCGCGGACGCAGCCTTGATCGCGCGAAAGGCCTCGCCCTGCGCCAGATTCACTGTGTGCGCCGCCTTCAGAAAATCCGCGTACTTCGCGCGGCCCGGCGGAAACACGCCCACGCCATAGCCCATCCACGTAAACGACCACGGCATGTTGAACGGAGCCCACACCGTGATGCGGTCGCCCAGATGCTTCGCCAGGATCCCCGCGTACTCCGCGTAATAGCCGGCGAGGTCGCGATTCGGCCAGCCGCCGCGCTCCTCCAGCCCCTGCGGCAGGTCCCAGTGATACAGCGTGCAGAAGGGACGAATCCCCGCCTCCAGCAGCGCGTCTGCCAGGCGGCTGTAGTGATCGAGGCCTTTCATGTTGGGCGCGCCCGTGCCCGTCGGCTGAATCCGCGGCCACGCAATCGAGAAGCGATAGCTCTTCAGATTCATTCGCTTCACGATGCCGATGTCCTCGCAGTAGCGGTGGTACTGATCGCACGCCACATCCGCGTTCGCCGCGCCTTTCACTCTGCCCTGGGTGTGCGTCCAGCGATCCCAGATCGACTCGCCTTTGCCGTCCTCGTTCCACGCGCCTTCCACCTGGAACGCCGAGGTGGCAATGCCCCACAGAAAGCCATCGGGATAAGTCGCGTCGCCGCTTTCGCTCGCCGGCGCTGCACTGGACGCAGGCGTTATCGGCCGCGACTCGGCAGAGGCCCACCCGCGCTCGCCCAGCAACACCGCCCCCGTCGCGGCGGCCGACTGATTTAGAAATTGACGGCGATTCATCGTGTTCTCCTTCGCAGGCAGGCCACTATAGCACCGCGCGTCCACGCCAGTAAAACGTTTGATCGAGTCAAAGCGCCTTCTGCACCACTAAAACCTCCGGCTCGGAATCGGCTTCCTGCCCGCCCGAAAGACATCCGACGCGCTAACGATCCCGTCTTCCCGCGCCGTTCCGGCATGTGCGCCAAAACGTCCTAGTTGCCGGAGTTCCGGGGACGGCGACGGCGAGCCTCCTCCGTCCAATGATCTAGAATCAACCCCGTCCCTCCCGGAACATCCCTATGAGCCGAGTTCTCATCGTCGACAGTCAAACCCCAGTCAGCCGCGAAATCGGCGAACTCCTCACCGGCGCTGGTTTGCCGCTGGAATATGCCGCCGGCCACATCGATGCGCTCCACCGGCTGCGCTGCCGAGCCTTCGGTGTCATCATCACCAGCGCCGACGGCGTCATCGATGAAGCTCTCGCTCTCCTCCAGGAGATGAGGCTCATACGGCCCAATCTCAAGTGCATTGTGCTCGCACCTCACAGCACACCGGATGAGATCATCGCGGCTCTTCGCGCTCGCGTCTTCGGATGTTTCACGCCTCCCTTTGACGCGCACGAGATCTTCTGCGTCGCGCGCAGCGCAGCGACCGGCGACGAGTCGAACGAGGACATCGAAGTCATCTCCGCGCGCCCTGGCTGGATCGCCGTCCGCGTCAACTGCCGCCTCGCCACCGCTGACCGTCTCATGTCTTTTGCCAGAGAGTTTGCCGCGCAGCTGCCCGAGACCGCGCGTCAGGAGATCATGCTCGCGCTCCGCGAGATCCTCGATCAACGCGATGGAGCACGGCGCGAGATTCAATCCCGATCAGGTGGTCGAGGTGAACGCCATCCGCACCGCGCGAACCATGACCTTTCGCGTACGCGATCCGGGCGCGGGATTCCGCAAGGAAGGCATCACCCATGCAGTCCATGCCAACGCCGCCGACGATCCCACGGCCCACATCGTCGAGCGCAGCCAAAAAGGCATGCGCGCCGGAGGCTATGGCCTTCTCCTCGCCGCCGGCACGGTCGACGAACTGATCTACAACGAGACGGGAAACGAAGTCATCCTCATCAAGTACCTGGACCCGCCCGCGCAAAAGCCCTAAGCGGCACCGCACTCTTCCCCTATGCTTTCTGTTCACCCACGCGACGAATGCCCTGATCGGACCCTCCATTCGTCGCTTCTTTCCATTTGTCGGGAACCAGAAAACTGTAATGAGCATTGGGGTCGAGGGTCAGGAATTCACCGCTCTGTCCCTTGAGAGAGGATGCCCACCCAATCTCCCCACCGTAGATCTGCTCAACGGGCTGATTCCAGTAGTAACCGAGCATCCTGCAGAACGTGAGCCAGTCCCACTCCCGGAAGCTGACGGCCGGCGGCATTTGGGTGACGATCTGCATCTTCTCGGGAGTCTCCGCGATGATGTACAGCGCCGTCGAATCCAGCAACATTGCCTTGTAAAAGGCCAACGCAGTCACCTCGCGGAACTGCATCGGGTGAAGCGGGCGGTCCCGGTAGTACGGCTCACCTAAGTGATCATGAAAGCCCTTTGTCATCGCGCCGTCCTGCAGGATGCAAACGATGCCTACGGAACCCATGCGCAGGGCGATCGAACGGTTCTCGTGATTATCTAGGAAATCGAACTGTGATTCGATCCGGCTGGGTACGCTAGTTCCGAAGACCAAGATCGATCCGGGAATGCCATGGGGGAATTCGAGCGAACGCCGTATACCTTGCATGAAGTCATGGTGTAGCCGTAACTCAGCCAGAACCTCCTTCGGCACAATAGGGCGTTTGCCGCGCCTACGGTCAGCCCTGAGCAAACTCTCCCGGTAGAGGATGCCGTAGAAAATCTTGCTCAACCACATGTAGACCGTTGCCGGGGGTAATTGATCTACGGCCTGCGGTCCTTGAGCAACAGCTTCTCTCATGATGTTTTCAAGCTTGGAGAGATGCTCGTTGTTGCAGGTTTTGCAGCAGGGAATTGTGAGTTGCTTATAAGGGATGCTCGTCTGATTGATCAGATCGAGTCGCTGATTCCACAGATTGAACCTGTTTTGCAACCACTTTGGGAACACATGTTCGTCGCTACGGTTCTTGATCTCAGGGGGGCTGAACAAAGAAAGCAGGTCGACGGCCCGAAGCGCACTGTCCGTTTCAGCAAGTGCTTGTGTGGAATGGATTCCGCAGTGGCCCTCACAGTTGCACATGATACAGGGCAAGGAAGTCTCAGCAGCCTTGGCTCGGATTCATCAGCATTGGACTTGTATTTGTGATCGCCGGAGCCGCTCTCCGTGTCAATGGTGATCGCCCGAAATGATCAGCGGCGCTAGTTGCAAAATGAGCATTCCGGCCGAGTCGCCGGCTATCCGGAAAATAACGCAGAAGCGCTTCCCGCACCGGAGAAATCACCGCTGCCGAGGACGGAACCAGGTCCACGGAACGACACAGTACCTCCGTACCCTCCACCCCGCCGATTCCTCTTGCCTTCCAGCGTGGCTCACCCCACACTGGAAAATGAGAAGAGCTCTGTTCCCCGCGAACAGAGCTTTTTCTTTGCACCCGCTCAGGCGGGACGCATCGCTCTTTGAGATTGCTGCTGTGTGGGTGAGCAGACTCCACAGAATTCCGTGGCCTCTGCGTCCTCTGTGGTCAGTTCCGGTCGGCCCCGACCCACGGCCACCGGCTACGCAACGGCTGACCGGCTACTGCGAGCTTACCGAAGGGCAAGCGCCAGGAAGGAACCTCTCGGCTGTCCGCTGTCCGCTATACGCTGTCCGCTATCCCCTGTGCTTGCCACACATGCATCTGGGGCCCTACTAAGTACCCTGTTTTGACACACATAACAAATGCCGCTTCATAACTACTTTGGTTTGACACACATGCATCTTGCGCGATCAAATTTTTTTGCGACTCACGCGATGATCGCCAGAACATCCCCGGCGCTGACGGTGTCGCCGGTCGAGACCTTCAGCTCGACCACCTTCCCGGCCTTGGGCGACTTCAGCTCGTTCTGCATCTTCATCGCCTCGATCACCACCACGGCCTGATGCGCCTCAACCTGAGCGCCCCATTCGACCAGCACACGCACTACGCGTCCTGCATCGAGGCCTTCAGCGTCACCGGTCCGTCGCCGCCGCCGTGACGCCGCCGCGCTTTGAGCGACCGCGGATCTTCCACGCCGTACGCAATCGCGCTCCGGTCCCAGCAGCAGCGCCGGCTCCTCCGCATGCGGATCGAGCACCACCCGATGCGACTGCCCGCCGATCAACAGCGACAGAACTCCCGGCCGCACGATGTGCGCATCTGCTTCCACGACCTCGCCGTTGACGCGGATCGTCCACTGGCCCGCAGCTTCGCCCGGTTCAATTTCGACTTCCCGGGTCTGCCCCTGGATTTCGACCTGGAGCTTCATGCGCGGTGGCTCTTCCAGCCTCCGCTGCCGACCGCTTCGCCGCGCGCCGCCGTCTTCCATGCGCTGGCGTGCGAGCCGGAACCGTTCAGCGCATGGCCGTTGGTCGGCTTTGCCGCCTCGAACAGGGCCGCCGCCGCGAGTGCCGGAATGGGAATGGCTCCGTCCTCTTTCTCTGCCTGGGCGATCGGACTTTCCGCCAGCAACCGGTCGAGGTAGCCGGTGTCAATGCGGGCCGCGCGAAAATCCGGGTCGCGCAGGATGCGCCGGAACAGCCCGAGGTTCGTCCGAATGCCGCCAATCACGTACTCATCGAGCGCTCGCAGCATCCGCGCGATCGCCATCTCCCGCGTCGGCGCAAAGGCGATCAGCTTCGACAGCATGGGATCGTAATCCATCGGGACGACCCAGCCTTCGTAGATGCCGCAGTCCTCGCGAATCCCCGGGCCGCCCGGCTGCAGCAGCCGCGTGATGCGTCCCGGCGACGGCATAAATCCGTTGGCCGGATCCTCCGCATAGATGCGGCATTCGATAGCGTGGCCGCGCAGGTGAATGTCGTCCTGAGTGAAGGGCAACGGCTCACCCGCGGCGATCCGGATCTGCAGATGCACCAGGTCGTAGCCCGTCACCAGTTCCGTCACCGGATGCTCCACCTGGAGCCGCGTGTTCATCTCGAGGAAGTAGAAGTTCCGTTCGTCGTCGACCAGGAACTCGATGGTTCCGGCGTTGGTGTAGCCCGCCGACTTGGCCAGCCGCACTGCTGCCTCGCCCATGCGCGGCGCAGATCCTCGCTGACGACCGCCGACGGAGCTTCCTCGATGACCTTCTGGTGGCGCCGCTGCACCGAGCATTCGCGCTCGCCCAGCGTATACGCAGTGCCCATGCTCGTCGGCGAGAACCTGGATTTCGATGTGGCGCGGCCGCTCGATCAGCTTCTCGAGATAGACCTCGCCGGAGCCAAAGGCGCGCTCGGCTTCGCTGCTGGCCGCCACAAACGCAGAAGGCAAGTGGCCGGATCGAAAACGCCCGCATGCCTTTGCCGCCGCCGCCCGCCGCTGCTTTCAGCATCACGGGATAGCCGACTGCCGCAGCGACTTCGAGAGCTTCTTCCGGCGAGGCCAGGCCTGCGACGCATGCCGGGCGTGCGCGGCATGCCCGCCTGATCGGCCGCCTGGCGCGCATTGGTCTTCGAACCGAGCGTGCGCATGGCCGACGACGGCGGCCCGATGAACTTCACCCCCGCGTCCTCACAGGCCCGAGCGAAGTCGGCATTCTCCGACAGAAAACCGTAGCCGGGATGGATGGCTTCGGCGCCGGTTTGCTGCGCCAGCTCGAGGATCCGGTCGCCGCGCAGGTAGGACTCGACAGCAGGAGCCGGGCCAGACGCCAGGCCTCGTCAGCTTCGAGCACATGCGGAGCACCGCGATCGGCATCGGAGAAAACCGCCACAGTGCGGATACCCAGTTCCCGGCAGGCGCGCAGGACGCGGAGGGCGATCTCGCCGCGGTTCGCAATGAGGATTTTGCGGAACACAACGATACAGGGTACAGAAAGTCGAGAGGCCGCGATAGGGAGAAAGAAAAAGCCCTCGCGCGGGGCGAGGGCTTTTTGGCTGGGCCGGTGCGTGACTTATTTCATGACCACGCCGCCAGCGGCTTTCTCGTTGGCTTTTTCTTCGTTGGCCTTGCGGGCGCCCATGGCCTTCTGCACCCAGTCCTGCGCCTGCGCCAGGTCTGCCTTGCGCGCCGCGTCGTCGCCACAGTCCGTGTCGGCTTTACGGCGGTACTGCAGGTTCAGATACTGCATGGCGTCGTCGTAGTTGGGACGCAGACTGACGGCCTTCTGCAGGTAAGTGAGACCATCCTGGACCAGGTCGGTATTTTGTTCTTTGATGGTCTTGCAGACATCCTTGGGCATCTTGGCATTGCCCTGGCCATCATCCTGCTGGCCCGCGGCCTGGAGCGCCTTGATGGCGTTCTTGTAGGCCAGCGTCCAGTCGATGACGCCGATGGTATAAGCCGCCTCGGCATCCTTTGGGTCTGCCTGCAGCACCTTCATCTGCCACTTCTTGGCTTCGTCCCAGTTATTGAGGTCGAAGTTGAGCGCGGCGATCTGCTTCATGCTGGTGATGTCGTCGGGATGCTCATTCAGGACCTGCATGAAGCCATTGATGGCCATGTCCGCCGTCTTTTGATTTTCCGGCGTATGCAGGTTGGGCACGACCTGCTGGGCATAGGCGGTGGCCAGATAGAGCCGGGTCATGGGATAAGTGGGATCGAGGTTCACGGCGCGCTGAAAGTGCTCGATGGCCTCTTCATACTTCGCCTGTTTGTAGGCCTGCACTCCCTTGTTGAGCTGATCGCGGGCCTCCAGGCGCTTGCAGCCGGTTGCGGAGGCGACCACCAGGATGGTGGCCACGGCCAGCACCGGTAAACGTGCGATTCGGTTCATGCTGTCTGTCTTCTCCTTCAGCTCGCCAGGAGCCTTAAAACCAGGCGCAAAAGCATTGGTGAAAGCGATTGTAATCCGTTCGCGGTTTCAGGCAAGATCACCGACGTCAGTGGGCGCCGGTGACCAACTGTCGGGAGCAGAACCCGGAGGTTACTGACCGGCTTCCATCTTGGGCGTAATCAGACCGATGTGATCCACCCCCACAGCGTGCCCGATGTCGATGACGGAGGCGACGGCCTGGAAATCCAGGTTCGGATCGCCCTTCACGAACATCACTTTCTCGGCGCGGGTGGAATAGATGGTATTCAGCTCGTTCTGCAAGTCACTCTTCGCGAATGGCTTGTCATTGATCATGTAGCTGGGATTGCCGCCGGGACCGGACTGAACCTGGACCACGATGGTGCGGTCATTCTGCTGCTGCTGCTCAGGGTGCTTGGGCGGCTGGGGCACCAGCGCATCCAGGCCACGAGGCGTCACAGGCACGATCACCATGAAGATGATCAGAAGCACCAGGAGCACATCGATCAGGGGCGTTACATTCGGCTCGGCATTCAGTGCGCCGCCACCGCCTACGCTCATTGCCATAGTTCAGTTCCTCGCTTCTCCCACGCTTCACGCGCGTGTGTCGTTCTATTCGCCGCCAGTAGATGCCGGAGCCGTGGATGTCGATGTCGGTTCGGTCTGCTGCTCGGTCAGCATGCCCACTTCCTCGACGCCCGCGGTGCGTACCGCATCGATGGCATCCATCACGGTGCCGTAGTGCGCGCGCGAATCGGCACGGAAGTAGACGATCTTGCTGGTCTTGTTTTCCAGATCATCGCGGACTTCTGATCCCAGATTCGCGATGCTGGTCTGATTCTGCCCGAGGTAAACCCGGCTGTCGCGCGTAATGGCCACCACCACCGCGTCTTCCTTGCTGGCATCTTCCATCGGCGTGGCCGTCGAGCTGTGCGCCAGATCGACGTTCACCTTGTTGTTGAGCATGGGTGTGATGACCATGAAAATGATCAGCAGCACCAGCATGACGTCCACCATTGGGGTGACGTTGATATTGGCGTTGACCTTGCTGCCTTCGTTTCGTATTGCGATTGACATTTCTATCGGCTCCGGTCGATCGGAATTCTCTCAGGTGGCAGCGGCGATCAGGCGCCGGGAGAGGGACTCGCCGCCCGCTCCCGGCCAGAAAGATTCTCGCCACTGTTGATGCCCGGCTCACGACTGCTGTGCGCCGGGCGACCTGCGATTACCGGCGATTACTCTGCTTGATGAAGTAATCGATCAGCTCGCTGGAGGAGTTGTCCATCTCAACGTCGAACGCCTCCACGCGGTTGGTGAAGTAGTTGAAGAGCCACACCGCCGGGATGGCCACGAACAGGCCGAAGGCCGTGGTGACCAGGGCTTCAGAAATACCGCCGGCGACGGCGCCGATACCAGGCGTCTTCTGAGTGGCGATTTCCTGGAAGGCCTTGAGAATGCCGGCGACCGTGCCGAACAGGCCGACGAACGGAGCCGTGGAGCCGATGGTGGCCAGGCTGCCGAGTCCCCTCTTCAGCTTGGCGTGCACGATGGCCTCGGCCCGCTCCAGAGCGCGCTTGGACGATTCGATCTGCTCGACGCTGACAGCTCCGCCCCCACCGTAGTTGCGGAACTCCTGCAGGCCGGCGGTCACGACTTCCGCCAGGTGCGACTTCTTGTTGCGGTCAGCCACTTTTACGGCTTCGTCCAGCTTGCCTTCTTTCAGAGCGCCGGCGACCCGCGGAGCGAACTCACGCGACTGCTTGCGGGCGGCGTTGAAATAAAGCCAGCGATCGATCATGACGGCGAGCGACCAGATGGACATGATGAACAACACGAACACGACGCCACGGGCGAGCCAGCCCATGTTGTTCCAGAGGTCGATGGGGCTGAATCCGACGGTCTGGCCTTCCTGGAAGAAGCCGAGAGAAGCCGGATTAGCGACGAGAGTGTGGATCTGAGCGAGAATCACTTGAATCTTTCCTCCTGAGGCGTTACTGCGGTAGGTGCCAAAGAGCGCTAACGGAATACTTCTCCGCAAAAAGGACGGAGAAGCCGGAAAGGCAGGACGGCCGCCCTGAAACCGGACGGCCGGCCAGGGCGGCAGATCAGCCGCCGAGACTAAAGACCACGTTCACCTGGGTTTCCACCTCCACCGGCTCTCCGTTCAGGAGGTACGGCTTATATCTCCAGGTGCGGACGGCTTCCTGTGCCGCCGCTTGCAGCATCGGGGGACCACTGATCATCCGCAAGTTTTCGATCGTTCCATTCTTGGAAATCGTTGCCTGAAGAACGACAGTTCCCTGAATTCTGGCGGCTTTGGCGATCGCCGGATACTGGGGCATCTCGCCGCCGATTCGGTTACCGGCCATCACGCCGGAGGAAACCGCGACTTTCTTGGGGGTAGCGGCCTGGACTTTAGGAGCCGGTCCGGTTCCCAGGCTGCCGAGAACGCCGCCCATCACGCCGCTGCCCGAGCCCATCCCTTCCATTCCGGCTACGCCGGCGGAAGGCGGAGGCGCTGCCTCTTCCTTCACGATCTTGATGTCATGGGGGATTTTCGGGACGGTGAGCTGGTTATTCAGCATCTCCGAAACCACCCGCTGGACGTGCACCGGCTGGGGAGGCGGGGGTGGAGGTGGGGGCGGAGGCGGCGGAGGCGCGACCAGCAGGGTCGCCATCATTGCCTTGGGGAGCGCTTCCGGATAGATGAGGGGATACAGGATCAGAGCGGCGAGTACCGAACCGTTTAACAGGAGGCCGACGAGGTATAGTACCTGCTCCTGGTTTTGATCTTGTGTCCGGACTCAAGCAGGATGTCTTCAAACATGGCCATGGCCTACCTCGGACCTTTCAGTAGTTGACACTTGCTATAGACACCAGTGGGGCCCCAAATTGTTCCTGACGTTCTCTCAGGCTGCGCCCAGCCTGCGCGCGCAGAAAACCTTAGACGACTTTGCGGGGAGTTGTACAGCCTGACAAACCGGTTCCCGTTCTATACCACAACCCGAGGGGAGGATGCAGCCGCCACGGATCCGGATGGCCGGCTTGTCCTGTTTAGGATGCCGAAATCCGGACTGCCGGACGAATGGCAGCATCATACCCTGGCTTTCTTAGCCGCGGGTAGAGCGGCGACCTTTCCCCGTCGAGCGCGCCAGTCCTGATAAGCCACCAGCATGGGGGCGGCGACCGCGATGGAGGAATAAGTGCCGATGAGGATCCCGACTACCAGGGCGAACGAGAACGGGTGCAGCACCTGCCCGCCAAAGACGAAGAGCGAGAGCACCGTCAGGAAGGTCAGCCCGGAGGTCAGCACGGTCCGGCTCAGGGTTTGATTGATGCTGCGGTTCACCAGATCGGAGAGCTTTTCTCGCCGGCTGAGGCGCAGGTTCTCGCGGATGCGGTCGAAGACGACGATGGTGTCGTTCATCGAGTAGCCGATCAGCGTCAGGATGGCAGCGATCACCGTCAGCGAAATCTCCGTATTGGAGAGGCTGAAGGCGCCCACCGTGATGAGCGTGTCGTGGAAGCAGGCGACGACGGCGGCTACGCCATAGATGAGCTCAAAGCGGAACCAGAGGTAGACGAGCATGCCCGCCAGCGAATAGAGGGTCGCCAGCTCCGCCTGATGCTGCAGTTGCTTGCCGACCTGCGCGCCGACGATCTCGACGCTGCGGACGGAAAATCCGGAGAGCCAGGCACCATCCTGAAGGGCAGTCAGGACCGCGGGATCGACCACGCCGCGCAGGTTGGCAATGGAATCGATGATGCCGCTGTGATCGCTGTCGCGATACTGCAGGATGGCGTTGGCCTGTGCCGTGTAGCGTGTCTGAGCGTCGGGGCTGTTGCCCAGATGTTCGGGATCCTTCTGGAGGAGCCAGTCAGCGAGAGCGCTGTGGCTGACATTGTCGAGATCGAGCTTGCCCTGGCTTGCCGCGTCGGCCGAGGTGTAGTGCTGGCTGAGAGCAGCGACAATGGCGGCGCGGCCCTGATCGATGGCGGACTCGCTGGTGGCACTGCGCGAGAGGGTCACGAGCACTTCGTTGTTGCCGGCTTTGCCGTAGGCGGCGATACGGGGATCCTTGATGCCGGCCTCGTTGGCCGCCGCGCGGATCCGATCCACGTCGGGCCTCTCGGCAAACTTCACGCGAACCACGGTGCCGCCGCGAAAGTCCACATCCAGGGGCAATCCATGCCAGAAGAAGATGGAGAGCAGGCCGGCGACGCTGAAGATGAGCGAGAAGCCAAGGAAGTACCACTTCTTGCCGAGCCAGTCGATTCTTGGGTTATGAAACAGTTCCACGAAATCCGCCTATAGAAAAATCGTTCGAAATCTCACGGTTCAGATCGAGATCGGTTCGCCATGCAGTTTGCGGCTGAGGTGAGCGTCGAAGATGACGCGTGAAACGTAAACCGCCGTAAACAAATTGGCGAGCAGACCGAAAGTCAGTGTCACAGCAAAGCCTTTGACCGGTCCGGTGCCGAAGATGAAGAGGATAGCCGCCGAAACAATCGTGGTGACGTGGGTATCGACGATGGTCGTCCAGGCGTGGCCGAAACCCTGATCCACGGCCGCTGCCGGCGATTTGCCGGCGCGCAGCTCTTCACGGATACGCTCAAAAATCAGCACATTGGAGTCAACGCCCATACCAATGGTGAGGATGACTCCGGCAATGCCGGGCAGCGTGAGTGTTTCGTGGGTGAAACCCATGAAGCCGAGCAGGATGACCAGGTTCAGAAAGAGCGCCAGATCGGCGTTGATGCCCGCGCCTTTGTAGTAAATCAGCATGAACACCCACACGGCGAGCATGCCGACGATGGAAGCGAGCACTCCCTGGTGGATCGAATCCGCGCCCAGCGAGGGTCCGATCGTCTCTTCCTGCAGGAATGTCAGCGAGGCCGGCAGCGCGCCGGTGCGCAGCAGCATGGAGAGGTCCTTCACCCGCTGCTCCGTGATGCCGCCGCCGGAGATATTGCCCTGGTCGCGGATCTGGCCCTTGATCACCGCGACTTCCTGTACCCGGTTATCGAGGACGATGGCCATGTCCTTGCCGATGTTGGCCTGAGTCCAGGACGCGAACTTGTCGCCGGCGGAGCTGGTCAGGTAGAAGTCGACCTCGGGCTCGTTGGTGTTGGGATTGCGGCCGGGCTCAGCGTCGCGAATATCCGTACCGCCCCAGACTGGCAGCTTTTTCAGCTCATACCAGTCAGTGCCGCTGCCCTCGCTGGCGGCTCCAGGAACGCTCGGCACCAGCTCGGCGTCAGGCGGCACGTAGCCGCCAATGGCCTGCAGACCGGTCTGCTTGTCCGGCCAGGGTCCGGCCATCACCTCGTGCGCTTCCAGACGAGCGGTGGACTGGATGACATCCTTCACCCGCCCCAGATCGTCAACGCCGGGTAATTCCACCAGAATCTGATAGCTGCCCAGCTGATACGGCTCGATGATGGGCTCGCTGACGCCCAGCGAGTTCGTGCGCTGGGTAATGACTTCGATCGCCTGGTCTAGGGCGCGCTGCTTCACGTCGCTCTCGACGGTCGGCTTCATGGTCAGTGTCCAGGTGTTGTTCACCCCCGGGGAGATGTCGTAGCGGGCGCCGTAGCGGTTCTCCAGGACGGAGCGCACATCATCGTTGTGCGCGGCGGGAACGCCGGAAACCTGGATGAAGTCCACGCGATTCGCATCGGGCTTCATGACGGTCGCACCGGTAATGCTGTTCTGTTGCAGATCGGTCTCGATACCGGCCACGTCGCTGTCGGTGTCGGCGCCCACGGCCTCATCCACCTGCACCTGCAGGACGAGGTGCATGCCGCCTTTGAGATCGAGTCCGAGATGGATGCGGTCGAGCAGGGACTGCTTCAGCGCCGTCCCGGAGAGACCGTGAGGCAGGCCGAAGATGCCGTAGACGAAGACGATCAGAATGCCAATGATCAGGAGGGTCTTGGACTTGAGGTTCTTTTGCATGGAATCTCTACTTCACTTCATCCTGCTGGGTCACAGACGCAATGGCGCTCTTGACGACCTCAATGCGCAGATTGTCGGGAGGAACGCGCAACTGGATAGCGTCGTCCTTAATGGAGAGGATGGTGCCTTTGATCCCGCCGCTGGTAGTCACTCGGTCGCCCGGCTTCAGGCTGTTGAGCATGGACTGCCATTTCTTCTGCCGGCCCTGCTGGGGGCGAATCAGCAGGAAATAGAAAACCACGATGATGAGCAGGAAGGGCAGAAACGACGCAAGTCCCGTCGGCAAGGCGAACGGAGCCAGCAAAGCAATGGAGGTCAACGCGCAGTCCTTCTGGCCGGACGGAATTGAGCCCGTCTGCGGCGCACTACAAAATCAATTTCCACGGAAGGGTCCCGAGGAGCGCGTCTCTTCACGCAGGCACTCGCGCCCGGGGCCTGGATACCTGGAAATGGCCTTCCGCCGAAGCATGCTTACTGCCATTCTCCACAGGGAAGCCTGCTTCATAGAATCGCGTACCCCCGGGGGAGTGTCAAGGAGAAGACGCGCCAGAGCAATGCTGTCCGGCCTGCCGAGCGGCCAATTCGCGATTCCGGACCGGCTTTCCACATCCCCGGCGGCGGGCAGCCGACCTACACTGGAGACTCGCCAACCGATTGGGGGAGGAACAGAAACCATGGGCAGCGCCCCAACGCCTGCGCATCCGGCTGTGCACCCGGGACGCATTGAAGTCATCACCGGCCCGATGTTCTCCGGGAAGTCCGAGGAGTTGATCCGTCGCCTGAAGCGCGCTCAGATCGCCAAACGCCGGGTGTTCTGCTTCAAGCCGGATCTGGACGTCCGGTACAACCGCAACGCGATTGCCTCCCACAGCGCCCAGACCCTCGACGCTCTGCCGGTGGCGAACGTGGAGGAGCTGAAGACCGTTCTGCTGCCCATGCTGGAGGCGGTGGAGGTGATCGGCGTCGACGAAGCTCAGTTTTTCGATTCGTCCCTGGTGAGTCTTGCCAATCATCTTGTCCACACCGGGCACCGCGTGATTCTGGCGGGGCTCGATACGACGTTCACGGGAGAGCCCTTCCCACCGATGCCGGAGCTGCTGGCGATTGCGGACGAGGTTGCGAAGCTGTCAGCGGTCTGCATGCAGTGCGGCGCGCCGGCCGTGCACACACAGCGGCTGGGCAGCAATCAGTCGCTGGTGCTGGTAGGAGCGGCGGGAGTGTATGAAGCGCGGTGCCGGGCCTGCTTCCGGCCATGGGTGGATGAACATGCCGCGCAGCAGCTGGAGCTGCCGGTGAACGCGAGCGCCCGATCCTGAACTCGACGGCCTGCGGCTACTGCGCCGGAGCCTGAACCGCGGCTGGAGCCTGCGTGTTGGACATCTTCCGCAGGTAAATCACCAAATTCCAGACCTCGTCCGTCTTCGCGCGAGGACCTTCGGAAGGCATTTGGCCTTTGCCGTCGTGGATGACGTAGAACATCTCCCCGTCGGTCATTTTGCTGAGCGAGTTGGGATCGCGAAAATCGTGCATCGCGAGCTTCTGCTCGACAGCGACATCGCCCTTGCCATTGCCGTTGTCGCCATGGCACATGGCGCAATCCCAGCCGTAGATTTGTTTGGCGCGCGCCTGGGTTTCCGGCGTTGGCTTCACCGGATTCGCCTTATGCACCCACTCGTCCGGAGTCGTTTGTGCCGGCGCCGCAGCCGGAGCCGCCTGCTGGTCCGTGGACTGGGCCGGCGGTGTAGACGGGGCCTGCTGAAAGAAGACCGGCACGAGAAAGAGCGCCGGAATCATCAGAAAAGGCTTCAACATGGCAGCCTCCTGAACCTGCTTGTGGGGAGAATCCCGGCACTACTGTACCCCCGCTGGAAGCCAGCCGAACAGGTTTTTTGATGGTGTCGAGGTATTAACGTAACCCCGACGCCAGCCGGTGGTCATGCCGAGAAGGCACAGAGAGGCTTCCCAGACGGGAGCGGCGTTCTAGTGCGAGTACCGCTCCTCGCCGACCGGCAGCGCGATGGCCAGCCGATTCTGCTGCGGCGGCAGCGGGCAGGTGGCATAGGGCGTGTAAGCGCACGGCGGATTTTCCAGGCGATTGAAATCGAGCACGATATGCCCGGGCTGTTCCAGCCCGTGATCGGGAAAGTCAGCGTAAAGGAAGCGGCCTGCTCCGTAGGTCGTGGAGCGGCTGGTCGTATCTCGAACGATAAAGAAGAGTTGCTTCGCTCCCGGCTGCTCGAGGACGGGCTCGAGGCGGATCGTCTTTCCGTCGAGAGTGAACTCAGCCAGGCCGGGCGCCGGCAGATCAAGCGTCGTCCCGATCACGGTGGGAATCTTCAGCGCGTGCGCGGGAACCCAGGGAATCCATCGAGCTTCCAGCCGGTAGTGCTGGTTTGGCGCGTACCAGTGGAGACCGCGGAAGTGCACCCGCGTCGGCGCCTGAGTGTCCTTCACGCGCAGCGCATAGCGGTCGCCGCGATGGATGACGAAGAAGGTAAGGGTGCCGTCGGTCAGTTCGTGCGGCTTCATGTCGTTGCCGGTCAGAACGGCGGGCTGCGCCGGATGTCCGTCCACTCGAAACGCGGCTGGAAATCCACCCTTCGGCGGCAACAGCCGCACAGCCTTCCCGGTGAACTGCAGGACGCCGAGATGAGGTGTCGTGGCGCCGCTGAGCTGAATCCGGTTGTCAGACGCGGCGCCAAAGGAGTTCTCGCCCGGCTCGATCCAGTCGAGAGCGACGAGGGTCAGCCATCCATCGGGAGCGGAAAGCCCCTGAGCCCGGGCAGCTCGCCACGCCAGCAGGCCGGATTGCCAGTCAGTGCTCGCGGCTGAGACACGCGGGACAAGATTTGCGAACACCACGGTCGCGACAAGCAGAACGACGGAGAAGACAGGAACGGCGAGACGGCGAGGCGAAAAAGAAGTCATAGAGCGACTCTCCGAAAAAGGATTCCGCAGGAGCGGGCCGATCAGACTGCTGGATAAAAAGGAAAAGAGATAAGAAAGGTCGTGAGCGCAGGTCTAGCGACAACAACAGCAGTCGCAACAGGGGCCGGGGATCGGCAGGCAGTGGCTCACGAGGACAGGGTAACGTGACCGAACCGGGCCGTCAAAGCGGGGGGCGTCTCTCATTACAATCATCAGGTGTCCCTGAGCTTTCAGATCCATGAAAGGCGCGGCCTCGCGCGTCGCGCCACGCTGGTTCTCCCTCACGCCTCGGTCGAGACACCCGTCTTTATGCCGGTGGGCACCCAGGCCACGGTCAAAGCGGTTCCACAGAATATGTTGGAAGACCTCGGCGTCCAGCTTCTTCTCGGCAACACCTATCACCTCTACCTGCGTCCGGGTCATGAGCTGATCCGGCGCCTGGGCGGCCTGCACCGTTTCATGAGCTGGGATCGCGCCATCCTCACCGACTCCGGCGGATTTCAGGTTTTCAGCCTCAGCGATCTGCGCAAGGTCACCGAAGAGGGCGTCTCCTTCCGCTCGCACATTGACGGCTCCTCGCATTTTTTCTCGCCGGAGCACTCGATGGATGTGCAGATCGCATTGGGCTCTGACATCGCGATGGCCTTTGACGAGTGCACGGAATATCCGGCAGATTTCGCGACGGGCGCGCGCCTCGCTGGACATGACTCTGCGGTGGGCGAAGCGCAGCCTGGAGCACTTCTGAGAAACAGCAAACATGAAGTTCCCTGGAACAGGGATTCTCCGAGCGGGCAGGCGCTCGAACGCCGCAGGGCAGCCAGTCCCTGTTCGGCATCGTCCAGGGCGGCATGTTTCCGGAACTGCGGCGCGAGTCCGCGGAGCGCCTGGTCGAGATGGACTTCCCCGGATACGCCATCGGCGGCTTGAGCGTCGGAGAACCGCGCGAGCTCACGAGGGAGATGATCGAGACAACGCTGCCTCTGCTCCCGGCCGACAAGCCGCGCTATGTGATGGGGGTCGGCTATCCCGACGAGATTGTCGAATATGCGCGGATGGGCGTGGACATGATGGATTGCGTGCTGCCGACGCGGGCCGCGCGGCACGGGCTGCTCTTTACCTCGGAAGGGCGGATGAACATCAAGAACCGGCAATTCGCCGAAGACCAGGGACCGCCGGACCCGAATTGCGGCTGCATGGTTTGCCGGCGTTACTCGCGCGCGTACCTGCGGCATCTGATGATGGCGCAGGAGCCGCTGTCCGCTGTGCTCAATACGATCCACAATTTGGCGTTTTATGTGGAAACGATGCGAAAGGTGCGGGAAGAGATCGCGGCTTCTCAGCCCTGATCTGAATTTTTGCGGACGTAGCGGTCGAGTCCCGCTCGCTTCGCATGAGCTGCGATCGCGGCGTTGACTTCGAGCGCCACTGCCAAAGCGGCTCGGCCGTCTTCTCCCGACACACGCGGCGTAGAGCGCGTGCGCACGCATTCCAGAAACGACTCGATCTCCAAACGCAACGGCTCGCCGGGGGTGACCGGCGGCTTTTGAATGTTCAGCCCGGGCAGGCCGGCGGCTCCGCCCAGGGCCGCGGCTGTCATTTGCGCCGGATCCGCCTGAGCCGTTCCGGAAACGTCGATCGCCAGCAGATCCTGGCGAGCATAGTCGATCGAGACGTATTGATGTGGCTGAAAGAAACGCAGCTTCCGCACACGCTCCGTGCTGACCCGGCTGGCGGTGAAGTTGGCCACGCAGCCGGATTCGAACTCAATCCGCACATTCGCGATATCGACCTTCGGGGAGAGGATGGGCAGTCCCACCGCATGCAGGGAGCGGATGGGTGATCGAACCAGGCTGATCACGATGTCGAGATCGTGGATCATCAGGTCCAGGACAACATCCACATCGAGCGAGCGTGGGCTGAAAACGCTGAGGCGGTGCGCCTCAAAGAACATGGGGTGGTTGAGAATTGATTCTGCGGCCATCACGGCCGGATTGAACCGCTCCAGATGGCCCGCTTGCAGGATGCGCTTCTGCCGGGCTGCCTGACGACGAGACGCCCGGCTTCGTCCGCGGTGGCGGCGATTGGCTTTTCGACCAGCACGTCCAGCCCGGCCGTCAGCAGGGCCTCAGCCACCTCCGCGTGCGATGAGGTTGGGGTGCAGATCGACGCGGCGCCGCAGGCAATTTCGCCGCGCGTCCGCGCCGCGAGGCATTCCGCTACGGATCGAGAAGACGGGGACTCCCCATTCGGCGGCGGCAGCAGCGGCCCGGACTAAATCCGGCTCGACGATCGCAGTCACGCGCACCGCAGATCCATCGCCTTCCAGCGAGCGATAAACGCGCAAATGATTCCGCCCGAAAACGCCGGCGCCGCAGACAAGGATCCCGAGATGAGATTCAGCGTTCAAAAGGACTTATGCGGGCTTTCCTTCGACCGCTCGCAGGCAACGGCCGTAAAGCTCCAGCAGGTGCGCCACCTGATCCTCGGGTTTTTGCGTGCCTCCGGCCACGAATCCGGTGGAGGACGTAGTGGTCCGGCCGACGCCCGCGGTGGCGGAGACAAACTTCAGCAAATCGAGCGCGATGTCTTCATTGCGCCGGGCGCCGTTACCGGCAGGGGGAACCTGATCCATTGGAAAGCACCTCTCTAAGAGCTTGATGAAACAGGGTTATGGCTCGCAAATCGCCGAGGCCGTCACCCAAAATAGCCGAACGATATAAATTCTG
>CAVPCE010000137.1:0-50952 GCA_963702295.1 uncultured Acidobacteriaceae bacterium | reverse complement strand
AAAATTACACCGTGGCGAGAGCTGCGGCCTCGTGACCTTCGTACCCTCCAGACGTGTGATTTCCCTTGCTTCAGCCACCGCACCCGCATAACCTGAATCACAGTGGGGATGGTCCGCCCAGGCGGATTTCATCCCCATCGGCGTTTTGGAACTAACTCCCACAACTTCGTATTGCAGGCTCCTGAAACATCGAGAGCAGGGTAATACCCGAAAGGTATTACCTTCCAAATCGCCTGTTATGTGCCTGTTGCCACAACCCACCCCTGGGGGGTGGGGGGTGGGGCCCGAAACGGAGACTACTTCACGCCGATGCCGGCCAGCAGGCCACCATCTACGCGAAAGTCCGAGCCGGTGCAAAAAGCCGCCTTGTCCGACGCAAGAAAGGAGGCGAGTTCTGCTACTTCTTCCGGCGTTCCGATGCGACCCAGCGGATGTGCGGCGCCGAAGCGGTCGAAGACCATCTCAACAGGCAGGTCGGGAGAGAAATGGGCTGCCGAAGTAGCCAGCATTGGGGTCCCAATCGATCCGGGACTGATGGAGTTCACGGCGATGCCATCAGCGGCGTGATCCAAAGCCAAAGCGCGCGTAAGGCTAAGAATCGCTCCCTTGGAAGTGGCATAAGCAGCGACGCCAGGCTGGCAGGCAGTGCCCTGAACCGAGGCCAGATTGATGATGCTGCCGCCGCCGCGCCGTTTCATCACTGGGATGACAGCTCGGACGCAGAGGGTAAATTGCCACCCACATTGATAGCCATGCAGCGATTCCAGGTTTCAAAATCAGTCTCGAGGACATTACCGAAGGGATGAATCGCAGCAGCGTTGACAAGATATCGATGCCCCCAAAGCAATCTGGCCGGCGCAGCCCACTCTGGACGGACGTCGGATCGGAAACGTCGCCCCGTTCAACGTTTACGCTCAAACCGCGACGCGAGGCGTCCTCGACCATTTCGCCGTTAATCGCGGTGTTGATGCCAACGGAAACGACCTGCGCACGGCCAGTGGGCAAGACGAAAGGCAATTGCTGGTCCAATACCGCTGGTTCCCGTGAGCCAGTGCGGAGCTTGCCATTGAATTCGCTGCCGCCGGACGATCTTTTCCCTTTCCTGAATCCCGATTGCCGGCGCTTCAAAATCAGGATTCGCATACTGCAGGCCGCGAATGGCTCCGCGAAGCTCCGCAAGCTCCTTCAGCCGTCCGACAAAGGAGTAACCCGCATTGCCCGGTTTGCCGATATCGTCTCCGAGCAGATGACCATGGTCTGGACGCATCGGAATCTCCCAGTCGGATCGACCTTGTTCGGAACGCCGCCGTTTCCTTCTTTTCCAGCATCGCGCGAATCACGCCGACCATGTCGGAGTCGCCGCCGAGGTGCTCGGCCTCGTGAAACGATCCGTCCGGCTCACGACGCACCTGACGGAGATGAAAAAAATGAATCCGCGGCGCGAAGGAACGTGCCATGGCGAGGAGGTCGTTGTCCTCCCGCGCTCCCAGCGAGCCCACGCAGAACGTGAGCCCGTTCGCCGGGGATTCGCAGCCGGCAAGAATTTTGCCAAGGTCGTCAGCCGTTGAGACAATGCGTGGCAGCCCGTAAAGAGGCCATGGCGGATCGTCGGGATGAATCGCCAGTTGCAGGCCCAGTTCCTCGGCAACCGGGACAACGGTTCTCAGAAATTCAATAAGCGAGGCGCGCAGATCGTCAGCCGCCATGCCATCGTACTGGGCGATGGCCCTGCGCATCGATTCGCGATCGTATGAGGATTCCGAAGCGGAGAGTCCGGCAATCAACGTTCGCTCAAGGCGCTCGATATCGGCCGGCTGCATCTGCTCGAAACGAGTACGCGCAGCTTCGATCCGTTCAGCAGAGTGATCGCGCTCAGCATTGCGTCGGCTGGAGAATGAACATGTCGTACGCTGCGAAGTCGACCGCATCGAAGCGGACTGCATATCCCGTCGACGGCAACCGCCATGCAATGTCGGTCCTCACCCAATCCACCACCGGCATAAAGTTGTAGCAGATCGTCCGAACGCCGGCGCGAGCAATGGCCGCCATCGAGTCGATCCAGGCATCGAGATAGCGCCGATGCGGACCGGAGCGCAGCTTGATCGAGTTATGCATGGGAATGCTCTCGACCACGGACCACTCCAGGCCCGCCGCGCGAATGGCATCGCGGCGTCGAAGCACTTCTTCTTCTGGCCACACCTCGCCGCGATAGAGATGATGCAGCGCGGAGACGATGCCAGTGGCGCCTGCCTGCGCCGCGTAATGCAGAGGAACCGGATCTTCCGGTCCAAACCAACGCCAGGTTTCCTTCATGGTCTTTTTGGGTGAGTCGCCGAGGCTGACAGAGCAGGCCTGCCAACGAAGGTATGGTTGTCGCCGCCGCTCTGCAGGATCACGACCCCGAAGGGATCGAGGCGGGCGTGCCGCAGGTTCGCAGGAGGTTCCTTCATCGTCGTGAGCAAACTTGTCGCCTTACCCTTTTCCCACCCATAGCGATCGAGGTCAACGGACAACTTCTGTGCCTGGTTTGAGAGATTCAGGGCCACCAGAACGGAATGTTTCCCGGAGCTTCTTAGGAAACAGAGAACGTTGGGATCATTGGGGGCGACATCGACGTAATCGCCTTCTGCGAGAGCAGGATTATCGCGACGCATCCGCAGGAGAGCCTTGTAAAAGTTGAGGATCGAATCCGGATCGCGCAGTTCCGTCACAACATTGTAACTACGATAGCTCGCCGGAATAGGCAGCCACGGCTTGCCGGCGGTGAATCCCGCATTTTTTGAGGTGTTCCACTGCATCGGGGTGCGCTCGCCATCGCGGCCCTTGTTCTTCGGCCAGTCCATTCTGCCAAGAGGGTCCAGAACGTCCTGAAGGCGCGTGGGATCGTTGTTGCGCATGCCAATCTCTTCGCCGTAGTACATGACGGCGGTGCCGCGGAGGGTGAGATAGAGCGCGGCCATGAGCTTTGCAATCTGGTCGTTATGCACCCCATCGCCATAACGGTTGTAGGAGCGTTCCATGTCGTGATTCGTGATAACAAAGACGGGCCATTCGCCGGAAGATTCGATGGAATCGATCTGATGACGAAATTTGGAAGCGGAGAGGGTATTGATGGTGGCGAACATGAAATTCATGGGCAGGTGAATCTCATCGTCGTGTCCACCGTAATACTGTCGAAGCTGGCCGATGTTGTCGGTCCAGGTTTCGCCGAGCAGTACGGCGTCGTAGTGGTCAGACAAGCTGCGCAGCCGGCGCAGAACGTCATGATTTTCCGGGAGATTGTCGTTGTACTTGTTCACCATCTCTCCGTTGACGTACGGGTTGTCGTGCAGGCCGGGATCTTCGAAGAGAGTGTCGACTGCATCGAGGCGAAACCCGGCCACGCCCCGATCGAACCAAAAGCGAGCGATATTGAACATTGCCTGCTCGACCATGGGATTCCGCCAGTTGAGATCAGGCTGTGCAGCCTCGAAATAGTGATAGTAGTATTGGCCGGTTTTGGCATCCCAGGCCCACGCCGACCCGCCAAAATCGGAGATCCAGTTATTCGGCGGCTGGCCGGGGCCTTTGCCGTCGCGCCAGATATACCAGTCGCGGTGGGCAGAGGTGCGGGAAGAACGCGAATCGAGGAACCAAGGATTTTGGTCGGAGGTGTGATTCGGGACGAAGTCCATGAGGACGCGGATGTGATGCAGGTGGGCCTGCTCGATGAGATGGTCGAAATCCGCGAGGGTGCCGTACATCGGATCGATGCTGGTGTAATCGGAGATATCGTAGCCGAAGTCTTTCTGCGGAGATGGATAGCAGGGGGTAATCCAGATTGCGTCGGCGCCGAGCGCCTCGAGGTAATCCATGCGGGAAGCTATGCCGTTCAGGTCGCCGAGCCCGTCATTGTTGGAGTCGGCAAAACTGCGTGGGTAGACCTCATAAATGACGGCGTTACGCCACCACGGACGCTGGCGGGGAGCCGGTGACGAAGCGGAGGTTTGTGCCGGCAGGGAACCGCACAGCGCGAGCGCGAGGCAGAGCAGGATCAATCGCCGGGACATAATGACTCACTCCTTATCTGCGGTATTGGTCACAGCCGCGTGCCGTCCATGCTTTTGCGAGGCGTTGCGGAAATGAACGGCGATCTCAAGATGAGAGTCGCCGGACGCATCCGCCGCGGGCATTTGATAGTGGATGCGGGCGCTGTCGCCGTCGCCTGAGATCAGCGCAGCACCGTCGACGCCGGCGATTTGGCCGGAATTCCAAACGCCCAGGTCTCCTGGTCCTGCTGCCGGACTGGTGAGATCGAGCCAGAGCACGGAGCGATCCGGCGACCAGCGCTCGGTGGTGACCCGCGTGCCGAGGCTGACACTGCCTGGCGGCGGAAGCGTGTTCTCTTCGCTGATGGCGAAGTCGTTCGTGGCATCAATCGTAATCGTCTGCATTGCACCGGACGTCGGTACATGCACCCGCACGTGCTGGTCGATGGAATTCGTCTCCACGTGAAATGGAACGGGGTGGCCGTCGAGGAGCACGCGCCGCACGTGCGCGCGGAGGCTGAGCGCCGGGGCAAAGTCGAGATCGCAGTTGTCGCTGCCGCGGCGGGTGACATCAAGGCGAATGACATCGGGCGTCCTCGACCAGGAGAGATCGAGCTGCGAGGATCCGACGTGGACGTTTCGGATCGCGAATGCGGTCCAGCCGGCGGGAACGTGGGGCGCGAAGGTGAGTGTATGCGCAGCGGCATCGGCGTGAAGACCGAAGAGGCCACGCAGCAACGGCGCCACGACCATGGCTGCGGACCAAGTCTGATCGGGAGTGGAAGTCGAGAGGTTCTGGAAGTAGTTGCCGGAGAGAACCTCGGTGACGTGACCGACCGAGCCAGCCGAAGTGAGCTCGGCATTGGCCAGCAGGCTGGTGTAGCCGGCAAGCGCGCGATGATAGCGATACTCGCCGATGGAGGCCCATCCGGTGAAGAGCGGCCAGACGGAACCGTCGTGATATTGGCCGGGCTGATATTTGGGATCATGCGAAGAAATAATGCGCGCGCCCCAGTCGGTTTCGAAGTCGGGGCCGGCAAGGCGATCGATCATGGACTGGGTCTTGTCGGCATCGAGCAACCCGAACCACATGGGAACAGAGGCGAGGACGCTGGGCGTGTTCATCGCTTGTCCCTGCATGTTGAGGCCGATGGACCAGGCGTGCATCTCGGGAATCCAATAAAGGCGATTCAGGGCAGCGACGCCGCGATTGAAGGTGGCCATGAGCTGTTGCTGTATGTCGTCTTTGTGGAGCAGCGCGGCCAGTTGCGCGAGGGAACGGGCAGCTTCGAGGCCGAGGCCGCTCTGGTACAGCTCGGCGCGAATGGGGATAAGGGGACCGGCTTCAACCCAGCCGTGGCCGAAACCGGCATTCTGCGCGAGTCCATCGGCACCCCACGAAGAGACGAGGAACTGCCAGGCCTTCCACAACTGATCCCAGTGGTCGCGGGCAAACTGGACATCTCCACTCTGCTGGACGTAATCGCGGGTGGCGATAATGAACAACGGCGTGGCATCTGCCGCAGCCCAGGCAAAAGGAACGTCTTTGAACCAGGGAAGGAAGGTAGCGGACTGGGGTATCTCGTGGGGAACTTTGCCATCGGCGCGTTCATAGCGCGAGAGGAAATTGACAGCCTCGCGGGAGGTTGCAAAATCGCCAATCGAGTTCAGGGCAAACGAGGTCCAGAGCGAGTCGCGGCCGAAGAACCAGGCAAAGCCCGGGCGCTCGTCGTCGCCGGAAACGTTATAGCCGGCGATGAGGCCGGGACCGAGATACGGATTGTTCACGAGAGACTGGGCGATGCTGATCTCAGACCAGTTGAACGCGCTCTGGAGCACGGGGCTGGGCAGAGAAACCTGGACATGGTCGCGCAAATAGTTCTCGTAGTAATGACGCGCCTGCAGCACCGCGTCATCGAAGGCGGAAGACAGGTGCCGGAAGCGCTGCTCTGCCTCTTTCGCGTGGTCGAGAGAAGCGGCGATGACGACAATTTTGGTATCTGAGCCCTTAGGGGTAACACCCAGCGAGAAGGCACTCTCTTCGGGGCCTGAGTATCCGAAGGGCCAAGTCTCTGCAAATGGAGAAGCGGTTGGCGAGCCGACCACGGCTTCGAAGCGCTGCTGGGGCTCGCTCATGACATAAGCGTGGAGCGCTGGATTCCAGTTCATATCCATACCGCCGATGGCGCCTGGCCACTCGAGCTGTAAGTCGGGTGCGAATGTCACGATGGTTTCGATCGGTTCGGCGGTTTCAATCTGCAATCGGATGAGGGCGGCGGGCTGATCGATGGGGACGACAAGTGTCTCTTTGATGGAGAAGCTGTCTCCGGCATAAACGAGCGTGGTGGATTCGGGACGCACGGTGATGCTGCGGATGAGCGAGTCGCCGGTGAGGATCTGGCCGTCAACGCGCACACTCAGGTGAAGGTCATGCAGCACTTTGAGCGGCCAGGCCCACGCTTCGAGCCGACCCGATTCACGACCGAGTAATGCCGACTGGTGCCCGGGAACCGCAATGAGTTGGTCGGGATGTGCCGCGCGGGAAAGTTGCAGCTGAGTGTCCACGGCGCCGGTTAAGTCTTGCGCGGAAGTGCTGAGAGCCAGTGGTGCAAGACACAAGGCCAGCGCGCAGAAGGAGAATTTCTCGACGATGCGACCACGCGACCAGAGAGCGGAAGGGAAAATGCGAAGCATGGCGAAGGGCATTGCCTCTCGAGAGTCAATCCAGTCAACCGTAGCGGAGGTTCATCCTCGGCGCGACTGTGTAGTAGAGGATGAGTACTGCCGAAGCGAGGGATTGGGACAGAGAGCATTGTATATTGAAACGTTTGAATCCTAAGGTATCATCGGTCTGCCGCGCACAATAGCGCGCGGGTGATGCGAACGACCCGGCCTCCCGGCGACACGCTCGGTGGGCACAACCTTCTGCCAAAGGAAGGGTCGGACGGGGCCCGTCAACCGTTCGCCGGGAAGCCAGCAATCCGGGAGGCAATGTGTTCTTCAATAAAGCCAGCTTGACGACATTGGGTCTGGCCGCTTTCGCGGCTTTATCGCTCTCCGCCCAGACGATTGACGTGAACATCGCGCCGGGCGACGCGACGAATCACTTTATTCCGCAGCAGACGCTGGGAGCGGGACTGGATCGAATTTCAGTGGAGGCCATTGACAAGGCGCTCACCCCGAAAATCCTGGCCGCCGCGGCTCCGTCTGGGGTGGGAGCCGATCACCTATCGACAAAATACAGAGTTGGCGGTCGAGGCCTGGCACTGGAACCCCAACGGCACATGGAGCAATCCCGCGGGACGCGGCTATTTCACTGGCTCGACGCAACCGGCGGAGATGATTCGCTATTCCTACGGCTACTCGTTGCCGCGTCGGGGCTTCACGCGCAACGACGGGACCGGGAACACCGGCTATTCGCGGCTGACCGATGGAGATACCGACAGTGTCTGGAAGAGCAACCCGTATCTTACGCAGCGCTTCACGGGCGAATCGGACAGCCTGCACCCGCAGTGGGTGATTGTCGATCTGAAAGAGAAAGATCTTATCGACGCGATTCGCATCGACTGGGCCGCGCCGTATGCGAAACACTATGACATCCAGTTCTGGACCGGGCTCGATCCAATCGGGAAACCGACAGAGGGCATTTGGGAGACTTTCCCTTCAGGCGCGGTAACCCAGGGAAAGGGCGGCGAGGAGACGATTTCGCTGACGCAGATCCCAACCTGGGTGCAGTTCTTCCGCATCGTGATGACAGAGTCATCGAACACATGCGACGCCGATGGGCCGTCAGATCCGCGCAACTGCGTTGGCTACGCGATTCGCGAACTATATGTGGGAACACTGGGCGCTGACGGCTCCCTGCATGACGTGGTGCGGCATACTCCCGATCAGGATCAGACCACAACCTACTGCTCATCGGTGGATCCATGGCATACGACGAACGACCTGCTCAGTAAGCGCCAGGCGCAGGTGGGTTTCGATCTCTTCTACACCAGTGGCATCACGCATGGTTTGCCGGCGATGATCCCGATTGCGATGCTGTATGGCCAGCCGGAAGACGCGGCGGCGGAGATTCAGTACATCGAAGGGCGCCACTATCCGATCTCGTATGTTGAGATGGGGGAAGAGGCGGATGGGCAGTACACCGCGCCGGAGGATTATGCGGCCCTTTATTTGCAGTTTGCCGCGGCGATCCATAAGGTCGATCCCCGGCTGAAACTGGGTGGCCCGGCCTTTCAGGGAGTGAACCAGGACGTCCAGGTGTGGCCGGATGCCAATGGGAATACGTCCTGGCTTGGTCGCTTCCTCGACTATCTGCGCGCCCATGGGCGAATGCATGACCTCGCGTTCTTCTCGTTTGAGCATTACCCACTGACGCCGTGCCAGTTCAACTGGGCCGATCTCTACGACGAGCCGCAGCGCATCGAGCACATTGTGCAGGTGTGGCAGAACGACGGGTTGCCGAAAAATACGCCGCTCTTCATCACGGAATCAAACTTATCGTCGAGCGCGAGCGAGGCCTATCTTGCGAATTTCGGTGGCTTGTGGCTTGCCGACTACATCGGGTCTTTCCTGACCGCGGGCGGCAATGGAGTCTATTACTTCCATTATCTGCCATTGAAGGAAGATCGCGGGTGCAATAACTCGCCTGGAGTATTCGGCATGTTCTCCGTCGACAAGGACTACAACATGCGCGCAGCCGCTCTCCCAGTTTTTTGCAAGCGAATTGATTAATCGCGAGTGGATCGAGCCGGGCCCGCAGGAGAACACGATCTTCCCGGCTTCGAGCGCAATCGGCGATGGAGCGGGGCACATGCTGGTGACTGCCTATGCCGATCTGCGGCCGGATGGGCAGTGGTCACTGATGCTTGTGAATCGGGATCAGGAAGCGGCGCACACTCTCCACATCGCTTTCCATAATAAGGCGAGCATTCTGGGATATTCCGGCGACGTGCATGCGATGACTTTCGGCAAGGCACAGTACGCGTGGCATCCGGAAGAGGTGTTTCCCATGTCGCATCCCGAGCATCCGAACGAGCCGGTGATTGTGAGCGGGTACGGACATGCAGACCCGGATGGTCCTCTGAAGGAGGAAGACCTGCATGTCACGCCGAAGTCAGGAATCGAGATTCCAGCGGCGTCGATTATGGTTCTGCGCGGCCGGCTGGCGCCTGTCAACTGAACAGCGCTGCTAGCGGAGGAAGCGACCTTTCGCCTGCGCTGCACATTTGAGGTGTGCTGTCCCGCTTCCTCCGGCTCGCGCGTCTGCACGGTCAGAATATGACTTTAATGCCTAACTGCACCTGACGAGGGCTGTTCGATGTATAGCTGATGATCCCGAAATTCGGATCGTCAACAGAGGTATCCGGCGTGCCGAAGACGGGATGATTGAGCGCATTCTCAGCTTCCAGACGCAACTCCAGCCTCATGCCTTCCTTCACCGCCGCCAGCGAGAAGTCCTTGTCGAGCGACATGCTGGTGTTGAAGGAGGTTGGGGTGCGAATGGCTCCTGTCGCGCGCGGAGCATCTCCCAGGGTGTATACGTCCGGCAACTGCAGGGCGTCCGGGTTCGCGATGTAAGCATTGATCCAGACCGAGTCCTTGCCACGGGTGCGCTTTGGTTTGGCGACGATGTTGGGCCGCTGTCCTCCATAGGTGGGCAACGACGTTCCGTCGTAGGTGCTGAATGCAAGCGGCCGGCCGCCAGCCAGGCGCCAGACGCCGGCCGTCTTCCATCCGCCGATTACCGCATCCAGGATCGAGGGCATGCCGCTGAGCAGAGCTCTGCCTCGGCCCACGGGAAGTTCCCAGGTGTAACTGAACTGGAAAACATTGGGAATATCAAAGGTGGAGAGGCTACGCTCCAGCCAGGGCTTATTCGGATCCTGAAGGCTGGTAAAACTTCCAAGCCATGTCGTATTGTCGTCCGGGACCGAGGAGTCGTCGATCGATTTCGACCACACCCAGGAAGCAAGGAACTGCAGGCCGTTGGAGAACCGTTTCTCCGCGACAACCTGCATGGCGTGGTACGTCGAACTGGCAATCGGCCAGGCATCGGTGGTCACCCCGCCCGGGAATTGAGGGTAGGGTAGCTCAAGATATAACTCCTGGATCTGTGGCGATGAAAGGTAGCTGTTGGGGTCCGTGATGACGCCATAGAAAGGGTTATCAACGTAATTCGTCAGATTGTTAATCTGATCCGAAGAGTATCCCTCGATTTGCGGCCCGAGATGGTTAATGTAATTGGCGCCGGAGAAGTAGAGGTGCGTGCCTTTCTTCCCGTCATAAATGACGTCGAGCAATACATTCCACGGAAACTGGTGCTCGACCCCGAAGCTCCAGCTTTGTTCATACGGCGTATTGGTCATATTGCGCAGAGGACCGTTGGCTCCATAGCCCACGTCGTTCATCACGCCGAGAGAGTTGCCCGGGGGCTTAATGAGCCCGTTGGGGTAGGGATTACTCATGCGCAGGTAGGGTGTGGCACCGTCGTTGTTATAGGTGACGATCGCATTGGTGTACTGGTTAAATCCCTGGGCACCATACGGTGCCACACCTGTGGCGCCGGAGCGGGGCTGAGAGTAGTAGATTCCGTAGCCGCCGCGAATCACAGTCTCCGGCCAGATCTGATAGGCCAGGCCGAAACGGGGCTGGATATCCTTCCAGTCGCCATTAACGATGGTGCGCTGGCTGGAACTGGCAAAGACCTCACCACCATGAAGAGTTCCCAGTCCGGGAACGGAGAGCGGCAACGGGGCATTCGGATCGAACCAATTTTGGCGATTATGGCGATCGGTTCTGGGCATCGATACGTCATAACGCAGGCCCATGTTCAGCGTCAGCTTCTTGGTCGCCTTCCAGTTATCCTGGACATACCACGCATATTGATGGTCTTCGGTTGCGGGCTGATCCTGAATTTCATAATAGGTTCCTGAGTTCATCTGGCCCATCAGGAAGCTTGCCATTCCATCTCCGCCGCAGGTCGCGAAATCATAGGGACACTGCGACGATCCGGATCGATCGAAGCTGAAGATCCCGTTGGGGGCATTGGTCTGGATGTAGTTCATCTGGTGGAGGCGTCCTTCAAACCCTACTTTCAAGTCCGTGGCGCCGATGATCTTGTTCACCGTGATCGTCAACTGTCCGGTATCCTGCCCCTGCTTATAGTTACCGTAGGGGTCACCTCCGATGTTGGTGTAACCGGCGGAATAGTAGGTGGACTGGTCAATGAACATGGCCGGAACGCCCATAAACCCGTTCGAGTTCAGATAGGAAGGGAATCCGAGCTTGCTCAGCGGATCTGTGACGCCGCCGGCGCCGTTGTAGGCGCTGATGCGCTCTGCTCCGCGCGTGAACCCCAGCGTGCCGGTCAGGAGCAGGGTTGGAGAGATGGTATGTGTGTCGTTCAGGGTAAAGACGTGAGCTGAGCCCTGATTGGGGCCGCCTGCACAGGGATCAGCGAAGTTCCCGAAGCAGTTAAAGCCAACAGCACTATTCCACTCGTGCGAATACCTGGCACTCAGCAGGTTCTTTTGGCTGAAGCGGTGGTCGATCTTGATGTCATATTGGTCGTTGGGGTAGCTACTCGCCCCCGAACCGATCCAGTTGTCGTAGATCGTGGGTGATGCCATGTTCGCTGACGGTTCGGGAAAAAGCTGCATCAGCCGCATCGCGACCGGATCGATGAGATTTCCCGGCCCCGCGGGGAGCTGATAGGGGGTGCCATTGAGGTTTGGGTTTCCCGGACTCGTGTAGGCGCCGATGTTGTTGTACGGGATGAATGCGCTTCGCACCGCGCCGGCACCCTGGGCATTGGCGACATAAACCCCCGTATACGGGTCCCAGAGCTGTCCCGCAGGCACGCTGCACATGCCTGTGCCGTCGAATGTCCCGCCCTGTGCAGTGCAAACCTCTCCGAAATCGCCATTCGTGCGCTCAGCATCCGTTGGAACTCCAGCCTGATAAGTGCCCGCTGAGCTCTGCCGGGTGCCGTCGTAATCGAAGAAGAAGACGGTCTTGTTTCGGATGATCGGTCCTCCGATGGTGCCGCCAAAATTATTGCGGTGCACAGGAGGCAGCGGGATACCACTCTGGTTGTTGAACCAGTTGTTCGCGTCGGTTAAGGTATTGCGGATGAAGTCGTAAGCACTGCCGTGAAAGTTATTGGTACCGGATCGAGTCACCATATTGACCACAGATCCGCCGGAGAATCCGTACTCTGCACTGAAATTCGACTGCTCCACGCGGAATTCATCCACGGCTTCCGGCGACGGCGTGTAGGTAGCCTGGGTTACGCCTCCATTCGGCTCGTAATTGGTGACGGAGGCGCCATCCATGAGGATGTCTGCCGTAGCGTTGCGGCTGCCATTGGAGACGAAGTTGGTTCCCGTGCAGTTGGTCCCGCACTGATCGTCGGCCTCGGTTACCCCCGGAGTCAGCGAAGTCAGGTCCATAACGTAACGATCGACGAGAGGCAAATCGTTGATGAACTTCCGATTGATGACCACGCCGGTTGTCGCGTCCTCAACGTGAAGATGCTGGTCCTGGGAACGGACTTCAACGGTCTGCGTCGAACCGGCCACCCGGAGCGTAAGGTCGGCGGTCGGGTTTTCCCCCACATTCACCGTGATGTTTGTGCGCTCAGTCTTCTCGAAGCCCGACATCTCGGCGATTACGGTGTAGACGCCGGGAGCGACTGACCGATAGGTGTATCGACCTCCGCTGTCCGAGGTCGTGCTGAATCGAAATCCCTTGTTCTGGTCGACAAGAGTGATCTTTGCGCCTGAGATCACGGCGCCACTGGAATCGGTCAATATTCCGCTAACCGTTCCGAAATAGCCCTGTGCTGAAGCTGAGGCCGAGATTATGAGCAGGAAAAAGACAACGAGGCTGCTGCAGAATCTCTTGTAAGAACCGAATTTGAATGAAGCCATATACATCAGGAAATCCTCCGAGTGCACAACTGTCTGTTGCGCGACTTGAACTACGGCTACCCGATCCTCCGCCAACCGCATTTCGGCTCTCAGGAAACAACCTGACACGTCAATGGGAGTCGTCTGAATTAATGTTCAAAAGGATCGCAATGTCAAGGGGGAAATGCCGGAAGCGCGGCTCGCGGCCCAGTGACGTTGGGTGCGCGGTTTATGTTCGCGGCACAAGGCTGCCGCCTCTCTGTCTGGAAGCGACCTGAGGTGTGGCGGCGCCGGTTATCGGGAAGCGATACCGAGAGCTGCATGGAGTTCGGTTGGATCGTAAAGTTCGCCGGCCTTCATCGTGAGCACCACGTTCCGCACATTTGCCATATTCGTAATGGGATTACCGCGACGGGGTCGAGGTCGACGACCTTTCCAGGGACGATGGAGTTGACCAGTGCTTTGAGGTAGTTGTTGTCCGTCACCGACTCGGCGACGGGAACTCCGGATGCGTCAAGGTGGACGCTGGTGGTCGCGGGGCATCGACCACGATCCAGATTGAGGAAGCTGAAGAATCGCGATCGCAAGGCGGCGTCCTGTTTCAGGCGGTTTCCCAAATGTCGCCGAGAACCCGCTGGAAGTTCGCGCCCAGAACCTTTTCGATCACCGAACTGGGCTGGCCTCGGCGTGCAGAGCCCTTCTGCGATCACTTCCATGTGCGAGGGGCCGCTCAGGTCAGGAACCCAGGGGTAGCGGTCTTCCCCTGGCGCGCCGATGTGCAGCGCCTTTCGCCTCGCGATGTCGGCGTCGAAGGCAGCCTTCTGTTCGGGGGTGAGGGTGATGGCCTGGATGGAGCCATCGCAGCCGATGCCGACGTGATCGGCGCCGCAGACATCGATGGCGTGGACCAGATGATCGAGAACGTGCTCACGCGTTGGAACAGTGGGCGATGCGACCAGATACGGCATGAGATAGACGCCGAAGTAGCCGCCCCGATCGGCGAGCGCGCGGAGGATGGCGTCGGGCTTATTCCGGGGATGCGCGTAAACGGCGGCGCAACCGGAATGCGTAATCAGCACGGGCTTTGAGGAAGCGTCGATGGCTTCGGAGGTCGTGCGATAACCGCTGTGGCTGAGGTCGACGGCGACACCGATGGTGTTCATGGTTCCGACCGCGGTATGGCCGGCGTTGGAGAGACCAGCGTTGCCTGCCTCCAGACAGCCGTCCCCGAAGATGCTGCGGTTGTTATAGGTGAGCTGCATAATTCGCACGTCCAGATTGCGGAACATACTGATGCGCCCGGGGTCTTCTTCCAGAAAACCTGTGTACTGGAAACCCATGAGAATGCCCATGCGTCCGGATTGCTTGGCGCGGGCAATCTCAGGTTGGCGGCGAATAATGGTGAAAGCATCAGAATATTTGTCGCCAAGGGCCTGGACGGCGGCGATGGTGCGGAGGGTGCCTTCGAAGTCGGGCTCGGAGACAGTCCAGTTGACTGCGGTGATTCCGGAGTCGACGACGGCTTTCACCAGAGCGGAGCTGAGATCACTTTCCGTATCGACGAAGGGGCTGCAAAGCGAATCGATGACGATGGCTCTGCGGTACAGCGAGGTGACGCCCGTCGGACTGGCCGAGGAAGCGGCGGCCAGTCCCGGAGAAATGAGCAAACCGGCGGATGCCTTGAGGGCAGAGAACTGGAATTCCCGGCGAGTGAGCAGGTTCTTTTTCATGATGGTGAAGGCGAGACCAGAGTCTATCACCGGGCATCCTTGTCTTCCGGGCTTCCGCAGGCGTCGGGCCAGTGATCGGACAATTTCTGAAGGTGTGCCGGGAGAAAGCATCTGATCGCTGTTGAGGAGACGAAGGCGGGCAAGATCCTCACGCAGAAACGACGGCACAGCCGCGAGCAAATGCGCCCCTGTGGATAACGTGTTTAAGTCGTTGATCCCGCCGGGAGGCTTTCATTCATGCGCCGAATCGGCAAACAGGGTATCTTTTTTTAGAGCCCGCAATTAGAGGCTCGCGGGATGGAAAATCCATCCTCCAGTGTTGCCGGCCATCCAAAGAGCCGAGCGAGCGCTGATGAACCTGAGGCCTGAGGTTGCAGGGCCGTGCTCGCCCGTTCCCTCTTCACAGCTCACTTCGATAGAAGAATCTGCCTTTCACTTCGCAGGTATCGAGGTTCTTGATGGGAAAGAGACAATCGCCGATGGGGTTATCGCAAACTCCCCTCGGACACTGGATCATTGCGGTATTTCTCGCGGCCGGAGTGGGCTGGGGAGTCCATGCCTGGCTCAGTCAGAGAGCGGCGCAGTCGGCGCAGACAGCCACGCTGTCCTGGGATCCTGCGGTAGCGCGCCAGGTGGAACCGGACCTGGCCAATGCAGCGGAGCCTGCCGTGGCCATGGCCGAGTCAATCCTGACTGATTCAGTTGTCGCGAGCCTTGCGCAATCTGCATCTCTGCCATCATCGACGAGCACAGTGCGCATCGGCGAATTTCGCTCACGATTGGAGCTGCGTCAATCTTCCGCGCAAGTGCTCGAGGTTCAGTTTCGCGATCCCGATTCGGATCGTGCCGCGCGAATCGCGAATTCAGTCGCCGGAACTCTTGCCGCCAAAACGTCGGCCCCAGCCAGCGCGGCCACCGCAGTCGCTCCTCCTCACCCGGTTGAGAAAGCCGCTCCCGCGTCGGTGAAGGCACCTGTCGTAAGTCCCGCCAGTGACGCGAGTGACACGCTGGTTCATTCCCTTAGCGAGCTCGAAACGGAATTGTCCGCAACCCAGCAAAAGCTGGACAGCGGCGCACCCGGGCAGCGCAGGGAGCGTGGAGGTGAGTCGCCAGGGTATCGCGAAGCGAAGCAGCAACAACTGCTGACGGCTCAGGTGAGCGCGGCCCTGAAGGAAGTTACGACTCTGCGCGCTGACCCGACCAACAGCGGAGCAGCCCAGGAGCCGCTGCGGCAGATTCAGGAGGCGCTTTTCTCTGTTTGGCCGGCCAGCCGCGCCTTCAAAGGGACGAGAAGTGGGGCGGATTTCAGGGGATTCAATGCGGCCGGAGTCAATGCCAGCCGACTGCGTGAGGAACGAGCCCAGTTCGCCCATGCCCTTGAAATCGTCCAGAAAGAGCAAAGGGCAGTGCAACGGCTGCAACCGGTTCAGGCGAACGAACCGCCGCCACCAGCGCCACCGGTTTCTGAGTCGCCTGCCCCCATAACGGCGTCAGCTCCATCCGAGTCCGATTTGGCTCCCGGCGCATCCGAGCCACAGGCTCCGCCAACTGGAACTCCTTTCCGGTTGTTGCGCCCTGCCGGTGCTCCGTTCCACAGCCCTCTGTGGCCCGGCATCTTGGCGGGATTCTGCTGCGGGATCGTGTATCTCGCCGTTGCCTCCTCCCGTCACGGAGTGGATGAGGAAGACGAGGAAACGGATTATGCCGACGACAGTACGGCTGAATCGTATCGGTTGATCACTCCGTCTAAACCAATCCGGCCGCCGGATTTCTTCGGAAGCCCCAATGAGAGACCATCGGAGATCGTCCTGCCTGACCCGCGGATCGAAACACCAGATCCGCCAGCCGACGTCCATGACTCGAATAGCTCAGATGTCGGCGTTCAGGAGATCGTCATTCCCGCGGGTGAAACAAGATTGCCATTCCGGGAGGAGGTTGTTGGCGAGGATAACGAGGGAGACCCGTGGATTGACAACATCATGAAAAACCTCTCCGAAACATCAATCGGCAAGATGTTTGAGCGCCCGGCTCCAGCAGATGACCTGGCGGACCGGGAAGCGGAGGCTGAACGGCGGCATTCGAACCATCCTGATCGTTTGGCCGGCTAACCAGCCGTCCCGCCGACTGCTGAATCCGCGTGCCACCGCTTTGCAGCGATTTAAGTCTCTTCAGCTACCAGCGAGAGACACTCAGTTGGTCGATGTAGACGACAACCGACCCGCTCGCGCCTCGTCCATCGATCTGGAAATTGGTGAGCAGCGATGAAGCCCATCCGAGGGAGTGGGCCGAAGGTACGGTCACGCCGATATCCTGTTCGTTCCCATCGAGCCAGACGGACTGGTACGTTACATTGCCGGTGCTGTCGCGGGAATAGAGAACCTGGACATGGTGCCAGGTATTGGTAGTCCAGTCGCGCGGGTTGCAGGCCTGATCGGAGTGAACCCAGTGGTCAACCGCCTTCTCCGGCGTGCCGCTGTTCATGGTGTAGTCCCAGGTGCTGTTGTATCCATCGCACTGGAAGCCGAAGATCACGGTGTTGCCGTTGGGCATGGTCTGGTTCATGTCCATTTCCAGATTGGCAACATCGGTGGACGGGCTCTTCACATATACCCGCACGTCATACAGAAAATGGGTGGCGGTCCGATCCGTCCCAAAGGAGGCATAGAAGCGCTCGCCCCCATTCGAGGTGTAGTCCACGTCGAACTCGCGAGTCTTTCCGCTGAGGGACGGACTGTCAACAACCAGAGTGCTGCCGAGCGCACTGCCGCTGGTGCCGGTGTCATACACCCCCAGCCAGTTGGACAACCCCTGAATCTGACTGACCGTGACAGCGCCAGCGGGAATTACAGGGCCAGAGCTGGTCGAGGTGGAACCGCCCGATCCGCTGGAGCCTGAACCGGAACTGCCGCTGCCCGAAGAACCCGACCCGGAACCTGAACTACCGGTGCCAGACCCCGATCCACTTCCGGAACTACCTGAGCCCGAGCTACCACTGCCGCTCGAACCTGTGCCGGAGCCCGAACTGCTCGATCCCGAGCCGCTGGACCCGGATCCCGATCCTGAGCTGCTTCCGGAACTACCTGAGCCCGAGCTACCGCTGCCACTCGAACCTGTGCCGGAGCCCGAACTGCTCGATCCCGAGCCGCTGGACCCGGATCCCGATCCTGAGCTGCTTCCGGAACTACCTGAGCCCGAGCTACCGCTGCCACTCGAACCTGTGCCGGAGCCCGAACTGCTCGATCCCGAGCCGCTGGACCCGGATCCCGATCCTGAGCTGCTTCCGGAACTACCTGAGCCCGAGCTACCGCTGCCACTCGAGCCTGTGCCGGAGCCTGAACTGCCCGAACCGGAACTGCTGGATCCCGAGCCTGATCCCGAGCTGCCCGACCCCGAACTGCCGCTGCCACTCGAACCTGTGCCGGAGCCCGAGCTGCCCGATCCAGAGCTGCTTCCTGAACTGCCCGAACCCGAACTGCCGCTGCCACTTGAACCTGAGCCTGAGCTGCCGCTGCCGGTTGATCCCGATCCGGAACCTGAACTACCGGAACCGGAACCCGATCCTGAACTACCCGATCCTGAACTGCCGCTGCCGCTGGTGCCTGTTCCGGAATTGCCGGAGCCGGTGTTGGTGCCTCCGCTGCTGGCCTGGCTCGCATTGGAAGAAGGCGACTGGGCAATGGAACCGCAACCCTGTGCCAGGAAAATAGCAACGGAGAGGGATAAAGAACCAGCAAACCAACGGGAAGTTTTCACGGCGCCGCCTGAGCAAAGAAATCGAGCGCGCGGATTCAGGCTTGCAGACGGGGAAGCGGAGGAAGCGGACACACGCCGGCTGACGCGGCATGGACGCATAATCCCGCTAACCAATCTCCACGATTCGCAGTAGCTCTGTAGTAGTTGACTTGAAAGTAAGTGACCTCTTCTGTGGCGACAATCACACGAAGGATGTGTCAATCACACCGCAGTAACTGAACCGGTCCAATTTCCCAGTACTGGATGATGAACAAAAGACAGCCAGATAACTGCGGTAACTACCACCAAGGTAATTCGGGCAGCATAGACAGGCTCGTTCCTCCTCCAGCGACGTCCAGGGCTCACGATGCAGTTGGCGCATCGCTGTTCTCATGGCCTTCCGTTGTGTGTGCGCTATTGCCGCAACGGATTGGGTGAAGACTTTTTCCGGTGCCGCAATCCTGCTATCGTTCCGGCATGGCGCTGCGGAAGATCGTTCACGTGGACATGGACGCGTTCTACGCGTCGGTGGAGCAGCGTGACGATCCAAAGCTGCGCGGCAAGCCCGTCGTTGTTGCCTGGCGCGGCCAGCGTTCGGTGGTTTGTGCAGCGTCGTACGAGGCGCGACGGTTTGGGGTGCGATCGGCGATGCCGGCGCTGCGGGCCGAGCGGCTGTGTCCAGAGGCGATCTTCATTCCGCCGGATTTTGTGCGCTATCGCGCTGTGTCGCGGCAGACACGGGAGATTTTCCGGCGCTACACCGATCTGATTGAGCCGCTTTCGCTGGATGAGGCCTATCTCGATGTGACCACGAACAAGGCGGATCTTCCGACGGCGACCAAGGTGGCCATTGCGATTCGGTCGGCGATTCGGGAAGAACTGCATCTGACGGCTTCAGCGGGCGTGGCACCAAACAAGTTCCTGGCGAAGATCGCGTCGGATTGGCGGAAGCCGGATGGACTGTTCGTGATCCAGCCGGAAGAGGTGGATTCGTTTCTGCCGCCGCTGCCTGTGGAACGTCTGCCTGGCGTTGGCAAGGTGACGGCGCAAAGACTGGCAAATCTGGGAATTCGGACCGTGGGTAATTTGCGGACTCTTGAACCGGGCGCGATCGAGCGGCAGTTCGGGCGGCATGGGCAACGGCTGCACGAGCTGGCGTTTGGCATTGATGATTCTGAAGTTGTGCCGGATCGGCCGACAAAGTCGATTTCGGCCGAGGATACGTTCGCGCAGGATGTGACTCTGGATGAGACCGAGGAGCCAATCCGACGGCTGGCGGAGAAAGTCTGGACGGCGTCGCGGAAGGAAGCGCGTATCGCGAGGACGGTGGTGCTGAAGCTGAAGACGGCGGAGTTCCGGATCCTGACTCGGAGCCTGACGCCGGCTGAGCCGCTGGCTTCGTGCGAGGAACTGATCGGGATCGCGCTGTCGCTGCGGGATCGGGTGGAACTCGGGTCGAAGCAGCGATTTCGGCTGATTGGCGTTGGGCTGGGAAACTTCCGCGACCCGGAGGAGGACCAGCCTGAGTTGTTTGCATGACCCCCCTCGGGGGGTGGGGGAAGTGTTGTTTGATTCTGCTGGGGTTAGCAGATGCCGATGTTCGGGGCATGTGGCATGGCCTTGATTCAGGAGCAGATGCGTTCGGGGCCGGACTGCAGCATTGTGGGCCCGAGTGCTGCATTCGAGGTCACGAAGGGGCCGGATGTTTGATTCGCGAGCACTTCGCTCGAGGACGGGAATGCTGCATTCGAGCCCGGTAGCCTGTAGCGGGGCCACGCGTTTCTTTGATCTCATAGCGATCCCTAAAAATGCGAAAGCCCGCACAATGGCGGGCTCTTTTCGATTCTTTTCCTATGTTCTTAGTATATCAAAACGGGGTGGGTGGATTAGTGGAATTTGGTCCTGTCATGGTTACGAATGCGCAAGGACAACAAACGAGTTAGCGCCATCAGTTACTTCGGTAAGGATTGACAGGATTTTCGCAGGAAGCGAGGGAGTCAGGTATTGCCGGCAGTTATGGCTGAATTGACCGGGAAGTCGGAGATGAGAGTGGGCTGATGGCTTGCAGCGCGTCGCGGCATGCTAGCTTCTGCGTTGTGGACGAGGGAGGCGCGGGGTTCGGCCGCTATTGCGCTCCGTTGTCGCAGGGGACGGGTTCGTACCACGGGGCGTGCAGGGCGCCGGTATGGAGGGCGAGACAAATGATCTGGCCGGGCGGCGTGGCGTAATACATTGTTGCGCTGACCTTCATCTGGGAATCGACATTCGCGTAAGGTCCCCACGGCTCCAGTTTCAGGTAGTAGCTGGTACTGCGGCTTCCGTGGGAGATATGGCCGCCCAGCACCTGGACCGAGTAGGCGTGGGGGACGGACGCGTCAGCCACCGTATCGATGGCGGCTGTCAGGCCCCAGCCGTAGAGCGCGCAGATAAAGAGCAAACCCATGAGGGTTCCGGCGAAGCGGGGATTTTTGCGCGCAGCGGGTAAGAAAAGTGACAGCGAGACGAGCGTTCCGAGAGCAATGAACGGCAGGAGCAGGCTCGTGGAGATGAAGTTGACTTTGGTTGCGCCAATGAGGAGGCCGAAGGCGGAGATCATCAGCACGGGACTGACGTCGGGGCGCGGATCGGCCTTGGCCTTAAAGAATCCGTAGAGCAGCGGCTGCTGATAGAGCATGTATGCAGCGGCGACGGGCGCCAGGGTGAGAACAACCATGGCCGCGATGCGGTACTGCGCGGGACCGAAGGCGAATGCCACGGCTGCGAGGGCATCCACCACCCACGTGGCGACGTTGATCTGCTTTGCCGCAGCCAGGGCCCCGCGGCGCTGTTCGGGCGTGGCTCCAAGTTCCTGATCCTGATCAATCTGCTGAAGAAGCTGTTCCCGATCCTGCTGATCCAGGTCTTTCAGACCTGCAAACCGATCGTCCAGGCTCTCGTCGCCTGCGTACTTCATCAAGGGGATCTTCCAGGTCGTGTCTTTGAGGCAGATTACCCGGAACGACTGGTAGCGACTCTTAAAGGTCCGATAGCCTTCGACCTGGCTGAGATCGAACTCGCGGGATCGAACCGCCCCCTGCACGTGCACCTGCGTCCCGTCGATGATGAGACGCGAGCGCAGCGCGACCAGCGCCATATACACGCCCGATGCTGCGAAGGCTGAAAAGGCCAGGATTTGTGCGGGCGGCAGGTTACCTGGGCTCAGGACGAGAAAGAACGCAGCCATGGCGCAAAGCACCACGGCAAAGAACAGGTAAAGAGTCTTCTGGCCTGCTCGCAGCCCGTACTCATGCCGGCCTGCGACGATTTGCCCAACCGCGCCCATCGCGGTGCCTCCGGTAGCTCTGTTTTGTTGGGTTTGTACCACAGCACGGGGAAAACGGCTCTGCCACTTTTGGAGAAGTTATCTGCGGTCGCTGTTTCTGCGATGGTTGAGATCGAGACATGTCGGCACTCAACGGACCGGGGAACCATGTGAATCACTGCCTGACCGTGAATGTTCGATTTATGCTGGGAGCAAGAACCAACATCCCCAACCCAGATCCTGACCGGGACGATGGCGAAATTGCGTAGACCACTTCCTCGCGAAGTGCGGAACGGGGCAGCGGAACTGGTACCACGAACTTTACTCTCGCGCGGCCGGCGGATGTTCGGGTTCGCGTGGTTAGGCATTGCCGCGCTGTTGATGGTTGCGACGACTTTTGCGCAAGGTCCGGCTCGCCGCGCCGATGTCATTTTCGAGCAACTGGATCGCAACAACGGTTTGCCCAGTCCCATCGTCCAGGCTCTGGCGCAGGACGGCGACGGCTTTCTGTGGGTGGGCACCGGCAGCGGAGTTTCTCGCTGGGACGGTTATCGCTTTCGCAATTACCAATTTCAGGTAGCCGTACCGGGCGCGCTGCCCGACAACGATATCTATTCCATGTACACCGATCCTCAGCGGACGCTCTGGATCGGAACCCGTTCGCGCGGAGTAGCACGCTACGATGCGGCCCACGACCGCTTTCAGACCTTTGCCGCTGCCGGGAAAAACAAGGAATTTCCCACCGTCTACGCGATGGTCACAGATGGGGCGGGCGGTTTGTGGGTGGGATCGCGCAGGGGGATCGATCATCTCGACCCGGTGACGGGAGCGTTTACTCCCATTGCGCTGGAAGGAACCACGAGTGCCGTACCGGTGATGGGCCTCGCGCGAGACCGCGCCGGCCGTCTGTGGGCGGGGACACCGCTGGGCGTCTATCGCAGCGACTCTCAAGGCGCGCATTTCACCCGGCAGGAGATCTTCGGGACGGCGACGGTGCGGGTTTGGAGGTTGCTGTTCGACGCTGCCGGCCGGTTGTGGATTGGAACGACCGCGGGGGCCTGGGTTCTGGAGCCTTCTGCGCAGCAAGCCGTCCAGATTCATGAAAGCGGGGCGGGCGCCTCGCTTCTCGACCAGCAATCGATCGACACGCTCTGCGAAGCGGAGCCGGGAGTGGTCTGGCTGGGCACGCTGGGTGGGGGCATTGTGGCCGTCGACGCGCGCACGCTCCAGACTCATCGCATCGCGCATGACGCCGCGTATCCCACCAGCCTCCCCAGCGATTCCGTGGTTGCGTTATTGACGGACGCGGCCGGCTCAGTGTGGGTGGGCACGACCCAGGGCGTGGGGCGCGCGCATCCGGGCGGCGGCATTCTCACTTTCTTTGGCGGAACGGGCGTTGCCGGGCAACCGGGACGCATCCCGGATACGGGCATCACTGCGGTGCTGCCCATTGCCGATGGACGCCTGTGGCTGGGACTGAATGCGGGTGGGGTCGAGCTTGTCTCACTTGCGGGTGCGAATCTTGAGACGCTGCGGCATATCGCCGCCGGCACAGGCGCTCCGCTGCCGGGAGGCCAGATCAATACACTGGCATCCGCGTCCGACGGCACGGTGTATGTGGGCACGGCCAACTGGGTCTATGGCATGGATCCTGACGGGAGCCGCCTGGCCGCGCTTTCCCGGCCGCAGGGTGCGCCGATTCGCGTAGATACTTTGCTTGCCGGCAACGACACGCTGTGGATTGGCTCCCATCGCGGCCTTTGGAAGGCGGAGGTCTCGAACGGCGCGCACACGGCGCCGCAGCCCATTTCTCTGCCGCTGACGACTCCAGAGATCACGGTTCTGGCGCGGGGAGCCGGGGACGACCTGTGGATCGGGACTGCCAACGAGCTGGTTCGCTACGATACGGCGACACAGACCTCGGAGCGGATTTCTGTGAATCCGGCAGACTCCGGCGGACTGCCGGCTCCGATCACCTCGCTGCTCCTCGATCGCCAGGATCGCCTCTGGGCCACGACCTGGGGCGCCGGTGTTTGTCTGCTCGAAGGGCGCGATGCGAAGGGCGAGGCTCGATTCCGCACGCTTTTGCAGGGGCTGCCGAACACGAACGCGGACGATATTCTCGAGGCTGCCGATGGAACACTCTGGGTCAGCACGGACGACGGCTTTGCGGTCATCGATCCGCGCACTTTTGCGATCACGCCGCTGCGGCAGGCCGATGGTGTTGCGATTCCTGCTTACTGGGTCAAGTCCGGCAGCAATAGCCAGGACGCGCGGCTGATCTTTGGCGGCGATGGCGGTATGACGGTTGTGGATCCCGCTCAGGTTCGCCCCTGGCGTTATGCGGCTCCGGTGGTGGTGACGGATATTCTGGCGGGGGGCGCTGCGGTCCCGGCGGATCTCTTTAATCAGGCGGGCGCCACGCCGGTGCTGAGTATCCGGCACGATGCCAATCGGGTGGAGGTCGGGTTCGCCGCGCTTGACTACACGGGGCCGGGTCGCGAGCTTTACGCCTACAAGCTGGATGGCTTCGACAAGGACTGGATCACAGCTGCGGCCACGCGCCGGACTGCCAGCTATACCAATCTGCCGCCGGGAAGCCACACGCTTGAACTGCGCGGTTCCAATCGCGATGGGGTTTGGAGACCGGTGCGGCGGCTCGACATCCGCGTGATTCCTGCGTGGTTTCAGACGGCGTGGGCGAGAGTCGGAGGCTTGCTGCTGCTGTTGTTCATCCTCACTGTCGCTTACCGATCCAGCACCGCTTACCTGAGGGCGCGGCAGCATGAGCTGGAGCGGCGCGTGGAGGAGCGGACAGCCGAGATAAGAAAGACCACCGAGGAGCTGGAGGAGAGCCGTCGCCAGCTCGAGCAGATGGCGCACTCCGATGCGCTCACCGGGCTGCCCAACCGCCGGATGTTCACCGACTATTTCCGCCGCCTGCTGGCGTCGGTCCAGCGCCATAAGAACGGATCTTTTACGCTTCTGCTCTTCGACCTCGACAAATTCAAAGAGATCAATGACGCGTGGGGGCACGACGCCGGCGATGCATGGCTGAAGGCCGTAGCGCTGCGCGTAAATGTGGTGATGCGCCAGTCGGATTTCGTCGCGAGGGTGGGCGGCGACGAGTTTGCGGTGCTGGTCGCCGATGCTCTGGACCAGGAAGGCATTGCCGCGCTCTGCTCCAGACTGGCCGGCAGTGTTCGCGACCCGCTCCCGGTCAACGGGGCAGTCCTGACTACCACTCTCAGCATCGGCACAGCGAGTTACCCGCAGGACGGCATGGATGAGGCGACGTTGTTTAAAGCTGCCGATGTCGCTCTCTACCGGGTGAAGCACGCCGGCGGCAACGGCTGGGAGCACTACTCGGAAGCAAATGAGGCGGCTCCCGCGTTCACGGCTCAGTGATCGATTCGTGCGAAATGAGGGGTCGCTGAGAGTGCTTGCCGGGAATGGTCGGTTGGCGCGACGCATTGGCGCGCGTTATAGTCAGATTCACATGGGCTTTGTGGGTGCCAGACGCGGACGGTGGCAAACCTGGACTTCGATCCTGGGCGTCGTCTGCATTGCGCTGGTGCTGTTCGCCGGCGTAGTCCACGTTGCCCATTCCCACCCCAACGGCCAGGTCGATCAGGATTGCGCGCTTTGCGTGACGGCACACCAGGCGGTACAGGTTGTCGCCGTGGTTGCGGTGATTCTGAGTTCCCAGCCGGTGGTGCACCGAGTCGTGGAGCGAGTGGCTCCGGCTCCCCGGCAACGCTTCGTTCTTAAGCTGGCCAATCGACCCCCGCCTGTCCCAGTCTTCGCCTGAAGACGGTTGTAACCCCAGGGACAATTCACATTTCGAATGGAGGTCGTGTATGCGCACGTGTCTGCGCGTGGTTTTTGTTTTTCTCTTGTTTTTTGCCTGCACAGTTGGGCTGAGCGTTAATGCGGTAGCTCAGGCTGGAGGCACATCGGGAAACATTACGGGAACGGTCACCGATCCTACGGGCGCGGTGGTGGCTGGCGCGACGGTGAAGATCCTGAACCCGGTGACCCAGTACGAGCGCACCGCGCAAACAGACAGCGGTGGGCATTTCCATTTCACCAATGTGCCGTACGAGTCGTACCACATGACGGTGACGATGAAGGGGTTCAACTCCAGCGCGCAGGATGTGAGCGTGCGATCCGCGACGCCGGTGGCGGTGGCGGTGAAGCTGCAGGTGGGAGCGGCCGCGGAAACCGTGCAGGTAACGAGCGAGGACCTGATCAACCGGAACGCGAACATGGACACGGACATCGATCGGCGAGCGTTTGCGGAGATTCCGCTGGAGAGCCAGTCGTCGGGGCTGAGCTCGCTGGTGACGCTGACCACGCCGGGAGTTGCGGCGGACTCCAACGGGCTATTCCACGGTCTGGGGGATCACGCGGAGAACTCGTTCAGCGTGGATGGGCAGCCGATCACGGATCAGCAGAGCAAGGTGTTTTCCAACCAGTTGCCGGACAACGCGGTGCAGTCGATGGATGTGATCGAAGGGGCACCGCCGGCGGAGTACGGGGACAAGACGAGCCTTGTGATCCAGGTGACGACGCGGTCGGGGCAGGGGGTTAGAAAACCGACGGGACAGATTTACACCTGTATGGGGCGTTCGGATCCGTGACAGGCGGGTTTGACGTGGGCTACGGCGGGGAGAACTGGGGCAACTTCCTGTCGGTTGACGGGCATGAACACGAGCCGGTTTCTGGATTCGCCGGAATTCGATGTATTTCACGACAAGGGGAACGAGGAGAACTTTTTCGATCGGGTGGATTACACGATCGACGCGGCAGATTCGCTGCACCTGAACCTGAACTATTCGCGGTCGTGGTTCCAGACGCCGAACACGTACGACAACCTGAACCTGGGCGGAGCGAATCTGGCGGGGCAGGCGGTGCCGGGACAGGCGGACCAGCGGTCGAAAATCGGGACCATCGACCTGGCGCCCAGCTATACCCGGGTGATCTCGCCGGATTCGGTGTGGAATGTGGGTTTCTACTATCGCCGCGACGGCTATAACTACTATCCGAGCGGCAATCCGTTTGAGGATCTGGGACCGATTCAGAAGCAGACCATCGGACAGGATCGCAGCCTGGCCAACACCGGCCTACACACGGATTACACCTGGCAGAAGGGCCACAACAACATCAAGGCGGGCGCGGACTACGAGCAGACGTTCCTGAACGAGAGTGACAGGCTGGGCATCGTGGATCCGGGCTATCTGGACTCGCTGACTGACGCGAACGGGAATCCCTGCATGTCAGGCGGGACGCCGGATGTGCCGGTTGACGCGCCGTGCACGACTCTGTATCCGTACGATCTGACCCGGGGCGGGACCTATTACGATTTCGCGGGACACACGGATATCAAGGAGCTGGCGCTCTATGTCGAGGATCGTCTGACGCTAGGCAACTGGCTGTTCAACCTCGGCCTTCGCGAAGACGTCTACAACGGGCTGTCGGATGCGAACCAGACAGAGCCGAGGCTGGCAGCCTCTTACAACATCAAGCGGACGCACACGGTAATGCGAGGGTCGTATGCGCGAACCCTGGAGACGCCGTTCAACGAAAACCTGATTCTCGCAAGCCGGGGATGTCTGAACGCGGTGGTCAATCCGCTGCTGGCGTGCCAGGGAGGCGACACGGGAGCTCTCACGCCGGGCACGCGCAATGAGTATCACGCCGGCGTGCAGCAGGTTCTGGGGCCGCACTTTGTCGTGAGCGGCGAGTACATCTGGAAATACACGAACAACGGGTACGACTTCAGCGTGCTGGGATATACGCCGATAACGTTCCCGGTCGAGTGGGACAAGTCGAAGATTCCCGGTTTCGCGCTGCGAGCCAACGTGACGCCGATGCATGGATTCAGCGCGTACGTGGTGATGTCGTCGGTGGCGGCGCGGTTTTTCCCGCCCCAGGTGGGCGGCGCGGGGGCGACGGTGGGACAGACGGGACTGCCCTTCCGCATCGATCACGACGAGAAGTACAACGAGACGACGCACTTCCAGTATCAGCTGCCGTGGAAGTATATGCCGTGGTACAGCCTGAACTGGCGATATGACAGCGGGCTGGTGGCGGGAGCGGTGCCCTGCTACAACCCGCTCTCGAACGATCCCAACAGCGCGTGCGGGGATACATCGACGACGCTGGGCGGTCAGCCGGCAGTAGACCTGAGCGGATTGACAGCGGGCCAGGAGTTCGAGGCGGGGCTGGAGTGCGATGGCGTGAAGGCGACGCCCGGACATCCGTTGCCGGCGGCGTGTCTGGCGTCGGAGTACACGTCCGACCTGGTGCAGATTCCGGCTCCGGGAAAGGGAGACAACGACAAGAATCCGCCACGAATCGATCCACGAAGCCTGTTCGATATGGCGCTGGGAGAGGACAACCTCTTCCACGGCGATCGCTACAGGTGGGGCGCGCAGGTGGAAGCTGTGAACGTGACAAACAAGTACGCGCTGTACAACTTCCTGTCGACTTTCAGCGGCACGCACTATGTGACACCGCGGGCGGTGACGGGGAAGATCACCTTCTCTTTCTAAAAAGCCGGGCGGGGAATGGACCCGAGGTCATTCCCCCTTCGAACGGGATCCGCGGAGGCTTTGTGCCGCGGACCCCGATTGCGGAATCGCGGGCTCATTCACGGTGAGACTGCTATGGCTGGCGCAAAAATCCGCACACTGGAAAAGGGCAGCAGGAAGCGAGTGGCTCGAATTCGCTGGAGCCGGCGAGACCTTCTGCACGCTGCCTTGTGGTCACTGCTTGCGATCGGAGGGGTCCTGTGGGCTGCGGCCTGGGTATCCGGTCATGCCTTCTGAAGACGGGGCCCGGGTGAAGCGGCTTCCGTTCGTTCTCAGTAGATCAACTTCAGAGAGAACTGGATCTGGCGGGAGGTGCCGGCGGTTTTGCTGATGATGCCGAAGCCGGAGCCTTTGAGGATGTTAGCGGGCAGGCCCATGTTGACGATGTTGAAGATGTTGAAGAACTCGGCGCGGAACTGGAGATCGGTGCGCTCGATGCCGCTGGCGCGATGGCCGATCGGGGTACTTTTAAGCACGGCGTAATCGAAGTCGTAGTAGGCGGGGCCTCGGAAGGTGTTGCGGCCGAGGGTGCCGAAGCGTCCGGAGTTGGGTCCGGTGCCGCCGGGGATGCCGATGGGGATGGAGAAGTAAGAGGCGTTGTTGCGTCGCCGCGTCCAAAGTAGTCTTCGCGGCGGCGAGTGGAGCTGTGGGCGGTGGAGAGCTGGGGTTTCGCGATCTGGTCGGGGCGGTCAGCTCCGTTGGCGCCGGCGCCGGTCTGCTGGATTCCCGAGTAGACGGTAAAGGGCGAGCCGCTGTTGATGCTGGAGATGCTGAGCAGCTCCCAGCCACCGGTGAGAGCGGAGGGCGCAGAGCGCAGGCGGCGCGGAAAGGAAGATCCTGGGCTGCGCTGACCGAGAAGCCGTGGGTGACGTCGAAATTGGAAGGGCCGCGTTCGGGGTGGTTGTTGAAGGGATCCTGCGGGGTTGGGATGGAGACGGCGCCGGTGACCCGGTGCCGCCGAAGACGGCGCTGACGTCGTCAATGGATTTGGCCCAGGTGTAGCCAGCCTGGAGGCCAGGACCGCCGTGCGGGACGGTGCCGGCGAGCGAGGTCTGCAGAGCGTTATAGGAGGAGTGCGCAGTAGTCGGTGATGACTGTTTCAAAGCCGAAGCCGCCGATGGCGTTGCCGCTGGAATCGAACTGGGTGTAGGGGGCGAAGCCCGGGCTGGCGCCGCATAGCCGTTGGGGTACGCGGAGCGGGGCAGGCTGAAGGCTGAAGTGCCCACGTAAGCGGCATCGGCGGTGAGGCCGGCGAACTGGCGCTCGAGGCCAAGGGTCCAGGTGTTGAGGAAGCCGTCGCCGAAGCGGGGATCGATGGCGCTGAGGTTGAGCAGCGAGAGCTGATGGCCGGGCGAGAGCGTGGCCAGGTCCTGCTGATAGCGGTTCACATCCATGACGGTGTTGGCGGGAACGTTCTTGGTATTGCCGGACGCGAAGATGTCATGGCCCTGCGGTGTATAGGTGTGGGGAAGCTCGGCGGGAGTGATCTGAAATCCGTAGGGGATTTCGCAATTGCGAGCGGCGTTAACGCGCGGGTAAACCACGAAAGGCGTCGAGCCGGTGAGGAAGTTGTCCTGCCAGATGTTCGGAGGAATGACGGTGATTCCGCCGCCGGTGTGAGACGAGTGACCTGCCGCGGCGCGTTGCCATCTCGAGCTGAACGCGGGGTCCCAGCCGTTCCAGCCGTTGCGTAGCCCGGCTGCGGATTGATCAAATATTCCTGCCCCAGCCGGTCGATGGTGCGAAAGCCCGAAGTGCGATGTGCGCGCTCATAGATGGGGCCGTAGTGCTCCAAGCGAAGGCCGTAGTCCAGGGTGAAGCGGGGAGTGACTTTGAACGTGTCCTGCATATAGAAGTTGAAATCGTTGCGGCTGATGGCGGCCGGACCGATGTGCGGGCCGCTGGAGAAGTAAGGTGGCGCAATGGCCACGGTGTAGCTATAGGGGCTGCCCGAAAGAAAGCTGGAGAGCGTGTCGGGAAACGGATCACCCGGATTGAGGTTGTGCTGTCCGCTTGCGAGGGAATGAATTCGCCGGATACGCTGTGCCGCCGCCAAAGTCGTATTCCCCGTTGGGGCTGATCCCGAAGTAGGTCGTGTCGCGATTGAGCCGAGCCTCGACGCCGGCCTTGAAAGCATGGCGGCCAAGGTCGAACGCCAGTTCTCCTGTCCCTGGAAGACATTGCCATAGGCCTGCATCACCGACCCTGCAGCCGCATTGAAGGGCTCGAAGAGGCTGTCGTTAAATTTGACCGCGGGGTCAGTGTGGTCGGGTGTGGGAAATGCCGGGGTGGTCCGGATGATGCTGAAGCGGAGACCAAAGTGAGGTGGGGAGAAACGGTCCGGGTATATGTGAAGGTCACGTTGCGCTGGCGATCGATGTAGTGGACGCCGAAGTGGGATCGATCGCCGTCTGATCGGGATTGGTGGTCGGGCCGGTGAGGTTGTCTTCGGTGAGGCGGGCGAGAACTGGCCCTTTTTCCCGAGCTGCTGGTCGATGCGGACGGAGAACTGATCGGCGTTGGTGACCACGTTGCTGTGATTGGCGTAGGTGCGCGCACCGTAGGCGCCGCCGGAATTGTTGGGGACGGGATAGCGGGCAAGGACGGCTGCGATCTGGGGGTCGACCGGGATGTCGAGGGTGTCGGTTGAGCCGTCAGAGAAGGTGAGAGTGTCGAAGCCCTGGCGCTCGGCGGTTGTGGGCATGGGCAGAACCTGGGTGGTGCCGAGGACCTGGCGGAATCCCTGGTACTGGCCGAAGTAGAAGGTGCGGCCGCGGCCGTCGTAGAGATGTGGGATATAGACCGGGCCGCCGTTGGTGAATCCGAACTCGTCGCGGTGGAAGGGCGGGATCCGTGCCGCCGAGGGCGGCGGGGTCGAAGTAGTTGCGCGCATCGAGGGCGGAGTTGCGGAGGAACTCAAAGAAGGAGCCGTGAAAGCCGCTTTGCCGGAGCGGGTGACGATGTTGGTGAAGCCGGCGGCGCCGCGGCCAATTTCCGCGGGCATCCAGCCGGAGCATGACTGGATTTCCTCGATGGCGTCGACGTTGAAGTTGGTGAAGGTGCGCCGCCCATCTCAGGATCGGTGGTGTCGGCGCCGTCCATGGCGAAGACCGCCTCGTCGCCGCGCTGGCCGTTGATGGCGAACTGCTGCGGTGAAGTTGGTGGCGCCGTTGACGTCGGTCATGGTGCCGGCGGCGAGCAGCAGGAGGGTGCTGAAGTCGCGGCCGTTGAGGGGAAGCTGGCTGACGGACTGGCTGGAGAGCTGTTCGCCTCCTGTGGCGTCGCGGGAAGCCGATCCGGCGTGGATTGGCGCGCAGGGGAGCGCTGCGAGAGAGAGGGAATTCGCGGCCGTGAGGGTGAGAGCGGCGGCGGGGCCGGGGATCTGAACGGCGATGGCGGCGGTGGCGGGCCGATGAGGCAGGCGGACGGCGAGAGTCCAGGCACCGGGCGCGGGGTGGAGAAAGCGGAAGCTGCCATCCGTGGCCGTGGTGGTGCTGAGGGTGGATGGTCCGGTGAGGGTGACGGTGGCACCGGAGAGGGGAAGGCCCGCGTCGCTGCGAAGGACGCCTCCCAGCCGGGGACTGCGGGGGTGGCGGGGGACTGCGCCGCAAGGGACCTCACGGCAAAAGACAGCAGGATTCCTGTGAGGAGAACCAGCATTGTAACGGGGGCGCGGAGGGGCCTGTGGGGATGGAGCCTAAAGGGAAATTGCATGCTGTTCCAAACGATATCACGGGACGAAGGGGTTTAGTAAAACGTTTGATCGTGGGGAAGCACCGCAGTACTGCCGTTTCAGGGACCGGGCGGAAAAGGAGGGAACCGCGGTCACCCAGGTTACGAAGGCGTATCCGCGCTCGGGCGGACAGATGCCGCTGAGGGGGAATCGAAGCTGGAAGCGAACGGAGGTACTTTGAGGGGGGAAGCACAGGGTGAGCCCCCGGCACGACGTGCGCATGCGATCCAGAACGGTACGAGGGATCTGAGCGCTGGAGAACGTACCCATGATTCTGCGAATTATCGCAGGTGTTTTGATCGGACTGGCTCTGGGGCTGCTGATGAAGCAGTACCGGCGGTCACGCAGTTTGTGGCAGTAGGCCAGGCTCCGACATTTTTCCGAGGTTTTTGCTGAGGTCGCGCCCGTCCCGATGGGAGGGACGCAGGCCTGCGCCGCCTTGTCCGGCTTAAGTAGGATGGGAACGGCCATGAGATTGAGTCGGCGGTTCTCTCTCTTCCTTCTGATCGGTGGATTGTCGCTGGGGCTGGGTGCGGGGCAGGCACAGACGTCGTCGCCGAAGGCCTGGATGGAGACCTGGGCCGCGGCCCAGCAATCTCCTGAGATGATGTCGAATATCATTCCTCCCGAAGAAACGCGGGATTCCACGATCCGGCAAATCTTCCACCTGTCTGTGGGAGGTTCGGAAGTCCGGGTGCGCCTGTCGAATGCAGCCGGATCGAGGCCGATCACCTTTGAAGCTGTGCATTTGGCCAAGCCGGTGTCGGCGGCGTCAGCGGCGATTGTTCCGGGATCGGACACGCCGGTGACGTTTTTGGGAGCGGGTTCAGTGGCTTTTCGCCGGGCGCGGAATATTGGTCGGATCCGGTCGCTTTTCCCGTCGAGGCGCTCTCGAATGTCGCGGTGAGCTTCTACATTCGCATAGCCATCGATGACCAGACGGGGCATCCAGGGTCGCGTGCCACAAGCTATTACGTGCATGGAAATCAAGTGGCGGCTCTGGATTTGCCGGGCGCGCAACATGTCGATCACTGGTACCAGGTCTCAGGGATCGAAGTGCCGGCGCCGAAGCATGGAGGCGATGTTGTGGCGCTGGGCGACTCGATTACGGACGGGCACGCGACGACGACGAACGGGAATAATCGGTGGACCGATGATCTGGCGGAGCGGCTACAGGCCTCGCGGGCGACGCGCAAAATCGGAGTGCTGAACGAGGGAATTGGCGGAAACCAGCTGCTGGAGTACGGACTGGGTCCGGATATGCTGGCCCGTTTCGATCGTGATGTGCTGGCGCAGGTGGGAGCGCGGTGGCTGATTGTGCTCGAGGGGGTCAACGATCTCGGCAATCGACGCGGCTCGGCCCAGTACCGGCGGCGGAACACGAGGGGAAGGTGCACGAGATCCTGGAGTCCTATGAGCAGGTCGTGCTGCAGGCTCACCAGCATGGTCTGGAGGTGATCGGCGGCACGCTGACGCCGTTTGTGGGCGGCGGCTACTACCACCCCGGGCCGGAGAGCGAGGCGGATCGGCAGGAGATAAATGCGTGGATCCGGGCGGCGGGGCATTTCGACGCGGTGGTGGATTTCGACAAAGTAATCCGGGATCCGGAGCATCCGGAGCGGATGCTGGCGAAGTACGATTCGGGGGATCATCTGCATCCATCAGTGGCGGGGTATCGCGCGATGGCGGGTGCGATTCCACTGTCGCTGTTCCGGTAAGGGTTGGGAGGCTGATGTGATCAGGTGGGTGTGGATGGCTGGTCTGGGCGTGCTTCTTGCGGGCGCGGCGGGAGCACAGGAGATGCCGGCGGTGCGGATGCAGAATGGCGCTTCGCAATTCCTGGTGCAGGGGAAGCCGTTCCTGATGCTGGCGGGCGAACTGGGGATCTTCAGCGGGAACGGCGGCGGAGGCAGACACATTTTGCCGCGGCTGGCGGCGCTGCATTTCAACACCGTGCTGATGCCGGTGGCGTGGGACGAGATTGAACCGGAAGAGGGGCGGTTTGATTTTTCGGTGCCGGACCATTGGGTCGAAGCCGCGCGGCGCGAGCACATGCACCTGGTGTTCCTGTGGTTTGGGAGCTGGAAGAACGCTTTTTCGGAGTATGCGCCGGTGTGGGTGCTGGCAATCGCAGCGATTTCCTCGGGAAATTTCTGCTGAGGGGATGCCGCTGGAGATCCTGACGCCGCTGGGCGAGGAGACGATGCGGTGCGATGCGCGGGCCTTTGCAGCGTTGATGCGGCATGTGAAGGAAACCGATGCGGCACAGCAGACGGTGCTGATGGTGCAGGTGGAAAACGAGATTGGTTTTCTGGGCGTGGGCGGACGGGATCGATCGGAGGCGGCGAATCGGGAGTTCGCGAGCCCAGTGCCGTCGGAGCTGACGCGGGCGCTGGAGGCAAATCGGGACAAGCTGCGGCCGGACTGGGCTGAGCATTTCGATCCGGCGGGTAAAACGTGGAAGGCAGCATTCGGCGACGCTGCGGACGAGGCGTTCATGGCGTGGGAATATGGGCTCTTTGTGAATACGGTGGCTGCTGCAGGAAAGAAGGAATATACACTGCCGATGTACATGAACGCGCAACTGCCCGCTCCGATGGAGCCGGCGGGGAGTTATCCAAGCGGGGGGCCGTATCCGCGGGATCAGGCTATCTATCGGGCGGCGGCGCCAGCGGTGGATTTTTACGCGCCGGACATTTACTGGCCGGATTTTGAGAACTGGATTGAGAAGTATCGGGAGCAGGGGAATCCTGTGTTTGTGCCGGAGGCCCGGCTGGATCAGGCGGCATTCAACGCTTTGTATCTGTTCGGAGAGGGGCGCGGGTTTGGATATTCGCCGTTTGCGGTGGATTCGCTGCCGGCCGAGGCGGGCTCACAGGAGAACGGATCCGAGAAGGGACCGCAGCTGTGGGATGAGTATGCCGCACTGTCGGAGATGAGCGATGCACTGATCGCGGCGCAGGCGAAGAACGCAACCCGGGCGCTTGTTCTGTATGCCACGAGCTGGCGGCCGACACAGACGGTGGCGCTGGGAGGCTATCTGTTTCGGGCGAGCCTGGCGCGGAGCTGGCCGGCGATGAAGCTGGACGAAACGGACGGGGCGATGCTGGTGATGCAGTCCGGGGAGAACGAGTTTACGGTGATGGGCAGCGGGCTGCGAGTGGAGTTTCTGCGCAATCCGGACGCGGATGGACAGGCAGCGGGGCTCGCCGGCATCGAGCAGATGGAGTACGCGGATGGAAAGTGGACGGCAACGCGGGAGCTGAACGGAGACCAGAGCGATCAGGGGCGCGCGCTGCTGATGGATGCGCACGCGTTCCGGGTGTACCGGGTGCGGCTGTACGCGTATCCGCGTGGGCAGGCGAAGCCGTAGGCCGGCTGCGGACTGCGGCTGGCGCCGCACAGGTGAGCGATCAGTGCCCTTTGATGGCGGCGGTAAGCGGCAGCACGAATCCGACGACAGCAGTGACCAAGCAGGTGATGGCGAGGATCTCGAGGATGTTGATCTCCGTAACCAGCCTGGCGGTCGTAGATGAGGCGGCGGCGGCCACGGTGAGCATCAGGGCAACGGCGATGAGGCCGTACTCGATAAGATCGGCGCCGCAGGTATCCTGCAGCAAATGGCTGAGCAAAAGGTAGTTTCGGTTCATGGCGTCTCCTCCGAGGGCGACGCGACCAGGGGAGCGAAGAACTCTGGTGCGCTCTGTATAGCTGATTGTCCGGGGAGTACGGTGTTTCGACCATTCCCATTGGGTAACGGCGACAGAGATCAATGGGCAGGGGCAGGCGGTTACTGCGCAGTGGGCGTATGGGTACTGCGCGGGGTGTTACAGAGGACAGCGGATAGCGTATAGCGGACAGAGACCGAGAGCGCGGTCGGTGTCCCCCGGCCGTCGCGCGGAACAACGCCGTCGGGACACCGATTGTGAGCTTTGTCGGCCGCTTCGCGACCGATTCCCTCCGAGCCGAGATCCTTCCTGGCGCAGGCGGCGCGTTTCGCTACGGGGGTCCTTCGACTCCGCGCCGGCGAGTATCAGACACCGCTGGAAATGTCTCGGGCGGCGCGTCGCTCAGGATGACACATTGGGCAGCGGGATCAGGGCTGGCCGGTGGGGCTGGGGTTCTCGGCGGTGAATCCGGAGCAGCAGGGTTTGGAGGCGGCGGTGAACTCCATGAGTTCGACGCGGGTGCCGTCCGGGTCATACAGATTGAACTGCCATTTGCCGTCGCGGCCGATCTGGGGGCGGGGCGCCTCGCCGGCGAGACGGTCTTCGGCGTCGAGGGTGGTGACGGACTTCTCCATATTGAGGACGCCGAGGGAGAAGTGGTTCAGAACGCCTAGCTGCTTTTGCGAGATCTGTTCAGGGAGGCCGCTGCCGGAGGGTCCGCTGGTGAGCATGTACTCCAGCCAGTCGTGGCCGTTGGGGACCTGTTGCGAGACCCAGTCAGTTCTGCCGGTCTGCATGCCACCATGCCAGTAGGGCTGGAAGCCGAGGATGTCGCGGTAGAAGGTGTTCTCCTTTTCGGCGGAGTGGACGAGCATCCCCACGTGGATCATGCGGCGGCCGATGGGATTGGCGCCACTGAGGGAGTAGAGGGAGTCGGTGCTTTTGTCGCTGAGCAGGGGTGCGGGCGGCTGGACGAACTGCACGGTATTGCCCTCGGGGTCTTTGACGTCGAACCAGAGGCTGCCATCGGAGGCGTGCTCGACCTTGTCGGGAACCGTGACGCCTTTGGCGGCGAGGTACTGGCGGAGCTGGGTGGCGTTGGCGGTGAGATAGCCGAGGTGGTCGAGGCGGTCGGTGCCGGCGTCAGCGGGCAGGGGCAGGACTTCGACGAATTGCTCCTGATTGACGTAGTAGCGGGCGCCCTGGAGTTTCGGGGTCGGAGGCCTTTTTGAGGCCGATTTGCTGGACGTAGAAGCGCTCTGCACTGGCCGCGTTGCTGGTATAGACAGCGATATGGGAGACGCCGAGGATAGGCGGGCGCGACTGGGCGGCGCCGGAGGCGGCGAGAAAAGCAACGACCGCGGCAGCAAGGGACGAAAGACGCATGAACGTCGAGCCCTCCGGAATGCGTATCAAGTCTAGACGCCGGGTGCGGGGAGAGCGATTTCCACTCTCGTCAGAGCGGACCGGGCGGAATACCATGTCCCCACGGATGAAACGACGGAAGAAAAACCTATCGCCGGGCGTACTGCGCTTCCTGATCGGTCTCTGCATTTTGGCCAGCCTGAGCTACTGGATGGCGGGGGTGGTGGACCTGTCTGGCAGAACGAGGTGCATTGGGATCAGAGGGTGGATGTCCCTTCGGTTTCGGATCGGATTCGCGTCAGATTTACGATGCGGGACTGAAGCCCGAGGCAAAAGCAGCGGGACTAGCCGCGGGCGACCGCATTGAGCAGTTGAACGGGGCCGACTACACCGGTCTGGCACAGTGGGCGACGATTCTGTCGGAGAGTCATCCGGGCGACATTCTCGATGTGGGCTATGCGCGGCGGAATGGGAGCACGGGCACGGCTCACTCTGACGCTGGCACGCAATGAGCTGCTGCATGGACGGATTTCGCCAGTGCTGGCCTTCTGGCGGGACTTCTTCATTACCGGACTGCTGACGCTGGTTTGCCTGCTGATCGGCATATTGGGTAGCTGTTCACGCGGCCGTCGGATCGCAACGCCTGGCTGCTGCTGGTGCTGCTCACCTTTCCCAGCTGCGTGTTCATCCAGAGCGGCCTGGCGACGGGTGTCGGGCTGTTTCTGCGGGAGTTCTGGTACCAGACGATCGCAGCTGGCGCGGGCGCCGGCGCTGCTGTTGTTCGGGATCTATTTTCCGGAACGGTCGCACATCGACGCGAAGGCGCCGTGGGCGAAGTGGGTGCTGCTGGGTGTGTTCGGCGTGAGCGTCGTGATTTTGTACCCGTCGATGTATATGGAGTACTACGGCGGGGGTGATGGACGACTTCTGACCCGATGCCAGCGACGCAGCAAGCGCTGTGGTGAATTTTCTGAACCTGCTGTGGGTGGGGCTTTTCGTGGTCCTTACGCTGGACAAGCTGCGGTCGGCCTCGACCAGGATGCGCGGCGGCGGCTGCGGGTCCTGCTGACGGGCATGAGCGTGGGGGTGGGTTCGCTGCTGCTGGTTTTGTGCTGCTGCCGCATTTCGGAGTGACGAGCCTCCAGCCTCGCTGGTATGTGGTCCGTTATCTGGGCGCAGTCATCTTCATGCTGGCTCCGCTGACTCTGGGGTATGTGGTGGTGGTACAGCGGGCGATGGACGTCCGGGTGCTGCTGCGCACCGGCAGCCGGTATGCTCTGGCGAAGGCATCGCTGTGGGTGCTGCAGATCGTTTTGCTGGCGGTGATCGGGTTCCGGCGCTGTTTTTGCCGATGATCGAGCGGCGGCAGCCGCGAGGCCTCGGATGTGTGGACGGCGTCGATCTTTCTCGCGCTGATTCTGGCGCTTCGCTTTGGAGTGAGCAACCGGCTGCAGCAGTGGCTGGACCGGCGAGTTCTTCCGCGAAGCCTACAACGCTGAGGTGATGCTGAACGAGCTGTCAGACGAGGTGCGGCGATTTACCGAAACGCAGCCGCTGCTGGAGACGGTGGCGCGGAGGATCTGCGAGACGCTGCACATCCGGCAGATCGCGATGCTGTTGCGGCGCGGCGATGTTTTCTATGTGGAGGAAGCGGTTGGCATGGCGGCGGATGGAACGCTGACCCTTCCGGCGCAGGCGTCGTCGATCCGGTATCTGGCGAACTCGAGCGAACCGGCGCGGCTGTACCGGGAAGATCCGGACGCGTGGTATCTGATGGCGGGAACGGCGGAGCGGAAGGCGCTGGATGTTCTGAACGCGGAGCTGCTGCTGCCGATGCCGGGGCGCAACCGGCTGATGGGCATTATGGCGCTGGGGCCCAAGCGCTCGGAAGCGGCGTGGTCACGCACGGATCTGCAGGTGCTGACGACGGTGGCGCGGCAGACGGGGCTGGCGCTGGAGGTGAGTGAGCTGGCGCACTCCCTGGCAGCAGAAGCGGCACAGCGGGAGCGCGTGAATCGGGAGATGGAGATTGCGCGCGAGGTGCAGGAGCGGCTGTTTCCGCAGCAGATGCCGGTGCTGGCTGGCGCATCGGTGGCGGGCGCGTGCCGGGCGGCGCTGGGCGTGGGCGGGGATTACTACGACGTGATCCAGCTGGAGGACGGGCGGATCGGGCTGGCGGTGGGCGATGTGTCGGGGAAGGGAATTTCGGCTGCACTGCTGATGGCCAGCCTGCGGGCGAGCCTGCGCGGAGTAACGCTGGACAATCCGCGGGACTTCGCGAAGCTGATGCACAAGGTAAATGTGCTGGTGTATGAGGCGTCGGCGTCGAACCGGTATGCGACATTTTTCTTTGCGGCCTACGATCCGGCGACGCGGGTGCTGGACTGCGTGAATGCGGGGCACAATCCGCCGGTACTGTTGCGGGGTGAGGAAGTGATTCGGCTGGAGGCAGACGGCCCGGTGGTGGGTCTGCTGCCGTTTGCGCCGTACACGGAGCAGTCGCTGACTCTGGAGCCAGGGGATTTGCTGGTGCTCTACACGGATGGCATCAGCGAGGCGATGACGCACGAAGATGAGGAGTGGGGCGAGGAGCGGATGATCGCGGCGGCACTGAGGGTCCGCGAGAAGCCGGCGGATGCGGTCATGCGCGCGATGTTTACGGCGGCGGACGCATTTACGGCCGGGGCTCCGCAGCATGACGACATGACGCTGCTGGTGCTGAAGCTGGAGGGGTAGCGGACAGGGATTAGGGGTTAGGGATTAGAAAACTCCGCCCTGTTCACAATGAGATTGCGAACAGGGCGGGAACCGCGCTTCGCTCATCGCTACAGTTTCGCGAAGAAGGCCTTCATGCGGGTGAGGCCTTCGTCCACGTCAGCATGGCTGGTGGCGTAGCTGAGGCGAATGTGTTGGTCCGTGCCGAAGGCTTCGCCAGGCACAGTAACGACGTGGGCTTCGTGGAGGAGACGCTTCGAGAGCTCCATCGCGGAGGACACGCCGGATTTGCCGAGATATTTGGAGACATTCGGATAGACGTAGAAAGCGCCTTCCGGTTTGGTGCAGGTAATGCCGGGGATTTCGGCGAGGCGCGCGAGGATCTTGTCGCGGAGCTTGAGGTAGTCGGCACGCATCTCGGCGACGCAGTTCTGCGAATCGCGGAGCGCGGCGATGGAGGCCTTCTGCACAAAGGCGGCGGGACTGGAGGTGGACTGGCTCTGCAGCTTGGTCATCGCGGCGATGATGGGCTTCGGCGCAAGCGCGTAGCCGGCGCGCCACCCGGTCATGGCATAAGTCTTGGAGAGGGAGCCGAGGACGACGACGTGATCCTTGCAGTCAGTGAACGAGCCACCGCTGACCAGTGCTCCGGTGTATTGCAGGTAGACGTAGCACTCATCGAGCAGCAGCCAGATGCCGCGCTCGTGGGCGAGGCGAACGATGCGCTCGAGGTCGGCGGGAGAGACGACCGCGCCGGAGGGGTTCGAAGGCGAGTTCAGAATGATGACTTTCGTCTTCGGGGTGATGGCGGCTTCGATAGCATCGGCGGTCAGGCGGAAGTTCTCGGCTTCCTGGGTTTCGAGGTAGACAACTTTGCCGCCGGCATACTCCACGATGTCCTTGAAGGAGACCCAGTAGGGCACGGGCAGGATGACTTCGTCACCGTGATCGACGAGGGCCTGGATGGCGATGAAGAGGGCGAGCTTGCCGCCGGTGGTGAAGATGGCTTCATCGGGAGCGTAGCTGGAGCCGAAGTCGGCGGCATGGCGCTCGACGATGGCCTGACGCAGCTCGGGGATTCCGGAGACGACGGTGTAGCGGGTGAAGTTGGCCTGGATGGCGGCAATGGCCGCGTCCTTGATGTGCTGCGGCGTGGCGAAGTGGGGCTCGCCGGCTCCGAAGTCGACGAGCTTCGCTCCCTGGGCGCGGAGCTTTGCGGCTTCCGCGGTGACGGCCATGGTGGCGGAGATCTCAATGCGGCCGATGCGGTCAGAGAAGACTTCGGTAGCGGTGGTGGTCATAAAGACATCTTTCAGATTTTGCGCGGAGTGGGGATGGATTTTGCGAGAATCGGGACCGTTTATACACAGAACGCCGGCTCCTCGCACGGGGCGAGAAGCCGGCGTTCTGATTCCGCGTGGAAGGGATTAGCTGAAGGAGGCGACCTTCTTTGCCGCGCTCACGACGTTCTGGGCGGAGTCCACGACATCGTTCATGGTTTCTTTGCTGCGTTTGAGGTATTTGTTCGCCGTGTCGCTGACGGTGGTGGCGGCGTCGCTGAGATAATCCGAGGCTTCATTGAGGCCGCGGCGGATCTGGCGACGGGTGCGAGCGCCGGTCTGCGGCGCATAGATGAGGGCGAGAGCCGCTCCCGCGGCGACCCCGACTCCAAAGGCTGCCCAAAATTTCCAGGTGCTCATCGTCGTTCTCCTGTGTCTAATTTTGCCCTCTTTCGGTTCGATACGACGAAGATGTTGCGGGTTGTGTATCCAGGATGAAAACAAAAAAGCCGCCCGGAGGCGGCTTTTTGCGGATATTCGGCAACGGGAGTGATTTTCGAGGCTATTTTTTGGCGCTGAGTTGCTGCGATTGCAGTGTGACCAGTTCGCTCAGGTCCTTCTTTTCCAGGCCGTGAACGGTCTTGTTGAACTCGTCGACCTTGCTGGACCAGTTCATGGAGCAGAATTTCGGGCCGCACATCGAGCAGAACGCCGCCTCCTTGTAGTAATCGTCAGGCAGCGTCTCGTCGTGCATGGCGCGCGCGGTTTCGGGATCGAGAGAGAGCTCGAACTGCTTTTCCCAGTCGAAGGTATAGCGGGCGTAGCTGATAGCGTCGTCGCGATCGCGGGCGCCGGGGCGATGGCGGGCGATGTCGGCGGCGTGGGCGGCAATCTTGTAGGCGATCATGCCGTCCTTCACGTCTTTTTCATTGGGCAGGCCGAGGTGCTCTTTCGGCGTGACGTAGCAGAGCATCGAAGCGCCGTGCCAGCCGATCAGCGCCGCGCCGATCGCCGACGTGATGTGGTCGTAGCCGGGGGCGATGTCGGTGACCAGCGGACCCAGGGTGTAGAAGGGGGCGCCGAAGCAGTACTCGACCTCTTTGTCGACCTGCTCCTTGATCTGGTCGAGGGGGACGTGACCGGGGCCCTCAATCATGACCTGGACGTCGGACTCCCAGGCTTTGGCGGTAAGTTCGCCGAGGGTTTTGAGCTCGGAGAACTGCGCTTCGTCCGAGGCGTCCGCGACCGAGCCCGGGCGGAGACCATCGCCAAGGGAGAAGCTGACGTCGTACTTCGCCATCACTTTCACAATGCGGTCGAAGTGCTCATAGAGGAAATTCTGCTTGTGGTGGTGGGTCATCCACTGGGCGAGGATGGCGCCGCCGCGGCTGACGATGCCGGTGATACGTTTGGCCACCATGGGAACGTACTGGATGAGAACTCCGGCATGGACGGTGAAATAATCAACGCCCTGCTGCGCCTGCTCCTCGATGACCTCGAGGTAGACGTCGATGTTGAGGTCCTCAAGGCGCTTCACACGGGCGAGGGCCTCATAAATGGGGACGGTGCCAATGGGCACGGGCGAGTGGCGCAGGATCGCGTCGCGGATTTCGGGGATCTCGCCGCCGGTGGAGAGGTCCATGACGGTATCGGCGCCATGCTGGATGGCCATGTGGAGCTTGCGCAGCTCCTCCTGAATATTGGAGGTGACGGCGGAGTTGCCGATGTTTGCGTTGACCTTGCAGCGCGTGGCCACGCCGATGCCCATGGGCTCCAGCTCGGGGTGGTTGATGTTGGCCGGGATGATGAGGCGGCCGGCGGCCACTTCGTCGCGGACCAGCTCCAGCGGCAGCTTTTCCCGCTCGGCGACAAAGGCCATTTCTTCGGTGGCCAGGCCTTTGCGGGCGAAGTGCATCTGCGACATGTTGGTGTCGCCGGTGCGGGCGGCTTCAGCTTTGCGACGGACGATCCAGTCGGCGCGGGGCTTCAGAATTTCAAGGGTGGGATTGGATGCTGCCACGGGATCACCTCATTCAGCCTGAAATCGGATTGTGGTGGGAAGGATGCAGCGAGTCTGCTCTCGATTATAAATCTCGATTCAGAGAGCCAGCCTGGTCGGCGGCGCGGATTGGGGTGGCGGGCCGCGGAGATTGCGGGCGAGGGATAGCGCATCTGTGATAGAAGGGCGGCAAACGATTTCCGGTCAGGAGAGTGCGATGGCAGGCAAGAATTTAGGTGTAAGTCTGGAAGAGGCGCGGCGGGTGATTCGCGCCGGGCAGGAGAAAGCGAACGAGATTGGGCAGCCGATGAACATCGCGGTGGTCGATGCCGGGGCGAATCTGGTGGCGTTTGAGCGGCAGGAGGGCGCCTGGCTGGGGAGCATCGACATTTCGATGAACAAGGCGTTTACAGCGCGGGCGTTCGATATCGAGACCAAAGCGCTGGGGGAGAACTCCCAGAGCGGCGATCAGTTCTTCGGGATTCACGCGTCGAATCACGGGCGGGTGATGATCTTTGCCGGAGGGGTTCCGCTGAAGCGCGGTGGCGAGGTAGTCGGCGCTGTCGGCGTGAGCGGTGGATCAGGAAAGCAGGATCAGGCGGTGGCGGAGGCGGCTGCCGGGGCGGTCGGGAAGTAGAAAGTCGTCAGGAACGGGTTATGGGGACCGTCGGAGGGCCGCGGAATGAGTCAGATACGGCGTCTGCAGTGGAAAAACAGTGAGTGATATATGTCACATGCGCGTGTGACGGTGGACTGCTTACAATGGTCACATGAAGAGCGGCAACAGCCAGACGGTGCGGATCATAGCGGCAGTGGTGATCATCCTGGGGGCGATTTCATACCTCGCGGTGACCGGCGTGGAAGCGAACAAGAGCTATTACGTCACGATCCAGGAGCTGCAGACGATGGGGAACAAGGCCTATACGCGGAACCTGCGAGTGGCGGGGAGCGTGCTGCCGGGCTCGATCAAGCGCGATGGCGCGCACGCGCAGTTTGTGCTGGTAGAGAACGACCGTAAGTTGCAGGTGTCATACACGGGCGAGGAACCACCGCCGGACACCTTTAAGGACAACAGCCAGGCCCTGGCGATTGGGCATTACAGCCGCGACGGGGTATTCCAGGCGACGGGACTGCAGGCGAAATGCGCGTCGAAATATGCGCCGGCGCAGCAAAAGCCGGGTGCGGCAACACAGACTGCGGCGATGACTGCTCCAGTCGCTGCCAAAGGACAGTAAAACAAAGCTCGGTATAGGGTTTAGGGGTTAGGGTGTAGGAGAACGAGTGTCTGCGCCTTTAGTCGACGTGTGCTCGGAGTGGATGGAGATCGGCCAGGCAGCCTATGAACGGCATGATCGCAGAGTTCGAGGAAGTATCGAAGCTGTACGGCACGTTTGCGGCGCTGCGCAAGGTGTCGGTCGGGTTCGAGCGCGGGCGCTGCTATCTGGTGCTGGGGGAGAACGGGGCGGGCAAGTCGACACTGCTGCGCACACTGGCCGGGTTGCTGCAGCCGAGCTACGGCAAGGTGAAGATCTACGATGCCGAGGGGAGGGTGGAGGATCCGAAGCAGGCGCGAGGGCGGATCGGGTACATGAGTCACGCGACGATGCTCTACGACGAATTCACGGGCGTGGAAAATCTGGAGTACTTCGCGAAGCTCTATCGCGGGCGCGAATGTGTAGCGCCGGCGGAGGCGATGCATAGCGTAGGGCTGAATCCGGCTTTGGCGCGGCCGGTAGGACAGTATTCGCAGGGAATGAAGCAGCGGGCGTCGCTGGCGCGGGTGCTGATATCGCGGCCGGAGCTGCTGCTGCTGGATGAACCGTTCTCGAATATGGACATCCAGAGCGCGCACCAGATGCTGCGCCTGCTGGAGACGTTCCGGACCGAGCAGCGGACGATTCTCCTGACCACGCATCAGCGGGAGCTGGCCGAGCCGCTGGCGGATTTCGTGCTGACCCTGCATGCGGGCGCGGTGGCGTCTCTGGAAGAAGGTCCTTACGCGCGCGAGGGAGCGGCGGGACTGGCGGCGCGACTGACCCCTGCGGGGGCTGCGCGATGAGCACGTCCACAAGACCAACGCGGTGCGCTATCTGGAATCGCTGAGAATTGCCTACGAGATTCGCGAATATACGGTCGATCCGGAGGAGTTTTCGGCGATCGTGGTGGCGGAGAAGGTCGGCCTGCCGGCGGAACAGGTCTTCAAGACCCTGCTGTGTGTGACTTCAGAGAAAGAGCATGTGTTTGCGGTGGTTCCGGGCGACGCCGAGCTGGACTTTAAGAAACTGGCTGCGGCGGCAGGGGCGCGCAAGGCCGAGATGGTCTCCCTGAAAGACGTGCAGCCTTTGACGGGGTACGTACGGGGGGGGTGACCGTGTTCGGGGCGAAGAAAGATTTCCCGGTCTATGCGGACGAGACGCTGGAGCTGTTTGACGGGATCTCGGTATCGGCAGGCATGCGCGGCGTGCAGGTGCTTCTGAGTCCGGCAGATTATCTGCGGGCGTCAAAGGCTACGGTGGCTGATCTGACGAAAGCACTGCGGCAGGAGAAAAGCGCATGAGATCTGCCTATTTCCTGACCCATCTGAAGAAGGACCTGCAGCTGGAGTGGCGGTCGAAGGACGCCATCAACTCCATGTTGTTCTTCGCGCTGCTGGTGGTGGTGCTGTTCAGCCTGGCGTTCGATCCCACACGCGCGGTGAGCCGGCAAATTGCGGGTGGGATTTTATGCGTGGCCACGATGTTTGCGGCGGTGAGCGCGCTGAATCAGGCGTGGGCGCGAGAGCTGCGCAACCAGGTGCTGGACGCGCTGCGCATGACGCCGGCACCAGGTGCGTCGTTATTTTTGGGCAAAGCGCTGGCGAATTTCCTGTTTGTAACGGCGGTCGAGATCGCGCTGGCGCCGGTGTTCATCGTGTTTTACAACCTGCACGCCCTGGGAAATCCCTGGCTGCTGGCGCTGGTGCTGCCGCTGGGAACTTGGTCGCTGATCGTGAACGGGGTTTTCTTTGCGGCGCTGTCGATCCGGACGCGCAATCGCGAGCTGCTGCTGCCACTGATTCTTTTCCCCATTTTTATTCCGGCGCTGCTGGGAATGGTGATGTCGGCGAGCGCAATTTTGACCGGCGAAGGCGACGCCATTTTATGGATCAAGATGCTGGCTGCCTACGATGTAATCTTCACAACGATCTGCATGCTGCTGTTTGAGGTGATTTTGCATGCGGAGTAACGAGTGGCTCCTTCGGCTCCGCTCAGCGCAGGCGTTCGGATCCCCGTCGTCGGCCAGTGCGGTCAGCGAAGAGAGGTTGCTGCCGAAGACCTTACCAGTGGCCGGAATGGTGGAGGTGCAGGAAGTGCGCGGCGGAGAAGGCAACGATCCACAGCCCGACGACCAGGGAGCCTACGGTGAGGATCCAGTTGCGGGCGGGGCGATCGGCGGCCGCGAGCCGGGTGGATTTGCGGACCCCGAAGATCTGACCACCAATGCCGACGGCCATCAGCAATGCACCGAGAATGAGTGTGAACCAGGCCATGGTGTACCTTTGTACCCTATTCAGGATGGATGCGGGAAGAGGCAGTCGGGAAGGGCCGAAAAAAAGGCTCCGGACTGCGAAGGTAGTGGCTCGATACAGGAGGTGATCGCATGAAGTGGCGCATGGAACAACTCTGATTCGGGAACGGTAATGGCGTTAGGCGCGGTTCAGGCGGGGTGGTCGCAGCAGCAGGCGGCCCCGGCGGATAAAGCAGGGGCCCAGGCGGCGCCTCAGGCACCGGCTTCCGAACCGAATTCGATCACGGTCTGACGTGGTCGGTCATCTGTTTTCTGAAGACCAGACGAACCTGCAGGGTTACTGGTCGGCGCTGGAGAAGCGGACCCAGGATACATGGCAGGGGCTAATACCAGGGGAAGCGCAACCGCCGCAATCGATGCCTGGGACAGTGAGGATTTTGTGCATCGTTCATACCGACGGCAGCGTATCCAATATGCAGCTGGAACAGCGGTCGGGAAGACGCCGCTGGATCGAGCGGCCTGGGCAGCGATCACCCGATTGGCACCCTTCGATGCGTTTCCCTCCGGCATCAGCACGGACAAGGTAAAGGTGAGGTTCACGTTTTTGTATAACGGCGGATCCACGGTTATTCCGCTGGTTAAGGGAGTGCCGAAGTCGGGGATGTGAGCAAGCTTGAAGCAGGAATGGCCGGGGCCGGCGGCGCGGGCGGTGGGAGCAGCGGGATTCGGATCCGATCAGGAGCTGGAAGGGCAGGAAGTATGAAACTGTGGCGATGGTTATGGCTGGCGGTGACGCTGGGAGTGCTGGCGGAGGGCTTCCGTGTGGCTCTGTTCGTGGTGCCCCCGGACGCTCAGCAGGGCGATGTTTTCAGGATTTTCTTTTATCACTTTCCATCCTGGGTGGGCATGGGGCTGTTCTACGCGATCAACCTTGCCTGTTCGCTGGTGTATCTGGCGGTGCGCAATCGCAACCATGAGCTGGCCATCAAGGCCGACGCTCTGGCGGTCACCTCGGCAGAGATGGGGGTGGTGTTCTGCCTTATCGGTCTGGTCACCGGGTCGCTGTGGGGTCGCGCGGTATGGGGCATCTGGTGGACGTGGGATGCGCGGCTGACTTCGACGCTGGTACTGTGGCTGATCTATGTGGCGTATCTGCTGCTGCGGCGCTTTGCGGAGGGTCGAGATGCGAACGCTGGCAGCGGTGATGGCCATCTTCGGCTATCTGGATGTGCCGCTGGTCTATATGTCAACGCGGTGGTGGCGGACGCAGCATCCGGCGCCGGTGTTCGGTGGGGCACCGGGATCCGGGATCGATCCCAGCATGATGCCGGCGGTGTGGTGGAATCTGGCGGGTTGGATCATGTGGGGGATTTTCGTGGCCAGCCTGCGATACGTTTCCGAGTATCGGTCGCAAAAGGCGGAGCAGGCGGAGGCGCTGCGGGCGCTGGACGCTGTGCCGGGGCAACCCCAGATGGCGGGAGGGAGATAACGTTATGGGCGACATGGGACATCGGCATCTGACCTGCTTTCGCGGCGACGTTCGTGATTCATCTGGTGTATCTGACGTACGTGGCGGTCAAGTGGCAGGCGGCAAACGGGCAGAAAAGCGGTTCTGAGGCGGAATCTGCAGGACGCGGACTTTCAGGTTTTCGGGGTGAAACGATAAACTCGAAAGCATGGTTGGATTGCGCAAGCTAATTGTTTTGGGAGTCGGTTTTCTGATTGCGCTGGCGGCGCCGGCGCAGGACATTCTGCACCCGAAGGACACTTCGGCTCTCCATCCGCCGCCGGGTTCCAAAGTGGCGATCGTGGAATTCGCAGACCTCGAGTGTCCGATGTGCGGGATGCAGAACCCCGTCCTCATGCAGGCGGTGGAGAAGTACCACGTGGCATGGGAGCGGCACGATTTCCCGATACCCGGGCACGTTTGAGCTTCCAGGGGGCGGTGAACGCACGCTGGTTCGAGACACGATCGAAAAAGCCCCGAGGGCGATGATTATCGCAACGCGGTGTTTGCCAGCCAGGCGACATCGAAACGAAGAGCGATCTTCAGAATTTCACGCAGAGTTTGCCCAGCAGCACGGCACGGCGCTGCCCTTGTCATGGATCCCCAGGGCAAACTGACGGCCGAGGTGAAAGCCGATGCGGCTCTGGGCGAACGGATGGGCGTGCACGAGACGCCGACCGCGTGGGTGGTGACCGACCACGGGTATAAGCAGGTGACTGACTTCTCAAAGCTGTACTCGATGCTGGACGAGGCCGAAGCCGAGGCGAAGTAAAAGCCGCAGCAATCAGCAGACGGTTACGGTTCGGACAAATTGTGGGAGCCTGCACGCGGTGCAGGCTTCTTTTTTCGTGAGGGGAGAATTGGTGAAAAGCGAGATAAACGCTGAGACGATGAACGCGCAGCCCCCGGTGGCAGCGCGCAAGCATACGGAACGCACGGTGCACGGGCACACGCTGGTAGACGATTACGCCTGGCTGCGGGAGAAGGAGAGCGCTGAGGTGCTGGCGTACCTGGAGGCGGAAAACGCGTATTGCGGCCAGGTGATGGCTGGCACGGAGGATCTGCAGAAGCAGCTCTACGAGGAGATGCTGAGCCACATCAAGGAGACGGATGTCTCGGTGCCGTTTCGGGACCGCAGGCACTGGTATTACTCGCGGACGGAGCAGGGCAGGCAATACGAGATTTTTTGCCGCAAAGAGGGAACCGCAGAGGAGCCGAGGGGCGACGAGGAGATTCTGCTGGATGTGAATCGGCTGGCGGAGAACGAGAGTTTTCTGGCTCTGGGCACGATGGTTGTCTCCGATGATGAGAACCTGCTGATCTACTCATGGGACAACAAGGGCTTCCGCCAGTACACCCTCTATGTGAAGGATCTCCGAACGGGTGAAGTGCTGAACGAGCGCATGCAGCGGGTGGGCTCGGTAGTTTGGGCGGCGGATAATCGAACGCTGTTCTACACGGTGGAAGATGAGGAGCAGAAGCGGCAGTTCCAGCTTTATCGGCATGTGCTGGGCGCTCCGCACACCGACGATAGTGCTGATCTATGAAGAGAAAGGACGAGTGTATCGAACATCGGTGTAGGTCGCACGCGCGATGATTTGTATCTGATCCTGAAAGCGCGAGTCACACGACGACCGAGGAGCGACTCGTGGCGGCCGACAATCCGCTGGGCGAGTGGCGACTGATTGAGCCTCGCCGCGATGAGATCGAGTACTACGCCGATCATCGCAACGGACAGTTGTATCTGCTGTGTGAATGGTGGCGGGAAGGAATTTTCGCATGGTGACGGCGTCGCTGGAGGCGCCGGGACGTGAACACTGGACGGAGCTGATTCCTCACCGGCCTGAGGCAATGCTGGAGGAGGTGGATCTGTTTGCGGGGCACGCGGTGGTGTGGGAGCGGCGCGGGAGGACGCAGCATGTGCGCGTGCGGCCGTTCGTGGGAGCAGGCCCGGAGATGGCGGAGGGCCGGGAGATCGCGTTTCCGGAGCCCGTCTACAGCACGCATCCCCATGCGAACCGTATCTACGATACGGCGAAATACCGCTACGCCTATCAATCGCTGGTGACGCCGGCGTCGGTGTTTGAGTATGACGTGCGCACGGGCGAGTCGAAGCTGCTGAAGCAGCTGGAGGTGCCGGGCGAGTTCGACCGGTATGAGCACGAAGATCAGCTGGGGGAATGCTCACCGCGAGCAGCACAATGCCCATCGCAGTACCCGAATGGGTCATGAGCAACACCTGCCAGGCGAGTGCGAGAGAGAAAACACTATTGCCCATGCTGGAAATAGCCTGTCCGATCCAGAGCATGGTATAGGGACGTGATTTGAAAGCGCGAGCAAAACGCAGACGCTGATTGAAAGTAGTGATCACGAAATGCACTTCCTTATGCGTGTGTGGGTCAACAACTGGCTTCAATTCGCAAATGAGGGCCTCCATCAGCCCGATCTTGCTCTGCAATGGCACCTCTTCGGCCTCGCATACCTAGGCCTGACGGTACAACTGCGGAGCTAAAGGACACGTGCGATCCAGCAGCACATAGAGTCCTTGTACCAAACTGTGACCGACGATGCGTTGGTCATAGGTGGTCGAGTGGCGCTTGCCCAATCCTTCCATCTTGCGCCCTTTCGGCTTACTCATCTGCTTGCTCGTCCCCGATCACATACCCGGCCGACCTGTGGCTGTTTGGGACGACCTCGGCGCTTGGGCTGGTGTTGACGCTGCTGCTCGCATTCCGCTTCCACCAGCGGCTGCATCTCCGCACGGAAATGCTCCAGCCAAATGACCACCAACGCCTCTTGCACCCAAGGAGCTTTCGAGAAAAACCGGCTCACCCCACTCAGGCTGGCAGGCTCACCCACCTTGCTCAGCACTCCGC
>CAVPCE010000136.1:0-8855 GCA_963702295.1 uncultured Acidobacteriaceae bacterium | reverse complement strand
GCCTAATTGCCGAGATGATGGCGATGAAGCAGATCAGCGCGATCAGGCCGCCGGTTTCCGCTTCGGCCACAAACTGGTCCGACATGTCCCACATGTCGAAGCCCCAGGTGCCATTTTGATTGGTGCCGAAGAGCCACCAGTCCTTGAAATGGCGGATGCACATATCGATCAGGAAGGCGCGATCGTAGCCCCCCGATCCGCCGACCACATCGACGTGGGCGATGACAAACCAGACAGGGGCGTTCATCACAACCGCCAGAACCGCGAGGACGCCCACAATAGCCCAGCGAATCGCTCGGGTTTTGCGGCGCACCAGCCACAGCAGCACTCCGAGGACTCCGGCAAGATAGGCCAGCATCGGTGTGCTGGAATTCGCGGTCGCCACCATAATGGTTGCGCCGGCGAGGCCGACGATGGCGAAGACCGCTCCTTCCTCTTCCACAACCAGATGAAGAGCGGGACGAGCGTTCCTCCGAAACAGCCTGCGAGAATCGAGTGGCCAAACGTGGCCTGAGCGCGGACAGAGCCATTTCGGATCAGCGGCACGACATCCGTTCCACCCAGGTAGTATCCCCAGGGATTCACCATGACCACCCGCTCCAGCACCATGCTCGCGCCCAGGACCAGGGCGCACACAGCCAGGGTTTTGGCGGTTCGGGCCACATCGTCTTCGTTCTGGATCAGATAGCGCATCAGGAAGTAACCGCAGAGCGCCTGCAGCAGAAAGGCAAGCTGCTCGTTGGTGCCGCCCGGCCAGTTCGTCACGATGGCTGCGAAGACGCGATAGCACGCCCACACGATGAATATCTTGTCGATCGAGTTCAATCCGCCGGCAATGTGAAATTTGTCCTTCGCCAGACGAACGAAGCCCACAAGGATCACAATCGGGCGCACGTAGAGATGCGCGCCGGCCAGCAACACCTCCTGACCTCGCGGAACCAGGAACGTAAAGCAGCAGCGGAACGATGATATATTTCCGCGGCCGCACCATCATCAGAATGATGGTGACCAGCAGGGCCACCGCGACCAGCGGGTGCAGCATGGAGCCGGCTGCGCCGTGACCCAGGTCTTTCTGATTGAACTCTAATGGAGCCTGCATCGTTTCTCGACAAACAAAGTGGGGTTAAACATGCGCTGGCGCTTGACTCATTATGAATGGGCGACGGCAACGGGCAGATCGTGGCGTGACGCCTCCGCGGATTGACGATACGCCGCGATGGTTTCCTGGTACGTTGCCAGTAGTTTACGGCCTGCCGTCTTCCAGTTGATCTCATCCGCGGTGCGGAGCGACGCTTCACGGAGCTTCCAGAACAGGTCCCGATCCCCATCCAGCAGGGCAAGCTGTTCGGTGAGCTGGTCCACATCGCCGGCCCGATGCACGAGGGCATTTTCCATATGCCGGCAAATCGCTCCAGCCGCATCGGAAACAACCAGAACGCAGCCGCTGGCCCGCGCCTCTGACGTGACCAGCGCGCTGCCCTCTTCAATGCTGGGCAGAACCGCAGGTCGCTGTGACGCATCAGCTCCGGCACATCGGATCGGTGGCCGAGCACCTCGACGGTAGGATGGGTCAGCATCGAGGACAGCTTCTCCGCATAGCCGGGAACGAATGCCCCCGCAATCAGGAATTTTCCTTTGCGGCTGGCCGGCGAGCGCAGCCAGGCCTCGAGCGCGTAATGCAGCCCTTTTCTCGGAGCGCAGCCGCCCACGAACAGCATGGTCAGCCCCCGCCGGTCGTCGCGCACCTGCTGGCCTGAGTGATAGACGGTTTCGTCGTATCCATACTGATCGCGCGCCAGCTTCTCCGGGCTGAACCCCTCATCCAGAAAAGTCTGAGCCACGAAATCGGAGGGACACAGAAGCCGAAACGCGGCGTTGTACTCCGCTTCTTCCTTCGCCAGAATGTCGGCGTTGTACGCATGCTCGTGGTTGGAAGGAAGGACGATGCCCAGCTTCTCGCATCCTTCCTCACCACTTCGTAGGCAAACCGCGTATGCGCGTTCGGCCTCTCGAGAACGGTGGGGATTCCCAGACGCGCAGCGGTTTTCAGGGTTCTGAGCGAGCCGATCGGCCATGCGTGAACAATGTCGATCTTTCCGACTAACCGCTTCAGCCGCTGCGACACGATCCAGTCGTGCCATGCGCAGGCCCGCTCCGTGCCCAGCACTCTGTAGGGAATGCGGAACTTGCCGCGTGCCAGCGTTGGTTGAATCACCGCTCCGGGAGGCAGTTGGCGGGAGAGAGATCCTGGATACACCAGCGACGCTGGCGCCCGCGCCCATCAGCCCATACACCTGCCGCCAGGCTGTGTGGCAAATGCGCGCCGCCCCCAGGCGATAGGGGAAGCTGTGAAGAATTTGACGGCTTCAGGTGTGCTTGTCATGGCGGGATCAGGCGGGAGGAAAACTTGCGGGAGACGGTATTCAGCATGGTCCGCGCTTCAGAACGCGAGACCGAGCCGGTAAACACCAGGGCGGGTACGGCCACCAGCAGGCTGATTCCGCCCGCGGTCAGCAGCCGAATGGTGTCGAGAATGCGAGGGGTTAATCCCCAGGAAAAATGCAGGTAGAGCGTCACAGCAGAGGCGCCGAGAATGACGGCCGTGGCGAGCCAGAATCGGAGAAGCGAAGGCGCCAGTTCCGTGGATGAAATCCTTTGTAGCGGAAGGTGAGGCTCAGGCCCATCAGGATCAGGCCCAGAAACTGACCGAAGAACTGAACGCCTCCGACCAGGCCGAAGAACCCGATTTTCCGCCCGAAGGGCCAGAGGATCAGGGCAACTGCCAGCCCGAGGAGCAGTTGCGCGTTGTCCATCACGGCTCCCCCGGAGACTCGATAGAGGACGCGGAACAGCGAGCTCAGCGCTCTGCAGGCTCCAGCGCCGCACAGCAGAACCACCGCTCCTTCCAGGAGAGGTCGGTTTTGCCGGTCCAGACATAAGCAAGCTTGGATCCATACAAGGCGATGAAGGCCAGGGAAGTACGGAGAGCACAACCATCGCTTTGAACGACTTGAGAATGAACGCGTTGTTTTGCTCAGGCGACCCCGAGGCATAAATCAGGCTCCCGCCGAAAGAATGGCCTGCAGGTACGGACCCTGAATGATGGTCGAGAAACCCACCAGGCGAGCGGCCAGCGCATAAACTCCGACCGCATCCGCGCCAAAGAATTTCAGGATGGCAATCGGCAGGACCGCTGCGTACAGCAGCTCCAGCATGTTCACCAGCTGATAGCTGGCGGCGAAGCGGATCAGCTCCCTCACCACGGTTCGCGTAATCAAACCGGGCGCCAGACGGACCTCGGGAAGGATGCGGCGCGAGTAAAAGTACCACAAAACACCGCCGACAATCTGATAAAGGCAGTACATCACACACATCGCCAGCAACCCGAATCCCAAAGAAAGAAGAGCGACGATGGCGACCGTGTTGAGGACGTCGAGAACGACGTTCAGCTTCTCGCGCAGATCGATGCGGTGCGCGCCGTTCAGAATGCTTTGGAAGGTCAGGCTGACATTGGCCACGATCGCCGTGATCGCCAGGTACTGAATCCCTCGGGTCGAAGCTGCCAGAAAGATATTCGGCACACCCACCGCGACCGCAAGCGGATGCGCGAAGATCGCGAGCGGCACCATGACCACAACAGAAAGCACCAGCACCGCAAAGGTGCCCGTGCTCAGCAGGCGACTGGCCCGATCGAAATCGCCGGTACCGGTTGCTTCCGCCACATACTTCTGGAACGCGGATTTGATTCCCACACCGCCCAGGGTCATGTACCCCGCGATGGTCATGAGAACCGACCAGATGCCGTAACCGTCCAGCCCAAGGTGATGGATCATCACCGGAACAATGATGATCCGGGACAGGATATGGAACAGCTGTCCCCCCACGCCGAAAAGCGTGTTCTTCCCGATGGAAGAGGTGAGCGCACGATTGGAAGACGGCGCGGTGAATTTGGCGGTCATAGATGGACGCGGAAGAAGGGCCTGGTCAGTGAGAGGAAACGATGATGCGAGTCGAAGCCCCGGTCAGGATCGCGGGGGGCGAGCGCTGGAAGCGGCAGGGGCATAAGCGCCCACCGTCCACGCGCCGGTGGTTGGGCGCGGATTCCCGGAAGAATCGGAGCACAGAGACGTCAGGGAGCCGGTGCACAGCGAGGTCAGGTTGACACCCTTGTTGATCAGCGGCGATCCCGGCTGGGGCTGATCGCCGCTGCTGAGTTTCAGAGACGACTTGTAGTCCGAATGGCGGTCGCCTTTCACACAGCTTTGCCAGGAACCGAATTGAGGGGGCGAAAAGAAATTCCCGTGACAGACAAAGGCGTTGCCGCCGCCATTGGTGTATTCGTTGTAATCCGGAGTGAACGAAATATCGTGGGTCTCAATCAGCTGATTGCAGCCGCTGAAGAGCGTTGTTCTCAAACGTCATGCCGCTGACATCGCTGTTGGCGGAAAAGCAGACCCCAACTCCAGAGCCCGCGCCGCTGATCAGCGTATTGTTGAAGACTCCGCCGCCGTGCTCCGAGGTGTAGTTGCCGGAAAACAGTCCGAACAATCCGTCGGGATCGGGCTGCTCGCCCTCCGCAACATTGTTGAAGATTGCGATGCCCGAGGTCGAATCGGCACATGGCGTGGCCCCGGAACCTGAACCGCCTTCAATAAAAACGTGGCTGGTGGCGTTCTTGCCGATGGGCCCCTTGAACTGATTGTCGTAGATCGCCAGCAGCGTGATGTGCGCGGCTGATCCATCCGTCTCGCTGGTGAAGCAATGGATGCCGTCGTGGTGGTAAGTGTCGTTGGGCGTGTCCCAGTTGGCGTAGCCATAGACCGTGTTGTTGTGAAAGGTGAACGGTCCCGAGCTTCCTCCCGATACCTGGCTGGCCAGCATCCAGCCATGGTCGGTGTTGTAGATCGTGTTGCCGGCGATCACCACGTTGCCGTCGCCGTTGTTGAAGTTCTCATAGAGGCACCAGCCGGCGTCGTGCATCACGTTGTGCTGGATCAGCCAGTTCGATCCGGTGACCGAAATGCAGCGTTGCGCGCTCGCGTCCGCGGTGGTGTCACTCGGCGAGGTGTGCACGTACATATTCGCGATGGTCAGGTTTTCGACGGTGCAGTGATCGCATTTGTAGCCCTCGATCGCCTCGGTCTTCTGGTTATAGGCCAGCCCGGTGCCATTGGCGGTGTCCTGAATCGTGCCGGTGTTCTGGCCGTCAACCGTGTAGTAGCTTAGCCCATAGAGGCAAATCGCTCCGCCGCAGCCCCCATTCGGCGAGGGAGCAAAGTAAGGAGCCTGCAGAATTGCCCCGGTGTCGAATTTGATCGTGACGGGTTTGCCCGCTGCGCCGTTCCCTTTCGGCCTCAGCAACTGCGCGCCTGCATCCCCGGTAATCGTTCCGCAGATGTAGTTCACGTCCCCTGGCACGTTTCTGATCCCGTTAAATGTGTCCGGAGTGATTGCTGTCTGGCCTTTGCAGGCGGTGCCACCGCTGAAGGGACCCGCCGACTGCGCAATATAACGAGTGGTTGCGGATGCCGGAGGTGTCAGCGCGACAATGCCCGCAAACACCGCGGCCACGGCGGCCATCGCCAGAACGGGAATCAGCTTCTTCATGCAGTGTTTGCGCGTTGTGTGCCGCAGAAGGGAGGAGCTTTCGACGTCCACCGCGAAACGCGGCGAAGCGCAGAAAGCTCCTGGGTCAGGGATTACCGATGAACAGCGATCGTACGAAGGATCGGTCCTTCCTAGTTGGTGACGACCGTTCCTGTCAGGCCGGTCGGCGCCGCAGGAGCCGTACCGGTGGTGGAGTAAGCGCCCACCGTCCAGGAGCCGGTGGCTGGGCGAGGACTGCCGACAATGTCACTGTTCAGCGTGGTGATGCCCAGAGAGGTCAGATTCGCTCCGGCGCCGATGACCGCTGAGCCCGTCTGCGGCACACCCGCAGCAGAGAGGTTCGCGCTCGAGACGAGGGCCGCAGGAGCCGCGTCTCCCCCGGTTTCGCTTTGCCAGGTAGCCAGCGACCCGGAGAAGTTCCCTCGGTAATTGAAGCAATTCGACCCGGAACAGTTCGCGTAAATGTTGTTATGCAGGCCGCCGGAGGCGAAGCTGCCACCCGACGTGATGTACATCAGCGTGCCGCATCCGCTGACGACGTTATTGACGAAGGTGACGTTGGGCGAACTCGACGTCCCCATGCACGTGTCGTTGGCGGTGCCAATAATCGTGTTGTTATAGATCTGATAACCACCGTCTTCGCCCGTGGTCAGCAGGCCATCGCCGTCCTGTCCGTTGCAGGTGTCGATCAGGCTGTTGTTGTAGATCTTCACGTTCGTGGTCTTGCCGGCATTCGCTTCCATGAAGATGTGCGCCGTGACGTTATTGCCCACGCAGCCGCCGAACTTGTTGTCGTAGATATTGATGGCGGTGATAGTGTCGGAGCCGTTGTCGTTATAGCCCCAGACGTGAATGCCGTCGTGGTGCCATATGTTGGCGGATGTGTCCCAGGTGGAGTAGTCGTGGATGTTGTTGCCGCTGATGGTCACGTTCTCCAGGGTGTTGCCACCCGCCGGTCCGCCGAAAATAATCCCGTGATCGATGTTGTAGATCTGGTTGTTCGAGATCGTGATCCCGTTCGACACACCGCTGTCGTACTGGAACTGCACGCACCAGGCCGCGTCGTGAAAGAGGTTATTGGTCACGGTCCAGTTGGTGATCTGTCCATGGACGTAGGTGCAGCTGCCACCGCCGCCATTCGGTACCCCGCTGGCGGTCATGTACATGTCAATGATGGAGAGGCCTTCGATAGTGATGTTGGAGTTTCCACCGCTGGCTTCGATCCCGTTGCTGTCGCCGTGATACGTGCAGGAGCCGCTCAGACAGGCCGCTCCCGAATCGCCGTTGGCGGTCGCTTCGATGATGCCCTGCGTGTTCCCGTTGGCGCCGCCGTTCCCGTTGATCGTGATGTAGTTGTTGTAGCCGATGTCGATTGCGCCGCCCGATCCGTCGGCCGGCCACTCAGGAGACGACAGAATTGCCCCGCTGTCAAAGGTGATCGTGACGGGGCTGCCGCTGCTTCCGCTTCCGTTCACCACCAGAGCTTCGGTGTTCGCCGCGACCGTGATGGTTCCGCAAACGTAGTTGACGTCCCCAGGCGAATTGGTCGTGTTGTTAAAGGTGGCCGGCGTAATCGTGGTCTGACCGCTGCACGCCTTCCCGCCGCTGAAGGTTCCTGCAGTCTGTGCGATGTAACGGGTGGTTGCATTCGCCGAAGGCGTAATGGCGAGAGCGGCAACAAGGGGCGCCGCGAAGAAAACACAGCCGGAAATCACTTTCTTCATGGAAGACTTACCAATTCCTTTTCCGTAGAATGCCGGAGCCGCTGCTGACCAGAGTGGTGCCGCAGCGATTGTTGAGGAACGCTCCGCACTTCGCTCGGTGGTTCCAGCCTGAGGGCTTGCAACAGCCACGCAGGGGCACGGCAGGAAACACCGCACGCAGAACACACAACTCGCGAAACACGGACAACTTTCCTCCGACAATCGCGCCGAACCATTACCAGCTACGCGGGACGAATGGTCTCGGACATGCAAGCCGAGGACCAGTTCTCAGAGCCGCGAGGTGACCTTCAGCACTCCGTTTCAGTGGAAAAGTAGGCACTTTGGTAACTCTTGCCAGATCTCTCTGATTTTTCGAAGGATACTTTGCTTTGAAGGCATGACCACGGGCTGAATAAGTGCGAAACTCCCTGCAACAAAGGCCCTACCTGAGCCGATTTTGTCATGGAATCCACCCCAGGCCCGCGTAAAAAAGTGCTGCCATCGATTACTTTTGGGTTCGTGCTTTGGTGTACGACCTTTGACTCGCTTCGCCACCGACTGCAGTCCCCCGACCCAGTCGTAGGCCCCGGCCATTTTGGCCTTCAGCAGAGCCGGATCATCGGCGCTGTTCGCTTACGGGAAGCCGCTCCAGAAACAGTGGGTCGCTCCCGGCTCCCGCCCGCCCAATCTGCGTGCACACCCCGTATCGGTAGCCGCTTTCCAGCAAAATCTCGCGCAGCATGGTTTTGAACGGCTCGTCCGTCTGAGGAAAGGCATACGGGTACGCAAACGTATCCACGATGCTGCCTGTTTTGTCTTCGATGGTTTGTCGCGACTCGACGAACTCTTTGCGGATCCGATCGCTCTGCAAGGCGTGAAGCTGGGGGTGGGTGACCGTGTGCGACCCGAACGAGATGCCGCGTTGTTGTTGCGGTTCGCGCGCCTCACCCCAGGTCATACACTCACGTTTGTTGAGAATCTGAGGCTGATCGCCGATGGCGGCGGTAGGCAGGAACATCGTGGCGGTATATCCGAACCGCTCGAGCGCCGGCCAGGCATGTTGACAGAAGTTGCGATAGCCGTCGTCGAAGGTGATCACCACCGTCTTTTGTGCAGTGCCGGTCTGCAGCTGCTCCATGGCCGACACCAGGCTCGCGGTGCGATAGCCCTGCTCGTGCAGCCAGGTCATCTGCTGCAGAAACAGAGCCGGCGTCGTTGCGATCCAGTAGTACGGCTGCCAGGGCAGACTCATCCTCTTCAGCCACACTGTGGTACATCGAGGATCGGGAGATGCGTTCCGCCGCGCCCTGGGAGGACGCGAAGCAGCGGGCCAGCCAGATACAGCGTGCCGGCGCGATCCAGTCGCAGGCTCACCGCCGGCCCCCGGCGCGTGTTGTGCCGCGCATGCCCTCAGCCCCGCGCGGCAAGAACCGGCTCAGCCGTGACGCGGGAATGCGCGGTGAAGTTAGCGATCTCGTCCGCCACGCGCTCCTGCTGCTGCGCAGTCAGGTGCGGGAACATGGGCAGGGAGACGATCTCCGCCGC
>CAVPCE010000135.1:0-7870 GCA_963702295.1 uncultured Acidobacteriaceae bacterium | reverse complement strand
GCTGTACCGCACGTTGCAGGCGCTGAGACCCAGCATGCCGGCACCCAGCAGCATCACCAGACCCAGTGCCCGCAGCGCCGTCCAGTTTCTCCGCCGGACCGCCCCCGCACCGGCCAGCGCCAGCATTCCCGGCAGCACCACGGCCCACACCGTCCGCGATCCGCTCGAGGTCCCGGCTCATTCTTCGTCGTCACCGGCGAGGTCGCCATCGTTGTGATCTGCAACGAGCTCAGGATCGATCCGTTTGCCGGCGGCGTCGCCACCGTCGGATTGAACATGCAGTTTCGACTGCCCCGGCAGCCCCAGGCAGGACAGATTCACCGCCTCCGCGAACCCATTCTGGGAGGCGACCGTCTCGTTCACTGTGCCCGAACTGCCCCGGCGTTCAGACTGGAGCGACGACGGATTGGCCAGGGTCACCGTAAACACCGGCAGAGTGGCTGGTGGCATCTTGCCCGGTCACCGGCCGTGCTTGCCGAAGAGGCCGCGAACCCCGCATCCCCCCGTGATAGACCGCCCGTCACGCTTCTTGGCCCATTGCGGCGGATTCGTCCCCAGATGCAGTGTTGCCTCGCCGTTGTGCACGAAAGACTGAGACCCAGCGATCCCTTCGCCGTCTCAAAGCTTCACCGAGCCTTCGGAGACCGACGCGCCGCCCACATCCGCCACCTTCGCCGTCAGCGACAGGACGCCTCCGCCGCTGTTTTCCGCGGACACCTGGGTCCGCGTGGCGACCTGCGCCTCTGCAGTCCATCCGATTGCGCCGAGAAAAAAGCAGGTCAGCAACCCCGCGACGATAGCCTGCGCCCGCAGCGGGCGATACACATTGCACTTCCGGAACAGCAGATTCATTCGTGAGGAACTCTCTCGAGAAAACACCCGCGCTCGCACCTTGCTGCACCCGGCAGTCTTCCGCCCCGTGCCCACGCCTGGTTGCCTGCGCTGGATAGCCTATTGTATCCGAGCCGCCGAAACTCCGGCACCCGCCCGCGCCCAGCATTCCCACCTCAACGGAGTTCAGGATCGTAGGTTGCGCATTCGCTTTCTTCGAGGCATTCCGCATGGCCACTTCGCTTTCCGCGCGCCCCCCAGCTCCAGTACCTCACCGACCAGCTCGACGAACTGAAGCAAAAAGGCACCTACTTCCGCCTCCGCATCCTCGACGACGAGCAGGCCGCCGTCTGCACCTACGACGGCAAGCGAGGTCATCAATCTCGCCTCCAACAACTACCTCGGCCTGTGCAACCACCCCAAGCTGCGCGAAGCCGCCATCGCAGCCACACGCAAATACGGCGTCGGGCTCGGGCGCGGTCCGCACCATCGCCGGCACCATGCGCATCCACATGGAGCTGGAAGAAAAGATCGCCGCGCTTCAAGAACGTCGAAGCCTGCGTCGTCTTCCAGTCCGGCTTTACCGCCAACGCCGGCACCGTCTCGGCGATCCTCGGCAAAGAAGACTTCATCATCTCTGACGAGCTCAACCACGCCATCGCATCATCGATGGCGCCCGGCTCTCCCGCGCCAAAATCAAGGTCTTCCGCCACAAAGACGTCGCCCACGCCGAAGAGTTGCTGAAGGAAATCCAAAACGAGCCCGGCCACAAACTCCTCATCACCGACGGCGTCTTCTCCATGGACGGCGACATCGGCCCGGTCGACAAGCTCGCCGATCTCGCCGAAAAATACGGCGCCATCATGATGGTCGACGACGCTCACGCCTCCGGCGTCCTCGGCCGCAATGGCCGCGGCACCGTCGACCACTTCCACTGCCACGGCCGCGTGGACATCCAGGTCGGAACGCTTTCCAAGGCGATCGGCTCCCTCGGTGGCTACGTCTGCGGATCAAAGGATCTCATCGACTACCTCTACCACCGCGCCCGGCCCTTCCTTTTCTCCACCTCGCACCCGCCGTCGGTCGCCGCCACCTGCATCGCCGCTTTTGATCTGCTCGAATCCGAGCCCGAGCGCATCGAGCGCCTCTGGGAGAACACCCGCTACTTCAAAGGCGAGCTCGGCCGTCTGCGGTTTCAACATCGGCGGCGTCAACACCCCGGCCAGCGAAACGCCGATCACGCCCATCATCATTGGCGACGGCCGCCTCACCATGGACTTCTCCCGTGCCCTCTTCGACGCCGGCGTTCTCGGCACCGGCATCGCCTTCCCCACAGTGCCCGAAGGCAAAGCCCGCATCCGGACCATCATGACCAGCGAGCACACAAGAGAGCAGCTCGACCAGGCCCTCTCAACCCTGGAAAAAACCGCAAAGAAAATGGGCATCTTGTCTTAACGCTGCCATCTTGATGCCGCGTCTGGAGGCCGAAGGATCTGCGGCTGTCGTTCCGCTTTCATCGAGAGCGCATGCCCGCAACGCGCTCCCTCATTCGGAGATAACGGCCACTTCGTTCGGTTCCAGCTCAACCGTGTCCCCGGCAACAGCCTTCGTTTGCGGCGGTTGTTCCCCTGTCGAAGGAGCCACATACTCGATCCGCGCCCCTTTGAAGTCTGCTGGCAACCGGAACGCCGCCCTCTTCAGCCGCTTATTGATGGCGAGAAGGCACTTGCCTCGATGGGTTTCGAAAGCCTGCACCGTCACATCGTCACCCGTATCCCCGGTTTCCGCCAGCCGGTCTCCTGGACCAAAGTGATCCTTCAGCAGCTTTAAAGTCCAGAACCGCGCGTTCGGCTGAGCCGTCCGGTAATCCATCATCGACACACTGGGATACTGCGTCGGGTAACCCACCAGCTGCGACTCTCCGACAACATCAATCCCCATCCGCGCCAGCTGCACATACAAGTCCGCATACATCGCCGATGCCAGATTCCAGTACGCGCCCGCAATCGGCTTGTCGTCGCCGGGCTGGTTATCCGTAGGCAGAATCGCTCCCAGCTCATCCAGATCCGTCTTCGTCCCCGGCGACAGCCGCTTCCGGATTGCCTCCACATACCGTACCGTGTTGAGAAATCCCTCTTCCTGATTGAAGAACGTGTACTGCCAGATCTCCGGCGTCTCTCCCTTCCGCGGCGTCGCATAGAAGTGATAGCTGATCCACTCCAGCGGCGCGCCCCGTGGTGATGAGCCGGGTTCAGAAAGTACTCGAACATCTCCGGGTGGTGACTCGGATCCGCCAGCGCCAGCGCCACAAACTTCAGCTGTGGATCGACTTTCAGCATCGCCGCCGTCACGGCGTCGTAGAACTTCGCGTACCCCTCCGGCGTCCAGCTATGCTCGGAGTCCACCTCGTTCAGGACCTCCCAGTACGCAACCTTGTAGTGGTGCCCCGACGCGTGCCATTGGCCCAACTCGTCCCGAAACCCTCCCTGCGTGTACCAGCCAATCAGCCGCGCGTAATACTGATCCACTTCTTTCATGGACGGGTCACGCAGTTCCGTCCCCTGCGTATAGTCCCAATCAACCTGATTGGGATCGTCCGGGTAGGGCACCGGCCTGCTCGTTTTGAACATCCAGGCAGGAATGGTGCTGAAGTTCAGAACGACGGAGTGCCCCGCCGTGGCCTTCATGAAATCGTCCAGCACCGGGTCGATATGGGAGAAGTCCCATGACGTGTGGCCATCCGCCGGCGGCTTCAGCTCCGCCACCACCAGCCGAGGATATGGAAACCACGGCACGTAGCGAACATAGTCCGCCCCAAGCTCATGGAGAGCCTGGAAGGTCGAGTCATCAAGATCAGAGCCGCCCAGCAGCTTTGGATTGACGACAACCTGGAGCGTCGGGGTCGACCGCGAAACCGCAACGACGTGGTCCCAGTGCACCACGATCGCCTGGGAAGGCTCCTGGGCCGCCGCCGAAAGACAACAGCAAACCACTAGATACAGGGATCCGAGGTTACACCGATTTAGCACATGCTCACTCTAATCGCAGCTGATCCCGCACCGCCAGCGACGAGAATGAACCCGCAAAACCGCGCTCTTATTTCGTTCCCTCGGCACGCGGCCTCACCCGGCCATCGAACGTGCAACGCAGCAACCCGCCCCTGCTGAACAACAAATGTCACAGCAGGAGTCCGGCGGAATTGGAAGACTAAAGGTCCGGATGTTACAAACTAAGGACTTAGCTCAACCCTAGCGGGCCGGAAGCAGGTCCGGGGGCGACTGAAGCTGGGCTACCTCAGCCCTGGGCCCGATCAACTCGACCTTCACGGGCGCCAGACCGCGCTCGCTGAAACCAAGTGCCTCGGCGGCGGCATGGGAAAGGTCGATAATCCGGTCTTCGGGGACCGGTCCGCGGTCATTCACGGTGACGACGACGGAACGATGATTGCGCAGGTTCGTTACCTTGAGCACGGAGCCAAGCGGCAACGTCCGGTGAGCGCAGGTGAGCTGGTTCTCGTCGTAAGGAACCCCGCTCGCGGTAGTCTTGCCCTGGAAGAACTTTCCATACCAGGACGCAACGCCAAACTCGTACCAGTGATGATGGTGAACGGCCATTTCCGGAGCCGTCAGGTGATCGGCTGGGGAAGCTGCCTGGGCGCCAACGACACCCACGAGGGTAGCAAGAACTGCGCCGGCAAAAGTGAGCCAATGGCGAGGACGTTTCGCGTTATCGGATCGTCGGATAGCGTGCATAATCCTCCTCTTGAAATTGTAGGAATCTATGTCTCGTAAGTCAAACAAAAGGAACTATTTATTTAGCCGCAGCGGTTGCGCAACCGAGCCATTTGTGATAGTTCGGAAAGCACATTGAAACGGCCAAAAAAACGAAACAGCCTCCGCTCCGGTGCCTGAACTGGGCGAACGCCGGAAGAGAAGACCTGAAAGTACGATGGCAGAAAAGGGCAGAGCGCTGCCCGGAACCAGGGCGGGAATGACTTTGCTCCAGAAGCCTTATCGTGTCAAGCAGTTAGCCGGAGAGACATTAGCGCTGACGATAGCCGGGCTGGATCCCACCGGCGGCGCCGGAGCGACTCGCGATCTGCAAGTGATGGCGGCACATGCAGTTTCAGGGGTAACCGCACTAACGGCGCTAACCGTCCAGTCAACCCAGGGGGTTCGCAGGGTCGATCCGGTCGACCCGGGCCTTTTGGGGGACACCCTGAAGTGCCTGGGCGATGCCTTTGGGGTATCCGCCTGCGGGATCGCCGGAGTCAAGATCGGCATGCTGGCCACTGCCGCGGCCGTGAGCGTGGTCGCTGACTGGCTGAGAACGGCTGGCGTTCCCCGAGAGCGTGTAGTGCTGGATCCGGTCATTCGGTCGAGTTCCGGAGCGGAGTTGCTGGTGCCGGACGGACTCCGACGGCTGACGGAAGAACTGCTGCCCATCGTAGGTTGGGTGACTCCCAATCTGGATGAGGCTGGGGCGTTTCTGGGCGAGGCCGCTCCGGGGCGAGAGGCAATTCCGGGGACCGCGGAACGGATCGCTGCCTTGGCGCCGGGCCTGACCGTCGTCGTGACCGGCGGCCATCTCGACCCGCCGGACGATTTCCTGCGAACGGCAACCGGCGAGGAGCGCTGGTTTCCGGGCCGGCATGTCGAGGCGCGCGGCCGACATGGCAGCCATGGAACGGGCTGCGCTTTCTCGACGGCGCTGCTCTGCCGGCTGCTGCGGGGCGACGACCCGGCAGAGGCGGTTGCCGCCGCCAAGACGTTCGTAGTGCGGGAGCTCTCCGGCGAGCCAGACCAGGCAGCAGAGCCTAAATCGTCGTCCAGTCCAGGATGACCTTGCCGCATTCGCCGCCGATCATGGCCTGAAAGCCCTTCTCATAGTCCTTGTAGCTGTAGCGGTGCGTGATCACCGGTGAAATGTCGACGCCCGATGTGAATCAGAACCGACATCTTGTACCAGGTCTCATACATCTCGCGGCCGTAGATGCCGCGGATCGTAAGCATGTTGAAGATGATCTTGCGCCAGTCGGTCTGCATCGGCTTCGCGGGCAGTCCGAGGACGGCGATCCGGCCGCCGTGGGCCATGTTGTCGATCATCTCGTTGAAGGCGGCGTGGCTGCCCGACATTTCGAGGCCGACATCGAACCCTTCCTGCATGCCGAGCTGCTTCTGCACCTCCGCGACCGGCGTTTCACGCGGATCCACCGCGAGGGTCGCGCCCATTTTCCGCGCCAGATCAAGGCGGAAGGGATTCAGATCGGTGACCGCAACATAGCGAGCCCCGGCGTGGCGCACGATGGGAATAGCCATGAGTCCGATCGGACCCGCGCCCGCGATCAGGACGTCTTCGCCGAGAACCGGGAAAGCCAGCGCGGTGTGGACCGCATTGCCGAAGGGATCGAAGATGGCGGCGATTTCTTCCGGAACTCCAGCGTGGTGGCGCCAGATGTTGGTCATGGGCAGCGCAATGTACTCGGCAAAGGCGCCTGGTCGATTAACTCCGACTCCAGAGGTATGCGCGCAGAGATGGCGACGGCCGGCGAGACAGTTGCGGCAGCGTCCGCAGGTGACGTGACCTTCACCAGAGACGAGGTCGCCGACTTTGAAGTCGGAGACGTTCGAGCCGACGGCGGCGATTTCGCCGACAAATTCGTGGCCGATGGCCATGGGCACAGGGATCGTCTGCTGCGCCCATTCGTCCCACTGATAGATATGGACGTCGGTGCCGCAGATGCCGGTGCGGCGAACGCGGATGAGAACGTCGTTGATGCCGTATTCGGGCTCGGGAACATCCTCGAGCCAGAGGCCGCGTTCGGCTCGAGCCTTAACGAGAGCGCGCATTTCGATTCCTCAGAATTCCTTTTCTACGGTACAGCAAGCGCGGTTGCGACCCCACCCTCGGGGGTGGGAGGCATGGGACAAGGTGCTGTTTCCGGGAGATGATGGACAGGATCGCTCAAGGTCTGGAAGACTGAAAAAATCGATCAGGACCGCGAATAAAATCCATGAACCTGGATGATCTGCAGTATTTTCTTTCGGCGTACCTCCGCATACATTGGGGGCACTCACCGGTTTGGCGCTGGGAGGACTAGCGAGATGCGGAAGGGGTTTACGAGAAGACCAGAAGCGGACGAACCCGCGACGCGAGGCAGGAACTACATAACGCCGAGCGGGCTCCAGCGTCTCAAAGATGAGCACCTGTTTCTGCTCACCAGGGACCGCCCAGCCGTGGTGGAGGTGGTGGCTTGGGCTGCCGGCAACGGTGATCGCAGTGAAAACGCCGATTATCAGTACGGCAAGCGGCGGCTGCGGCAGATCGACGGGCGGATTCACTTTCTTACGAAGCGGATTGATGCCGCGGAAGTGGTGGACCCGGAAGCTCCGAGGACGGGGCAGGCGAGAGCGAGGGCATACTTCGGGGCGACCGTGCGCTATGCCAATGCGGCTGGAGAGGAGCGGACAGTCAGCATCGTGGGCACCGATGAAGTCGATCTCAGCCGTAACCACATCAGTTGGGTGTCCCCTCTGGGACGTGCACTGATTAAGTCGGCAGCGGGTGACACCGTAATTCTCCAGGCGCCGAGCGGGACAGAACATCTGACCGTGCTCGAAGTGCGCTACCAACGCATTGCTGTGGAACCGTTCCGTGAGCCACCCGGATCTGAAGAATCGGCGAAGGGCCGCTCTCGCCGGCGTTCACAGGACAAAGGGGAGACAAAGATTGCTGAAGGGCGACGACCGGGATAAAGCGGTATCACCTTGGCAAGCGACAGCAGCTGGCGTCCACGCGTGGGAGAAACCGGGGATTGCGAAAACCAGAGGCCGGCCGTGGCGGTTATACGGGAGCCGGTCCGGTGGGGATGATGTCGCAGTGAGGCATGATCTTCCGGAACTCCGCGATGAATTCCGGCGTCCCGGGCTTCATGCGCTTCATCAGTGCGTCAATCAGTATGTGCTTGTCGAGTAGTCGAAACATTTCTTTATCAAAAGCCTTTTCAATCTTTTTTATCCAGCGCTGTGTCATTGTTGCC
>CAVPCE010000134.1:0-85801 GCA_963702295.1 uncultured Acidobacteriaceae bacterium | reverse complement strand
GATGGCGGATGGCGGATGGCGGATGGCGGATGGCGGATGGCAGATAGCGGATAGCGGGGAGTCGATCATTGGGAGACGGAGGTTAAACCGGGAGCCTGGATGAGGCTCCTGGGATCAAGCTGCAGTGGATCGTCCGAGCCTCAGCAGGTAGCTGAGAACTCAGGCGGGTTGGCGGACAAAATTGCGGATCGAGGTCCTGGCGGACGCCGGGAGAGTTCCGGATGAGTCGTCGTCGTCAAGGCGAAACTGATGGATGATCTGGTCGAGTTCGCCTGCCAGACCGGCGAGACTGTTCAGGGCTGCGACGGCTTCATCGGCGCCCTGGGTGTTTTCGAGGGAGAGGCGGGAGATTTCCTCGGCGGAGCGGGAGATTTCGCCCGAGGCGGCGGTTTGCTCGGTGGCAGCCGAGGCGATGAGCTGAATCTGCTGTTCGACCTGTTTGGAGGACTGGATGATGGAGTCGAGGCTGTAGCGGGCGCGGGTGGTCTCCTCGATACCGGAACTGACGGCGGTGTTGCTGTCCTGCATAACCTGGAGGGTCGCCTGGGTTTCCTCCTGCATGGTGCGGATGGTGGCGGCAATCTCTTCGGTGGCGCTGCGGGTACGCTCAGCCAGGCGGCGGACCTCACCGGCAACGACAGCGAAACCGCGACCATGTTCGCCGGCGCGCGCGGATTCGATGGCGGCATTGAGGGCGAGAAGGTTGGTCTGCTCGCTGATTTCCTGGATGACGCCGACGACTTTGCCGATTTCGTCGGAGCGCAGGGCGAGGGACGACATCTTTTCGGAGGCAGATCCGGTGGCCGCTGCGATTTTTTCCATGGTGGCGGCGGCAGCCTGCATGACCGAGCCACCCTGTTCGGCAGTGGCGGCAGACTCGCGGCTGGCGGAAGCGGCGTTTTCGGTGTTGCGGCTGATTTCGCCGATGGTGGCGGTCATTTCCTGGGCCGCGGCGGCGATCTGGCCGGTTTTGGTGGACTGAGCCCTTGCGTTGGAGGCCGTTTGTGAGGCGCTCCCGCTGACCTGGGCGGTGGAGGCGGCAAGGGTGTTGGCGCTGGCGGCGACCGACTGCAGGGCCTGGCGGACGGCCTCGGAACAGGTATTGAGGGCGACGCCGAGGCGGCCGATTTCGTCGCTGCCGGTAACCACGACCTGGGCGGTGAAGTCCTTTTGGGCCATGCGCTCGAGGGCGCGGGTGACGACGCCGATGCGCGGCGCAATGAGGCGGGTGAGCTGCCAGCCGATGAAGGCGCAGAGAAGAAGCTCAAGGAGGATGGTGCCTCCGTTGACCCATGAAGCGCTGTGGATGGAATTGACCACGTCGCGGGCGTCCCCGTTGCCCTCGTCGAGGTTGAAGAGGACGTCCTGGCTGGCGTAGTCCACTGCCGTGTGAAAGAGCGCCGCGGTGGCTTCGGTTGTGATGAGGGAGGCGGCTTCGTGTTGTTTTCCCTGTTCATACAGGGTGTGGGTGCGATTGCCGATCTCGTTGTACTGGGCAAAGGCTGCGGCAAATTTCTGGGTCAGGTCGCGTTCCCGAGGAGAAGTAATGTAGGGCTGATAGCCGGCAAGCTGGGTCTGAAGGTCGGCGAGCGCCTTTTCGCGGGATTCATTCTCGTGGAGTACACACTCCCGTGAATCACAGAGCAGGAAGGCAAGATCGTTGCGCCTGACCTGATTGATGTCGTTGCGGACGGCTGCCAGATAGGTGATGGAGGGGAAGTCGTCGTCGGTAATGCCGGCGACTTTCTGAGCGAGGTTATGCAGAGTCAGGTAACTAAAGAGTCCCAGGCCGACGCCGAGAAGGCAGACGGTGCCAAAGGCAAGTGTAAATTTCCGGGCGATCGGGATATTGCGGGCGAGCGACATCGCTTGCGTTCCTTTCTGACATCCTGGCGACCGATTGCGGCTCCGCCTTCGACGGATGTCCGCGTGACGGTTTGGCGAAGACATATGCCTTATCGGAGCGGATCGCGGAATCCTTAGAGCGAGCAAGGCCATTTCCTGAATGGGATCGGGAGCCGCTGCGCGCCTTGCCCTGTCTGAGCGTGAAACACCGGCCCTGAGCATTAGAAATTTCTAAGATTCAACCGATGACGGTCTGTGGGAGGGCCCGCGCGGAGGGTCTCGCGCAGGAGTCGGTATGGGACGCGGATGGCAGGTGGCCTGGGTGGCAGGAATGCTGGTGTTGGTGGGGGGAGCCAAGGCGTCGGCGGAAGGACCAAGAGAGTCAAAGATGCTGGCGATGGTGGCGGCACCGAATCCCGCCGGACGAGGAAGTGAGGGCGGGGCGCCGTCGCCAGCGGCCGTGGAACTGGTGCGCTCGGCCGCGCCGGCGGCGGAGGATCCCTGCACGGCGGCGGTGGTCTCGCAGCCGAGCCGGCCTATGTGGACGGCGGGAGCGCAGACGACGCAGTGCGGCGTCATGGAGAACGACCTGGGGTGGCGCTGGATGGCACTGAGTGGAGGCGCCTCGCAGCGCGCGCTGACCTCAACCGAACGTTACGGAATCAACCGATCGCTGGACATGACGTTATCGCTGCCAATGCGATTGGTGGAGGGCGGCGGAGGCACGGACGCAGTGGGCGGAATCAGCGACCTGTCGTTGAGCGCTATGGATGAGTTTCTGCGGCAGGGGCGGCGGATTCCGGCCATGGCGGTGAGCTACGGGGTGACGATTCCGACGGCAAATCCGGCGAAAGGGTTCGGAACGGGGTGTGTAGATCACCAGCTGGTGTTTCTGGCGAGTCGCGATGTGCGGGAGCTGCACTTTGATTTCAACCTGGCAGGCACTCTGGCAGGAGGGGCGGGTGGATATGACGGGGCGGTGCAGTCGGGGCTGGCGATGACGGTTCCGGTGCGGGGGAATGTGGGATGGATTCTGGAGTGCGATGGCGGTTCGCAGCCGGGAACGGCGGATCGGTTTGGGCAGGCTCTGACGGGAATCTCCTGGGCGGTCCGGCCGAATCTGGTGTTGGACACGGCGTACACGCGTGCCTGGACAGCAGGTGCGCCTCGAGAGCAATTCACGATGGGTGTGACCTGGGCGCACCGGCTGGCGCCAGAGAGGTGGAGGCTGGTAGGGCGTTGACGAGTTGCGCCGCTTCCTGACAGAGAGGTGAATCCTCGGCCCGCGGCAGGGAATCGCCTGTGACGTCTGCGGACACTGGTGTCCGAAGCCGGACAGTGCGGGGTGTTCGGACGCGCGCCAAAAAGCGGCCTCTCCACGTCTAAGTGGGGCAGACAGGAGTGGAGACGACGGCCGCTGACAATGGCCGTTGAGTTGCCCTTGAGTCAGCGATTCCCCAGTATGCCGGGCGGGAGCCGGCGGCATGAAGCAGTTTGCCGGATTCAGGCTGGACACGCGGAATGAGTGTCTGTGGCGGGGCAGCCAGCAGGTAACGCTGCCGCCGAAACCCTTTCTTGTGTTGCGGTACCTGGTCGAACATCCGGGGCGGCTGATCACGCACGATGAGCTGCTGGATGCCCTGTGGCCGGAGACTTATGTGCAGCCTCAGGTGCTGCGCACCTATGTGCTGGATCTGCGGAAGCTGCTTGGAGACGATGCCGGGCAGCCGCGGTTCATCCAGACGGTTATGAAGCGCGGCTACTGCTTTGTGGCCGCGATTGATGAAACCGGTTCGGCAGAGGGAGCAGCGGCCGCGGGGCCGGAGCCGGAAGAGTCTGAGACGCGGCAGCGGACGATTGTGGGCCGGGTTGAAGAGATGGGCAGGCTGCGGGCAGCTCTGACGCAGGCGGCGCGAGGGCAGCGGCAGATTCTTTTCGTGAGTGGGGAAGCCGGAATCGGGAAAACGGCGCTGGTGGATGCGTTTTGCAGGGGCGTGGCGCTGCCGGGCGCGGTACAGGTGGGGCGCGGGCAATGTGTGGAGGGTTTTGGCCGGCGCGACGAGTACTACCCGGTGATGGAGGCGCTGGGCGGGTTGTGCGTGCGAGCGGAGGGCGAGGGGGCCCGCGCAGTGCTGACGAGGATGGCTCCGGCATGGCTGGCCGGACTGGGACCGGCGCCGGCGATGCATGCAACGCCGCTGCTCCCGATCGAGCGCAAGCCGGGAGATTTGTGCGCGGCGCTGGAAGAGATTGCGGCGGAGAAGCCGCTGCTGCTGGTCCTGGAAGACGTGCAGTGGGCGGATGAGGGGACTTTGGATTTGCTGTCGGCGCTGGCGCGGCGGCGGAGCGCGGCGAAGCTGCTGGTGCTGGCGACCTGCGGATGCGGCAGCGGCTTGCGCAACCGTTTAGTCGAAGAGACAGGCGACAGCGCCGGGGATGATGGCGAGGCGCGCAGCGGCGATACGGGCGTGAAGGCCCTGAAGCAGAATCTGCTGATGCGGCAACTATGCGTGGAACTACCGCTGATGCCTTTGGGGCGGGTCGAGGTGCAGGCGTTGCTGGAGCGGGAACTGCAGCAGGGGACACCGCCGCCGGTGCTGACGGCGTTTGTGCACCATCGGTCGGAAGGGAATCCGCTGTTTGCGATCGCGATCGTGGAGCATCTGGTGACGCGCGGCTGCCTGGTACGGGGCGACGACGGATGGAAGGTCCACGGCAGCCTGGAAGAAGCCGAGGCCGATGTGCCGGATCGTCTGGCGCAGATGATCGAAGTGGAGATGGAGGGCCTGACCAGCGAGGAGCAGAGGGTGCTGGGCGCGGGCAGCCTGATGGGGATTGCGTTTCCCGCCTGGGCGGTAGCAGCGGCGCTGGGCGAGGAACCGGCGCGAATCGAGGAAACCTGCGACCGGATAGCGCGGCGGGTGCATTTCGTCGAGCGCGGCGGTGAGGACGAATTGCCGGACGGGACGCGTTCGGAGTTCTACGTGTTTGTGCACGGGCTGTATCGCGAGGTGTTGTATCGGAGGCTGGCGTTGGCGCGGCGGGCGCAGTGGCACGCGCGGATTGCCGAACGGCTGGGCGAGCTGTTTCAGGGGCGCCAGGCGGCTGTGGCTCGCGAGCTATCGATGCATTATGAGGCGGCTGGAGAGTGGCGGCGGGCCAGCGCGGCGCTGTGCGAGGCCGCCGTGCAGGCGCGGGATCGGCGTGCGGTTGCGGAGGCGCAGCTCTTTGTCGAGCAGGCTCTGCGGGCAGCGGAGCATTTGTCGGGCACGGAGCGGGTCGACGCTTTCAGGGAGATCGACGCGGTTTTCGCGAAGGCGCCGGAGGGCGACGGTCTGCCGCGGAGCCGGACGCAGGGCGGAACTCAGGGCCGGCGGAGAAACTTGACGAAATCTGGACGGGACCTTGACGCGCTGGAGTGCGGAGACGGAGCAGCATGAGGGAGAAGTCAGGAGGTATTTCCCATGCGGTCTCTACTCCCCAAGTTTGTATTGGCCTCAGCCGTGTTACTGGCGGGGGCTATGGCTGCGGCACCTGCGATGGCTGAAGTGATGGTGGATGTGCCGTTCGATTTCACCGTGAATGGCAAGCTTTGCCCGGCGGGGCGCTATCAGATCGGACACGATGCGACGAGCAGTCTGGTAACGCTGCGGGCGACCGAGACATGGTCGCGCAGCTTTACCTGGATCGCCGGACCCGGAGAGCCCTCCCCCACAGACTCTCGGATCGTGCTGCGTTTCGATGAGAACGGCGGCGAGCACGAACTACAGTCCGTGCAGTACGGCAGCATGATCACCAATCGGCTGGATCGGAAGCCGAGGCCCAGCGAGTATGTGCCCACCCGAGAGATATCGGGCCAGTGAGCGAGATGTAGTCAAAATAAAAAAAACGACAGCTACCTCCATTGTCACCGCTTCGGCGGTGACTTTTTTATGCAGGGCAAAGCCGGGCTAGTCGGGGAGAACCATTTTCCTGCCGGCGAGATCGCAGGCTCGCCAGAGGTACCAGCTGGCGACGGAGCGCCAGGGCCGCCACTTTTCGGCGCGGCGCAACATGGCGTCTGGTTTGGCGAGCATGGAGGCGTCGAAGGGTTTGCTCTTCGGCAGACGGTTGAAGGTGAGGGCGAAACCTTTGCGGACGCCGTAATCGGTGACGGGGAAGACGTCGGGGCGGCCGAGGCGAAAGATGAGGAGCATCTCGACGGTCCACGTGCCGATGCCGCGAACTGCGGTGAGACGCTCGATGATTTCCGCGTCGGACATGCGGCGGATGGCGACGAGGGTGGGAACGGTGCCGTCGAGGGTCTTCGCGGCGAGATCGCGGAGGGCTTTGGTCTTGGAGGCGGAGAGGCCGCAGGCGCGGAGCATGTCGTCGGGCGCCTGAAGCAGGTGTTCCGGAGCGGGATGGAGCTCGCCGAACGCGGTGAGCAGGCGTTTGAGAATGGCCGCGGCCGCCTTGCCGTGGAGCTGCTGATAAATGATGGATTCGAGCAGCGCCTCAAAGGGCGAGTGCTGGCTTTTGAGCTTCAGGGTGAAGGGTCCGGCGCGCTGGATGAGGTCGCCGAGTTTCGGGTCGGCGGCGGCGAGGTCGCGGCAGGCTTGCTGAGCGTCGTAGCGGACGGCGCGTCTTCCGTCGGTCATGGTGAAGACAGGGTACAGCGGATAGCGGAGAGCGGACAGGACGCGAGCGGGGTGGCGGGGCTCAGAACTCAGGACGCACACACTTAGTTACCACAGACAGCAGACGGGGGGCACAGAGGAGCTGAAGGATTAGGCATCGGGACGGTTACAGATGAGGACGGCGAGAGCACCGCTCCCGCCGTCCTGGGCGCGCATGAACAGGGCCTGCATGGGGGTTCGCATGCGAATCGAGCGCGGAGCGATGCAGGATGCTCTGCAGGTTACCAGTGGGATTTTTTTAGCATCTCACGTGGGTCGGCTTGCAGAGGGCGGCAATCTGCCGCTATAGTTCTTCTTTCGAAATGTTTTTGTGATGCAGATCACAATCGGGTGTGATCCAGAAGACAAACCAACCTCTTCCAGAGCCCAGGGGCCGAACCCGAGCGGTGAGTTACTGTGCGCTGGATCAGCAGCTAAGGCTCTTTCGGTGACATCTCACGGGATTTTGTCTGAGACCGCACCTCGGTTCCACTTCGCGCGGTTCTGAGACACAGGGGATGACCGCCGGTAACCGTAAGTTCTCACTTCGTTAAGCTCACTTCGTTGCGATTCACCAGGAGAAGCAGGACGCATTCATGCCGCAGATTTTTGACCGCAGCTCGAACGCGCTGGCCCGGATGAGCCTGATTTTGACGGGGCTGATCATCATCAGCCTGGGGCTGACACTTGATGAACTGCAGCGGTCGCCATGGGTGACGCGGCAGGGCCAGCGAGCCGATCAGCCGGTCCCATTCAGTCACAAGCATCACGTGGAAGGACTGGGGCTGCAGTGCCAGTACTGTCACACGTCGGTGGAGGAATCGAGTTACGCGGGAATTCCTCCGACCAAGACGTGCATGAACTGCCACGCGCAGATCTGGACGGATGCAGATCTGTTGAAGCCGGTACGGGACAGCTGGGCGACAGGGCAGTCGATTCCATGGACGCGGGTGCACGACCTGCCGGACTACGTGTTCTTCAACCATGAAATTCACGTGAACAAGGGGATTGGGTGCTCGACCTGTCATGGGCGGGTGGACGAGATGCCCATCATGTACATGCAGAACTCGCTGCAGATGGAGTGGTGTTTGAACTGCCACCGGAATCCGGCGAAGAACCTGCGGCCGACGAGCGAGATTTACAACATGGCGTGGACGGGCGCGTCGGAGCTGAAGCCGGTGTGGTGCGCGGCCCAGGACGTATCCAAAGGGACGCCGACGGCGGAGAGCGTGACCTGCACGGAGGCGAATCCGGGAGCGGGTGGAATTCAGATGGCGGCGCTCAGCCGTCCGCCGACGGGGATGGCGGCGCAAGTGGCCGGAACCGGGATTGGCAGCGAGGATACGGCGCCGGAGAAGCTGCCGGCGGGGATGCATTACGTGAAGTTCACGAACCAGGATGAGCTGGGCAAGTTCCTGATCCAGCACTACGACATTCGCCCGCCACGTGAGCTGACGAGCTGCGAGGTTTGCCACCGATGATGAAAAGCGAGCGGAGAGCGGACAGCGGACCGCGGACAGGCGCAGGGCCTGAAGCACAGAGCGCAGAAAGAGCCATGACGGACGAAGCGACGGCGAATCTGGTGCAGATCGAGGAACCGAAGAAGCTAAGCCTCGAGCAGGTACGGGCGAAGCTGGCGAATGAGGAAGGCAGCCCGAGGAAGAAGAAATTCTGGCGATCGATTGACGAGCTGGCGGAGACGCCGGAGTTTGCCGAGCAGGTGGCGCAGGAATTTCCGTCGCAGGCATCGGAATGGATCGATCCGGTAACGCGGCGCGGCTTCCTGAAAGTGATGGGCGCGTCGATGGCGCTGGCGGGGCTGGCGGGCTGCACCAAGCAGCCGGATGAACCCATCATGCCCTATGTGGCGGCTCCGGAAGATCTGATCCTGGGCAAGCCGGTTTATTTTGCGAGCGCGTTTCCGTTCACTACGGGCGCGGTGCCGGTGCTGATCAAGAGCGACGCCTATCGTCCGATCAAGGTGGACGGGAACCCCGAACATCCGTACAACCGCGGCGGATCGGATCCGATCACTCAGGCGACGCTGCTGGATCTGTACGATCCGGACCGCTCGCAGCACATACTGTACCGGGGAGAGACGCGTTCCTGGCCCGCATTCCTGGCGGCATTCCGCTCGATGCTGGCGGACAAGAAGGCGTCGGGCGGGCAGGGACTGTACTTCCTGAGCGCGACGGTGACGTCGCCGACGATGGCGGCGCAGTGGCAGCAGGGACAGAAGAATTATCCCCAGGCAAAGTTCATCCAGTACGACACGCTGAATCGCGACAGCCACTACACGGCAGCGAAGCAGGCCTTCGGGCAATATGTGGACGCGCAGTACCGGCTGGATCAGGCGGACGTGATTGTTTCGCTGGATGCGGATTTTCTGGGCGGCGCGCAACACCCGGGTTTCCATCGGCTGGCGCAGGATTACGCGAACAAGCGGAAGCTGGCGGGAACAGACGACGCGATGAATCGTCTGTACACGATCGAGACCGCGACGACGCTGACGGGCTTTAAGGCCGAGCATCGGCTGGCGGTTCGGCCGAGCCAGATGGCTGGGTTTGCGCAGGCCCTGGCAGGTGCGGTCGGCGCGGGTGGCGGGCAGGGCGGTAACTGGTCGGAGCATGAGGCGAAATATCTCGCCGGCGTAGCAGCGGACCTGCAGGCGAATGGCGGGAAGTGCGTGGTGATTCCCGGCGATCATGGCTCCGCCGGAGGTGCATCAGGCAGCGTTCGCGATCAACGAGAAGCTGGGCAACGTGGGCAAGACGGTGGTGTACACCGACACGGTGAACCCGATGCCGTCGATCCAGATGGCGGACCTGAAGGCGCTGGTTGCGGATATGAATGCCGGCAAAGTGGACTGGCTGGTGATTCTGAACGCGAATCCGGTGTACACGGCGCCGGCCGATCTGGAATTTGAGACCGCTCTGGGCAAGGTGGGGACGATCGTCCATCTCGGTTCGCATGTGGATGAGACGGGGGAGATTGCGCACTGGCACATCAACAACGCGCATTACCTCGAGATGTGGTCGGATGCGCGTGCGTACGACGGCACGGTGAGCATCGTGCAGCCGATGATCGATCCGCTGTATGGCGGGCATAACGCGCACGAGATTCTGCAGTCGCTGCTGGATCAGCCGGATATGTCGGCGTACGAAGCGGTGCGGGCGACCTGGATGAAGAACGGCGGCCCGCTGGCGAAGGGCGACGCCGAGTTCAACTGGCGCAAGGTACTGCACGATGGCTGGATCGCGGATACAGCTTTTGCGCCGAAGACGGTAGCGGCGAAGGGCGGCGTGGCCGCGTTCCCGAACGCGGCGGCCGGCAATGGCAATGGAGTGGAGTTGCTGTTCCGGCCCGATTCGCATGTTTATGACGGGCGATTTGCGAACGTAGGGTGGATGCAGGAAATTCCGCGGCCGATCACCAACTTGTCGTGGGACAACGCGGCGCAGATGAGCTTTGCCACGCTGGAGAAGTTCGGACTGTCAGAAGACGACGCGGTGGAGATCAGCGCAGGCGGGCGGAAGATTGTAGCCGGGGCGCTGGCGGTTCCCGGACAGGCGGACGGCGTGGTGGTGGTGACGCTGGGGCAGGGCCGGCGGATGGGGCGCGTGGCCGGCGGCGTGGGCTACAACGGCTATCTGATCCAGTCGTCCGAGATGCCCTGGTCGCAGACCGGCGCAACGCTGCGGCGGACGGGCGAAATCTACGATCTGTGCGTGACGAAGAGCCACCACATCGACCAGCGGAGCGAGGCGGCTGGCGGCGATGGCAGCGGGACGCATTCGCTGGAAGGCAACGAAGCGCTGGACCGCGGGATTATCCGGTACGCGACGCTGACGGAGTACAAGGCCGATCCTGAGTTTGCGCATGAAGGCGTGGCGCACTGGTCGCCCGAGGCCAACGAGAGCATGTTCCCGGCATATCGCTATGACAAGAATGCCTGGGGCATGGCGATCGATCTGAACTCCTGCATCGGGCTGCAACGCGTGCGTCGTCGCTGCTATGCAGAGAACAATATTCCGGTGGTCGGACGGCGAGCAGGTGAAGATCGGCCGCATCATGCAGTGGATCCGCATCGATACGTACTTCGAGGGCGATCTGCATGCGCCGCAGGCGCACTTCCAGCCGATGATCTGCCAGCACTGCGAGAACGCGCCGATGCGAGCAGGTGTGCCCGGTGGGCGCGACGGTGCATTCGCCGGAAGGCCTGAACATGATGGTTTACAACCGCTGCGTGGGCACGCGGTACTGCTCGAACAACTGCCTTATAAGGTGCGGCGGTTCAACTTCCTGCTGTACTCCGACTACGACACGGAGAGCCTGAAGTTCATGCGCAATCCCGATGTCACGGTGCGTTCGCGCGGCGTGATGGAGAAGTGCAGCTACTGCGTGCAGCGGATCGAGGCGGCGAAGATCGAGGCGGACAAGGAGAACCGCGCGATTCGCGACGGCGAGATTCGTGACGGCGTGCCAGCAGGCCTGCCCGACCGACGCGATCATTTTCGGCAACATCAACGACAAGAACAGCCAGGTATCGAAGATCAAGGCGAATGAACGCGACTACCAGGTGCTGGCCGACCTGAACTTGCGGCCGCGCACGACGTACACGGCCGGCGTCAACATCAACCCGGATCTGGCGAAGTCGCTGGGAGAGTATCAGAGCTAGCGGGTCAGTTAGAAGCAGTTAGCGGGACAACGGTCACGGACCGGCAGGAAAGCGAACAGAGCAAATTCAGCGGGGAATACGGATCGAATGGCAACAAAAGACGTACCCGTCAACGATCCGATGATCGACCCGCGTCACCGGGGAATACGCGGTCATCGCGCCGGGGCACAACTTCAAGTCGGTCACCGAGAAGATTGCGCGCATCGTGCTGACGAGTCACACGCCGCTGGGCTGGTGGTTCGGGTTCATGCTGGCGGGCGGCTTTGTCGCTGATGCTGATGATCGGCGGTGACCTGGCTGTTCCTGAAGGGCGTCGGGATCTGGGGCATCACGATCCCGGTGGCGTGGGGATTCGCGATCATCAACTTCGTGTGGTGGATCGGTATCGGCCACGCGGGCACGCTGATCTCCGCGATTCTGCTGCTGTTCAAGCAGAGCTGGCGCAACTCGATCAACCGGTTCGCCGAGGCGATGACGATCTTCGCCGTGGTGTGCGCCGGCATGTTCCCGCTGATTCACGTAGGCCGGCCGTGGCTGGGGTACTGGCTGTTTCCGTACCCGAACACGATGAATTGCTGGCCGCAGTTCCGCTCGCCGCTGGCTGTGGGACGTGTTCGCGGTTTCGACGTACGCGACCATCTCGGTGGTGTTCTGGTACATGGGGATGATCCCCGATCTCGGCACGCTGCGCGACCGCGCGACAGTCGAAGTTCGGCGAAGTATCTTCTATGGCCTGCTGGTCGCTGGGCTGGCGCGGATCGGTGCGGCACTGGATGCGGTATGAAACGGCCTCGCTGCTGCTGGCCGGTCTGGCGACGCCGCTGGTGCTCTCGGTGCACACGGTCATCAGCTTCGACTTCGCGGTGGCGGCTGCTGCCGGGCTGGCATACGACGATCTTCCCGCCGTACTTCGTGGCCGGCGCGATTTACTCGGGATTCGCCATGGTGCTGACGCTGGCGATTCCGATTCGGCAGGTTCTATCACCTCGAAGATCTGATCACCTCCGCCACATCGACAACTGCGCGCAAGGTGATGCTGGCAACGGGCATGATCGTGGCGTACGGCTACTCCATGGAAGTCTTCATGAGCTGGTATTCGGCCAGCCACTGGGAATACTTCATGATGTGGAACCGCATGTTCGGGCCGATGGGCTGGTCGTACTGGGTGCTCATCACCTGCAACATCGCGATGCCGCAGACTGACCCTGTGGATCCGGAAGTTCGCGGAGCAACGTGGGGCTGACTGTTCCTGATGTCGCTGATCGTGAATACGGGCATGTGGTTCGAGCGGTTCGTCATCGTGGTGACCAGTCTGACGCGCGATTACCTGCCGTCGTCGCTGGGGCACCTATCGCGCGACCCGGTGGGACTACATGACGTTTGTCGGGACGCTGGGGCTGTTTACATTTCTGTTCTTCCTGTTCATTCGCTTCCTGCCCATGATTCCGATGTCGGAGCTGCGGCATGATGCTGCCGCAGGCGAAGGTGCGGGAGAAAAGAGCGAACTGTCTTCCGGAGGCAGGTGACTAATGCCACTTCGCTGAGGGGCTGTACGGATTGATGGCGGAATTCGACACGCCCGCGCGAACTGGTGCATGCGGCGCACGCGGCGCATGCGGCGGGATATCGGCGGATGGACTGCTACACGCCGTATCCGGTTGAAGAGGCGGCGGAGGCGATTGGGTTCCATCGCGACGAGGTTTCGCTGGTGTGCCTGATCGGCGGGTTGCTGGGACTGGCGGCAATGTTCGGACTGGAGACGTGGATTTCGGTGTGGTCGTATCCGCTGAATGTTGCGGGGCGTCCGTATTTTTCGTGGCCGGCGTTTGTGGTTCCCGCGTACGAGTGGACGATTCTGTGGTCCGGGTTGTCGGCGGCGTTCGGGATGCTGGCGCTGAACGGGTTGCCCAAGCCGTATCACCCGGTATTCAACGCGCCGAATTTCCGCAATGGCGCGACCAGCGACAAGTTTTTTCTGTGCCTGGAGTCGACGGATCCGAAGTTTGAGCCGGCGGAGACGAGGGGTTTTCTGGAAGCGCAGTGCGCCGGTTTCGGTAGTGGAGGTGGAGTATTAAGCGCTCAGCGTACAGCGTACAGCGGATAGCGAACAGAGAGGCCGGTCGCTCTTCTGCGCTGGTTCGTCGAGCCATGGGGATTACCGGAGCCCTGGCGCTGCTGCTGCTGGCGGCGGGCTGCCGGGAAGACATGCAGAACCAGCCGAAGTTGTTTCCGCAGCGCGGCACTACGCTGTTTGCCGATGGGCGCTCGGTGCGGCCGCAGGTGGAGCACACCGTGGCGCGCGGGCAGCTCTACGAGGACGGCTACTTCTACACCGGCCTGATGAACGGCAAAGAAGCGAACATGATGCCGTTTCCGGTGACCATGCAGGTGCTGGACCGGGGACAGGAGCGGTTCAATGTTTACTGCACGCCCTGCCACTCGCGGGTCGGCAATGGCGCAGGCATGATCGTGGAACGCGGCTACAAGCCGGCGGGGAACTTCCACGACCCGCGGCGGCTGGCCGCGCCCCTCAGCCACTACTTTTACGTGATGACGAATGGCTATGGCGCGATGCCGGACTACAAAGCGCAGATAGCTCCGGCGGATCGGTGGGCGATCGCGGCGTACATTCGCGCGCTGCAACTGAGCCAGAACGCCACCATGGCCGATGTGCCGGCGGGCACCCAGGTGCAGAGCCTGACGGACGTGGCGCAGAGTCAAGGTGAGCCGGCGAGCTATGCGGGACCGTGGCCGATGCCGGCGACGGCGGTCTACGGACAGAAGACGATCGGGATCGTGGCGGGGGCACCGGCGGAAGCGGTGGCGCAACCGGCCGGCGCTGCAAAGCAGCCGATGAACACGAAGCAGGGTGAAACGAAGCAGCCGCCCGCGCGGCCCTCAGGAGCGCACGAATAGCGATGGCGAACGATTCATTCAGCAAAGGATTGACGACGTCGCTGGCGGCGCCGGCATTCGTCGACACGTGGCGGCGGCGAGCGCTGATCGCGGGGGTTGTGTTTTCGGCGTTCGCGGTGCTGTTCGGGTTCCTCGGGCAGTCGCTGGATCCGGAGCATCTGGGCTGGAACCACCTGCTGCGCGGCTGGCTGGACGGCTTTGTGATGTGCTTCGGGTTCTGCTTTGGCGGCATGGCGCTGCTGATGGTGCAGCACCTGTCCGGCGGCAAGTGGGGGCTGATCATCCGGCGTCCGCTGGAGGCGATGTCGCGGACCTGGCCGCTGATCGTCCTGTTGTGGATACCGGTGGCGGTGTTCGGCGCGGCCTATGGCCAGCTTTATCCCTGGGCGAAGTACGAGAACTGGGCGAGCGCGGAGAAGGCGGGAGCGATCTCGCACGAACTGGCGCATGCGATCCAGTGGAAGTCGCCGATGCTGAACAAGACGAACTTCTGGGTGGTGTCGCTGGTGTGCTTCGCGATCTTCGCGCTTTACATAACGCTGCTGAACCGGTGGTCGATGAAGCGGGACGCGGATCCTGAGCCGCACGTGGCGTACTGGCGGACGAAATTCGAAAACCTGAGCGGATTTGGCGTTGTGCTGTTTGCGGCGCTGCTGTTCATCCTGTCGATTTACTGGGTGATGTCGCTGGACGTAGGGTGGTACTCGACGATTTACGGCTTCCAGTATCTGGTGGGCGAAGCTTTCGTGGTGCTGCCGATGGCGATTCTGACGCTGATCTGGCTGAGCCGGGCAGAGCCGATCAAAAGCACCTTCCGCGTCATCGAGCAGCACGATCTGGGAAAGCTTTGCTTCGCGCTGGTGATGCTGAATATCTACTTTGCCTTCGGCGCCTTCATCATCATCTGGTCCGGCAACTCGCCGGAAGAGATTCCCTGGTATCTGGACCGGATTCGCGGCAACTGGGGCGTGATTGCAACACTCGATGTGATCTTCCACTGGCTGATTCCGTTCAGCCTGCTTTTGTCGCGGGACCTGAAGAGAATCAAGAGTCGCCTGTCGATCACCTGCTGGATCATGATTTTCGCGGGATTCCTGGACATGTTCTGGCTGATCGAGCCGAACTTTGCAGATGCGGCGCGGAACCTGCATTTCAGCTGGGGAATTCTGGAGTACATTGCTGCGCCGGCAGCGCTGTTCTGCTTCTGGCTGGTGGCGTACTTCGGGCAGCTGAAGAAGCGGCCGCTATTGGCGACGAACGATCCGCACCTGGCGGAGATTCTGGAGCATGACTATGTCCACGCATAATCCGCACGATCCGGGAGCGCTCGATCCCCACGCTCACAGGAACGATCCCTCCGTGCGGGAGGGCTACGAAGTCACCGACGCAAGCACGGGCGGGATTGTGGTGTTCCTGATCGGGCTGGCGGTCTCGGTAGGCGTGTTCTTTGTCTTCTGCTTCGTGATGGGCAAGGTGATCAATACCGCTCTGGATCGGCAGGATGGGCCGGTCACCAAATGGAACGCGGCCAACCAGATCGCTCCAACAAAGGAACTCCGCTCGAGTCCGCAGCTGGAGCAGGAGCAGCTGGCGAAGCTGACCCAGCAGTTCCCCTCGCCGCGGGTGCAGCTGGACAACGGGAATCAGGACGTGGCCAATCTGCACGAGCGCGAGGACCTGCTGCTGAACTACTACAGCTGGATCGATCGCGGTCAGGGCAAAGTGCGAATTCCCATTGAGCAGGCGATGCAGCTGATCGCGCAGCGAGGACTGCCGGTGGCTCCCGCAGAGCAGCGCCAGGCAGTGATGGTGGGAGACAGCACGCCCACGGTACAGATGCCGCTGACGAACGGTTTCGCGCCGACGGGCTATGAGCAGGAACTGCATGGGCGTCCTGAGGAAGCCGGAGAGCAGTCGTCGAGCGGGGCGAATAACCACTGAAGCAGGTTACGGATTACGGTTTACGGGATAGGGATTAGTCAAACGGCGTGGTCAGCAAAAATATAGTCCGGCGATGGGTGAGGGCGAGGCGGCTCGCGGTGGCTTTGATATGCCTCGCGGTGGGCGTCGTGCCGGCAATTCACGCGCAGAGCCAGTGGTTTGGCTTCAAGAAGCCGGGCACGCCGGCGGACCAGCAGCCGCTGCTGCTGAAGAAGATCAGCATCCAGCAGAAGCTGAATACGCAGCTGCCACTCAGTCTGCCGTTTGTGGACGAGACCGGCAAAGCCGTCCATCTGGGAGACTATTTCGGCAGGCGTCCGGTGATCCTGTCGCTGGTGTACTACCAGTGCAAGATTCTTTGCCCGGAGGAAATCGACGGGCTGGTGGGCGCACTGGAGATGCTGAAACTGCAGCCGGGGCGTGACTTCGACGTGGTGCTGGTGAGCATCGATGCGCGGGAGACCCCGGAGATTGCTGCGCGCGAGAAAGCGTTCTACATGAAGCGGTACGGGCGCCCCCAGGACAACGGCGGGTGGCACTTCCTGACCGGGCAGGAGCCGGCCATTCGGGCGCTGGCGAGCGCGGTGGGATTCGGATACATGCCGATGGCGGGTCCCGACGGCAAGATGACGCAGTTTGCTCATGCCAGCGCGGTTGAACTGGTGACGCCGGAAGGACGGCTGGCGCAGTACTACCTGGGCGTGGAATTTTCGCCGAAGGATTTGCAGCTGGGTCTGGTGGAGGCGTCGAACGGGCAGATCGGCTCGCTGGTGGACAACCTGCTGACCTACTGTTATCGGTACGACCCGACGCTGAACCGGCACACGCTGATCTATATCCGCCTGTATCAGGCGGGGGGCTTGCTGACGGTGCTGCTGCTGGGCGGTTTCCTGATCATGAACTTCAGACGGGATCTGCGAGAAGCGCGGGTGCAAAAAACAACTTTGGTGAACGGATAAAAAGCGACGATGCAGCATTTCATCAGTCCGGTACTTTGGCAATTTCTGATTAAGTGGCTCACGAACTTCGCGATCTTTCCGCCGGAGGCGTCGACCATTGCGCCGTACGCGGACGCTCTGTATTTCTTCCTGATTCTGATCTCGGTTGTGGGCCTGGCGGCGGTTGCATTTCTGGTGGTCACGTTCTCGATCCGGTACCGGAAGGATCGGAATCCGCAGGCCACGCCGATTGAAGGGTCGACGCTGCTGGAAGCCACCTGGACGATCATTCCCCTCATTCTGTTCATGATCTGCTTCGTGTGGGGCGCGCTGCTTTACTTCCGCATCTACAGTCCGCCGCCGAACGCCATGAACATTTATGTGGTGGGCAAGCAGTGGATGTGGAAGGCGGAGCATCCGGGTGGTCAGCACGAGATCAACGCGCTGCATATTCCCATTAACCGGCCCATCCAGCTCACGCTGATTTCGCAGGATGTTTTTCATAGCTTTTCCGATGCCGGCCTTCCGGGTCAAGCGCGAGGTGATCCCGGGCCGGTATAAACGGTCTGGTTCGAGGCGACCAAGCCGGGGGTCTACCACCTGTTCTGCACACAGTATTGCGGCACCCTGCATTCGCAGATGATCGGCTGGGTCTATGCGATGAAGCCGGAGGATTACCAGGCATGGGCGGCAGGCTCGACCAGCGGCGATTCGCTGGCGCAGAATGGCGAACGGCTGTTCGCGAGCCTGGGCTGCAACTCCTGCCACAACAGCGCGGCCCAACGCCCATGGACCGAACCTGGAGAACATTTACGGGGCGCACATCCAGTTGAAGAACGGAGGAATTTGCCGCCGCCGACGATGCATTTCTGCGGGACACGATTCTGAACCCGACACTGCACGAAGTGGCGGGATACGCGCCGATTATGCCGACCTATCAGGGCCAGGTGAGCGAAGAAGGCCTGATCGATCTGGTGGAATATATCCAGAGCTCGACTCGCAATATCGTATCGAGCAGACGATTGAAAACAGCGAAGCGCAACCCATTCAGACGGGAGCGGCGCCGCCGGCGACTCAGCCCCGGCGATGCCGCCAGGGACGGTAAAGCCATGAGCACAATCGTAACGCTACCCGATCAGTCGACGGCCCAGCTGCCGAAGGTGTACATATCTGAACCAGGAATACGGTTTGAAAAGCTGGCTGCTGACAGGCGACCATAAGCGGATCGCGATGCTGTACCTGATCTCGATCACGTTCTTCTTCTTTATCGGCGGAGCGATGGCGGCGCTGATCCGCATGGAACTGCTGACGCCGGAGAGCGATCTGATGGCGGCCGATACCTACAATAAGGTTTTCACGGCAGCACGGCATCATCATGGTCTTCCTCTTCCTGGTGCCGTCGGTTCCGGCGACGATCGGGAACTTCCTGATCCCCATCATGGTGGGAGCGAAGGATCTGGCGTTTCCGAAGATCAATCTGCTGAGCTGGTACCTGTATATCGTGGCCGGCATCATGATGATCTGCGTGCTGGCTTTCGGCGGCGTCGATACGGGCTGGACCTTCACCACGCCGCTGTGCACCCACTACCTGAATACGCATGTGGTCACCGCCGGGACTGGCGGTCTTTGTGGCCGGGTTCAGCTCCATCTTTACCGGGCTGAACTTCATCGTGACCATCCATCGCATGCGCGCGCCCGGGCATGACCTGGTTCCGGCTGCCGCTGTTTGTCTGGTCGCACTATGCCGCGTCGATCCTGATGGTGCTGGGCACCCCGGTGCTGGCCATCACTCTGGTGCTGGTGGTGCTGGAGCGGACGATCGGGATCGGCGTCTTCGACCCGACCAAGGGCGGAGATCCGCTGCTGTTCCAGCATCTTTTCTGGTTCTATTCGCACCCGGCCGTGTACATCATGATTCTGCCCGGCATGGGCGTGATCTCTGAAGTGATCAGCACTTTCAGCCGCAAGCGCGTCTTCGGTTATACGGCGGTCGCGTTCTCGTCGGTGGCCATTGCGGTCTTCGGATTCTTTGTATGGGCGCATCACATGTTCATCATGGGCGTCTCGAACTACTCGGCGCTGGTGTTTTCGCTGCTGACCATGCTGGTGGCGGTACCGTCGGCGATCAAGATCTTCAACTGGTCGTCCACGCTTTACAAAGGGTCGATCACCTTTGAGACGCCGATGCTGTATGCGTTCGGATTCATCGGGCTGTTCACCATCGGCGGACTGACCGGCGTGTTCCTCGGATCGCTGGGCATGGACATCCACCTGACCGAGACGTACTTCATCGTCGCGCACTTCCACTTCGTGATGGTGGGCGGCATGCTGATGGCGTATCTGTCGGGCGTGCACTTCTGGTGGCCGAAGATGACGGGCCGCATGTATCCGGAAGGTGTATCGAAGCTGGCGGCGGTGATCACCTTCGTCGGGTTCATGCTGACCTTCTTCCCGCAGTTCATCCTGGGCTACCTGGGCATGCCGCGGCGGTATGCGGCATATCCGCCGGAATTCCAGGTGCTGAACGTCTTCTCGAGCGCTGGCGCGAGCGTGCTGGGGGTTGGATATCTGCTGCCCCTGCTGTATCTGACATGGTCGCTGAAATACGGCAAGATTGCGGGTCCCAATCCGTGGCAGGCCACCGGGCTGGAGTGGCAGATCCAGTCGCCGCCGCTGACGGAGAACTTTGCCGAGACGCCGATCGTGGACTCACGAGGCTTACGATTACGAGTGGCTGGAAAGCAAAAAAGCCAAAGAGGTGCCGACCGTTGGATAGCCACACACTCGCCGCGCAAACCGCAGTCACGCCGCACGACGAACACGCGCACCCTCCGTTTTTGCGCCACCACTTTGAGAATGTGGCGCAGCAGCGAGAGGCGGCCACCTTCGGCATGTGGCTGTTCCTGCTGACGGAGATCATGTTCTTTGGCGGCTTGTTCTGCGCCTATCTGATCTACCGGAACTGGTATTACCCGGCGTTTGTCGCGGCCAGCCACTCGCTCCATCTCTGGGCCGGGACGCTGAACACGACCCTGCTGATCATTTCGAGCTTCACGATGGCTATGGGGGTCCACGCGCGCGGAGACGCGGCAGCGGAAGGCGCTGCTGCGGTGGATGGTTCTGACCATGGTGCTGGGCGTCGGCTTTCTCTGCGTGAAGGCTTACGAGTGGCACGACGAGTGGGTGGAGCATCACGTGCCGGGACTGAATTTCAGTCCGATGCAGTTCGTGAACGGAACGCCCGCCTATCCGGACGACAAGTTGCGCGCTGGATATGGCGGAGAAGGCTCAGGTCTACTTCTCGCTGTACTTTGCCATGACCGGCATGCACGCGCTGCACATGATCATCGGCGTATCGATCCTGGCGTTTCTGTTTGTGAAGGCCTGGGGAGGGGCGTACACGTCGGGCCATGTTGCGCCCATAGAAAACTTCGGGCTGTATTGGCACTTCGTCGATATTGTGTGGATCTTTTTATTCCCTCTGCTTTACCTGATCAGTCGACATCAGTGACGAAAAGCAGAGTTTAGAGTTTAGCGTTCAGGAACTGATCGAAACGGGAGCCGCCATGGAGCACCACCAGGAGCACCATCTTCATCTGACGCCGTCTGAGCCCACCCACCACGAGGAGCACATTGTCTCCCCGACCGTGTACCTGATTATTGGTGGCTGTCTCCTGATCCTTACCGGGACCACGGCGGCGGTTTCCTATGTCGATCTGGGCGTCTTCAATGCTGTGGTGGCGCTGGCGATTGCGTGCCTCAAGATGACTCTTGTGGTCCTGTTCTTTATGCACATCAAGTACAGCTCGAAGCTGACCAAGCTGACGGTGGCGGCGGGCTTCTTCACGTTCCTCGTCCTGATCACCATGACGATGACGGACTACCTCAGCCGCGCCTGGGGACGCTGGTGAGGGACTGGCCGTCCAGGCGATCGCGCTTCGCGCGACTAATTCCACTGATGGGACAGAGGGGAGCGGCCGCGGCTGCTCCCTCTTCATTTCCAGGACATGGGAAACCAGCCGGCCGAAAGCGGAGCCGACTACTGTCCACTCCTGAACAACGAGCGACCGTTGTGAACACCTGAGAGCCATGGTGTTCGACTCAAGTGGCTGATTTTGTGTGCTTCGCCAGACGCTGACGGCGGAAGGCTGCGTGCACTGCACCTTGTGCCTCCTGTGCCGATACAGGCATGATGTTCCAGTGGCTGCGGCGCCCCCCACGCTGCAACGTGTTTTCTCCCCGGGTTTTCTCGACGATGTGACGGACAGGCTGCAGCGCCGCTGGCGAATCCGACGGCCTGTTCGCAATGGGAGGGTTCAGCGTATGTGGAAGAATATCCAGCTTGCCGCCCGTGTCCTGCGCAAGAGTCCGGCGTTCACTGCGATTGCGATCATGACCATTGCCCTGGGGGTTGGCGCGAGCACCGCCATTTTCAGCGTGACGGATGCCGTCCTGCTGCGGCCGCTGCCCTACAAAGATCCTGGGCAGCTGGTCATCGGGGGGATGGACATGACGAAGCGCAACGTGCACGGGCTGCCCTTCTCCAACGCGGATTATCTGGACCTGAAGAACGGCACGCGCGGGCAGTTCTCTGACATGGCGGGGGTATTCAGCTTTCCGGTAGTAGCTGAGAAATTGGATGGTACGCCCGAGCCATTCGTCTTCGCGGTGGTCACGACGAACTTCTTCGATCTGATGGGGGCGAAGATCGTCGCCGGGCGCGACTTCGACACGCAGGATGGAATTCCGCAGCCGGCGGCCGCAGCGGCGCAGGGTGGGCAGGCGCAGGGAGCCGCTCCGCAGCCGCCACCGCTGCCTCAGATGGCGATCATCAGTCACGAATACTTTATGAAGCGGTATGGCGGCAATCCCGCGGTGCTGGGGCACACCCTGGGAAACGCCGGCGGTCCAAATGCAGTGATCGTAGGTGTGTTGGCGCCGGGTTTCCGGCTCTACTTCCCTCCGGAGGACCAGATCGAGGCGGCGCCGGACGTGTGGGTGGCGAACCGGCTGGATTACGATGCTGCGAACCGCAATACCTTTGGCATAACCCCGGTGGGGCGGCTGCGCCAGGGAGTCACGTTCCAGCAGGCGCAGAGCGCGGCCAATGTGGTGGCCGCGGAAAGCCGTCGAACCATTCCGATGGCGGAATCGATTGGGTATCAGATCAGCCTGGCGCCGATGCGGCAGCACTTGGTGGCGGCGGTGCGGCCGGCCATTCTGGCGCTGATGGGGTCGGTGATCTTTCTGCTGCTGATCGCCTGCGCGAATGTGGCGAATCTGCTGCTGGTGCGAGCCTCGCTGCGCGAGCATGAATTTGCTGTGCGGGCGGCGATGGGCGCGAACCGGCGGAGGCTGATCGCGCCCCTGTTCTCGGAAGCGTGCCTGCTGGCGGCAGCCGGCACGGCGGCGGGTCTGGGCCTGGCCTGGGCGGGAATCCGCGAACTGCGAGCGCTGGCGCCGGAGAATCTGCCGCGGCTGGACAATGTAGGCATCGATGGGAAGGTGCTGGCCTTCACGGCACTGGCGGGGTTGGTGGCTGCCCTATTGTTCGGATTGCTGCCCGCGTGGCGCGCCTCACAGCCGGAGCTGATGAATGTGCTGCGGGGAACCAGCCGCATTTCGGGGTTGGCGAGTGGGGCGTTCCTGCGCAATGGCGTGGTGATGGCCGAGGTGGCGGCTTCGTTCGTGCTGCTGATCGGCTCGGGGCTCATGTTCCGGAGTTTTCTGGATCTGCAGCGAATCGACCCGGGTTTTGATACCCACAACCTGCTGACGTTTCGATTGCAGGGGGCGGCGGGGACAAATGGGAAGACCCCCGCGGAACGCGTAGCCAAAAGGCGGGCGATTGAAGACCAGCTGCGGGCGATTCCCGGAGTTAAGAGCGTAACGGCGTCCGATCCTTTTCCGCTGACGGGAGGGTATAGCCCGATCCGCTGGGGGACAGCGGAGGCGCAGGCGGATCCGAGCCGGTTCCAGGCAACGGATCCTCAGTTTGTGGTCCCAGGCTATTTCGAGGCGATGCGCACACCGCTGCTGGCAGGCAGGACGTTCACCGAGGATGACGAGCAGCCGAACAGAAATTATGTGGTGGTGGACGACGACCTGGCGAAAAAAGCGTTTCCCGGGCAGTCGGCAGTGGGGAAACGCATCCTCACCCGCATTCGCACTCCGCAGGCGGAGTTTGTGGAGATTATCGGCGTCATTCGGCACCAGCGAGAAGAGTCGCTGGCCGTGCCGGGCCGGGAGCAAATCTATTTTGCCGATGGGTTTCTGGGCGGCTTTACTCCCCGCGGGTGGGCCATTCGAACGGAGAGCGATCCGGCGGGCTACGAGAGCCAGATCCGCGCGGCGATTGAGGGCATCAGCCGGAGCTATCTGATCACGAGAATGGAACCCGCTGAAGATGTGGTGCGGACGGCGCAGGCGAGCACACGCTTTTCTCTGCTGCTGATTGGGCTGTTCGCCGTGATTGCCGGCGTGCTGGCGGGCGTGGGGCTGTACGGCGTGCTGGCGACGGCGGTGCGGCAGCGGACTCCGGAGATTGGGGTGCGTATGGCGATGGGCGCCGACCGCAGCCACATTATGCGGCTGGTGGTGATCCAGGGAATGCGGCTGAGCCTGATCGGGATCGCCGCGGGCTTTGCTGCGGCACTGGTGCTGGGCCGAGTGATGACGGCGATGCTGGTGGGGGTGAAGGCGACCGATCCTCTGACCTACGTGAGCATGATCGTTGTCTTCCTGGTGATTGCGGCACTGGCTTCGTGGCTGCCGGCGTGGCGGGCGGCGGGACTGGATCCGAAGACCGCACTCCACGAGAACTAGCCGTTCAGGCGCTTCGCGCCAAGGACATATGGCGGACTTTGTCCGTCGAAATCACGGCCGGGCGACGGCGTAGTAGCCGGAGCGGGCGGTGATGTGCGCGTCCGGGAGGGAAATTTGCAGGCGAATGCGGTGGAAGGATCCATCAGTCTTGAGCTGCGTTGGCTTGTAGACCAGCCGGTACTGGTTGCGCTGCTCGGATTCCATGATGCGGAGATCGTCGAGGATCTGGGTACCGTGTGGGTTCAGGAAGAGCCGTCCACCGGTCTGCTGGGTCAGGTCCTGGAGCGTGCGATAGCCGTCAGAGAACTGTCCACGGCGTCCGCGCACGATGGCATAGATCGCGGTGCGGGTGCGTTGGCACATGTCGACGGCTTCGCTCAGATAGGAATGGCTGGCGTCGTCGATGCCATCGCTGAAAAGCAAAATGAAATTGCCGGTCAGCGTTTTCGGATCCTGCTGCCACTGGTCGCGGCAGGTGGTGTAGAGCGTGTCAAAGATGGCGGTCAGCGGATCGTAGCGGTCGGGTGTGTTGCCGACGCGGGCGGCGCCAGCGGCGATGGCGGCGTCGCTGTCGGTCCAGTTTTGGGGGATAAAGGTCTGGGTATCGAACTGCTCGACGAAGGCGCGGTCGTAGCCCTTGCGCAGCAGCTGTGAGGCATACGCGTGAATAATGGCGCGGTTGAAGGCGAGGTCGCCCATCATGGAGGCGCTGGTGTCGAAGAGAAAGCCCGCGCGGATGGGCAGGTCGTCGTAGTTCTGGAGGAAGACGATCTGCGACTGTCGACGGCCATTGTCGGTGAGATCCAGATCCTCACGGGTGAGGTGGGTAAGGGGAGTGCCATTGTGTGCTGCGGCGTGGAAGGTAAGGGCAATCTCGTTGACCGGGATCTGAAGCGTGTAGGGAGTGGACTGCGGGGCTGCGACGCCGGCAAAGAACAGCGCGATGAGCACAAGCGAGGGCGCGCGGCGCAGCATACTGTTTACCATAGCGGAAGCCGTTTGGGGATGGCCGGAAAATGATGCGAATCGCTGTGACGGGCTGCGTGGCTGGTTGGATGGCGATGGCATGGGCGTCCGGACTGGCTGATGCGAAGGGCGCAGGGCCTGAGGTTAAGGTCGAGAGCGGGATCGTACGTGGGGCGGCCGTGGCGAGTCTGCCGAAGGGCGGAGCCTTCCTGGGGATTCCCTACGCTGCGCAGCCGGTTGGACGGCTGCGCTGGCATGCGCCCGAGCCGGCGCCGCAGTGGACCGGCGTACGGAGAGCGACTGAGGTCGGGCCAGCCTGTCCGCAGGCGCCGAGCCCCTGGTTGCCGGAGATGCTGGGCATCCAGAAGATGCAGACCGATGAAGCGTGCCTGTATGTGAATGTGTGGACGCCGGAGCTGCATCCGGCAAAGCGGCTCCCGGTGCTGGTGTGGGTGCACGGCGGCGGGAATGTAGAGGGATCGGGAGAGTGGCCGCCGCTGGGTGTGCCGCTGGCTGAGCGGGGGATTGTGGTGGTGAGCCTGAACTACCGGCTTGGTGTCTTCGGCTTCTACGCGAACGCGGCGCTCGATGCGGAGTCAGTCCGGCATGTTTCCGGGAATTACGGGCATCTCGACCAGATTGCGGCGCTGCGCTGGGTTCGGCAGAATATCGCAGCATTCGGGGGCGACGCGGCCAGGGTGACGATTGCCGGCGAATCATCAGGGGCGCTGGACGTCTGCAATCTGATGGCGTCTCCGGTGGCGGCGGGGCTGTTTCGCGGCGCGGTGATGGAGAGCGGCGTGTGCGTGGACTCTGTGTATCCAAAGCTGCGAGAGCTGGAAGCCAACAATGCCCGGCTGGCGAAGGATCTGGGTGTAGTGGCGGGGCCGGGAGAACTGGCGGCGTTGCGGGCAGTGCCGGCCGACCGCGTGTATGCGGTGGCGGCAAAAGACGATGCTCTGGATTTCGAGCCGGCGGTGGATGGATGGGTGCTGCCGCAGCAACCGGCGGTGGCGTTCGAGAAGGGCGAGCAGGTGAAGGTGCCGGTGCTGGTGGGCAGCAACGACAGCGAAGTTTCGATCTTCGCCAGTCCCCTGGTGGGCGGCCACTCAAATCGACCGAAAACCGTGGCGGCGTATCGTGCCTGGCTGGAGAAGGAGTTTGGGCCGCTGGCGAATCGAGTGCTGGCGGAGTATCCGGTGAAAAGCGATGCGGAGGTGCCGCAGGTTTTTCGACAGATGTTCACGGATTACGATTTTGGATTTGGCGCGTGGCTGCTGGCGCGGGACACAGACAAGGTAGGAAAAGCCGCATACCTCTACCACTTCAGCTATGTGGGGCCGGGGCCGTTTGCGGAGCTGGGTGCATTCCACAGCGAAGAGGAGATGTTTCTGAGCCGGCGTTACTGGACGAGCTGGGTGGCGCGTCCGGAAGACGCAGCCCTGTCGCGGACGATCATCGCGTACTGGACGAACTTTGTGAAGACGGGGAGCCCGAACGGGGAAAGCGTACCGGAATGGCCGGCCCTGCAGACGGGCGGCAAGGCGGAGGACCTTGGAGAGCGAGCGAGGCCGGAGGCGGTTCCGCGAGCAGGGAAGTTCGCCGTGTTTCAGGAGTATCTGACGTCGCGACTGCAGAAGCTGAATTAGCCGCAGCTGCGGATCAGACGCGGGGAGCGTTGGGGGCGGGGAGATCGCGGCGGGGATCGGGGCGTTTTTCCACCTCGCGCAGGGCGATCGGCTGGACCATCGAGTGCGCGTCGAGGACGGGCGCCACATTTGCCGTTCGCTGATAGGTGTACAGGATGCGGTGGATGACGGTGACGGTGGAGATAACCGCCAGCAACCACAGAACCGGCGCCATGACACCCCAGCGGTTAAACAGCGCGCCCAGGATGATGAGGACCACCCGCTCCGGTCGCTCCATGAAGCCGACCTTGCAGCTGCCGATGAGAGCCTCGGCGCGAGCGCGGGTGTAGCTGACCATCAGCGACGTGACCATGACAAACGCAGCGAGAAAGACGTAAAAGAGGCGATTGCCGCGCGCGTAGAAGACCAGCAGTCCAAAGAAGAGGACGACGTCGGAGTAGCGGTCGATGACCGAGTCAAAAAAGGCGCCGAAGACGGTGACCTGGTCGGTCTGGCGGGCGACGCGGCCGTCGACCATGTCGAAGATGCCGGCGCCGATGATTACCAGGCCGGCATACAGAAACATCCGAACGTAATTGTGCTGGTTGGCGAAGCCGAAGAGCACAGCCGCAGCGGTATTGATGAGCAGGCCGATGAAGGTGAGGACGTTGGGCGAAATGCGGGTGAGCGAGAGGCCGTCCACGATCGCCTGCAATAAGACACCGCAGGCGTTGCCAAAGGCCCGGGTCCACGTCAGGTGCGGTTTTTCCTCCGCCATGGGGCCTCTACTTTCCGGCTTCCGCTTCTTGTGCTGCCGCTTCGTCGTGAATGGTGGCCAGCTTGAGCACTTCCATCTCACGCTTACCGTTGGGCGTATGCACCACGGCCATATCGCCGACCTGTTTGCCCACCAGCGCCTTGCCGATGGGAGATGTGGTCGAGATGAGGCCCTTGCTCACGTCCGACTCTTCGCTGGTCACGAGTTTGTACTCGATTTTCTCATCCTTTGAGGTGTCGTAGACGAGGACCGTGGACCCGAAGGCGGCGCGGTCATGCGGGATGTTGGAGAGGTTGACCAGAGCCAGCTCGGCCATGCGCTTCTTCAGCTGGCCCAGGCGGGCGTTCACGAAGTCCTGGCGCTGCTTGGCCATGTGGTACTCGGCATTTTCGCTGAGGTCGCCCATGGCGACGGCTTTCTTGATCTCGGCCGGGAGCTCGTGCGTCAACTCATGTTCCAGCTGCCGAATCTCTTCCAGAAGCTTTTTCTTGATGTGTTCGGGCATGCTTCAACTTCCGTCAGGGCTGATTGGGTCCGCATCGGGGCAATGACAATGCCGGGGGGAACGGAACGTGCGATCTCCGGTCCGCGCTGGAAAAAATCAACCCTTGCTAGGGAATATCGTCTGAAGGCCGGGGTACAGCCTGGTCTTGATTATACGATGCCGGCGCGGCGCGATGCGCGTCGAGGAAACTCTGCAGTATCAATACGGCAGCCACCTGATCGACGACCTCGCGATGCCCGGAAAGGGGGCGGCCGGCAGCGTGGAGGTGGCGGTGGGCCTCGGCCGAAGTCAGCCGCTCGTCCCACAGGTGGACGGGCAGCGAGAAGGCGTCGCGCAGGGTGTCCGCGAACGCCTGGGTCTTGGTGGCCTGGGGGCTGATGTCGCCGGACATATACAACGGGTTGCCGAGAACGATGGCCGTGCACCCATATTTGCGGAGAAGGCGACCGAGGGATTTCAGGTCGGATTTAACATTTTTGCGGACGAGGGTTAAAACCGGCTGGGCGGTGAGTCCCAGCTCATCGGAGACGGCCACGCCGATGCGGCGAGCTCCGAAATCGAGGCCGAGCAGGCGCGATGGCACAGAGTCATAGTAGCGCGGTGGATATGGGCAGACCGAAGAAAGAACGGCATCTTACAATGAGTTAGAGAATCAAAGGGTCAGAACCCTGGAGCAGGAATCCCCTTCGTGCGACGCTTTTTCCTCCTGGTTGTGCTGGCGGCCCTTGTGGCGGCCGGAGCTGTTGCTTTTGCGCTGCTGGTGCCCGCGGGCCCGGAGACGCCGACGTACGTCGATATTCTGCCCGGAACGCCCAGCTCTCAAATTGCCGGACTGCTGAAGCAGCAGGGCATTATCCGCAGCAAATATGTTTTCCTCGGGCTGCGCGTGGCCCGCGGCGGGTCGCTGAAGGCGGGGGAATACCGCTTCGATCACCCGCTGCCCATGACCGATGTCTGGGAGATGATCCGGCGAGGCGAGGTGTACACGGTCGAGGTCACGATCCCGGAAGGATCGAACCTCTTTGACATCGCAGCGCGGGTACAGGCGGCGGGGCTGGGCTCGAAGGATGCTTTTGTGAAGGCAGCGAAACAGGACGCTTCGCTGGTGCAGGACCTGGATCCGACGGCGCCAAGTCTGGAGGGATACCTCTTCCCGGACACTTATCGATTTGCGCTGCACACCGATCCGCAGGAGATGATGATCGCGATGGTGAAGCGATTCCGGGCGGCGGCTGCCCGGATTGGGCTGACCACCGACATGCACCGCACTGTGACGCTGGCCTCCCTGGTGGAGAAGGAGACGCCGATGGACGCGGAGCGGCCGCTGGTGGCGAGTGTTTTCGAGAATCGTCTGGCGAAAAGCATGCCTTTGATGACGGATCCCTCAGTGATCTATGCGGCGTTGCTGGATGGACGCTACCGGGGAACGATTTATCAGTCTGACCTGCAGGCAGACTCGCCCTACAACACCTATCGTCATCCGGGGCTGCCGCCGGGACCCATCTGCAACCCGGGATTGAAGTCACTGCAGGCGGCGATGCACCCGGCTGTGACGGATTACCTGTACTTTGTAGCGGCCAGCGCTGACCCTTCCGGGAAGTCGCGCTTTTCGGCGACCATTGAAGAGCACGCAAAAGACGTGCAGGCGTACCGGCGCGCGGTGCGCCAGACAGACCAGCCGCAATAGAGACACCAAGAGAGCGGCGGGAGCGCCGTCGAAGCCTGGCATTTGATTGGGAGGATCACCCGCTGAAAGGAACGCACCGGATCGGGACCCGTTTTTCGCTCGTGCTGCTGCTGGCTCTGCCGGCGCTGAACGGGTGTCTCTGGCATACGCGCAGAGTGCCGCAGGCAAAGCCGCCCGCTACGGTGCTGACAGCCACGCCGCAAAAGCTGGTGGACATCATCAACGCGCGCTACGACGCTATCCAGTCCATGAGCGCAGCCGTGACGTTCACGGCAACTTCAGGCGGCGTGCTGAACGGCAAGGAGAAGACCATTACGCCGTTCAGCGGCTACATTCTGCTGCGCAAGCCGGAATCGCTGCGGGTGATTGGCTATCTGCCGGTGGTGCACTCGCCCGCGTTCGATATGGCGAATAACGGGGACACCTTTAAGCTTCTCATTCCGCCGAAAAGCGAAGCGATCGAAGGACCCAACACACTGACGCAGCCCTCGCAGAATGCTATCGAAAACCTGCGTCCGTACATGTTCTTCGATTCGATGGTGATCCCGAAAATTGACGCGGATGAAGTCCTGTCGGTCACCGCGGACAGCAACAACCTGGTCGTGAATTCCAAAACCAGAAAGCTGGAAATCCGACCGGAATATCTTTTAACCGTGCAGGTCCGCCAGCCGAATACCCGGTTTACCCAGGTGCATCGGGTGATTCACATCAGCCGGATCGATCTCCGGCCCGTGGAGCAGGACATCTACGACGATAATGGCCAGGTGCAGACGCAGGCCGTGTATGGGTCGCTGCAGACTTTTGGCACCGAACATTTTCCCGGAACGATCACCATCAAGTGGCCGCAGCAGCAGGAGCAGATCCTGATCACCGTCGAGAAGCTGCGGGTCAATCTGCCGCTGGCCAACGATCAGTTCGAGCTGAAGATCCCTGAGGGAACGAAGATCAAGGAGCTGCACTGAGGGATCGCAGCGGCCGGTCGGTGTAGAGGGTCTTGTCGGAGACCTCCTGCACCTCGATCAGACGCGATCCCAGCAGCCTCTCCACGTGCTGGTGAAACTGATCGGGGACGAAGAGGAATTTGCGTGGGCCCGATCCCCACAGTCGCAGCAGGTCAGCGTCGCTGAGGAAGATGTGCGGGGCATCGGGATAATCGGAGCCCCAGATCATCGACGATCCAAAGAGCTTTCCCTGATCTTCGTCTTTGTCGGGCTGGAAGTACCAGGTGCGTCCATGCACGAGCAGCGCCTGACGCTGGGTATAAAAAATGATCGACGAGCCATCGGACTGATCGCCATAGAGCATCAGCTGGGCGTCGGCATTGGCCGGCTCGGCAGTCAGGCGGTTGATGGTGTTGGCCATGGCCTTCGACGAGAGCATCGGCTGGAAACGAACGAGCGCAATATGCGCGGCAATGAGAATGATGGCCAGGGTAAAAGCGACGCTGACGGTGGACTCGAGAGCGTGTCCGCGGCGGCGCAGGCGCCAGGCGGCAAGCGGTCCGAAGAAGAATGCCGCGGCAGCCAGCACGGCGGGCAGGCGCAGAGCCGCAAAGGACGGGCCGGTTAGGTCGAAGAAGTGCGACATGGACAGCGTGTAATTGCCCACGCCGCGATGCGCCATCAGCGTGCCGATGTCCGGTATGAAGGGAAGGTGACGCGACTGCCACAAGCCATAGGCAAGCAGCGCGGTGGCCAGCATTCCAAGGACGACCAGGAACACATGCGCGCCGGCGATCCATGCATCGTTGTCGCGGCGTCGATCCTCCGGAGCCTGCTCGACACTGGCGAGTGAGCCGGTGATCAGCATGAGCACGGCCGGATAAATCGGCCAGGTGTAGTATTCCTGGTTCGTGGACAACGCGAAGAAGACCAGGATGAAAACCGAATAGAGGGTGAGCAAAAGCGTGGTGCGCGCGCGAAAGCGAAGCTGCGCGGCCAGTGCGGACGATTCCCACGCGGTCATCTTTGGATCGAGAAAGTGGATGGTGTTGGTGACCTCGTATCGCATATCCGCTGCAAAGAGGTGACGATTGCGCCACGCGCGGCGGAGCGCCGCGGGCAGAAACAGGCTCCACGGAAAGAGCCAGATCAGCTGTCCGAACCAGAACACCCACCACGGCTGGCGGTTGTAATCGTGCGGATAGCGCTTGCCGAGGAAGCGCAGGAAATGCTCGTTGATGAAGTAGAAGTAGAAGAATCCGTGGACGTGGCCAGGGGAGGGGACGTTGCCGGAGGGGTTGCCGTAATCGGGATTACGCAGGCCGGCGAGGATGTGCCATGGAGCGCCGATGGCCAGAAACAGCAGCAATCCGGTGAAGAGATGGAATTGCCGCCAGCGCCGCCAGTCTCCGGTGATGATGAGATACGACACAACCGCAGCTATGAAAAAGACCGGAGCAATGAGCCCCTTGGCGAGGAGAGCGATGGCGAGCGATGCGTAAGCCAGGTAGAAACGGGACGGTTGGCGGTCTTCAACGCCGGTGAGAAAGCTGTAGAGCGCCAGGATCAGAAAAAAGGTGAGAATGGATTCCGGAATAAGCGTTCGCGTGAAGAGGAACGTTCCCACTGAAGTGAGGATGGCGAGCGCTGCGTAGAAGGCAGCGCGATCGCCCCACGCGCGGCGGCTCCACAACCAGGCGATCCAGGCGCAGCCGAGGACGGCAAGGGCCATGGGCAGATGAGTAGCGAAAACGTTGAACCCGAACAGGTGGAAGTCAACGGCGACCATCCAGTCGGGGAGCGGAGGCTTTTCGAGATAGCGGATGCCGTTCACAACCATCGTGACCCAGTCGCCGCTGGTGACGATGTGTTGAGCGGCCTGGGCGTGGGTGGCGTCGGCGTCGTCGAGCAACGCGGGCGAGAAAAGGGAGGCAAAATAGACAGCCAGAAACACAAGCGACAGCAAAGTCCAGGCGCGGCCTGGAGTCGAGTAGAGCGACGGCTCGCTGGGAGCGGCCGAGGGAGCTGCCGGAGCATGGGGAAGTGTCATTTGTTCGAAGCCTTGCAGAAAGTTCAGAATATCAGTGTGAAGCCGCTGAGTTGTGGGGTGCTGGCATGAGGAACGAGCTGCAGACGATCGGGAGACTGGCTGCAGCGCTGCGCGAGAACCTCGCGAAGTGCGCCGTTGATCCCGATGTGGATCCGGTGCACGACACCCGCACCGGCACGCGCCGGCTGCAGGCGACTCTGGAAAACATTGTGCGTGAGCTGCCGGACGGTGCTGCCGGCGAGCCGGTCCGCGCGGCTGCCAGTGCCATGATGCGTCTGCTGAAGCGGATTCGGCGCGCTGCGGGCCCGGTGCGGGATCTCGACGTGCAACGCAAGCTCCTGGAGAAGCTGATCAAGCGAGCCGTGCAGCCGGAGAGCCAGGCGACGCGCAACCATAAAGAGCCACCGCTGATTCCGAATCAGCCGGACCTCCTGGAATCGCCTGAAGCCGGTCTGCGCATGACCAGCGTCGAGCAGCAGGCGGATGACCTGGACAAGTGGCTGAAGCACCATCGCCGGGATGTTGCGGACGAGTTGCAGTCGGAAGCAAGCGGTCTGGCGGCGAAATTCGAGAGGCGGTTATCGGATCTGGACGGAGCCCTGCGGACTCAACCCAAAGGAAGAGCCAGAACAAAGGCCCCTGGGGTGGTGGCTCTGGAGAGCTTCGCGCGGCTGGCCACGGAGATGCAGTTGCTGGATGCGGGCAATCTGCACGATTTCCGTAAAGGGGCGAAGAAGGCGAGGTATGTCGCCGATTTGGCTGCGCAGGGCGATGAGGAAGCGGAGAAGATCGGCGCATCCCTGAAGAAACTGCAGGACGAAATTGGCGACTGGCACGACTGGCTGGTGCTCTCTGACGAAGCCCATGCGGCGCTGGGGGACGAGGCGACGGAGCTGATCGGCTTGCTGGAGGCCCGCCGTGAGAAGCACTTTGTGGCGGCCATGAAGACGGCGGCAAAGCTGCGGGGGCAGCTGATGGGCGAGTGGCAGGCCGTTTCGCGCCGGCCTGCGCAGAGGGCCATGCCCTCCAGGGTGAACGGGCAGCGGCGGAGTGCGGGGCGGTGAGTTTGCTGATGTATTGTGCTGAGTGAACGCTCCCGGTGGGCAATCGGGATTTCAGGAGACCATGCAGACCTTTGCGGCCATCGATATCGGATCGAACTCATGCCGGCTGAAGATCGGTCGCGTGGTGAAGCACCAGTTGCACACCGTCCACGAAGATCGCGAGGTGACGCGGCTGGGAGCCAGCGTCTTTGAGACGGGCATTGTTTCCCCTGAGTCGATGGCCGCGACCCTGCGGACGCTGAAGCGGTTCTACAAGGCGGTGCAGCAGCACGGAGCCGACCGCGTGCGGGCGGTGGCCACCTCGGCGATGCGCGATGCCCGGAACTCGCGGGCCTTTCTGGCCTGGGTACAGGATGAGACGGGCTGGAAGGTTGAAATCATTTCGGGCCTGGAGGAAGGACGCCTCATTCATCGCGGGGTGGTCGAGAACGAGTCCGGTGCGGGTGGCCGCTGCGTGCTGATCGATGTGGGCGGCGGCAGCTGTGAGATCACGCTCTCCGAGCACAAGAGCATTCGGGAGACGGTCAGCCTGCCGCTCGGCGCCGTGCGGCTCACTCAGGAGTTCCTGCAGAGCGAGGTGCCGCAGAAAGATGAGATTCGCCGCCTGCGGCAGTTCATCGATCGCGAACTGCGCCGGGCTTGCCGTCGCATCGACGCCAGCGGCGTGCGCCTGGTCCTCGGCACGTCTGGAACGGCGGCTGCCCTGTCGGATGCGGCGCGGGCCATGGGCAAAAAGCGCGCAGGCAAAGGTGCAGGCAAAGATCAAACGCCGGTCGAAGAGGTGCGGCGTTTGACCGCGAAGCTGGCGAAGATGACGAACAATCAGCGCGCCATGGTGCCGGGAATCGGTCCGCGGCGGTCGGAGATCATTGTGGCCGGCGCGCAAGTGTTCGCGCATATCCTGGAGGAGTTTGGGCTGCAGGGTTTCCGCTACTCACCCATGGGCCTGCGCGACGGAATCCTGGCGCAGATGCTGGCGGAACAGGACCCCCGGGCCTCTGTTCATCAACAGTTCGAGCGCGAGCGGTGGCAGGGCGTGCTGGAGGCGTGCCGCCGTTACGGGACCGATCCGCGATCGGCGGAGCCCGTCCGGCAGCATGCGGAACAGCTCTTTCGTGACCTCGCCGCAGTTCACGAATTGCCGGATGAGTACCAGACCTGGCTGCAGGCAGCGGCCCTGCTGCGCGACATTGGGAAATTCCTGAACCATCAGGGCTACCACCGCCACGCGCAGTACATCATCGCCAATTCGGAGCTGTACGGGTTTACGCCGCAGCAGCGGATCGTCACCTCGGCCATCGCCCGCTACCTGGGCAAGAGTCGGCCCACCCCTGAAGGACGGACTATGCGCGAGGTGCCACCGGACGAGTATGAGCACGTACGGCGCGCCGTGGTGCTGCTGCGGCTGGCCGTGGCTCTGAACCAGGATCGCGCCAGCGACGTGTTGCGCGTGCGGGTGCGCGTTTATCCCAAACGCGTGATGCTCGAACTGGCGCCTGGACGCACCGGCGCGGAGCTCGAGCTCTGGTCGCTGCGCAAAGAGTCCGTCTACTTTCGCGAAGTCTTCGGCCGCGATCTCTTTGTGGCCTTGCTGTAGAAGCCGCGCAGGATGCGGGGATCGACCAGCCAGTGCAGCGTGCCCGGCAAGCGGGTGCAGTCAATGCGGGCGACGGCTCCCTTGCGCAGGCGCGTGCTCATGCGGCCGGTGGGCGACAGCAGCGATCCGAAAAACACCGCCAGGTTTGGATTGTGTCCCACGACCAGCACATTGTCGTACTTCTCCAGACTGCGGATCAGGTCGCGGAACTTCTGCACGCTCGCTTCGGGCGCGAGTGCGTCGCTGATTTCGATTTTGCTGTCGTAGCCGGTCTCGTTTCCCACCAGGGAGGCGGTTTGCAGAGCACGCTTGAGCGGGCTGGACACGATGCGATCGAACTGCAGATTCAGACTGTTGAGAAAGCCGCCCACCAGGAGGCTTTGCTGCTTGCCCTCTTTATCGAGGGGTCTTTTCACATCAATTTTAGGATTAGCGCGGCGTGTGCCAGCGCTGGCATGGCGGAGGATATAGAGATTCATGGGTGAATAAGGCGGATTGGGCCGCGTTTAACGTGATTGTAACAATGGAGTTGAGCCTCGAATGTTAATTTCGCGGGGCTTGGCCAGAGCCTCGGCAACACCGGGATCAGGCCGAGTTTCTCATTCCTGCGGCCGCGTCAGGCCGTTCGGGTGACCGGCTGCGGCGCTGGAATAGGACCGGGATACGGTTCCGGATCGGGTTCGGGAGGAGGTCCGGGGGCAGGCGTCGGCTCCGGGACCGGAGGAGGCCCAGGTGCCGGTTCAGGGCCTGGATCGATACCAGGAAGCGGGCCCGGCGTCGTGACAAATTCAATGGATGAAAGCATCTGGTGGTGGGAGCCATCAGGCGCAGGCGCGGTTGCCTCAGCCCGTCGCCAGACCTCGGTGACCAGAAGACCGCCAAGGAAAGATTGAGATGCCTCGCAGAAGAAGCCCGAGGCTGCGAGCAGCCTGCGCCAGGGAGGAATGCGGCGGGTGTGGAGGCCGGTCAGAAGGCGGAAGGCGGTATAGAGGCCGGCGATGAGCGCGCGGGCGAAGGCGGCTCGCGTGCGGCTGCCGGAGGGAACCTGGAATTCCGAGATGACCCAGCGTGCGTCAGGAGCCAGATGGGGAATCAGCCGCCGGATGAGGGCTTGAGTCTCAGATTCCGTCAGGCAGTCGAGGAAGAAATGGGTTGCGACGAGGTCGTATTCACAGGCGGACGGCGTGAAACTGCGCGCGTCGGCACAGACGGTCCTGAGTCGACGCTCTGTGCCCTGCTGTACGGCCCGATTCCGTAATAACCACAGCATGGCCGGGCTGGCATCGACCGCCTCAGCAGAAATCTGTGGACAGGCGGCGAGCAGCCGTGCGACGAAGCGGCCGTCGCCGTCACCGAGCACCAGCGCTCTTTTGGAGTCCCCGGTAGCCAGACGATAGCAGGTGATGGAAGCGGCAGCGTTCCAGCATCGGCCCAAACGACAGGTATTCCGCGACGCGGTAGAGTCGCGCCACTCGGTCAAAGCGGGGCGGCTGATCCCTTATCGCCACAACACCACAAAAAGCAGAGGGGTCAGCAGGGCAGCATCGGCCGCGACTCGCAGGAGGAGCAGCCAGCGCGTTGCCTCATCGGGCTCAGCCTCGTCAGCGGAGCGTCGCCGGTGCAGATGATCGAGGAAGAGAAGAACCATCGCGGAGATTCCGGCACAGAGGACGAGCGTGCTGTCTGCCGATCCGTGAGCGCCCGTCTCGAGCCCGATGGCGATGGCGCAAATGGCCAGCATTCCCGCAGCCAGCGAAACAGAGAAGCGGCGACCGCGGCCGGACTGCTCCCACACCTCGATGGCGATGGTGTTCAGACAACACAGCGCGGCGAACAGCAAAACGAGAAGCGCCATCTGCATGCGCGAACCATGTGCCACCGACCACGCTGGGACGGCTGTGGCCAGGGCGAAGACTACGCCGACCATAATTTCACGCGCAAACCAGCGCCGCGTGCGCGGCATCGCCAGATGCACGCTGCCGAAATACAGCATGGCGACAGCAAACAGAAGGGTATCGTCGCGGCGATCGGCGGCCGGCATGCGAACGATCAGCCACAGCAAGGCGGCTGCCACCGGCCAAGCCACGGCAAGCAGGATCCTCTGGTGGCGCGCATGAAAAAAATGACGCTCGCGGAGGTCCGTCCTCAACGCAGCGGAACTTCGAGACGGCCGCGCATCGAGCAGGCGATCGGCTACATAGATCAGCCAGGTTCCCAGGCCGAGAACGGCAAGCGCGCTGATGGAGATGCGGGCCCCAGCCGCGCGCTCGAAGCTCCACGCCCACAGAACGGCCACCGTGGGCGCATCCAGGCTGAGAAGGTGCCAATAGAGAGCGCCTCGGAGCAGGCGAGAGCGCGGCCGTTCGCAGACTGTGGGGATTTGGACGGCAAACGCCACACTCTCATTCTAAAAGTGAAACCGGTACTTCAACTGGCCGTAAAGCTGGCGCGGATCATTTTCATGGAAGCCGCCGAACGTGAGGCTGTTGTCCAGCAGAACGCGTTCGTTGGCGACATTGGTCGATTGCGCGCTCAGGCTCCAGTTCTCCCCAAACGATTTGCCCACGGCCAGATCGAAGGTGGCATGGCCCGGCAGATAATCGCCCGTGTATGGCGAAGGCGGATCCGTGTAGCCGTTGGAGAATCCGGAGCCATAGTAGAAGTTCACCGATGCCCAGGCGCGCTTTGGCAAGTTCGCGTCGAAGCCCATGTTCAGGGTATTGCGCTGATCGTGGTCAAGCGCCGAATAGCCGGGCGGCACGGCGCAGGCGGCGAATCCGGGGGATAGCAAATGAGTCCGCCGGTAATGGCGCCCGCTGCTGTGCGATCTGGTTGGAATAGGCGAGATGCGCTTGACCAGAGCGCCAGACGCGGCGAACGCATTGTCAGCTCCCACCCCTGAATCAACGCGCCATCAACGGTGACCGGAATAAAGATGCTGGATTCGCCGATATTGCTGTGATCGAGGAAATTGTTTGCCCGGGTCTGGAAGGTGTCAGCGTCGAGCAGCCATCCGCGCCACGGAATCTGCAAACCGAACTGGTGCTCCTCGTCGCGCTCGCCGCGCAGCGGAACGAAGCTGGTGTCGTTCCCCTGTGCGTATTCGAGGGCCGGCCCGGACAGGCTGGTGAGCGGCGGCGGTTGATAGAAGTGCCCATAGAATCCGCGCAACACCCACCCGAGCCGTGGAATGAGCACGGCCACCCCGATGCGCGGATAGATCGCATTCTCGGCAATCGCTGCCTGGAAGTGGGTTTGCCGCACCCGCCGATCAGAGTCAGCCACGAGGTCGGCCGGTAGTTGTCCTCGACAAAGACCTCCTCCACTCCGCCGGCAACCACGGATGTTTGGTAGAGAAATTGGGTGCGCTGCCATCGTTGAAAGCGACGCTGAAGAGGTCGTTCTCGTGTTGTCCGTAACCGTAAAGTCCGGCCTTAAACTGTTCCGGTGGCCGGTGGTGGAGTAGTAAGCCTGTGCGACCGGTGTACTGGCCGATCTGCCGGGCTCGCGTGGCCGTAGGCATATCGTCGGCATGGGGCTATAGTCGGCGTTGTTGTAGTGGTAGAAAGGCGAGATCTCAAAGAGCGATGCGGGGTTGAAAGTGTGGATCCAGGAGAAAGCGGCATGGCCATCGGTTTCGTGCTGCCCGTCGCGCAGGCCGGAGGAGTCGTAGAGCTGGTTTTCCCAGTCATTCGGATTCGGGTCGTACGGAATCTGGTAGTAGTCCGGCGCGCAGCTGACCGACATAGCGCAGCTGATCGGCGGGGTCGTGATTGAAGATGAGCGATCCAAACCCTCCATAGCCATTCTCCGCGTCGTGCATCGGAGTTTCGATCGGGGCCTCCAGACCATAATTGCTCCGGTTGGCATTGACGGCTGGTATACCAGGCAAATCGTTCCGTGTGATCGCCAAAACTGATCTGATCGTCGGTTTGGTGGAACTTGCCGAGGGTGGTGACAAGTTCCCCGTGACGGTTCATCTCAAAGCCGGTGCGCGGCACCACGTCGAACATGCCGTAGGTGCGATCGCCCAAATCGGCCTGGTAACTGCCGCGATCGATCTCGAGGTGTCGATATCCTTGGGATCGATCTGCGGAGCCGATGTTGCTGGCGATATTGGTGTTGGGGATGGGCACGCCGTCGATCATCCAGCTCAGCTCATGACCGCCGCGCATGTGCAGCATGTCATGGGTCATGTAGGCGCCGGGCGTGTAGTCGGTGATCATGGACATGCTGTTGGTGAGGTCGGCGCCGGGCGTGTGGGCGATATCGGAGCGGCTGAGCAGCGTCGTGGGTGTCACACTGTCCACGTTGGCCGTGTCAGACTCCGCCTGGACAACCGCAGTCTGATGCACTGAGGCGACGTCCAGGGGAAATGGAGGATCTCCTCGCTCCCGGTAGTCACGGTCAGGGTCTGTTGCAGCGTGGTGAATCCGGAACTTGAGACAGTTATCACGTACACGCCGGGTGGAACAGCGGGGATGGAAAATGCGCCATCGGGATCGCTCGTGGCGGCGAAGGACAGGTCGGAATGCGCGGCGCGCAGCGCGATCTGCGCTCCCTGAATGGGGCGGTGCTGGGGGTCGTGCACGATCCCCTGCACGCGTCCCAGAACGGCGGCAGAGAGCAGCGGCGCCGCCAGCAGGCAGACGAGAGACAGCGACAACTTACGGACCATTGTGGCTCCTGAGGAAAAGCTCGCAATTGTAACGGTGATGGAGGCAAACGGAGACACGCAGACTGCGGACCCGCTTGCTGATGATTGCGTTACAGGGCGAAGAGCCGGGGAGGTCCGCGCTTGTGGCGGGCGCGGTCAGCGGAGATGCGGTAGCCGGCCTCAACCGCGCGAACGATGAGGGCCGGCCCCTGGGTGAGACCTGCGACGGCGCTGCTGGCCGACGGCGCGAAGGAATGCGGCAGCATCAGAGGGCAGCGCGTGAACGGTGCATAAGGGCATTTCTCTGAGACAGTGACGAACCGCGACGCAATATTCCCTGGCGCTACCTCGGTAGCCTGCATCGCGCAATGGTGCTTGCCGTTGCGGCGGCAGCAGACGGGCAGCTGAGAATCGTCAGGACTGGAGGCGAAAGCGGGCGCAATCAGCGGGAAGCTGAAGAGCACAACCAGGATGGCTGCCCATGCGCGTCGCATTGCTGGTTCATCGTAACAGGGGGCCCGGAGCCCGAGCCAGCGCAGGCGGCGTCATTGCCCGCTGGATGCTGCGCCGGTCAATTGCACTGATGTCGTGTAGTCCTGCTGAACGATCGCCCAGGTCTCGTTTTTCTTTGAGGTCAGGCTCAGGTGGTGCGAGACCGTATCTGTGGTGTCAGGTGTATACGTCAGCGTGTATTGGTATTTCAACAACGCGGCGATTTTCGTGTAGGCTTCGTCGGCGTGGTCGCGCTTGCCTTCGACCACATAGCCGCCGGTAGCGTTGCACATGTGCTCGAGGACCTTCATGCCGTCCACATGCGGTTCCGACGACGGCCCCTGGCCGCCCCCGCGTTGGCCGCCTCCGCCACCCCCCGGATACCCACCTCCGCCCCCTGGATAACCGCCGGGGTACCCGCCGCCACCGCCCGGATAGTTACCGCCCATGCCTCCGCGGCGATTGTTGCCGCGATTGTTATTGTTCGGCTGCGTTTCTTCGCTCTTGTAATAAATGGCGAAGACCTGGGCATGCGCGTCCTGGGCGGCTTCTTCGGCTTCCGCCTGTGTCTCTTTGCTGCCGCGATCGACGCCGTCGCTGACGACGATAATCACGTGGTGCCCGGGTGCCTTTTGCAGCACCTCGAGCGACGCCAGATAGATAGCGTCGTAGAGGTTGTTGTCGTGGCTGGTCGTCAAATTGCGATTTTGATCATCGCCGCTGCCATTGCTGAAGTTGGTCGAACCCAGATGGTCGATCGCATCGTGCAGCTTATTGCTGTTGGCGGTCGGATCCTCCAGCAGATCGACCTCGCTGCCGAACTGCTCGACGAAAGCCTGATCGTCACTGCCGGGCAATGTGTGATCGGCAAAGTGCTCTGTGGCCAGACGCATATCCCCCAGTTCCATGCGCAAGGCGGAGTTCGCCTGACCCAGCAGACCAAAGGTGATCGGGGAGGGCTGCGCGACGGCAAAGGAGCCGATCTTCTGGACGCGGCCGTTGTCGGTGAAGGTGAGATCTGCCGCGGTGAGGTCCTTGACCGGGTCGCCTTTTTTGTCGACCACCGTCACCCAAAGGTGAACCGGCTGAGCTGTCGATGGCGCCGCAGGCTGAGCTGCGGACGGAGCGGTGGCAGCTCCTCCGGCCGGCTTGTCGGTTTGAGCCACAGCGGGCGTGGAAAGCAGAGGCAACAGGGCCGCGCAGGCGGCGGTCCACAGAATGGGGTGAAAACGGTTCGTCATAGGGCGCCTGGATGTCTATTAAACCACCCATTAGACGCGTGGATCGAGAAACGGGTTATGCAGGGGCCCTGACTTCAGCAGTCGCAACGGCGCCAGATCAGGTAATCCAGCGAGAATCGGCCTGCGCCGAAGATCATGACAATTAACGAAGCAATCAGGAAGGTGTACGCGGCATCGCTGTAGAACTTGTCAGGATCGCTGAGGATGGAGGCCAGCGCGGAAAGGTCCGTCGTGATGTAGGCCACGATCATGTCGACGGCCAGCAGCAGGCCCACGAAACGTGTGCCAATGCCGAGGATGAGCAGGATGCCGCCCACGAATTCCAGCCCGGAGACGAAGGCTGCGTTGAATCCCGGCAGCGGAATGCCCAAACTGGAGAAAAACTGGGTCACGTGCGACAGGTGATTCAGTTTTCCCCAGCCGGTCTGCGCGAATTGCCAGCCCCAGTACAGGCGGACCAGCAGCAGGAAGGGCGACTCGAGGGCGGCGGAGCCATGCTGGAATCGACGGTAGAGAGATGGAATCAGGCCGGAAGGCTTTTCCTGGGCGGATCCGGCGGCCGTAGCATTCATCGTTTGCCCTTCTTGCGAGGCCCAGAATGGAGGTTCGACCGGTCAAATGGTAAACCAGCCCAGCGCCGACCAGGAGGCGAAAGCTTCCTGCAGGAAGGTGGCGCGTTCCTCTTCAGGCAAGGAGCTGTCCTTGAGCGCAAGCTCAATGGCCTCGCCCAGCGCCTTGCCGGTCATCAGGGCTGAGAGCAGCCGAGCCTCCTCCAGCGTCAGCGGCTTATACCAGACCGAATTCTCGTGGCGATGGACAGCAAGGTGGATAGCTTTGGGCTCGAGTGCCGCCGTGCGCCGAACATGGTGGCGCTTGCGAGTTGCGCTGGCGTTGTTGGTCGAGGAGGCACTGCTGCCGTTCTCATTCCGCACTTCAAGCAGCAGATCTTCGACGGGATAGGAAAGCGAGAGGACTCGCAGATATGGCTGCAGATGGAGAACAGATTCCTCGTTGATGGAGGCGAGTCCTTCAGCGTTCAGCCGCGGCCGCTCTTCGCCATCGAAGGCCTCGATGTGGGCCCACTCCAGACGCACCATGTCCAGAGCCAGGGTGGCGTGAGGCTCGATCCATTGGGGATTCTTTTCGAGCCAGGCTTCCAGCCGCGATCCAAGATTGCGCAGCGTGAACGATTCCGAGGGGCATTCGGTCAGGTAGGCACGCATCAGCGCATCAAACCGGGCACGACCCAGGATCGCCTGCAGGCCCGGGAAGTCCTCTTCAAAACAGGTGTAAAGCCGAAACCAGTATTGGCGGTTGTAGATTTCGAGCCGCTCAAACGAAGTCAGGCGATCGTTGGGACGGATGATCGCGTCGGCTTCGGTGAGATTCGACTTGCCGTCGTGGCGACGGCGCGGCATCGTCTCACCGCGGGTGAGCGGGTGCATCACGGCGGCGGCCATGCGGCGCTGGATCTCGAGAAGCTGGCCGGCAGGCTGGCTCATCGCGTTGCCCCCGACTCCGCCATCGCGGGCTGCTGCAGCGTCGCGGCCGCGGCCTGGACTGCGGCGGTGGCGCTCTCCGCCGCAGCCTCCGCTGCCGCCTTCAGAAACCTGGTTGCCTTGAGCGCCTCGGCGTGCACTTCTTCGAAGCTGGGGATATTGTCGTCCCACTCCAGCAGCGTGGCCGTTGGCCCGCAGCGCTCGATGGCCCGCGCGTAAAGACGCCACACCGCCGGCAGCACCGGATGATCGTGCGTATCGAGAATGTACTTCTCAAATTTGCTGTGCCCCGCGATGTGGATCTGCGCCACGCGATGCGCGGGCACGAAGTTCACATACTCGAATGGATCGAAAGCGTGGTTCTTCGATGAAACATAGATGTTATTCACGTCCAGCAGAATGCCGCAGTCGGCCTTTTCCACCACTTCGGTCAGGAACTCCCACTCCGTCATCTCCGAAGCGTGAAACTCGGCGTAACTCGACACGTTCTCAACCACCACCGGTACTTCGACGAAGTCCTGCACCTGGCGAATCTTCTGCGCGGTCACTTCCACGGCTTCCCAGGTATAGGGCATGGGCAACAGGTCGTGCGTGTAGCGGCCGTCCACCGAGCCCCAGCAAAGGTGGTCGCTCAGCCAGGGCGTGTTGGTCCGGCGAACCAGCTGCTTCAGCCTCTTCAGGTGTTCGCGGCTGAGCGGATCGACCGATCCGAAGTACATGGAGACGCCGTGCTGCACGACTTTGTACTGCTCCAGGATCTGGTCAAGAATCTCCAGCGGGCGTCCGCCGTCGATCATGTAGTTCTCAGAAATGATCTCGAACCAGTCGACGACCGGTTTGCGGCTCAGGATGTGCTGGTAATGCGGGATGCGCAGACCAATGCCGACGCCGTACTCGGTATGGCCATTGAAGCGGTTGGCAGGCACGTCAAAACCTCTTGGAAGAAGAGACCAGCGCTGACGATTCGATTCGCGGAGGTCGCGCAAGGGTTCATTGGCTGACGATTGTCGGATGACGGACAACCGAGTCGAGCCGTCGCGGGCCGGACAAGCGAAAGGGCCGCGAACCGCGGCCCGTCGCAGAGGGCCGAATTAGTCGGGCATCTTGGAGCCGTCGGTCGCGCAGCCGCCCTTGCCTTTGCAGCTGTTCTTTCCTTTGCAGCCGTTGTCGCTGCTCTTGCAGCCACCCTGGCCTTTGCAGTCGTTTTTGCCCTTACAGGAATGCTTGGGCGGTTTCGCCTGTTCGACACCACTGAACGACGCTTTGCCCGCCTTCAGAATGGGCGTGGCGCCGGACGAGCTGAGAACAGACGCGTGCATCGCGGTCGCGCCCGTGAGCAGGCCCGAGACGGCTGCAGCGACCATCATGGTCTTCATGGATTGCTTCATTGTCATTCCTCCATCGATTTCCGCTGGACCAGACCGGGCACAACCGGGAAACTGGGAACCCTTCCTGGAGAGCCGAGGTTTTCGACTCAGGAGCGGGCCGGTTTTGGGGAGCGCCGGGCGGGGGACCTCGCGGTGCGGATTAGACTACATAAACTACTACGCGTTGTGCCACTCCGCCGGATTGTTTTTTGGCAGTTTTCTGCACAGCCCGGGAGCTGTCCGCAACCGGACAGAATATGAGCAAATATTTCCCGCCTGTTAACGCTTGCACGATCCTTGGTGCAAAAAGTCACTTCAGTCGAAACCCTGCTGGAGGGCGATCACCGGGATAGTCCAGATAGCCGATGCCCACGCGCAGATGGTGGTGCAGGGAATTCGGCACGCTCACCGCCAGACACATGCCCAGCATGCCGTGCGCAAGCGCCAGCGGGTAGAGATTGCGATAGCGGAGATACAGCAGGCATGAAGCCGCTCCCCAGAGCGCCACTGCCGGAACCAGAACCAGATTCGGGACGTGCACGATGGCAAACAGCACGGTCGCCAACACCACAGCCGAGCGTCGGGTCATTCCCAAACGCAGCAGCCGCAGCAGAACGTAAACCTGCAGGATGTACTGCTGCATCAGCGCCCACACCGAGTATTCAAGGATGTGCACCCCGAAAGGCAGCGGCCCATACAGTTTATGCAGCGAATGCACGCGGGCGGCAATTCCCAGTCCGAGGAAAAGCAGAGCCGTCGCCGCTGCCACGATCCACAGCGATCGCGCCAAACCCCGAAGCCCGAGGCCAATCGGACGGCTGCGGTTGCGGCTCAGCCAGCCGGTCGCAGCGATCCACCCAAACGCCGACCAGTAAAAGAAGCGCTGTTCGGGGTTGCGCGTCCACACCGTGATCAGAATGAGACCGTAGCCGATCGCCAGCTCGGCGATCTCGCGGGCTCGGGATGATGTGGAAACATTCACGGCAAAAAACAAAGGGCATCCACGCGGGATGCCCCTATTATGATGGCCCGCCGATTACTGCAGCAGCGTCCCCGTCTCCGGCTCGATCTTGGCTTCTTCCGGCGGAATTACTACCGCCGCCGCCACCTTGTCGCCTTCCTCCAGGTTCAGCAGCTTCACGCCCTGCGTGGAACGGCCCGCCGCGCGCACGGTGTTCGTGTCAATGCGGATGATCTTGCCGTACTGGCTGATCACGATGATCTCCGAGGTCTCATCGACCAGCTGAATCCCAACCACCTTGCCGTTCCTTGTGGTGGTCTTCACGTTGATCACGCCCTTGCCGCCTCGCGTCTGCAGCCGGTACTCCTCCACATCCGTCCGCTTGCCAAAGCCGCTCTCGGTGACGGAGAGGATGCGGTGGACGACGCCGTTCTTCTTCGGTGTGACTGCAAGCCCGACGACGTAATCGTTCTTGCCGATGTCGATGCCCCTGACGCCATAGGCGGGACGGCCCATGGAGCGGACATCTTCTTCACCAAACGGATGGCCATGCCGTCGTGCGTAGCCAGGAAGAGGATCTGCTGCCCATCGGTGATTCGTACGCCGATCAGCTCATCGTCCTCATCAATGCCGATGGCGATGATGCCGCGCGCCATCACATTGCTGAAGTCCTTCAGCGGCGTTTTCTTCACGGTGCCGTTGCGCGTGGCGAAGAAGATGTACTTACCCTCTTCTTCCAGATTGCGCACCGGCAGGATGTTTCGCACTGTCTCGCCGGGCTGCAGACTCAGCAGGCTGGCGATCGACTTGCCCTTGCCCGCCGCGCCCACGTCAGGAACCTCGTAAACCTTGAGCCAGTAGACGCGGCCCTTATTTGTGAAGCAGAGCAGATACGCGTGCGTCGAATCGACGATGAGCTGCGAGACGAAGTCCTCCTCGCGCGTCTTCATGCCGAGACGGCCCGTTCCGCCGCGCCGCTGCTGCCGGTAGGTGGAAATCGGCGTCCGCTTCAGGTAGCCGGAATGCGAAACCGTGACCGCCACCTGCTCATCGGCGATCAGGTCCTCCAGCTGCAGCTCGGCCGTCTCATCCAGGATCTGCGTGCGCCGCTCATCGCCGTAATCTTTCGCGAACGGCCTCCAGTTCCTTCACGATCACCTGCGCAGCTTCTTCTCCGACGGCCAGGATGGATTCGTATTCGGTGATGTTGTCGCGGACTTCCTTCATCTCGTTCAGCAGCTCGTCGATGGACAGCTGGGTCAGGCGATAGAGTTGCAGTTCGAGAATCGCGTCGATCTGCCGGTAGCTGAGGGTCAGCGTGGCGGTGATCAGCGTGGTTGGATCGATGCCGTACTTCGCCGATCGAGCTTCACGCCCTTCAGTGCCTGATCCCGCACAGTGATCGTCTTGTTGGAGAAGTACTGGAAAAGGTTCTCCCGGGCATCCACGCGCGAAGACGATCCGCGAATGATTTTGATCACGTTGTCGAGATGGTCGAGCGCGATCTGGTAGCCGAGCAGCACGTGCTCGCGCTCCCGCGCCTTGCGCAGCAGGAAGTCCGTGCGCCGCCGCACCACGTCCATGCGATGGTCGATGAAGACCCGGATGGCTTCCGGCAGCGACAGCTCGCGCGGCTGGCCGTTGACTACGGCCAGGAAGATCATCGAGAAGCTTTCCTGCATCTGCGAGTGCTTGTAGAGCTGGTTCAGAACGATCTGCGCTTCGGCTCCGCGCTTCAGCTCGATCACGATGCGCATGCCATCGCGGTCGCTCTCGTCGCGCACGTCGCAGATATCGTCGATGATCTTTGTCGTTGACCAGTTCGGCGATCCGCTTGATCAGCTTCGTTCTTGTTGACCTGGTACGGAATCTCGCTGACGATGATCGACTGGTTTCCCTTGGTCAGGTTCTCGGTCGCGCACTTGCGCGCGCATCAGGAAGCGGCCGCGGCCCGTTTTGTATGCCTGCGCAATGCCGCCCTTGCCGTAGACGAATCCGCCCGTCGGGAAGTCCGGTCCCTGCACGTGCTTCAGTACTTCGAGCAAGCCCGGCCTGCGGATTGTTCACCAGTTCGATCGTCGCGTTGATGATCTCGGTCAGGTTATGCGGCGGAATATTCGTCGCCATGCCCACGGCGATACCGTTGGACCCTTGACGATCAGGTTGGAATCCGCGTCGGCAGCACCGTCGGCTCGTCGGTGGCTCATCGAAGTTGGGCACCATGTCGACGGTCTCCATCTCGATGTCCGCCATCATCTCTTCGGCGATGCTCTCCATGCGGCACTCGGTGTAACGATAAGCCGCGGGTGGATCGCCGTCGACCGAGCCGAAGTTTCCCTGCCCGTCAACGAGGGGATAGCGCAAGGACCATGGCTGCGCCATGCGGACCAGCGCGTCGTACACCGAGGAGTCGCCGTGCGGATGATACTTTCTTCAGGCACTCGCCCACCACGCCCGCACACTTGGAGTAACGCTTATTGTGCTGCAGCCCCTCGCGGTCCATGGCTCAGGATGCGGCGATGAACCGGCTTCAATCCGTCCCGGGCATCCGGCAGCGCGCGTCCGATGATCACCGACATGGAGTAGTCCAGATAGGAGCGGCGCATCTCCTCTTCAATGTTGATGGATGAGATTGGCTGCCGCCAGGCGGGGTACCGCCCTCAAGAGGGAGCTGGGGATTCTTATCGTCTGCCATAGTTTTTAGAGCCGGAGGTCACGCCGGGAGGGCGGACAGCAAAGGAGTGACCGTGGACTTATCTTTATGATGAGGAAGAGTTAGCAGCGCACAACCCCGCCTGGCCCAATGGATTCAGGTACATGCAGCCGGACTTCGAATGCCTTCTTTTCGCCGGTCAAAAGCGGCGCCCGTTTTGCCGCAAATCCCGCCTCAAATGCCCGGCGCTATAGTGGACTCAAGGCTCCTCCGGCAAACATGACGACCACCGCCGTCGTAACCAGAATGAGCGGACCGCCCGCCACCCTCCTCTTCAACGACTGGTATCCCGCGCTGCGCAGTGAGTTGCTCCAGGGCAAGCGTATGGCGACCACGCTGTTGCTCGGAATCCCCATGGTCCTTGGCCGCCGCGACGACGGACGCCTCTTCGCTATGCGCGATCTCTGCCGCATCGCGGCATCCCGCTCTCCTGCGGCTGGTTCGACGGCAAGTCGCTACCTGCAAATATCACGGCTGGACCTTCGAGCCGGTAGCGGCCAGTGCATGGAGATTCCTTCGCTCACCAAAGACGATTCCTTCCCGCGCAATCTGCACGGCATGGCGTATCCCTGCGAGGAGCGCGATGGCTACGCCTGGGTCTACGTGCCGGAGGCGGGCCGTGGCCGCGTCAGCCCCGAAGACGCCGCGCTGCTTCCCGGTCCCGGAAGTCCCGAAGTTCGGCTCCCGCTTTGTAGCGCGCACCTCACAGCGGATCTGCCCTGCAATGTCGACCACGGCATCATCGGCCTCATGGACCCCGCGCACGGACCCTTCGTCCACCAGTCGTGGTGGTGGCGCAAAGAAGCCAGCATCCATGAAAAGGAAAAGCGCTTCGAGCCTATCCCCCAGGGCTTCCGCATGGCTACGCACGCGCCTTCAAAAAACTCCGCGCCTTACAAGCTGCTCGGTGTTTATGGTGAACCGGTGGTGACCACCATCGATTTCGTGCTGCCGAATCGCCGCTATGAAACCATCCGCTGCGGCGACAAATGGTTCTCCAGCCTCACCACCGTTACGCCCACTACAGCCACTTCATGCCGCATCGACGTCGCCGGCGCGTGGAACGTGCTGTACCACCTGCCGTTCATGACGTCGATCCTCAGGTTCTTCGGCAACATGTTCGTCCGCCAGGATCAGGTGACGATGATTCAGCAGGCGCAGGGCCTGCTGTATGATCCTGCCCTCATGTTGATTGATGACGCGGACAAGCCGGCCAAGTGGATTTCGCTCTCAAGCAGGCGCGTCTCGATGCCGAGCGCACCGGCGAGCCCATGAAGCATCCATCCCTGAGCCGGTCACGCTGCACTGGCGCAGTTGAGAGGCAGCGAATAGCGGAGGGCGCACAAAAAGATCGGCAGGCAGAGTGCCGGGCCCGCCGTTAAGCTGGAGGAGCAGCCGGTCCTGCGCCGCGGCGTGGCCATTCCCGTTGCTTTCTTCGGCCGCGATCGATTCCACCGAGATGTGCAGCTGCCGCCCCAGCTCCCGCATCTTCTCCCGCCACTCCGTTGAAGGCGGCTTGTCGCGCCGGTCGCGATAGGTCTCGTACCAAAGATTCTGCGTCTCGCCACAGATTTACATCGAAAGGCAGCTCCGGCAGCGTGCGCGCGATCAGCAGCGCATCCTCCACGCACCGCAGGCACTCCGGATCCTCGTTCAACGCGAACATTGCGTTGCTGATCTTCTGCTCGGCGATGTACCCCAGCAGCTGCTTATCCAGCGACACCTGATCCGACTTCGCCAGTGCCAGCCAGGACCGCGCCTTGACGGCATCGATCGGCTCCGCTTCCAGCGCCCGTCGCAAACCGGCATTGATCGCGAACGTTGCGGCGACAGTCAGCGCCTCTGGGCGCGGCAGCTTGCTCTGGCTCAGGAAATGCAGCAGCGACGCCTGATTCTCATAGATGGCCGACAGGCTCGACTCCACTTCCTCCAGCGTGCTGGTGAGCAGAATGTCGAGGATGCGCTTCTGCTCATCAAGGAAGAGCGAGCGCAGCGAGTAGGTCTGTCCGCCGAAGTAGCGATCGAAGATCCGCACCACCTCAGGGAAATAGGCAAGGTTCACGGCGGCCTTCGCCCTCTCGACGAACTCTTCATACTCCGCGGAATCGCCGTTTTCCAGCGTTTTTCACAACCGCGGTGATGTTCTGGTCGCCAAATGAAGCACGCCAAACGCGACCGTCTCCACCACTTCTGTGATCTTCGACGGAATAGCGCTTGCCCCACGGCGAGTCTCGCTCGGCCGGAAAAGACTGACTCGTCGTGAGCCGCCGCACCGTGTAGCAGAACAGGTCGGCTTCCTCGGGATAGCTGGTGAAGATCGAGCTGATCGCGTAATGGGCTGCCACCTGCTCCAGCCCCACCTGCATCGATCGCACATAGCGGCTATAGACCGTTGCTCCGTCCAGCTGCTCTGGCAGGTTTGATCTGGCCTCCGCCAGGTGCTCGACAAATCGCTTCTCAAGAGTCGCCGCACGCTTCCCGAATAACTCCGCGCCCAGTTGCAGGACGCGCCCGGCATAGGCGATGATCTGCACCGTCTCGATGCCGGAGATGTCATCGAAGAACCATCCGCAGCTGGTGTACATCAGCATGGAGTGGCGCTCCAGCTCCATCAGCATCAGCGCCCGCGTGCGCTCTTCCTCGCTCAGGTCGTACAGGCTGTGCGACGACAGAAACGCATCGCGCGACTCCTTCGAGCGGTTGAGGATCACGCTGATGTAGTCGTTGCGCGCGGTCTCCTGGTCTTTAAACAGCCGGATCGCCGCCTCATGGGCCAGCGGCGCCACCGCGTCGCGCAGCTCGTCCAGAGCCGTCCGCAGCGGTGTCCGCCACTTCTGGTTCCAGCCCGGACGCCCGCTGGAACATCCGCAGTCGGAGCGCCAGCGCTCGATGCCATGCGCGCAGCTCCACGAGGTGTCCTCGACAATCTGCGCCTCCCATCGTGGTGGGTGCTTCTCCAGAAACTCACCATAGTTGGTCAGCCGCGCGTCGGGATCCGGGTGGTGGTTTGTATCCTCGAACCGGTGCAGCACCCAGGCCAGCGCCATCTCGCCGTAAAGGTGATGATGCCCGTAGCTCTCCCCGTCGGTGGCGACATGAACGATCTGCGCCCGCCGCCCTTCCGGCTGGAAGCCGCCCAACAGTCGCTGCGCGAAGCTCTCGCCGCTGTTGAGCAGGCCTTCAAACGCAATTGCCCGCGAGCGCGGACCGTCATAAAAGAAGACCACGATGGACCGGCCTTCTTTCAGGCGTACCCGATACGGCTGCGTCGTCTCCACCGAGGCGTTCGGCGTCTCAACCCAGGCGGGTTCGCCGGGTCCTTTGCCCTTGCGTGTCGATTCTTTTCCCGCCTCGGTCCCCTTCGCAGCCTGCTCGCTCCCGGGCACCGGACGCTCCAGCGAGCGCACCCGCGCGCACTGATGCGGCGCCAGCAGCACAAACTCGATTCCATGCTGCGCCAGCAGGTCCAGCGACTCGGAATCCACTGCTGTCTCCGGCAGCCACATGCCCTCCGGCTTGCGGTGGAAGCGGTGCTCGAAATCTGCGATGCCCCAGCGGATCTGCGTGATCCGATCCCGAGTGCTCGCCAGCGGCATAATCAGGTGGTTGTAAACCTGGGCCATTGCCGACCCGTGTCCGGAGTAGCGCTTCTGGCTGCGAGCATCGGCGCGCACGATCGCTTCATGCACGCGAGGCGCATTCTGCTCCAGCCAGGAAAGGAGGGTCGGCCCGAAGTTGAAACTCATCCGGGCATAGTTGTTCAGGATGCGGATGATCTGGTTCTGCTGGTCCACAATCCGCGCCGAGGCATTCGGCGCGTAGCACTCTGCCGTGATGCGCGCGTTCCAGTCGTGCCACGGCGCTGCGGATTCCTGCGCTTCCACCGTCTCCAGCCACGGATTCTCCCGGGGCGGCTGGTAGAAATGGCCATGAATGCAGATCGTTCGTTCGGGGGCGCTCATGAGTGGGCTTGGACTCACTCCCTAAGGTACACGCCGTCAGCGGGAGCAATCCGTCCGGGGCATCACGAACGTACTATCCTTGACATAGCTTTTCTATGCGACAATGGAGGGGTACGGAGGTGTGTCCGCGCACGCCGCGCGATGCCTTCCGGAGGATTCCGAATGTTTGACAACCTCTTAAAACCCGAGCATCTGCTGCTGATCCTGGCGATCGCCCTGCTGATCTTTGGCCCGACCAAACTCCCCGGACTCGGCAAGGGACTCGGCGAAGCCTTCCGCGGCTTCAAAGACGGCATCAAGGGTAATCCGGACAATGACGCCGCCAAGCAGGAAACCACCGCGAAGTCCGAAGCCGTCACGCCGCAGCCGAAGTACCGAAAATCCAGGTCGGTAGGTTCCCTGGCCGGCAAGCCGCACCTTAGGGTGCGGCTTTGTGTTTGCCTGCAGACTCACTTCTTCCAGCGGGCCGCGATGGCGTCCGCATCGAAGCCGCTTGGCGGCAAGGGGACGTTGTACGCCGCCTTGAAGACAAAGCGCTGCTGCGTCTCATCGCCATTGTGGGTCCGCGTGATGGTGAAGGGCGTTGGCAGCCCGTCGATCACGTGATAGTCGTCGAACTCCTCGGCATCTTCGTTCTTTATCCTTATAGACCGGATCGCGCCAGGACCAGGTGCGGCTCAGCGGCAAATGGGATTCCGCGTCCACCTGGATGGTGATGGAGTCGTTCTGCGCATTCAGCAGTGTCACCTGCTCGGCCAGATGCCGGCCGGCGAGTGACTGCCCTTCGTACATCAAAATGGTGGACGGGTCCTTCATCCACACCCGGACGGCTGCTTCGATCGAATGGTCATGGCTGCGATTGGCTGCGGCGCACTGGTCCTTCGGGATCGGATTCTTGCCCCGGAACGTCACCTCCCAGCACTGCCCCCCGGTATAAACCTGCGTCCAGTTGTGCTTGTCTTTCGAGGCTTCAGTCAGGTCGATGCGTGTTGTCGTGGGCGTGTCCCATTCCCAGTAGCGCACCGTGGCGCCGGTGGGCTTGCCCTGGTAAAAGGCGGCAATCCGCCCTTCTATGTAGCTGTTTTGCCGGTTCAGCCAGCGCTCGCCGCCCAGCGCCTGGACCATGGCATCAAGCACGGCGCGGGCCTGGCAGCACTCGGGTCCTGCGTGGGATCGGCGGACGCTACCGTCGATGTAGGCGGCGCGTCCGGAGACAGTGCCTGGGCATGAACAAGCCCGCAGGCGAGCAACAAGGCAAAACCAGGAAGGTACAGGCGGAGATTCGTTTGCATGGTCAGCCGACTAAGACGGCTCCTCCATTTACATTGACGATCTCTCCGGTCATAAAGCCAGCCAGCGAGGTGCACAAAAACGAAATTGGCCCGGCGATTTCCCGCGGATCGGCCACCCGGCCCAGCGGAATCGTCGACAACGCCCGGTTTCGCAGTTTCAGGGTCGGCCAGGGTTGGCGCGGACATCTCCGTGTTCACCCAGCCGGGAGCCACGCAATTCACCCGGATGCCCTGCGGCGCCAGCTCCGTTGCTAGTCCTTTCGTCATGCTGATGAGAGCGCCTTTGCTGGCGGCATAATCCGCGTGGAAGGCCTCGCCGCGCTGTCCGGCCGTCGAGCTGACCAGCACAGTATGCCCGGCTGCGGCAGGGCCGACGGGTGGCGTTGGGTTCTGTGTCTGGAACTGCTGCGCCGCTGCCGATCAATCCGAAGACGCTGTCGAGGTTGGTCGAAAGCGTGCTCCGCCACTGTCCATCGGACATGGCGCCGATCGAAACGTCATCCGGCGGCCAGACGCCGTGGTTCACCACCAGGATGTCGAGCCGGCCGAATCGTTCCACCGTGCGCCGGACCAGGGCGCGACCGTCGTCGGGCGTGGCCAGGTCCTGAGCGAAGGCGGCGCATAATTCAGTCCCGGTCTCGGCCACCAGGGCGTCGGCGGCTGATTGTGCAGATCGGAAGCTGAAGGCCACCCGGGCCCCTGCGTCGCGAAAGAGACGGACGGCCGCGGCTCCAATGCCGCGAACCGCCGGTGACGGGAGAGCAACTTTGCCCTCGACAGAGAGAGAAACCATAGCAACAGCCTAATGGAAACCGCTCAACGGTCGCATCGCCGCAAAAGAACAGCAAAGCTTGACATCATGGACTTCTAGGGGTACTTTTGCCTCTTACACCAAGAAGTCAAGGGGTAGCAATGGCACGAAACGATCTCCAGGGAAGTCTGGATCTGCTGGTTCTCAAGACTCTGGCGCAGCGCGGGCGGCTGCACGGCTACGGCATCGTGCAGCACATCCAGCGCGCGTCGGATGAACTGCTGCAGGTCGAGGAAGGTTCGCTGTATCCGGCACTCACCGCATGGAAAGAGCGGCTGGATCCGCTCCGAGTGGTCGCTGACCGAGACCAATCGCAAGGCGAAGTACTACCAGCTGACAGCGGTCGGACGGAAACAGCTCCGACGAAGCAGAGGCCAACTTTGAGCAGTTAGTGAAAGGCGTACGCGCAATCCTGCGCTACGCGTGAAGTACAGCGGACAGCGGACAGCGATCAGCATTACGGCGAATTAAGGAATCGTGAGATGGGCCTCATCAACCGAATCCGGAATCTTGGGCGGCGAGAGCGGGTGGACGCCGAGATCGAGGCGGAGGTGCGGTCCCGCATCGAAATGGCGGTCGAAGAGGCGATGCGCGTGGGCTCGTCCGAATCCAGAGCACGACGAGCCGCGCGTCTGCGGTTCGGAAGTCCGGTGGCAGTGCGAGAACCATGGGATCGGATGCGGCGCTGGGCCTCGCGGGGATCGGGCGGGATGTGAAGCTCGCCCTGAGGCAATTGCGGAAGTCGCCCGGCTTCGCCATGACCGCGATCCTTTTTTACGCTCGCGCTCGGCATTGGCGCGACGACCGCAATCTTTACGCTGATCCAGCAGGTGATCCTGCGCTCGCTGCCGGTGGCGAAGCCTGTTCAGCTGTGGCCTATCGGCGACGCGGTCTCCTGCTGCTATGCGCAGGGCTACACCCAGACCAGCGACGAAAAAACCAACGACTGGAGCCTCTTCTCGTGGGATACCTACCGGCAGTTCCGTGAGAATACGGCATTCCGTGATCTGGCCGCGTTTGAGATCGGAGAAGGCAACGCGCAACTGGCGGTGCGGCGTGCCGGCTCTTCCTCCCCCGCCCCAGACCAGTAACGGCAAATCCTCTCGGGCAATTTCTTTCGCACCTTCGGCCTTTCCTCCTGGCGCGGCCGGCTGTTCGCGGATGCCGACGACCGGCAGGGCGCGCCGCCGGTTGCGGTGATGAGCTTCCATGCATGGCAGCAGCAGTACGGCTCCGACCCGTCGGTGGTGGGAGGGACATACGCGATCAATGGCCATTCCGTCACCATCATCGGCATCACGCCCCCCGGCTTTTTCGGCGCGAAGATCGATGCCGGCAGCATGCCCGATATCTGGCTGCCGCTGGCGACGGAGCCGCTGATTGCCGGGGCCACATCGCGCCTGAAAAATCCCAGCCTGGGGCCCATACATTAACCTGATCGGCCGCGTGCAGCCGGGCACGCATCCCGCAATGCTGGAGGGCAGGCTGCAGGGCGAGCTGCATCAGTGGCTCGCCAGCCACCTCGCAGACATGTCGTCGCCCGAGAAGGCCGCGTGGCAAAAGCAGACGCTGCATCTCACTCCGGGCGGCGCGGGTGTTTCACTCCTGTGGGCGGGCTATAAGGATGCTTTGTGGCTGCTGCTGGCAGCCGCTCTATGCGTGCTGCTGGTAGCCTGCGCCAACATCGCCAATCTGCAGCTGGCGCGTGGGCTGCGCAACCGGCAGCAGACCGCAGTCCATCTGGCCCTGGGCTCTCCGCGCGGGCGACTGGTGCGCAGGGCGCTGGTGGATAGCCTGGTCGTGGCGGCGATGGGCTGCGCGGCGGCCATGGCCGTCGCCTGGGCAGGGGCGCGCCTGATCCTCCACCTGGCCTATGCCCGCTCCCGCGCCAAGCGTAGCTGGATCCCGGTGCAGGCATCGCCCTCGTTGCCCGTCCTGTTGTTCGCAATGGTCGTTGCCACCTTCACCGGAGTGCTGTTCGGAATCGCGCCGGCCTGGATGATGGCGCGCGCCGAGCCTATAGAGGCGCTTCGAGGTGGGGAGCCGAACCGTAGCCAGTGGTCGGCACTGGATGCAGAGGACACTGGTGATCCTGCAAGCGGCAGTTTCGGTGGTGCTGCTGAGCGCCGCCGCGATGCTGGGCCGGAGCCTGCACAATCTGGAGCATCAGAACCTCGGGTTCAATCCCGCGGGCCGATCATCGGTCCTCCGTGGATTCCCAAAGTCTCCGGCGTCCCGCAGGAGCAACTCGTTCCCCTCTACCGCTCCGTCGAGAGCCGTCTCCGTGCGATTCCCGGAGTGCGCAGCGCGGGCGCGGTCTTTGAGGCCCCGCCTGGAGGCTGGATGACCCATGAGGTCAGCGTCGAAGGCCAGCCAGACCCGAGCCGAGGACGTCACCTCCGGCTGGACGCGCGTGACGCCGGGATTTTTTGCTGCCCTTGGCGATCGCATCGTGATGGATAGCCCCATCACGGACGAAGACGACGCCAGCACGGAGCCAGTGGCTGTGGTCAATGAGGCGTTTGCAGGAAAAGTATTCGGGAAGCAAAACCCCATTGGGCAGCATTTTGGACCGGCTCCGGAGCGCAACGCAGGCCTTTACGTGATTGTGGGCGTGGCCGCCAATGTGGAGTTCGAGAATGACCTCGAACAGCCAATGTATTTCCTGCCGGAAGCGCAGGGCACGCACTTCGTCGATGCCGACCTCGAGAACCGCGAAATCGGGTCGCATGATCTGTACAACATCGTGGTCTGGGCGCCCACCCATCCCCTCGACCTCGACGCGCAGGTGAAGAAGGCCGTGGCGGATGTCGATCCGAATCTGGTGATCTCGGGCGTTGAAAGCTATGCCGAGGTCATTCGCTTTCCGCAGCAGCAGATGATCGCGACCCTGACGCTGCTGTTTGGCGCGATCGGGCTCGTGCTTGCCGCGGCGGGGCTCTACGGAGTGACAGCTTACGGTGTGGAGCAGCGCACGAGTGAGATTGGCGTCCGCATGGCGCTGGGCGCGGATCGCGGCTCGGTGGTGGCGCTGGTGCTGCGCGGCGCGTTCCTGCAGGTGGCCATCGGACTGGCGCTTGGCATTCCGGCGGCTATGGGCGCGGGATCTCTGATGGCGAACCAGCTCTACGGGGTGCGGCCATGGGATCCGCGTGTATTAGGTGGGGTCGCCCTGGTCCTGGGAATGGCGGCTCTGGTTGCCGCGCTGCTTCCCGCACGCCGCGCGGCGAACGTCGATCCCATGCGGGCTTTGCGGGCGGAGTAAGAGCAGAAACGAGGTACGGCGATGGGCTGGACACAACGAATCGGCAATCTGTTCCGGCGGGATCGGGTGGACGCCGAGATCGACGCCGAGCTGCGGTCGCACATCGAGTTGGCGGTCGAAGACGCGATGCATGCGGGCATGCCGGAGGCGGAAGCGCGCCGGGCGGCGCGGCTCCGCTTTGGGAATCCTGTGATCCTGAAGGAGACAACAATGGAATCGGATGCGGTGCTGAGCCTGGAGAGTCTGAGGCGCGATGTGCGCTACGCGCTGCGCCAGCTGAAGAAGGCGCCGGGGTTCACGGCGGTGGTGATCGTGACCCTCGCGCTGGGCATCGGTGCGAACACAACAGTGTTCAGCATCGTCGATGCCGTGCTGCTGCGGCCGCTGCCCTACGCGCAGCCGGAACAGCTGGTCGAAGTGCAGTCGCTGGAGGGCACGGATGGCTTCATCAACGGAGCCGTATCGTACCCGACTTTTTCGACTGGCGAGCGCAAAATCACAGTTTCTCGCACCTCGTTTCGTATCAGGACACCTACGGCACGCTGACCGGCGTCGAGCGCGCCGTGCATCTCGATGGCGAGACCGTTTCCTGGGATCTGCTGCCGCTGCTGGGCGTCGCTCCCGAGCGGGGCCACGGGTTCCGCCCCGAGGACGAGAAACTGGGCGCGCGGGTGGTCCTCATCAGTCACGCGCTTTGGCTGTCGCAGTTTGGATCGGATCCTGCAGTCGTGGGACGAACCCTACACCTGAGCGGCCAGAACTACACCATCGCGGGTGTGATGCCTCCTCGTTCCGCTTTCCCGTGAATGCGCCCAAGAACGACTACTGGACGACGCTTGCGGTGGACAACGACGGTACCTCCCACGCCGCTACCGCGAATCGCGGCAGCCATCGCTGGCTGTCGATCGGCCGGCTGAAGCCCGGCGTAACCCTCGCCCAGGCAGACGCGGAGATGCGGGCGATTGCAGCGCGCCTGGGGAAGCAGTATCCCGACACGAACACCCGGCACAACTCAGCCCGGGTGGAAAGCGAGCTGACCGCGTTGCTGGGGGATACGCGCACCCTGCTGCTGGTGATTCTGGGCGCCGTGGGTCTGGTGCTGCTGATCGCGTGCGGTAACGTGGCGAACCTGCTGCTGGCGCGGGCCCGCGAGCGCGAGCGAGAGATGGCCATGCGTTCGGCATTGGGTGCGAATCGATCCAGAATTGTCCGCCAGCTGCTGGTGGAGAGCGCGGTGCTGGGACTCTTCGGCGGCGCAGCGGGATGCGGACTGGCGTTCGTGGCCACTCCGGCCGTGCTGCAGCTGATTGGCAACAGCGTGCCGCGCGCCGCGAACGCGGGCGTGAATTTGCCCGTCCTGGCCTTTGCTCTGGTCGTGTCACTGCTGGCTGGCGGTGTCTTTGGCCTGGTCCCGGCCGTCACGTCGGCACGCGGCGATCTGCTTTCGCCGCTGCGGGAGGGTGGCCGAAGCCATACTGGCGGACACCATCGCCTGGGATCGCTGGTGATTGTGGGGCAGGTGGCGCTGGGCATTGTGCTTACCGCCGGGGCGAGCCTGCTGGTGACCAGTTTCGTCCATCTCGCGCAAAGCCCCCAGGGTTTCAATCCGGATCACGTCCTGACCTTCCTGTTTGAGACACCGGATTCGCGCTATGCGCACACGCGGCCGGAGTTCTACCGCGACTACTTCGAGAAACTGCGAGCGCTTCCAGGTGTGCAGTCGGCAGTTGGCTCGATGATGCTGCCGATGACCGATAACAGCGCGCATGTCACTTTTGAAAATCCAGAGCACCCTCTGCCCCAGGGGCAGCTGGAAAGCGCAAGACTGGATGTGGTCTCGGATGAATACTTCCACACAATGCAGACCCCATTACTATTGGGCCGCGACTTCAACGACGGCGATACGGTGCAATCGCCGCAGGTGATGATCGTGAACCAGGCCTTTGCGGAAAAGTTCTTTCCGGGTGAGAACGTCCTTGGAAAGAAGCTGAAACCGGGCGCGGGTAACGGGACCGGCGTCGGGGCGCCATGGCGCACCATTGTGGCCGTCGTGGGCAATATTCGGAATACGGCAACCGACCGGCAAATGGAACCAATGTACTTCCTCGACGCGAGCCAGCTTCCGAACTGGTGCTGCCTCTACTCGGTCGTGCGCACCACCATCGATCCCATGAGCCTGGAACCCGAAGTGCAGAGCCTGGTGGCGTCGATGGATCGGGACATCCCCGTCACCGATGTGCTCACCCTGCGCGACCGCATCGGACTCCAGCTTGCCGAGCCGCGCTTTGCCATGGTCCTGTTGAGCGCGTTTGCCACGCTGGCGCTGCTGCTTACCGTCGTAGGTCTGTACGGAGTGATGATGTACTCCGTGGCGCGCCGGACCCGCGAGATTGGCGTGCGCCTGGCTCTTGGAGCCGCGCGTGGCGCCGTCCAGGCGATGGTCCTGCGACAGGCGATCATGCTGCTTGCGATCGGCACGGCGATCGGCCTCGGGGCGATGCTGGTCCTGGCCCCAGTGCTGCGGTCGATGCTCTATGGCGTGAGTGGCAGAAGTCCCGCGGTTCTCTTGCTGGTGTGCGGCATCGTCGTCTTGGCCGGCCTGTTTGCAGCGTGGCTGCCGGCGTGGCGCGCTTCAGGAATTCAGCCTATGGAAGCCCTGCGCGCTGAGTAGAACAGGGCAGCAGGCGGCGCGAACCCCGCCGCCCCGGGCGCCGGTCCATGTCAGACCTGGCGGAGCGCAGGGGGTGCTGTGTGCGCGGGCGCCGTCCACGATGCGTGCGGCTCGTGATCCTGTTGCACCGCGGGGACCATCTTGCGCCCGTGCCGCATCACCAGAAACCAGGCTGCCACAAAGACCAGCAGCAGAACCACAATGCTGATCCCTACGACCGCCGCGAAGTTCGGGTCCTTCGGCCGTTTTGGGGAGGAACCGCCGGTAGCTGAGTCCATATTGCGTGGGATGCCGCCCGACGGCCCGGCGACAACCAAAGCAGGGCTTCTCGATGCGTTTCGGGGCGCTCGCGGCAGCCCAGCTCCCGCGTGGCCACCCCCGCCGGGAAGCGCATCTGCCCCGGCGGCAGGTCGTCCGGTAAACTGAAGGTCCACCTTATGTTTGAGAATCTTTCCGACAAACTCCAGCGCGCCTTCAAGACTCTTCGCGGCCAGGGCACCATCACCGAAGAGAACATGCCGAGGCGCTGCGCGAGATCCGCCTCGCCCTCATCGAAGCCGACGTGACCCTCACCGTCGTCAACGAAGCTCGTCGACCACATCCGCGACCAGGCGCTCGGCGCACAGGTCGCCACCGCCCTCTCGCCCGACCGAGCAGATCGTCAAGATCGTCCACGACGAGCTCATCAACGATCCTCGGCAACGACACCGCCCGCTTCAAGACTCCTCCCAGCCGCCAACCGTCATCCTCATGGCCGGCCTGCAGGGCGGCGGCAAAACCACCACCTCCGGCAAGCTCGCCGCCTGGCTCAAGAAAGCCGGCCACCGCCCCATGCTCGTCTCCGTCGACGTCTACCGCCCCGCCGCGCGCGAGCAGCTCGCCATCGTCGCCCGCACCACCGGCTCCTACATCTACGAAGGCAAGCTACGAACCCGCCGGCACCCCACTGGATCGAGACGTCCTCCGCCTCGCCAACGAAGCCAAGCGCGACGCCGCCAACTTCGGCTGCGACATCCTCATCGTCGACACCGCCGGCCGCAACCAGATCGACGCCGATCTCATGGACGAGATGGCCGCGCTCAAAAAGCTCCTCAACCCCTCCGAAATCCTCTTCGTCGCCGACGCCATGACCGGCCAGGACGCCGTCAACTCCGCCAAGGCCTTCCACGACCTCCTCGCCCTCACCGGCGCCATCCTCACCAAGATGGACGGCGACTCCCGCGGCGGCGCCGCCCTCTCCATCCGCCATGTCACCGGCGCGCCCATCAAGTTCCTCGGCACCGGCGAAAAGCCCGACGCCTTCGAGCCCTTCCATCCCGACCGCATCGTCGGCCGCATCATGGGCATGGGCGACATCGCCACCCTGCTCGAGCGCGCCGAAGACAAACTCGACCGCGGCAAAGCCGAGCAGTTCGCCAAAAAAGCCCTCTCCGGCGACGGCTTCTCCCTGGACGACTTCCGCGAGCAGCTCCGCCAGATCAAAAAGATGGGCTCCATGAAGTCCATCCTCAAGATGCTCCCCTCCGTCGGCCCCTTCGCCGGCATGCAGCAGGCCGTCGGAGAACGTCGACGAAGGCCAGTTCGCCCGCGTCGAAGCCATCATCAACTCCATGACCGCCAAGGAGCGCCACGACCACGAGATCATCAACGGCAGCCGCCGCAAGCGCATCGCCGCGGCTCCGGCACCACGGTCCAGGACGTCAACAACCTCCTCCGCCAGTACGCCCAGATGCGCAAGATGTTCAAGACCATGGGCAGCGGCGGCATGCTGCAGCGCCGCGCCATGGGCATGCTCGGTGGCATGCGCGGAAGGTAACTTCGGTAGTGCCGCTTTCGTGGCGTTGGATGGCTCATCCGCTTGTGGTAAAGGAATGAGTCATGCGCAAAATCAGTGGACTTCGCAGACGCGCAGTATTAATGGCGGCTATGGCGGCCGTCCTGGGCGGTGTGCCGGCGATCGGGCTGGCCCACGGGCACCATTGGCTCTCCTTTACCTGCATCGGATTGCAGGTGATCCTGCTCACCCTGGCCATCTCCTACCTCGTTCGGGCACGGCGAGCCGGCGAGCCCTCGGGCTGTGACAACACCCGGCCTGCGCGTTGACGGATCTCCCGGAATAGCCTGATACTGGCTTCAATGGTTCTTCGCACCAGCGGCGCGGCTTTCGCTTTCGGCATGCAGATGTGTATGTGCATGCGAGGCACGACCGTGCGCGGGAGCGGACAGGCGCAATAAGCGCAAATCCGAAAAGTTCCCACCGGCCCACGGTCTCGAGCGATCGCGGGCCGTTTCCTTTTGAACGGCACAGGTCGATCGGGCTTGAGCGCGGCGGACAGCAACCCATAAGGAGCAGGCGATGGCAGACGAACAGCAGAAACAGCATCTGGCGACTTTGGCAGTACACGGCGGGCAGACCCCGGACCCCACCACCGACTCCCGCGCCGTGCCCATCTACCAGACGACCTCCTACGTCTTCCACGATGCCGATCACGCCGCCCGCCTCTTCGGCCTGCAGGAGTTCGGCAACATCTACACCCGCATCATGAACCCCACCACCGACGTCTTCGAGAAGCGTGTTGCCGCGCTCGAAGGCGGAGCCGCCGGCGCTCGCCACCGCCTCCGGCCAGGCGGCGGAGACGCTGGCCATCCTCACCCTCGCCAACGCCGGCGACGAAATCGTCTCCACCACCTCGCTCTACGGCGGCACCTACAACCTCTTCCACTACACGCTGCCCAAGCTCGGCATCACCGTGCGCTTCGCCGATGCCGACGACTTCGACGGCCTGCGCGCCGCCATCAACGCCAAAACGCGCGCCGTCTACACCGAAACCCTCGGCAATCCCAAGCTCGACATCGTCGACATGGAGCAGCTCGCCGCCATCGCCCACGAGCACGGCCTTCCCCTCATCATCGACAACACCGTCGCCACGCCCTCCTCTCCCGCGCCCATCGAGCACGGCGCCGACATCGTCGTCAACTCCGCCACCAAATTCATTGGCGGCCACGGCACCTCCATCGGCGGCGTCATCGTCGACGCCGGCAAGTTCGACTGGAAAGCCTCCGGCCGCTTCAAGGACTTCGTCGACCCGGATCCCTCCTACCACGGCCTCTCCTATGTCGAAGCCTTCGGCCCGCTCGCCTTCATCCTCAAAGCCCGCGTCCAGGGCCTGCGCGACACCGGCGCCGCCGTCCCCCTTCAACTCCTTCCTCTTCCTGCAGGGACTCGAAACCCTGCACCTGCGCATGGAGCGCCACTCCCAGAACGCTCTCGCCACCGCCAAGCACCTCGAGCACGCACCCCGGCGTCGAGTGGGTCAACTACCCCGGCCTGCCCTCCAGCAAGTACTACGCGCGCGCGCAAGAAGTACTGCCCGACGGGCCAGCGGCCCTCGTCACCTTCGGCATCAAGGGCGGTTCGAAGCGGCAAGAGCTTCATCAACTCGCTCAAGCTCTTCTCTCACCTCGCGAACCTCGGCGACTCCAAGTCGCTCGTCATCCATCCCGCCTCCACCACGCATCAGCAACTCACCGCGAAGAGCAGGCCGACACCGGCGTCACACCCGAACTCGTCCGCCTCTCCGTCGGCACCGAAGATATCCGCGACATCATCGCCGACCTCGACCAGGCCGCCTGCCGACGGTCGCAGTGTCACCGACCCACGGGGCTGGCTCCGGGCGCTTGCCCTCGAACCCGCCCTGACCAGTACCTGAGCAAAATGACCGAAGAAGACGCATCCCAATACCCGAGCCGTCTTTCGAGGGAGACTTCGTCCTCAACGAAGTCCTCTCGCTCGAAAGCGGCGAAATCCTCGTCAACCCCACCCTGCACTACGCCATCTATGGCAAGCTCAACGCCGCGCGCGACAACGCCGTCCTGGTCTGTCACGCCCTCTCCGGCTCCGCCCGCGTCGGCGACTGGTGGCCGCAGCTCTTCCTGCCCGGCGACTGGCCTGCTCGACCTCACCCGCGACTGCGTCATCGGCATCAACATCTTCGGCTCCTGTTACGGCTCCACCGGCCCCGGCTCCATCGATCCCGCCACCGGCAAGCCCTACGGCCCCACCTTCCCTCTCATCAGCGTCCGCGACATCGTCGCGCCCAGGTCAAGCTCATCGACCACCTCGGCATCGAGCGCCTCAAGCTCGCCATCGGCGCCTCCATCGGCGGCATGCAGGTGCTGGAGTGGGCCATCCTCTTCCCCGAACGCGTCGCCCGCGCCATCTCCATCGGCGTCGGCGCCGCTCGGCGCCATGGGCCTCGGCCTCAACCACCTCCAGCGCCAGGCCATCATGCTCGACCCCGCATGGAAGGGCGGCTACTACCAGCCCGGCCACGGCCCCAACGGCGGCCTCGCCCTCGCCCGCGCCCTCGGCATGATCAGCTACAAGTCCGTGCCCCTCTTCGAAGAGCGCTTCGCCCGCAAACCCAACCGCTACGGCGACGAGAACCCTTTCATCTCCGCCTCCGCCGGCCAGAACGGCCGCTTCGACATCGCCGGCTACCTCGACTACCAGGGCAAGAGCTTCATCGCCGCGCTTCGACGCCAACTCCTACATCTCCATCACCCGCACCATGGATATCTTCGACCCCGTCCGCGCCCACGAAACTCCCTACGTCGCCTACGCCGCATCCAGGCGCACCTCACCCTGGTCGGCATCTCCACCGACTGGCTCTTCCCACCGGAAGACGTCCGCTCGCTCGCCGCCATCATCCGCGCCGCAGGCACCCGCTGCGACTACCGCGAAATGGCCTCCAACCACGGCCACGACGCCTTCCTCGCCGAACCCGACCAGCTCGTCCGCCTGCTCCACCCTATCTTCGAGTAAGAAAACGAACAAGAGGCAGAAGGTCCGGCCTACAAGCCATAAACCTTCGATCTGTCATCCTGAGGATTCGCGAAGCGAAGCGGAAGGATCCGCGGTTGCTCTTTGCATATGAGGAGCCAGTTCACCTGCAGTGTTTCGTCCTGCAATAAGGTGAGCGGTTTGCCTTTTTCCCGATCTCAGGAATGAACCCTTCGCCGCCCTCAATCGAGCATCCATAGGCAACGCTCCCGGAAAATCGGCACTCAGCCCCGAGGTTGTCCTTGATAAAGCGACAATTGGTCATCGTGCATGCGACGAATCGACAGGCGGCAAACGTGGATCCCAGGAAGACGCAATTCTTAAACTTGCAGTCGATAAAATTAGCACAGTTAAAAAGAGTCTCGTACCACTCATTGTCCCGAAACGAGCACGTGACGAAGTCGGACGTTACGACGCCGCCCTCGAGCGAAAATCCGTCGAAGGTGCAGTGCTTGAAATACTCTTCCTCCCACGACGTAGCTTGAAGATTGCTTTTGTCGATTGTCTCTGAGCGCATCTTCTGGTTCCCCGCTCCCTCAGGGCTTCTGTGTCGGCCGCATCAGCACCTCGCTGATGAAAGCCTGCGGCGCCTGCGTGACCAGCGTCGCCACGACTCCGGCAACGTCCTCCGGCTGCAGCTTCTTCTTCGGATCTTTTCCCGATCGCGCGCCCTGCCCCTGGTGATCCATGAAATCGGTATTGATCGATCCGGGCGCGATCACACTGACGCGGACGTTGTGCTGCCGCAGCTCCTCCGCCACCGAGTAGGTCAGCCCGTTGAGCCCCCACTTAGAAGCAGCGTACGCCGCCCCATTCGGCAGCGGATTCCGCCCCGCCAGCGATGAAATATTAATGATGTGCCCCGAGCGCGCCCGGATCATCAGCGGCGCCAGCGCGCGGATCATCAGATACGGCCCGCGCAGATTCGTGTTCAGCACGCGATCCCATTCGTCGGGCGAAGTCTCATGCAGCGGCTTGCCTTCCAGGCCCAGCCCCGCATTGTTCACGAGGATGTCGCAGCGCTGGAACTCGCCCGCAACCCGCTCGCCGAGTTGCGCGACAGCGTCAGCGTCCTGAAGATCGCAGGGCAGGGAAGTTGCCTTGCCGCCGGTCTTCTCGATCTTCTTCCGCACTTCCTCAAGGCTCCCGGCATTCCGCGCGACGAGCAGAACATGCGCACCCATGGCGGCGAGTTTGCGGGCGATCGCTTCTCCCACACCCCGTCCGGCCCCGGTGACTACGGCAATTTGCGAATCAAGCTGGCTCATAGTCGTTTCGATGCGGAGGGCCGGACCGCGTTGCGAACCATCCGCGTCATCCTTCCTGTCCCCGAACAATCTTCGCCGTAGTCACCGCCTGACCCGTGTGCCGCTGCGTGTGATCCGCGCAGTGCACCAGCAGCCCGCCAACCGAGGTCGGCAGCGCCTTCCGCCCCACCGCCCGCGCCTGCTCCAGATCGGTCCCGGCGAAGGCCCGGATCCGCACCAGCGCCGCATCCAGCCCGGTTTGAAATTCGGCAAACAGCTCATCCCGCGTCGCCCCCGGATCCAACTCTGCCTTCAGCGCCGCCAGTTGCTCCGCGCTCAGTTGTTGTCCCTCCGCATACGTCAGCAGCCGGTCGAGCGTTCGCACGATGTGCCGCAGATGAAACGTCACCGGCGCCACCTGCGCAGGCCGTGCATTCAGCTCTTCATCACTCAGCATGCCGCAGTGTTGGGAGAGATCCTCGCGGCAAAGCTCCAAAGCATGCACGACAGCGCGGATCGCCGCCGGCATCTCGGCATGCGTTCCACGCAGCCAGGGTTCAGGTTGAGAACTCATGCTTCCAGTGTCTCTCACTCAGCCACGCCTGGTTCGGCACAGCACCCGTAAGCAACGCCACTGGCTAAGCTCAGCCGAATCCGTGCATGCGCGGCCACATCGTATCCCAGCTCTCCAGCGGATTCCGGCAGACAAAAAGATCCGGGTGGTATTTCGATTCTTCGTTCTGCACGCCATAGGGAATGTGCAGGTGTCCGGCCAGCGTGCAGGTCGCGAAGAACCGCGCCAGCTTCTGCTGGCTGAAGCCAACCGTGATCACCACCTCCGGCGCCGGCGACCCGTAACCGCGATCGTAAAAGGAATTCACCGGGCTGATCGGCTCCGGCAGTCCATACTTCGGCCCATACAGGGCCAATGCGCCCGCCTCGCCATAATTCCCCGCAAGAATCGCTGCCCGTCCGCGATCCTCCGGCATCAACTGGTCACGCACCGCTGCCACATCGGCCGCCACCTCCGGCCACCCGATCTCATCCGCGAGATCTCCGCTGAATTCCACCTGCTTATAAAAGAGCCGCGATCCAACGTGTGCCACCGGCAGCATCATCCGCGTATAACCCACGGCATCCAGCAACAGCCCGACGGTCAGCAGAGTCCAGACACCCACCCGCAGCGGCCGCGATCGCCGGCTGAGAAATTCCTCCCACCACAAAGCACCTGCCGCGTACAGCGATACATATCCTGCCAGCAGATAATATCCGCGTCCCTTCGCGACCGCAAAGAGAATCAGCGGTCCCAGATAGAGAAACGCCAGCAGCCGAAACCGGGCGGACCGCAACAGCCACCACAGGCCCGCCACAACAATCGGCAATCCCAGCGCCATAAACATCAGCTGATCCGTCCAGTACCCTGCGGCGCGGCCTTCACCCACATCGCGGGTGTGAACAAACCGCTCCATCTGCACCGTGATGAATCCCCGCCGCGCTTCCCACACCAGATGCGGCGCCGCGATGAGCAGCGACAGCCCCACCCCATACCAGAGCCACCGGCTGCGCAGGTGGTGCCGCTGCGACGGCAGCACCGCCACTCCCGCAAGCAGGCTCACCGCGGGGAAGGCAATGGAGTACTTCGACAGAATGCCCAGGCCGACCGCGGCTCCGACACCCAGCCACCATCGAGGATTCTCCGTGCGCAGCACCTTCGCCGTAAAGACGGCCACCAGCGTCCACGCCAGGTAGTCGAACGACACGTACTGCATCAGCGCGCCTACCACCAGCAGGATCGCCAGTGCTGCCAGCAGCGCCACAATCTGCGCCGCCCGTCGTCCTCCCATCTGCCGCGCCAGCAGCGCAATCAAAACCAGCGCGCCGCGTCGGTCAACGACGCCGGAAGACGAAAGACCGCCGGCGAAATTCCGAACAGCGTAATGGCGATCCGCCCCAGGAACGACGTCAGCGGCGGATACGCCACGTACCCCCACGCCAGATGCCGCGCGTCGAAAAGGAATTGCAGCTCGTCGCGATGAAACCCGTAGCGGTTCCCAATGGCAAAGTGGAAAGCAACCGTCAGTGACGCCAGCAGCAGCAAAATCGGCGTTGTTTTTTGCTCGGGGACAGGGGAAAGCTCGGGTCGTGCCGGGCAGCCATGCGCACAGTGTACGGAAGGCCGGCCGCCCCGGTTCCCAGCTCGCCGCTGCGACGCAGACGCGCGCAAACGAAAATCTTTGCCGCTGCCGCCCCTTGCTGCGACAATGGAAAGCAATCCTTCCCCCGCCTCCCGTTTACGGAGTGAAGGGGGATTTTGTTTTGTGGTACAACAATATCCGCGATGGCGGGGACGAACGGATCCCCGTCAAAGGCCCGCGCCTCCCCAAACGCGGATCTCCATGCACGAAGAGAACGGCGAAGAACAGGAAAAGTATGCTGCCACAACAATGGGAAACATTTAAGCGGGCGGCCCGTCGCGAAAAGATCGACAGGATCCCCATGGCGCTGATCATCGACAGCCCCTGGATTCCCGGCTACCTCGGCATCAGTCATCTCGATTACTTCCTCGACCCCGAGCTCTGGTTCCAGTCGAACCTGAAAATCATGCGCGAGTTTCCCGACATCATCTTCATCCCTTCCTGGTGGATGGAGTACGGGATGGCCGCCGAGCCTTCAGTCCTGGGCGCGAAGATCAAGTTCTGGCAGGACAATACGCCCAGCGAATATCACACCCTCCACCACCTGGAAGACATGGATGAGTTCCCGGATTATGAGGTGGAGGCCGATGGCTTTGCCGGTCTTACGCTCCACCGCATCAAGATGGCTCGCCAGCGCATCTTCGATGCCGGCTACATCCTGCCCATGGTCACCGCACGTGGGCCCCTCTGCACCGCCGGTTTCGTTCGCGGCACCACGAATTTCATGATCGACCTGGTCGAGAATCCCGAAGGGGCGCACAAACTCATCGACCTGTGCACGCGCATGATTATTGACTGGCTCAAAGCCCAGCAGAAAGTCATGGGCGACAGCGTCGAGAGCATCTTCATCCTCGACGACATCGTCGGCTTCATCAACGAGGAGCATTACCTCGAATTCGCGCACCCTTATCTGAAGCGCATCTGCGACGCCTTTCCCAAAGAATGGGTGAAGATCTACCACAACGACGCTGAAGTTGATGCCTGCCTCGACCACCTGCCCGACACCGGTTTCAACGTCCTTAACTGGGGCAAGCAGCGGCACATCACTGAGGTCAAGCGCCGCGTCGGCGACCGCATGTGCCTCATGGGCAATGTCAACCCGCTGGAAATCGGCGTTCGCGGCACGCCCGAAGAAGTGAAGGACGAAACCCTGGAGGTCCTCGAAGGATCCGGCGGCGAGGGCATCATCCTTTCCGTTGGCGGAGGCACCAGCCCCGGCATGCCGAAAGAAAACATTCTGGCCATGCTTGAGGCCCTGAACGAATTCAACGCGAAGCGCTGCGCCGCCATGGCGAGCGCCCGCTGAGGAACCGATGCCCGACTACGCCCGCATGAATCAGTTCCTCTACGAGGGCAACGCTGCCGAGGTCGAGCGGCTCACGAAGGAGGCCCTCGCCGAGGGCCGCTCCGCGCAGGAGGTTCTGAACGAGGGCCTTATCGCGGGCATGAGCGTTGTGGGCGAAGATTTCAAGCACAACGTCCTCTACGTTCCTGAAGTGCTGATTGCCGCGCGCGCCATGAAGGCCGGCATGGCCGTCCTCAAGCCGCTGCTCACCTCGAAAGACAGCATCAGCAGCCGAGGGGTGTTCTGCTCATGGGCACGGTCCGTGGCGACCTCCACGACATTGGCAAGAACCTCGTCGCCATGATGGCCGAGGGCGCCGGCTTCGAGGTCCACGACATCGGTGTCGACCAGAGTGTGGAGAAATTTATGGCCGCCGCCGAGAAGTGCCAACCCAACATCATCGGCATGAGCGCGCTGCTCACCACCACCATGACCTATATGAAGACCGTCATCGATGGATTTCAGGCCGCAGGCCTCACGCACATCAAGATGGCCGTCGGCGGCGCGCCCATCAGCCAGATGTTTGCCGACGAAATCGGCGCCGACGGTTATGGCGCCAACGCCTCCGCCGCCGTGGATTTATTTTTGCGGCTCGTGGAGGCGGCCTGAGCCGTACGGGAGTCGAAAGTGGCCATCTACAAAATTCTTTACTGGCAGGAAATCCCCACGCAAATTCGCGCCGAGGACGACGAAGACGACGTGACGCTCGAGCTGGACGGCCGCTTCCTGCGCCAGGTCGACATCCTTGCTGCAAAACGCGGTCTGCAGGCCGCCGACGACTATCTCGCTCAGTGGAAGTGGAGCGAAGAAGAAGAGCGTCCCGGCTCCGCGCGCGAGGTCGCCGAGGCCCTGAAGGCCGAACTCGAAACGAAAGGCTGGCCGGAAGCCTGACATGCCGGTGACCCTCACCATCAACGGGCAGCAAATCGAAGCGCGCGACGGCTGGTCGCTCTTCGATCACGCGGAGGCCCTGGGCATCGATGTGCCCACCTCCTGCCGCAAGCAGGGCAAGTGCCGCGAGTGCATGGTCGAAGTCGTCGAAGGGCTCGACACACTCTCCCCGCACACCGATCCCGAGCGTCATCTCAAGGGCAGCTTCCGTCTCTCCTGCCAGACGCGCATCACCGCAAACTCCGGTCATGTCCGCTGCCACACCATGCGCCGCGGCGCCATGCGTATCGATCGCCATGCTGTCGGATTCACCGACCGCGCTCCGCAACTCGATCCCGCGGTCACCCGTGACGGCGACCGCATCCTCATCGACGGCATCGAAGTCGAGCGCTCCACCGGCCCCATTCTCGGCCTGGCGATGGACCTCGGCACCACCACCATCGTCCCCCGCCTGCTCGATCTCGAAACCGGCGAACTCGTCGCCGACACATCCTTTGAAAATCCGCAGCGCTTCGGCGGCGCGGAAGTCATGGCGCGCATCGCCTATGACACTGACCATCCCGGCCGTCTCCTGTTGCGCACGCTGGCCGGGTATCTCTCCCACGCCATCGATAATTTCCCCGTCGATCCAAAGACAATCTACGAGCTGGTCGTCGTCGGCAACTCCACGATGCGCGATCTCTTCTTCCGCCAGTCCGTCCACTCCATCGGCCAAAGCCCCTATCGGTCCATTACGGAAATCGAAATGGCAGAAGGGAAGCGCGCGACCACCAGCCTCACGCAATCCGGCCTCCGCAGCCTGCTGCCCATCCATCCCCGCGCCCGCGTCTATGGCGCGCCCATCATCAGCGGACACGTTGGCGCCGACGCTGCCGCCGCCATGCTCGCCGTCGATCTTGCGCACGAAACGCGCCGCGTCGCCATCATGGACATCGGCACCAACACCGAGCTCATCGTCGGCAACCGCGACCGCATCCTCGCCGCCTCCTGTCCCGCCGGTCCCGCCTTTGAGGGCGGCGCGATCGCCTGCGGCATGCCCGCGCTCGACGGTGCCATCGAATCCGTGGCCCTCGACGACTGCGGCCACTTCCGCCTGGGCGTCATCGGCGATCAAACGCCGGAAGGCCTCTGCGGCTCCGGCCTCATCGCCGCGCTCAGCGAGCTGCTGCGCACCGGGCGCATGAACACCCTCGGCCGTTTTGAACACGACGAGTCCCGCGTCACCCTGTGGCATGGCGAGTCCGCCGATGTGTTTCTCCTCGAAAGCGACGTCAACGAGCTAGCCCAGGCCAAAGGCGCCAACGTCGCCGGCCTCCACGTCGTCTTCAACCGCTACGGCCTCGACTTCAACGAAGTTGACGTCTTCTACCTCGCCGGAGGCTTTGGCCGCCACATCGACATCGAAGCCGCGAAGCGCATTGGCCTCGTGCCCAACCTGCCATCGAACAAGTTCGTCCAGGCCGGCAATCTCGCGATCGAGGGCGCCACGATGGCCCTGCTCTCCAAAACAAAACGCCAGGAACTCGAAGAGCTGGTCCGCCGCGTCGAGCACTGCCGTCTGGAAACCGACCCCCACTTCTTCGACTTCTTCGTCGAAGGCTGCCAGTTCAAGCCCCTGCCGTTCCAATCGAGGGAGGCGGTTCCGTGCGCCCAGTGACGGACTTCCTCGAACTGAGTGCCACGCCTGCGCGCGTGGACGTCGCTCCCGAGGAATACACGCGCCTCCTCGGTTATCCTCGCGGCCATGTGCTGGAAGGCCGCGCCCGCGAGCTTGCCGACTGGGCTCGCGCCTGGTACGCCGAGCATGGCCGCCCCTGGCTTTATGCCCGCCAGGCCGAGAGCCTCGCTTTTCACGCCGACACACTCTGCATCGATGGCGAACCCTTCAGCAGCGCGATTCTGCGCCAGCGGCTCGATCAGGCCCAGGCCCACGATGTTGTTCTGGTCGCCGCCGGCGCCGGTCCCCAGCTTGAAGAGGAAGCGAGCCGCCGCTGGGAAGCCGAAAAGCCCGACGACTACTTCTTCCTCGAGATGTACGGCTCCGCCGTCGTCGAACACCTGGTCACGTTAGCCGGCGCCCGCCTCTGCGACTGGGCCGAGCAGCAGAGCATGGCCGTCCTGCCGCATGCCAGCCCCGGCTACGCGGACTGGGATGTCGCCGAGCAGCCGCGCCTGCTGCGGATTCTGCAGCGCACCCGTCGCGCCCCGTTGCCGTCAATCCTCGACGCCCTCCCCTCCGGCATGTTGCGCCCCCGCAAGTCGCTGCTCGCCGTCTTCGGCCTCACCCGCCACACCGACAATCTTCGCCGCCTCACCGATCTCGTCCCCTGCGAGAATTGCGCCTTCGGCCCCTGCGCTTATCGCCGCGCCCCGTATCGCCGATCCGCCCAGAAACAGTCCACGCAGGCTCGCTCGGCGCAGGAGAACGGTGGTCCCACTCCGGACCTTGCCGCGGTCCTCGACCCACATGCCGTTTACACCGTCAACCGCAAAGCTCTCGAGCGCTGGTCAAAGCAACGCCTCACGCTGCGCTCGTGCCCCGACGGATCCCTCGAAGCCATCTTTCGCTACGACGGCACCACCTGCACCAACATGGGCCGTCCGCTCGCTTTCGACTACACGGTTCAGCTTGGCCCGCCCGACGAGGGCTACCCCATCCGTGCGCAGCGCTGCGTCCCCGCCGCCCGCGACTCCGGCCACACTCACATGTGCCAATACCTCGAAAATCCCGAACGCTTGATGAACGCGATCGCCACCGAACAGCCTCTCCGCGGCCAGCGCCTCGACGCAGTCCTCGCGTGGGCGCGCGAACCCAATGTCGCGGGCTGCTTTTGCGAAGCCGCCAGCCGCAGCCATAAATGGGGTCTCGTGCTCGAAACCATCCACTACGCTATCGCCCACAAACAGAAAAATCAGGAAACCAAATCCCGATGAAGCCTCTTCTTCACGAAATCATCCGCGACCGCCCGCTCCTCGGCGATGGCGCAATGGGTACCCAGCTCATGCTCGCCGGCCTTGAGCAGGGCAATTGCGGGGAGCTCTGGAACCTGACCCACCCCGAGCGCGTGCTGGCCATCCAGCGCCGCTACGTCGAGGCCGGCTCTGACTGTCTCCTCACCAACACCTTCGGCGGATCCCGGATTATGCTCACCCGCCACGGCCACGCCGGTGAAGGCCCCGCAATCAATCAGGCCGCCGTCCACATCGCACGCCAGGCCTTTGGCAACCGCGACGGTTACGTAATCGGCGACATCGGGCCCTTCGGCGGTCTCCTCGAGCCCTTCGGCGACTTTACCGAGGCCCAGGTCCGCTACGCCTTCGAAGAGCAGGCCGCTGCCCTGGTCTCCGCCGGCGCCGATGCCATCATCATCGAAACCCAAACCTCCCTCGAAGAGCTGGGCCTCGGTATCGAGGCCGCCAAAGCCGCGGGAGCCTCCTGCATCATCGGCTCCATGGCCTACGACGTCACCCTCGATGGCACCACCTTCCGCACCATGATGGGAATCGACCCCGAGCGCGCCGCCGACTTCATGCAGCAGCAAGGCGCAGCCATCGTCGCCCTCAATTGCGGCACTCGCATGGATATGCACCGCGCCCTGACCGCCATCCAGCGCTACAAAGCCGTCACGCACCTGCCCGTCATGGTCCAGCCCAACGCTGGCCAGCCACGCCTCGAGAATATGAAAGTCATTTACGACGAAACGCCCGAGCAGATGGTCCAGGGACTGCGGCCGTTACTCGACGCCGGAGCCAATATTGTCGGAGCCTGCTGCGGCAGCACGCCGGACCATATCCGCGCCTTCAGAAAAGCGATGGACGCGTTTCTCGAATCGAAGGGAATTCAGCCGGAGGGAGCTGCGCGTGAAAGTCAAACTCTGTGATGTGAACCCCGACGCCGTCAACAAACTCCCGCAGCATACCGACGACAAGTCCGGTATCGGCGTCCACTACATCGACGCGTACCTGAAACCGATGAACGTCAAGCTCGAGGACGGAACTCCGGTGAAATGTAAACGACGTGGCCTCAAAATCGTCCTCTCCGCAGGCAGCAAAAAAGGTGAAGGCCTGATGCGTCGCCTCGACGTCAGCCGCGACCCTGTCTTCATGCTCGATGCCGCCCTGCAGGAAGCCGCGCAGAGCGCCGGCCTCGAGCTGTCTGTTGAAAACGGCGCGATCTACCTCACCCTCTGACGCCGATCCCCAACGGCCGTTACAGACGCCGCCCGCGCTACGCTCTCCGCGCGCGAAATTCCGCCCCCATCGCTGCTATAGCCCCCGTGTCCAGCACATTTGCTGCGTGCGGAAACACCACCGCCTCTTCCGTAGCGATGTGCGTGGCATAGAGCTGCTCCAGCCGGCTCGAGCTCTCCAGCAGAAGTTCTGTCTCCTCCCCCGAGAGAGTCCCATTCGCTATCCACTGTGTGTATAGCCGTTCCACCGTTGCGTGCAGTCCGCTCGCATCCGCGTGCTCGTGCTCCAGCGCCTCAATCGCGCTCAGATCCTCCATCGCGCCCGCCTGGCGTATTCGCGGAAACAGCGAGTCCTCCTCGTCGCGATTATGCCGCTGCCCGCCTTCGCGGAAGTAGTGCAGCGCCCCGCGCACCGCATCCTGCTCCTCCTCCGACAAGGCCCGCCCCTGCGCCCGCCGAGTCACCTCGCACAGCACGCGCAGGAACCGCTCGATGCGCCGATGGCAATCGCACAGCATTCCCAGCGGATCGTCGAAACCGCGGTCGAGTCTCGCTCCTATTTGAACCGGCATGTCGCGCCTCCTCTCCGATTCTCCGCTGCCAGACCCATTAGCTTCAACTTCCGCCTTCGCGCCATCAGCGAGCACATTCGCTACAAGTGTGTTAACTTTTCGACCAACGCGTTCTGGCCCTCTGTGAGCGGCTCCAAAATGAGCGCGCATCCCGCAGCCTTTTTCAGGAGGTCCCGGTTGAAGTTGCACCGCCTTTGTGTGTCCGCCAGTCTTGCTGCTCTCCTTCTCGTTTGCGGCGCTTCTGCCCAGCAGCCTCAGGACAATGCACCCTCCGCAACGGCCTCTCCATACCGAGCCCTGCAGTTCCGCTACATCGGCCCTCCCGGCAACCGCGTCACCTCGGTCGTTGGTGAGCCCGGCAATCCCAACGTCTACTATGCCGGTGCGGCTTCCGGCGGCGTATGGAAGTCCTTCGACGGCGGCGACCACTGGTACCCCGTCTTCGACAAAGAAGACGCGCAGTCCATCGGCTCCATCGCCATCGCGCCCTCCGCGCACAACATCGTTTGGGTCGGCACCGGTGAGACCTGGATCCGCAGCGATGTCTCCCTCGGTAACGGCATCTACAAATCGAACGACGGTGGGCTCACCTGGCAGCACATGGGCCTCGACAAGACCGGCCGCATCGGCCGCATCGTCATCGATCCGCAGAACCCCGACATCGTCTACGCCGCCGCCCTCGGTAACGCCTACGGCCCGCAGCAGGAGCGCGGCATCTACCGCACCACCGACGGCGGTAAGACCTGGAAGCGCGTCCTCTTCGTCGACGAGAACACCGGAGCCTCCGATCTCACGATCGATCCCGGCGATCCCCAGCACCTGATCGCGGGCATGTGGCAGATCGAAATTAAGACCTGGGGCCGCAACAGCGGCGGTCCGGGCAGCGGCCTCTTCGAGACCACCGACGGCGGCGATCACTGGACGCGCCTTACCGGACACGGCCTGCCGCCTTCGCCCCTCGGAAAAATTGCTGTCAACTTCGCGCCCAATGATGGCCGCCGCGTCTACGCGCTGCATTGAAACCGGCCAGGGCGGGACCCTCTGGCGTTCCGACGACGGTGGCTCTGCGACTGGGTTGTCGCCAACTACAGCCGCCTGCTCAACGAGCGCCCCCATTACTACACCCGCATGCTCGTCATGCCTGACAACGAGAACGAAGTCTACTTCCCGTCCAACGGCATCAGCGTCACCTTTGATGGCGGCGATACCGCCGACCACATGCACTGCCCCGGCTTCGATCCCGCCGGCCAGGCTTCGGGCCGCCGCGGCGGCGGCGGTTGCGGCGGCGACAACCACGACATGTGGGCCGACCCCAAAGATCCCTCCCGCATGATGGTTGGCCACGACGGCGGCGTCATGATCAGCACCACGCGCGGTCGCGCCTGGAAGACCGTTCGCCTCCCCATCGCGCAGATGTACCACGTCGCTACCGACAACCGCATCCCCTACGACGTTTACGGCCAGATGCAGGACGGCATGCCCCTGCGCGGCCCCAGCAACGTTCCCGGCGCCTATGAAATCGGAGCCGATGAGTGGACCACAACCGCCGGCTGCGAAACCGGCTGGAACATCCCCGACCCCGTCGACAACAACATCGTCTGGGGCGGCTGTTATGCCGGCGTCACCGAGCGCTTCGATGCGAAGAGCGGATTCGCCCGCTCCGTCAGCGTCTGGCCCGATCGCACCATGGGCGCCAATGCGGGTCAGGTCAAAATCCGCATGAACTGGACCTACCCCATCGCTATCTCGCCCTTCGATCACAACACCGTCTATGTGGGCAGCCAGTACGTCCACAAGACCACCGACGGCGGCCAGACCTGGCAGCAGATCAGCCCCGATCTCACCCTCAACGACGCCTCCATGCACGGCGACTCCGGCGGCCTCACCGTCGATAACCTCAGCGTCGAATACGCCGGCGTCGTCTTCGCCATCGCCGAATCATCCGTTGAGAAGGGACAAATCTGGGCGGGCACCAACGATGGTCAGCTGCAGATGACCCGCGACGGCGGCCAGCACTGGACCAACCTCACCGCCAACATCCCCGGCCTGCCGCCGAAGATGACCGTCGACAGCATCGAACCCTCGAAGTACGCCGCCGGCACCTGCTACGTCGCCTTCGATGGCCATCAGGTCGATATCTTCGATCCGCATCTCTACAAAACTACGGACTACGGCAAAACCTGGACGAAGATCACCGACGGCATCGAGCCTTCGCCTCTGAGCTACACCCATGTCGTCCGTGAAGACCCGGTGCGCCGCGGCCTGCTGTACGCCGGCACCGAGAACGGCCTCTACATTTCCTTTAACGATGGCGCCCGCTGGGAGCCCTTCAACCTCAACCTGCCCCATGCCCCCGTCTACTGGCTCACCATCCAGCCCACCTTCGATGATCTCGTCATCGGCACCTACGGCCGCGGCTTCTGGATCCTCGACGACATCTCGCCGCTCCAGCACATGAAGGGCGAGAGTGAACGTGCATCCGCTGAGCTCTTCCCGGTTCGCAAGGCATATCGCTTTCGCACCGGCATCCGCCGCGAGCTGGCCGCGCAGAGCGTTTCTGTTGGCCACAATCCGCCCTATGGCGTGCCCATCAACTACCTGCTCAAGTCCGAAACCAAAGGCGTCAAGCTCGACGTCTTCGACAAGGATGGCCGCCTCGTCCAGCATCTGCACGCCACCGGTCACTCCGGCGTGAACCGCGTCTGGTGGGATCTCCGCTACGAAACCCCCGTCGCCGTTGCCTTGCGCACCACACCCCCGGGTAATCCGCACATCTGGAGCGAAAAGCGCTTCGCCGGCCACCTCACGCGCCCCATCTTCTATTACGGAGTCAGCCGCGGCAACAACTCGCCCCTCGTCGCCCCTGGCACCTACACCGTCAAGCTCACCGTCGATGGACACGAGCAGTCGCAGCCCGTCGTTGTCGTCAAAGATCCCAACACCCCAGCCACGCTCGAGGACGCCATGGCCTCCTCGGCCCTCTCGTACAAGATCTACCAGGATACGGATCGCTCCGCCGAGCTCATCAACCAAATCGAATGGTCCCGCAAGCAGCTCGAGGACACGCGCCGCCTCCTCGTCGCCAAAGGAGCGGAGAAGAACCTGCTCGACGCCACTGACGCCCTCAACCGCAAATACCTCGACCAGGAAGATCAGCTCATGCACCCGACGATCGCTGAGGGCGATGAGAAATCCTTCCGCGGCCCGCTCGGCCTGTACCTGAAATTTGTCTGGCTCCAGGCGGAAGCCGGAACCGGAGAGGCCGACGTATCCGGCAACTCCGACTGGCCGCCCACCGATCCCGAGAAGCAGGTCTTCGCCGAGCTCGACACGCAACTCCACAACGTCGATGCCGCCGTGAAGCACATCGACGACGCCGACCTCGCCACCTACAACGCGCTGCTGGGAAAGAGCAACGTGCAGCGCATCACCGTGGTCCCCAACGGAGGCGCCGACAAAGCGTCTCCCCCCGCTTCCGACAACGAAGGCGACGACGACTAACGTCTCCTCTGAATGAAGGGGCAGCAGTCAGGGAATGCTGCCCTGGTCTTCCCCGAAGTGCTCTGGCTCTCTGCGTTCTCTGTGGAGTCTCGTCGGCCCGCTGCGCCCGCTGACGCCACCGGGGGAGCCCCCTGCCCCGTCGGGGCATACCCGCTGAGGTACCCTGGGCACTACGCTTCGTCAATGGCGAGAGTCTCCGAAACCAATCAGCAAAACAACCGCCGCAACAGCGCCCCGAGCTATGGACGCCAGCCCCGCATCGCTATGCTGATTCGCAGCAACGGCACCTGGCGCGAAGTCGCCTTCGAACGCCGGAGCCTACCTGCAGCGCCCCGTATCGCAGCCGGCCTCGCAATCTCGGCCTCCCAGGAGCAATAACCATGGCCACAGCACCCGCCACCACTCTGCAAGTAGAACTCGCTGAACTCCGGTTCCGCCTCCGCTCCACCCTGCAGGAATCCGGCCGACCCATCGACGCGAAGATGTCCGACTTTCGCACGCTTCTCAACGAGTCGCGTCGCTGCGCAGCCACCACCCAGAGCGCCGGACCTCTGCTCGAAGACAGCCTCTGATCCTGATTGCATAACCCGGCCGTCCTGACCCGCACCGCGCTCTACGTCTCGCCGTACACCGGCACTGACGCGCCGTGAATCAGCCGCGCCTCGTCGCTCGACAGGAACAGCACCACCCGAGCAATCTCTTCCGGCTTCGGCCACCGAGTGAAATCGGCGCCCGGCATCGCCTTGCGGTTCTCTTCCGTATCGAAAATGCTCGGCACCACCGAGTTCACCCGCACGCCCTTACCCTTCACATCCGCCGCCAGCGAGTCGATCATTGCCACCGCCGCTGCCTTTGACGCCGCATACGCTGCCGCTCCCGCCCCATGGTCGAAGGCCGCTTTTGACGCCACATTCACCAACGCCCCGCTCTTCTGGCGCAGCATCGCCGGCACCACCGCCCGCGCCAGCGCGAAACCCGACCGCAGATTCAGCGCCAGCATCCGTTCGAAGACCTCCGGCGGCGTTTCCCAAAGAGCCGTCCCGCCCGCATAGGCGCCCACCGCATTCACCAGCACGTCGATGCGCCCCTGTTCCGCCACGATCTTCTTCGCCAGCGCTTCGGTCGCGGCCGTATCCGTCACATCGAGAACGTGTCCGGTTAAAGCCGACGCGCTTGCTCCAGCGGCCGCCCGCAGCCCCTCAAATTCCTTCGCCTGGCGATACGTCACCGCCACCCGCGCGCCTTCCGCGAGAAACGCCAGGCTCACCGCCCTCCCCAGCGCCCCGGTGCCGCCTGCCACAAGAACGACTTTGCTCTGAAATTGCTCCGCCATCCGCCACCTCACACCGCGTGCGCCCACTTGGGGAACTGCCGCTCCAACTGCGCCTTCGCGTACCCCAGATTTTACGGGAAACCCGCAAACAGCCCGGAAACACGACGCCCCAACCGCCCGATCTCCAGGGCAATCGCAGTGCGGTCTTTCAGCCGCCGAATCTCAATAAATCTTGAGCGGGAAAAGGATGGTGCGCCCTGAGAGATTCGAACTCCCGACCTACTGATTCGTAGTCAGTCGCTCTATCCAACTGAGCTAAGGGCGCACAGCCACAGGTGTTGCGGACTCCTTCGAGAATACCAGTTCTCCCCGCAACCCAGCAATCGCGACGCAGCCCTCGCCTCGTCTCAGCCGCAGCCCGCCAGTCGCTTAGCCTGCAGGCCGCGCCTCAGCACCACTCCGTCCGCCGCCCCGCCTTCGCGTCCTTCCCGTCGGCCTTTGCCGCAGTCTCCTCGTCCGGCTCGCCGACGCTCTCGCCCGCGCCTTCCAGCTCCTCGTCCGTCAAGATAAACCGCCGGATATACCGCAGCGGCTCGTCCCACACCGCCATCTGTTCCAGGTGATACTGCCACACCGTATTCGATGTCGAGCGCGACGACCGCCGCGTGAACGACTTCCGCTTGATCGTTACCACTTTTCCGTTCGCGCCGATCCGCGTGTACTCCTGCGAGGGCAGCACGAACGTGATCTGCGTACCCTTCTTCCAGAAGTGCCGCGCAAACTCGTGCGCGAACAGCAGGGAGTAGTACCGCTTTCCTCCGTCCAGTAACTCCACCGCCTGATCGAAGCCGCTCCACTCCGCCTCGATATTCGTCTGGTACCAGCGCCGGAATTCGAACCCATGCACCCGCGCCCGGAGAATGATCATGCGGAGGAGCTCTTTGCGAGTCATGTTCTTTCCCTGAGCAGGCCAGGCGCGCGCCCGCGTGCCACGCCGCTCTCGGCCTTCAACCTATAAGGAGAGGGGAAGTGAAGCAAGGGAAAAGGGATGGCCGGTTCCACTCTGGGCACCCCTTCTCAACGCTCTCAGACTGAAGACCCGCCGGACGACGCCGCCTCCAGCGCCGTAGTGCCGCCGCGCACCGCGATCACCGCGCTCAGCCAGACTACCGGAGCTTTGAAGTAGCTCACCATCAGCCTTGGGATGCGCCGCAGGTCCGTCGCCAGTGTGTGCGCCTCCTCGCCTACCAGCAGCGCCCCGTTGCGAATCATGTGCCAGTGAAAGGTCGCGGACACCAGCGTGAACACCAGCGCCGCGATGCCCAGTTGCTGGGTCCGCCGCCCATCCAGCCAGAAATGCAATCCCGCATCCAGTCCCAGCGATGTCAGCGGCACCACCACCACGCACGCCAGCCACGCCAGCCGCTGCGTCCGCAATCCCAGCGACTGCTGCTGCAGCGCCGAGAAGAATCCGCATGTCAGCAGCACAAACGCCGCTTCCACAATGCCGAAATGCCGCCGCGCATGTGCTTCCACATGACGCAGCGCCGCTACACATGCCCCGCCCCGCAGCACCGCCGTCAGCAGCGCCACCTTCCAGTTCCAGTGCGTGAAAGGGAAGAGCCATGGCGAAGATTGCCGCTTTTCCGACACCGCTTTTCCCCCCGAACCCATCATCGTCTCCCCGCCCTGCGTGATAAACGGCTCACTCCCGGCGCTGGTGCCTGCGGCGTCACCCGCAGCATGACAGCCATTCACTGATGCGCCATCAACAGTGCATTACATTCCGCCCAATTTTCCGACGCGTGTATGCCTTTCGTAACTCTTACCCGCACCCATTCCCCGGATTCATCCTTCTCAGTTCTTCCTGTCGGATTACCTGCGAATCCGGCCAAGAGGCATCAATCATTCCGCGCCACGCCGAACAGTACCCTCCGTGACCTCTGTGGACTCCGTGGTGAATTCTCCTTCGTCCCTCGTGGTGGATTCGATGCCAATCAGGCGCCTGTTCCCCACCCTGGTTACCAACGTTCGAAAAAACTTCCGAAACTTCGCCCCCACCCCAGGGTTCACCCTTCCGACGGCGCAATGACGCCGATTCAATCAGGCATTACAAGCGGTTTCCGGACCACGCACTGCTCGCGCCTGCGACCGCCGCTCTTCCGAGGATCGTCATTCGGATCACACGAGCCGGCGCGTCGTGCGCCCTCTCTCTGCCCGATTGCGCTCCTCCTCCGATCGGCGCCGCCCACTCGAACAGGCCACCGCGAACCGCGGAAAGAGAACGACTGCATGACCACCCACGCCTTTCGTTTCGCCCGCTATGCTTCTCCTCTCGCCCTGGTGGTGCTCCTCGCCGCCGGTTGCGGCGACAAATCCACCGGCCCCGTCACTGACCCCAACACTCCTACCGGTTCCGCTTTTGTTATCGGCACGGATGCGCCTGTAGCCGGGGTTGTCTCCTTCAGTGCCCAGATTCAGTCCATTGACGCCATCGACGCCGGCGGCACCTCCGTCCCCCTCCTCAGCGGTACCCCCACTGTGGACTTTGCTCGCTACAACGGCCTCCAGACCCTGCTCGACATGAACGACGTCCCCGCCGACACCTACACCCAGATCACCGTCACCTTCGGCAGCGCCACCATCGGCTACCTCCAGACCGGATCCGGTACCGAGCCCACCATTCAGACCGAGCCCGCCATCTTCGACTCCTCCAGCGTGACCGCCACCCTGGCTACCCCGCTCGTCGTCGCGCAGACCGGCCCCGTCGGCGTCCATCTCGACTTCCGCCTCGATAAATCCATCCTCGTCGACAGCAATGGCCAGATCACCGGCCACGTGAATCCAACGCTGGACATCCGCGCCGTTGGCCCCAGCGATCCCGGAGGCTACGTCGATGAGTTCACCGCCGGCATCGTCAGCGTCGACACCACCGGCCAGAGCTTCGTCATCCAGGGCCCTCACGGCCGCAACTTCACCGTGAACGTCAACGGCCAGACCGAGTGGGATAACGGCGACACCATCAACAGCCTCACCACCACCAGCATCGTCCAAATCTCCGGCACCATCGATCACGCCGACTCCACCATCGACGCCGACGAGGTCGCCATCCTCTCCCAGAACGGCTTCTACGCCTCCGGCCAGATCACATACGTGCAGCCTCCCTCCGGCGTCGCCACCAACTTCGACCTCTATGTCCGCGGCACTCTGCCCGCCAGCGGCGACAGTGTCAGCGACGGTCAGATCACTCAGGTCGCGCTCACCGGATCGGAGAAATATTTCATCTACTGGATGCACAACCGCTTCACCCAGTTCCTCTTCAACTCCTCCACGCTGCTGCCGGGTCAGCACGTCTCCGTTGGTGGACCGCTCTCCGGCGCGGCGACTCAGCCCATCAGCGTGAAACGCGTGGTCCTTCGAACTGGGGCTTCAACGGAACGGTGACCGCCAATACCAGCTCCACCACCGCAGGCTCGTTCCAGATGAACGTCACCGGCTTTGCTGGACAACTCGTACCCGGTACAGTCACTGTCTATACCGCCACCGCCACCGGCTGGCGCGATGGGTATGCCTCGGACAGTGAGATCGCCGTCGGCGACAAGGTCCGTGTCGTCGGTCTCCTCATCAAAGACCCGATCTCTGGGAATTCAGTGATTCTGGCCCGCTACGTGGACGATATGAATCAGTAGCAGGCCCATGACCCACGAAGGCGGCGCGCTCCAACCAGAGCCGCCGCCTTCGTGCATCGAAAATTGTCATCCTGAGCGAAGCGCGGGGCAAAAATCTTTCCAGCGGTGCAGGATCCAAATCCGCGCGAAGTCGAATGGGCCCCCATAGCGAAACGAGCTGCAAGCGCCATCGAGCACCGATGCGCGGAGGGAATCGGTCGCGCAGCGATCGACAAAAACTCAAGCGGTCGTGCAAATCCCGCCCCCGAATTTCGGCCCCTACCCCTAATCCGTAATCCGTAAACCGTAACCCGTGCCCCTCACTTCCCCACATACCCCGACTTCATATACTTCCGCGCCGCATCCCCCTGCGCCGTATCGCTCCCCGCCTGCAGCACCGCCTGGTATTGCTCCACCGCCTGCGCATGCTCGTGCATCAGGTCGTAGCTCTTGCCCGTCTCCAGCAGACACCGCCGTTTCAGCTCAGGACTCGTAGTCGGCTGCGATGCCCCCTCGCGATACGCCTCCACCGCCGCCGCATACTCCTTTTGCCCCCGCAGAGTGTCACCCAGCCCGAAGTACGCCAGCTCCAGATGCGCGTTAGGAAAATAACCCGACCGCCGCGCCGTTTCAATCAGCCGCTGATACGTATGGACTGCTTCCATCCCGTCGCCCGCATCCTTTTCCAGATTCGCCTCTTCCAGGCTGAACAGATAATCGTGCGGATACTCCTGGGCCATCTGCCGAGCAATCTCAATCGCCGGCTGATATTTCGACTCTCGCCGCAGAAACAGCATCATCGAGGTCTTCGCTTCCACATGCGTCACCACGCCCCGTTCGCCGGCGTCGCGCAGCAGCGCCATTCCTGTCCCCTTCGATCCGCGAATCCCCACGATCCCTACCAGCAGCTTGAACGCCAGCGGCAGCGATCCCACCACGTACTGGTACACGCCCACCACCAGCTCCGCATCCACGTAGTGCGGATCGATCTGCAGCACCTTGTCGCAGTCGCCGCGCGCGCTCATCGCCGACCGCAGCCCGGGCACGAACGACCGCTCCACCAGCGCGTCGTAAATGGCCACAAACGCCTTTGACCATCCCCGCGCAAACAGCGCGTCTGCGTTGTTGGGATTCGTCTTCAGCTCCGCATTCGCCTCATCGTTGACCTCATCGGCCAGCGCGCGAATCCGGTCCCGCACCTGCGGATCCTCCGCAACCGTATGTTTGCCGGTCAGGAATCCGTCGTTCGCGTAAAACGTCGTATCCAGCAAATCCAGCCGGTTCAGCTCCCGAAACAAAATTGCGTTCAGCAGATAATCGGTCGCCATCGGGTCGCTGGGGTGCTCCCGATGGATGCGCTCAAAGCGCTCCTGCGCGTTGTCGTAATCCATGCTGTAGAAGTGCTGGAAGGCCTCGCGCACCTCCGGCGTCCGGTTCAGCGGATCGGTGTCCACCGTCTCGCCCGCCGCACAAGCAGCCACCGGAACGAGCATAAGAACCATGCCAGGAAAAAAGAACGCGCACCCAGGCGCCGAATCGCAACATGCCTTCAAGATTCTAGCTGGACCACTTCACCGCCATCCCGAGCTAAGCGCCGGGAAGAATCTTTCCAGCGGTGAATGCAGCTTTTACCGGCGCGCACTCTACCGATGATGCCCCCGCCCCCTGGCCACCGCCAGAATGCCCGCCACCGCCATGGCTGCTGAAGTGCCCGCCACCGGAATGCCCGCCGCCCCCGAAATGCGATCCGCCGCCAAAGTGTGACCCACCCCCCGAGAATCCCCGCGAAGCATGCCCGCCTCCGCCAAATCCATGGAACCCGCCACCGCCATGCGATGACCCGCCACCAAACCCCCGCCCGGAGAAGTTAGACGACCCGCCTCGATACGAGTTCCCAAATCCGCCCCGCATCGTGCTCCCGCCGCCAAAATTCCGTGCAATGGTCGGGCTTCGGTACGCCGGCGCCGAATTCCTGAATCCGCCCCCGTATCCACCGCGCGACCCGCCACCGTACCCGTTCATCCCCGGCGAAGAACGGAATCCCTGACTCGCCCCGCCGCCGAACCCGCGATTCGCTGCCGCCAGTCGGTTCCCGTAGGTCACTCCCGGGCTCCGGAACGACGATCCG
>CAVPCE010000133.1:0-35115 GCA_963702295.1 uncultured Acidobacteriaceae bacterium | reverse complement strand
GGCGGCGAGCCCGATGCCGCCGGCCACCGCGGCCCCGAGGTCGGTCAGGATGTCACCGAACAGGTTGTCGGTGACGATGACATCGAAGCGTTCGGGCTGGGAGACGAAGAACATGGACGCGGCGTCGACGTGGCAGTAGTCCACCGAACACTCGGCGAACTCCTTGGCCCAGCCCGTCCACGGTGCGCTGCCACAGGTCGCCCGCGTGGTCAGCCCCTCCTCGTCTTGTGCACCAGGGACAGCTTCCGGCGCGGCCTGGCCATGGCCCGGCCGAAGGCGTACCGCGCCACCCGCTGCACGCCGAACGCGGTGTTCACGCTTCTCATCGGGTCCCACCGGCCGGCGGCCTGCAACGGTTTCCAGATCGGAGAGGATTCGGTTACGCATCTCGGCTGTGGCGGCACGGGTAAAGGTGATGGCGAGGATCTCTCTCGGGCTCGTCGACGACGGCGAGCAGGCGGAGGAAGCGACGGGTGAGGAGTTCGGTCTTGCCGGCGCCGGCCGGCGCCTCAACGAGCACAGAGCGGCGAACGTCGAGAGCGCGCTCGCGCTCAGCGAGATCGGCGGGAGCGTCGATGAGAGTGTCAGTCATCGGAGTCCTCGGCGTTGTCTTCGACAACAGGCACGAGGTCAAGCTCGGCCTTACGGCACAAGGCCGGCAGCGGGCAGTATTGGCAAACCTGCGGCTCACGGGGCGTGACGGAGGCAACACCCTGCAGGAATTCGAGGGCGAGATTCCTCAGAGCGTGGGCCCATTCGTCGCGCATGGCATCGGAATATGGATCTGTGACGATGACTTGTTTTGCTCCGAAGGCGGGGGAGAGCTGCGCATGCGCGTCGCGGACTCGGCCTTCAAAGCCGGTATTGCGCGTTTTGTTGGTCCTGCCGGCGCGGATTTTCGCGAAAAGTACGCCGCTCAGATTCTCTACGTTGCCGTAGGCGGCATACAGGGGGAGCTGTGGCTCATCGGGACGATCACCCTTCCAGGCCGCGGGCGAGATGCGACCGGTTTTGTAATCGAGAAGAAAGCGCGTTCCGTCGGGAAGGAGATCGATCCGGTCGGCGCGAAGGTTAAGGCGGAGGTCGCCGATGTGAACGTCGGAAAGTTTCTGCTCGCAGGCTTCGACTGTGAACGGCTGGCGTCGAGCCTCACAGTCGAGCCACTCGGTGAGGCGGGCGCGGAGTCGCCGCTTCTCCGCGGCCAGGTAGGCATACTGCCAGGGATCGTCGGAGGCGATATCGAAATGGAGGCGAAAGACCGCTTCGATGTTGACGCCGAGCAGATCGGGGAGCCGTTCTGTATCTCTGGCAGTGACAATATCGTCGCGAGTCCGGAGTGCAGGAACGGGAGGCGAGCCCTCGGAGGGGGCGCTCGGCGCGCCAGATCCGCCGCCGAAGAGGCGTTGCAGGACTTCGTGGAGGATTCGGCCTTTGTCAGCGGGGGTGAGGCCCTTCTCAGCGGCGTCGAGTGGCTCAGCGGCGAGGCGGCGGCGCGCGAAGGCCTGGAAGGGGCAGGCAGCCTGGGCCTTGAGAACGCTGGCGCCCCCGGCAATCTGCTCTGCGGGCCATGGAAGAAGGTCGGCCTCGGGAATGAGCTCGGTGGGGAGAGTTTCGCGTGCGGACGGAGGAACTGCAGCCGGGTCAGCTTTGTCCTGGTCCTGGAAAAGCCCTGCGATGAGGGGCGAAGGCCGTAATTCGGCTTCCTTGTCACGTTCGGCGTAGCTAAAGACGATGGTAGGCGCTGTCGCAAGGAGGCGCGCGGTGACGGCGGCGGCAAGGTTCCAGTCGTCGGTGGGCGTGCTATGCGGCATATCGAACTGGCGCTGTACGGCGGGCGGAAGCAGCGGATGGAATCGGCCCCGCTGCGGCCAGGAGGCATCGCCCGTGGAGAGGAACCAGACGGCGTCGAACTGCTGGCCTGAGGACTCGAAGGGCCCCATGATCCGGATGGGCGCGTCGTGGGACTCGGGGGCGAAGATGGTTTCGCGGGAGGTGCGTTCGACGATCTTGACGAAATCGGAGTAGCGGTAAAGCTTGCCGTCAAAATCGAGCAGGGCAACTTCGTCAAGCAGGCGCTGCCAGCGCTGCAGAGACTGGTGTTGAACAGAGTCCGGTGAGCGGTTGCCTGGCCAGTCGGCGGCCTCGAGCAAGTGCCTAGAGAATTCGGCGAGGACTGAGGCCGGTCGCGGCGTGTCGAGGATCTGGTTGACGCCAGCTGCCTGCTGCAGCGCACCGAGCGCTGTCCGCAGTCCGCGCAAGCCGGGCGCGCTGGTGAGCGAGGCCCGGTAGCTTGCGAGGGAGCGTTCAGGGGTCAGCAGTCCGAGGTCTGAGTTGCGCTGGAGAGCATCATGGCGAGCCAGGGCGATGGAGTGTGTCGCAGTGTCGGCGACAAACCCGGAAAGAATCAGCCACGATATCTCCTCTTCGCGCAGGGGCGCGGCGATCCAGCGCAAGAGAAGCTGGGCAGCACGGATAGCGGGCACCTCGGCTAGCGGCTGGCCGAGGGAGAACTCCCAGGGCATGGCGCCAAAGAGCTGGCGGATGTCTTCGCTGGACGGCATCACGATGCGGCGGAAGGCGCGGTCGATGGGGTTGCGGAGCGCGGCAAGGCCGGAGACAAGAACTCCGATACGAGCATCCGGGTGGGCAAGGAGTTGATCGCGCGCCCACGCGGCGCAACCGTCAATCTCCCCACGCTGATCGTGGGCGGCCACCCAGGAACGAGAGGCCTGGTGAGGGGCGAAGTCCGGCTCGGGGCGATACTCAGCGACATGGATACTATGGGCGGCGAGAGCGTTGAGGAAATCACGGTGTGCCGGCGGAATGCGATCGAAACCGGCCAGCAGAATCTCTGAAGCCAGGGTGAGACGGGTAGCCTCTGCGGTGAGAAATGAGGCGAGCTGACTGCCGCTGAGCCAGCGGTTTCGGGCGCACAAACTCTCAAACTCCGCAGCCCATTGGCGGAAGCGTTCGGCGTCAGTCAGCTCCCAGCTGTGGCGACGTGCGGCATGCCCGTTGTATGCGCAAAGCAGCGACCAGGCTTCCGCGGCGAGATCGGCCATGGCCTCCGGGACGAGGACGCGGGCGGAATCTTCCCCCTGAACATGAGTCCAGAGAGCCTGCTCCTGGAGCGGTGAGAGCAGCACGGGCGCATTCGGTGCCTTGAAGGCGTAATCGTGAAAAAGTTCGCGCAGCCAGGAATCCCAGTCGAGGATGGCGGGCGAAGCCCACACGCTGGCGCCAGCGGCACGCTGCGACTCGGCGAAGTGAAGATGGAGGGCGCGGGCGGTGCGGGGGCTGGCGGCGACGATGGTAGCGCCGCGCCGGAGCGCGTCGGCGATGGGCCCGGGCAGGTGCATGGGGAGTCGCTGATCAAGTGTAAACTGACGGGTGACACGGATTCTGGCGCACATTTCCACTGCTTTGGGCACCGCCTCGGTTCTGGCGGTTTTTGTGTTTTTGGGCGGGTGCCGCAGCGCTGACAACAGCAACGGCACCGGCCAGGCGCCGGGCCAGCAGGCGGGGGTGAAGCAATATCGCATTCGCGGTGTGGTGGTGTCGAGCGACGCGAAGACCGGGCAGGTGACCGTCGATACCCAGGCGATTCCCGGCTACATGGGCGCGATGACCATGCCGTACACGCTGCGTCAGCCGAACATCGCGACGGAACTGCATCCAGGGGACACGATCACGGCGGTACTGACACCGACGGACAATGCGGATTATCTGGATCAGGTCGATGTGATCGCGCAGGCACGACCGGACTACAAGCCTGCTGTTACCTTCAACGATCTGGAACTGGGTGAGACGGTTCCGGATTTCGCGTTCCGCAACCAGAGCGACCGTACTATCCATCTGCATCAGTTCAGGGGCAAGGTGCTACTGCTGACGTTCATCTACACGCGGTGTCCGCTTCCCAACTTCTGCGTGCGCATGAGCCGGAATTTCGAGAAGATCGACAAGGCGCTCCAGAGTGATTCGACGCTGTATAACAAAACGCATCTGCTGAGCGTGAGTTTCGATCCGCAGTACGACACGCCTGCAGTGCTGCGGAGTTACGGCGGCGCGTATACGGGAAATTATTCGAAGGAAACCTTTGCGCACTGGGATTTTGCTGCTCCGACGGAGACGGAGCTGCCGAAGGTGCTACATTTCTTCGATGTTGGCGCGACGCCGGAGAAGGACAAGACGATTACGCATTCGCTCTCAACGGTAGTGATTGCGCCAGACGGGAAGCTCTATAAGTGGTATCCGGGAAACGACTGGACACCGGAGCAGGTGCTGGCGGATGTGCAGAAGCTGGTGGGCTGATCAGGACAGGATGGGTCCGGGAATCGGGCCACTCTTCAGATAAGACTTGAGTGGGCAAAGCTATGCCAGGAATCCGGGCGGCACCGACGTCCGACGGATTTTATCAGTGAGGGCCTTCCAAATACCGAGAAAGGGCGAAACAGACGATGAGCAGCGCGCTAACGATCCGCAAAGAGTCCGATCTGGATTTTTTATCGCTGGGAGCGCTCGTGCACCGGCTGGATCCGGGCACTGTGCCCTTCCGCAAGGCGACGGAGTGCAAAATCCACGTGAGTGGCGGCGAGTTCAATGTCGCGGCAAATTTGTCGGACTGCTTCCGACAGAGGACCGGGTTGGCGTCAGCGATGGTCGACTACCCCATCGGCGATCTGATCGCCGAGCGCGTGCGCGCGATGGGTGTGGAGCCTTTCTATAAGCATTTCGAGCACAACGGCGTGAATGGGCCCAACATGGCAACGGTCTACAGCGATCGCGGTTATGGCGTTCGGCCGCCAGTGGTTTTCTATAACCGCTGCAATGAAGCGGCGGCGCAACTGAAGCCAGGAGATTTCAACTGGAAGGCGATCTTTGCGGGCGGCGTGAAGTGGGCGCACAGCGGGGGGATTTTTGCTGCGCTTTCGTCCACCACGGGCCCCCTGGCGGTGGAGATGATGCAGGCGGCGAAGGCCGCGGGAGCTGTGACGTCGTTCGATCTGAACTTCCGCGAGAAGCTGTGGAAGGTCTCGGGCGGCGCGGACAAAGCAGTGGAAACGATTGCGCGGATCGTGGAGCACGTGGATGTGCTCGTTGGCAATGAAGAGGATTTGCAGAAGGGCCTGGGGGTGGAAGGGCCGACGGTTGAAGACAAGAGCAAGTCGAAACTGGACCCGAGCGCGTTTGTGGCGATGATCGACAAGGTCGTGAAGAAGTACCCGAAGGTGAAGGTAGTGGCGACCACGCTGCGCGAGGTGCACTCGACTAACCGGCATAGCTGGAGCGCAGTGGCGTGGGTAAACGGCAGGACGTATACGGCGCCGACGGCGGAGCTGGATGTCTACGACCGCGTAGGCGGTGGCGACGGTTTCGCGGCAGGTTTCTTTTATGGATTGCTCACCGGCGCCGATCCGGATGAGGCGACCCGGCTGGGCTGGGCTCATGGCGCGCTGCTCACTACCTACCCCGGCGATACCACGATGGCGACACTCGAGCAGGTGCGTGCGTTCGCCCAGGGCGGCTCGGCGCGGATTCAGAGGTAAGGCACGGGCAGGGTAGCCGATTGGGTTCTGGAACCCGTCCGCAACGCAAGCGCGGCGGCTGTCGGCGTGAGCCTCCGGTAGACTGTTGGCACTGGAGGCGGCATGGCGAAGGTTACGATTGTGTTCGGACTGTTGCTGATCGTTCTGGGCATGGCGGGGTACATGGCGACGGGCTGGCGTGCGCCGACCGCGCTGATTCCAACCTATGTGGGGATCGTGCTCACGATTCTCGGCTTTCTCGCCCGCAGAGGCAGTCAGAAGCGGCGAATGACGATGATGCATATTGCCGTGACGCTGGGGCTGTTGGGATTTCTGAGCACGGCAAAAAGCATCTGGGATTTCATCCAAATGGAGCGAGGACACGCGATGCTGCGGCCGATTGCGGTTGAGGACAAGGCCGTGTTTTCGATGATGCTGCTGCTTTATGTGCTTCTTTGCGTGCGGTCATTCATCAAAGCAAGAAGGCAACCGGCGGCCAGCGTATAGCGGATAGCGTAGAGACAACAAAGCCAGTCAAGTGGCTTGCCGGCTCCAGGAGTGGCTGACTCTCCGATGGCGATGGGTTCGATTCCGAGAATGAACGCGGAACGCGGCGGTGGGGCGCGTTCGCGGGCTCGCGCCGGAGCGGACCTGCCGAAAAAGAAAACCGATCTCAAGAAGGCGATGCCGGAGATCTGGAGGCTGGTGCGGCCCCGCAAGTGGCTGCTGCTGGCGGGGCTGTTGCTCGTCGCCATTAACCGCATGGCTGGTTTGGTACTGCCGTTCCTGACGAAGCCCTTTGTTGATCAGGTGATCACGAAGCATCACGGCGAACTGCTGCCGCGACTGGTGGTCGAAGTGTTTCTTGCGACCCTGATCCAGGCCGTGACCTCGTTCTCGAACACGCAGCTGCTGTCGAAAGCAGCGCAGCGAATGATCGCCGACCTGCGGCAGCAGGTGCAGCAACACGTGGGGCGGCTCGCGGTCAGCTTTTACGACGCGAACCGGACGGGCGTACTGGTGTCACGGATCATGAACGATGTGGAGGGAGTGCGTAACCTGGTCGGCACGGGGCTGGTGGAGTTTGTGGGCGGCCTGCTGACGGCGATTATGGCGTTCTTCTTTCGCTGCATCGCGCGCCAAAAATGACGCTGATCGTGTTTTCGGTGGTTGCGGCGTTTGTGATTGTGCTGCAGCGGGCGTTTAAGACAATTCGACCCATCTTTCGCGAGCGGGCAACGATCACGGGCGAGGTGACGGGGCGGCTGACGGAATCGCTGGGCGGAGTGCGCGTGGTGAAGGGCTATCACGCCGAGAAGCGCGAGGCGGGCGTCTTTTCGGTCGGCGTGCTGCGGCTGCTGAACAATGTGATGCATTCCCTTACGGCAACTTCATTGCTGTCGATGGCGGCCACCACGGTGCTGGGCGTGGTTGGCGGTCTGGTGATGCTGCTGGGCGGCCATCTGGCTCTGGGGGGCCATATGACTGCCGGCGATTACACCCAATACGGCGCGTTTCTCGCGTTTATGATTGCGCCGGTCTTCCAGGTGGTGAACATTGGAACGCAGCTCACTGAGGCGGTAGCCGGCATCGATCGCACGATGGAGATTCTGGGCGAGCGGGACGAGTTTGCCGATCCAGCGCGCGTGCACGCGCTGGGGGAGATTGTCGGAGAGGTTCAGTTCGATGATGTGCGTTTCGCTTATGATCCCCAGAAGCCGGTGTTGCACGGGATCAGTTTCGATGCCCAGCCAGGCACGGTGACGGCTCTGGTGGGCTCATCGGGATCGGGAAAGTCGACAATCATCAGCCTGGTCTGCGCGTTTCACACGCCGGACTCGGGCCGCGTGCTGGTGGACGGAATCGATCTATCGACGGTGCGCCTGGACAGCTATCGCTCACAGCTTGGCGTAGTACTGCAGGAGTCGTTCCTGTTTGACGGAACCATCAAAGAGAATGTGATGTTCTCGCATCCGGACGCGACTGATGAGCAGTTTCTCAACGCGTGCCGGATCGCGCGCGTGGATGAGTTCGCGGAGCGCTTTCCGGATGGGTACGACACAATAGTCGGCGAACGTGGGGTGAAGCTGTCGGGCGGACAGCGGCAGCGGCTGTCGATCGCCCGCGCGATCCTGGCCAGCCCGATTGTTTCTGGACGAAGCGACCTCGTCTCTCGATTCCGAGTCGGAGGCGATGATTCAGCACGGCCTCAGTTACTTAATGCAGGGGCGCACGACCTTTGTCATCGCGCACCGGCTGTCGACGATTCGGCGGGCCGATCAGATTCTTGTAGTCGAAGGCGGCATGATTGTGGAGCGGGGCACGCACCAGAGCCTGTACGCACTCGGCGGCCGGTACTATGACTTGTACACACGGCAGCACGGCCTTGAAGAGAACCTGTTCCTGGCGCCGGGAGAAGGGGACGCGGTTCAGGAGGAAGAGGCCCAATAGCATTGGTTGTCGAGCGGTTTGTCGGTGCGTCCTGCATCTAAACCTGGTTCGGAGTGATTCCTGATTTCGTTGTCACGGAGGCGAGTCCATGAAGGCCGTGATTCTGATTCGGATTCTGGTGGGCTGGGTATTCATCTCCGAAGGGATTCAGAAGTTCTGTTCCCAAATGCGCTGGGAGTGGGGCGATTTGAGGCAATCGGTATCCCGCTGCCGCAGTTCGCCGCACCCTTTGTCGGCTTCGTGGAGATCTTTTGTGCGGCACTGCTGATCGTGGGGGTGTTCACGCGAATGGCAGCCCTGCCACTGCTGGCCGTGATCCTGACCGCGATCGGGACGACGAAAATTCCGGAGCTTTGGCATGTGAACCAGGGCGTGTGGTTCATGCTGCACGATGCGCGCACCGACTTCAGCATGCTGCTGGGACTGATCTTTCTGCTGATCGAGTGGGACCCGGTCCGATTTCGATCTCCGGCGCGCGGCAGGGGATCATTGATTATCGGACGGAGAAGGACGCCGAGAAAGCGCAGGCCGACGAAGCACCCACTGCCAAACAACTGTAGTTCGAGTTGACGAACAGCGGGCTAAGTATTCCCAGCAACTCTGTCCCACCGTCAACGTTACTTCGCGAGAGCTTCCAGCGTATCGTCGGCGCGGTTGAGGGCATCGGTGAGGGCGGTCATCTGCTGCTGCGCACGGGCGCCGTTCTTAGCATCGAGCGCCTCGTTGACCCCGGGAATGACGACTGCGGCGTAGCCTGTGTATTCGCCAGGAGCATAGATGGTGTGCTTGAACCATGGGCGTCCAGGCAGGCCTGCCTGGTTGAGGAAGCCTTCCTCCACGTTGCGGAGCTGGTTATTGAACGAGCGCAGATCGGCAATCTGTCCGGGCTGCTGCTGCTTCTCTTTCACCTGCTGGGCCAGAGTGGTGAATTTTTGCGCCGCAGCTTTAGCGCTCCGACGAAGTCAACGTCTTTCGACCGACTTCGTTCGCTTTTTTCCGCGCAGCTTCCAGATAGGCAATGATTTGTTTGCCATAGGTGACGTAGTCGTAGGGGAGCACGTCGGCGTCGGCCATGTGCAGGACTTCGAGGCCGAAGACGCGGGCCATTTCCTGCTCATAGACGAAAGTCGGATCGGCGTTCTGGACGAACCAGGCGTAGTTATCGAAGACGGAGTGGTAGACGCCGTAAGGGCCGCCGGAACCAATGTCGGTGGAAGGAACCCCGAGGTGCTGGATAAAGGGCGTGAAGTCGGAGCCGCTGCCCAGGTCGCCGATGCGCACGTCATGATCGACCGGCGCGCTTTCCTCACTGGCCTGTTCCTGCACGCCGAGGTGATGACGCGCTGCGGCTTCAGCCTGAGATTTCTTCCATTGCTCGTAAACGGTGCCACCGTTCGGGCTGGGGACTTCTTTGGTGATGTCGCGGATGAAATCCTTCAGCGAGGGCACCGCGGAGGCATCGAAGTTGGGACCGGAGACGCCGACGTCGGTATTGAAGTAGGCGACGGCGTGGGAAAGCTGGTCGGCGTGATCCTCGGCCCATTCGGTCGAGCCGATGAGGCCTTCCTCTTCGGCGTCCCAACTGCAGAAGACGAGGGTGCGCTTCGGCTTCCAGCCGGTCTTCAGCAGAGCGCCGATGCCGTGGACGGCTTCGAGCATGGCGGCGGTCCGCTGTCGGGATCGACCGCGCCGTAGACCCAGGCATCGCGGTGGTTGCCGGCGACGACCCATTCATTGGGATACTCGGTGCCAGGGACTGTGCCGATCACGTCCCAGATAGTTGAGTACTCATAATCCATCTTGAGCAGCATGTGGACTTTGACGCCGGGCCGACGTGATAGGTGAAGGGGAGCGCACCCTGCCATTCGCGCGGCGCGTCCGGTCCGCCCAGGTGCTCGAGGATGGGCGCGGCGTCGTGATACGAGAGCGGTTCGGAGGGAATGGTCGGCAGACTGGTCGCCTGGTTTGGTGGGATGCGCTGAGAGGCGGGCAGGTCCGGGTGCGAGGCGATGCCGGGAGTGAGCGCGTCGCCCGGATACTTGAACATGAACTGAACCGAGCCGCGCTGGACGGCCGTCGCCGGCCGCCAGGTCCGTGCGGGTACATATCGCCGCGATAGTAGCCATCGTCGGTTGGATCGGAGTAGATGAGAACGCCGGCGGCGTGCTTTGCTGGGCGATATAGACCTTAACGCCGCGAAAATTGCCGCCATAGCGGCACAGAACGATTTTGCCCGCAAGTCGATGCCCATGTCCGCGAGCTTGTGGAAGTCTTCCGGGCGGCAGTAATTGGCGTAGACCACTTCGCGCGGTGATATCGCCCGAGGGCGAGGAGCCGTTGAAAGCCGGGGTGACGCGCGGATCGTCCTGGAAGGGCTCGTTGCCGTCGACGTGTTCTCGTACGGGGCCGGTCATCAGCAGTTTGCCGTCGGTGTCCCAGGCCTCAACTTTGACCTCTTTGGGCATATTGAGCCACGCTTTGTAGGGAACGATCTCGGTCTCGAGGCCGGCTTCTTTGAATTTTGAGGCGACGTATTCAGCGGTTTTGTGGTCCTCAGGCGAGGCGGCGATGTGGGGCTCTGCGGTGAGGGTCTTCAGTTCTTCGCCGGCGAGTTTCGCGTGGGCACGGCGAGAAAGGTCTGGTCAGTCTGTGCCTGCTCCGCGGCAAAATCCTTGTAGCCGAAGAGCTGAGGACGGGCTCCGAAGTGGTTTGCGCGCCCACCAGGCCACGAGCGAGGAGAGAAGAAGCGAGGCGAAGAGAACCGAAGCGCGCGAATGCATCGACAAGGCTGCTCCCGAGAATGAGATGGGGACTACGGATTGAAGAGAAAGCTGACACCGGGCCACAGGGGCCCGGGCGCGGCGGGGGAGGACCGCGCGCTAGGCAGTGGCCGGAGCACCGGCTGGCCACAGTGGGCGCAACGCTTCGCCGCCAGCGGAACGTCAGAGAGGCATTCGGGGCAGGACTGTGGTCGGAGGAGCGGCTTTGGCAGGGTGGAACTTCTTCAGCAGCGCATTGATGGGCAGGACGAAGATGAAGTAAACGGTCGCGGCGATCAACAGGAAGGAAATGATGGCGTTCATGAATTCGCCGTATTTGAGCTTGCCGCCGTGGACATCGAGGATCAGCGCGGAAAAATCCGGTTTATGCACGATGGCAGCGATGAGTGGGTTGACGATGTCGGTGACCAGAGCATTGACGATGGCGGTGAAGGCGGCGCCGATGACGACGGCGACAGCGAGGTCCACAACGTTGCCGCGCAGGATGAAATCACGAAAGCCCTTAAACACTGATGAATCTCCCCGATGGCGATAAGAATTCGATGCGGCGAGTGCGGGTTCGGCAGCGTGAACAGGAGCTCGTGGAGAGGCTCAGCCGCAGCGTACCCCGACTGTAGCACGGCGGGTAAAGTCGCGCTTTCGGATTTCAGGAGCGTTAGTCCTGCTCCTCGAGACTCGTCTCCGGGCGGACCTCGGTTCCCACACGAGGGCCGTCCACAGTGTGCAGGCCCCATGCCATGCGGGGCGTGTTGTGGGCGAAGCCGTAGCGGCCGTCAGGGGCAAGAAGGATGATTCCGCCATGCCCGCCGAGGCGGCGAAGCAAATAGGCCATGGCTTCCGGGGCAACCTGCTCCGGCGAGCGGCCGGCGAGGACGCGATCGGTGGCCCACTTGCCCAGGACCAGCTTCATGATCGGCTCGCCCCAGCCGGTGAGTGAGACGGCCGCCGACGCGTTGTCGGCATAGCAGCCGCAGCCGATGAGAGAGGAGTCGCCCACGCGGCCCGGATCCTTGTTGAGGGTGCCGCCGGTGGAGGTGGCCGCGGCCAGGTGTCCCTCGCTGTCGAGCGCCACGGCGCCAACCGTATCGTGAGAATCCAGCGGTGGCTGTCCCGAGAAAGTACGATCGGGAACTCCGCTTTGCTCGCGCGCCTGCGCTTCCGCCAGGCGGCGTTGTTCGCGGTCAATCACGAGCTCGCCATTATTGATCAGGGGCATGCCGTGGGACTGGGCGAAGGCCTCGGCGCCTGCTCCGACGTAGTAAATGTGAGGGCTTCGTTCAAGAACGAGGCGGGCCGCCTGGATGGGATGGCGGAGGCGCTCGACGCAGGCAACCCCTCCGGCCCGCAGGGTGGCGCCATCCATCATGAGGGCGTCGAGCTGGACGCGGCCATCGCGGGTGAGAAAGCTGCCGCGGCCGGCATCGAAGGCGGGATCGTCTTCCATTGTGGTGACTGCGGCCTGAATGGCATCGAGGGCGGAGCCGCCGCCTTCGAGGATGCGCCAGCCTTCCTGAAGGGCGTCAAAAACACCCTGTTCATGGGCGTCGAGCAGCTCAGCGGGGATATCCCAGGCACCACCGTGGACAAGCAGGATGGGAGAACGGTTCATAGTGGGAAAGGGGATTGTACCGTTTCGGAGAAAGGATTGGGACCGCAGCTCATTGGGACAGTGGCTCGGCCGATAACCCGGGCATGAGCCAAAGCCGCACGGTCGCTGTGTACAGGTCAACGGTACAGGATGGGGCGCCGAGCGACGCGGAAATTGTGCTGCCTGGGCTGGGGCTGCAATATCCGGGGCGCATCGTCTATCTGAGCACCGAAGGATGCCTGATCGAGTCGAAATGCCGGTTGGAACCCGGGACGACAGTCGAGTTGTGGATGAGGACCGGACGCCTGCCGCTACGTTTGCTGGCGCATCTGGTTGAGCGGCGTGAGACCCGGGTGGAATTTCGATTTCAGGAGATGAGTCTACGGAAGCTGGACCAGATTGAGAGCCTGAAGGCAGAGCTGGTGGCAGAGGAGGGTGCCGCCTGAAGATGAGCTTTCCCGCGACTACCCGTTAGCCTGGCGGGCGCGGGAACCGATTGCCGGCTCCTTCCACGTCGCGGAGTCGTCTTCCCGATTCTCCAGCGTCAGGAGCAGACGGCCGTTCTCCTCCCTGGCCCAGGCGATCCGAGCCCGCTCGCTGTGGAACCCTTCGATTCTCCAACCTCCGTCGCGCTGCACCAGCTGCATTGCGGATCGCTCGCGCCACCAGCGATTCACTTCTCCCGGCGTTGTGGACCAGACTCCTTCTTCCTTTACGAGAGTGGCCAAATACACCAGCAGAGATTCGAAAACCGTGCGATTGCGCGGGTCGATGACGTAATCGGGGTGGACGATGAAGCTCATCAGACCGTGCCGGTCCAGTATGAGGCGGGTCTGCTTCCTCCAGAGTTCGATGGAGAAGTCGCCGAGAATATTGAAGAGGGTGTAGTCCTGCACGGTGGTTACCGGGATCTCTAGGAGCTTGCCGATAAAGTAGGGCATCACGGTGCAACAGCCGCCCCGCTGCGGATCCAGATGGGCCACGTTGGGGACAGACATTTCATAAGAGAATTCAAGCGCGTCGAACCACTCCTGATTCCGATAGAGGATGCCGGCACGAAAGCCTTCAGCCTCGAAGCTGCGTCTGTATTCATTAATCAATTGCGCACGCCGGAGGAACTCCTCGCGGTCCCGATAGAGGTGGCCGTCATGATTCAGGTCGTGAACGGCAACTTCAAAACCACGAGCGCGGATCGAGTCCAGGAACTCTGGAGAAACGGGATACCGCTTCTCCGGAATGACTTGAAAGGACGACCTGAAGCCATGAGCAGCGTCCAGATTCATCAGATCTCCGCAAAAATCACGCCCCGCCATCTCCTCCACGTCATGGGTTAGGAGGATGCAGGCGGAATGCCCTTCCGGCCAGAACCAGATGAAGGGGATGGGCCTGCCCGAGGCTCGGGAGATGGCGAGCAGAAGGTTTTCCATCATGGCGTCGACGGAAAAATCCACTGGCCAGCGAGGAAAAGGCAACTGATCCCAGTTGCGCAGCCGGAACTTCTGCAAATGTCTGCGCACCGGAACCGGAAGCAAAGGTCGCAGCAGGTAATAGGCCCACCCGATCAAGGAAGAGGTGCCGGATCCGCGCGTGCCGGTATAGTTCTCAAGGCGGAGATTATCCGCTACCTCATTGGGATCGAACGGCAGGGCGACCTTGCCGCGCTCGATCCGCACATCCGCCGCGGCATTGTGAAGTGGGGCATCCGGAGAAGGCGCTGGTGGCTGGCCGGCAATTCGGCCGTAGCAGATCGACTCGCCGCCAAAGCGGAAATAGCCGGGAGCGCTGCTTTGCGGCGCGCGGACTTCCAGGCGCACGAACTCTGGTGGACACCGGTAAAAATCGACCAGGCAGCGAGAACTATCAGGGACTGACACCGTCAACGTATCCCTCATTTTGGAATCGGAAGCGGATGGGGGATTCGATCGCTTCCAGTAATTGCACATATTGAAACGCGCCGGCGAAGCCTGAGAAAGAGCCCGGCGCAAGCGACGGTTTGTGGCCGCGCTCTAACGAGTTGACTTCACGCCCAGGCAGCTGAAGCGCTGCCTGCAACAACCCTCCAAACCCTCCTGGGGAGCGCCGGAACGGCCACAACAGGGCATAAATTAGTTCCGACGAGAATACTGCAGATTACATTCCGATTTCCAGCATGAAATCTTCAAAAAGATGGGCACCGAGGCTTTTCACTGGAGGGCGGTGGCCCACGAAGATACTGAGAGCCGGGAAAGGCCCAGATAAACGAGCGACAGAGCGCGGGTTTGCGGTATATGCTGGTCCTCACAGTCTCTGATTCAGGTGTCTTCTTTCCTCAGGGCGTTCCCCGCGCCGGAGACTGAATTGCAATTGACCCGACAGGTATGGCGGACAGCCCCAGGCGACCGGCAAGCGACACGCCGACGCAATTCGGTCCCTCTACAGCCGTGAGCAGCTCCAGCGGTGACGTGCGGCCTGGAGAAACTATTGTTCCGGTGTCGCGCGGCGATGCGCCCACGCTCATAGGTGGGGTGACTCCGGCTTCCAGTCAGAAGGCCTCAGGGGGCGCGGGAAGTCGTACTCAGGCCACGGGCGGCTGGGGCGAAAGCGAGCCAGAACTGGAGGCGGGCACTGTCCTCGCCGGCCGCTACGAGATTCTGTCCGTGCTTGGTACCGGTGGAATGGGATCGGTCTACGAAGCGCAGGATCGCGAGCTCGACCGCCTGGTGGCTCTGAAGGTGATCCGCCCGGAGCTGGCCCGCAACGCTGCCATTGTCGACCGCTTCAAGCAGGAGATCCGCCTCTCCCACAAGGTCACGCACCGGAATGTAGTGCGGATGTACGACCTTTCAGAAGACGCGGGCATGCGTTTCGTGACCATGGAACTGGTTGCCGGTCGCGATCTGCGCAGCATTCTGGAAGACCGGGGTAAGATGCCGCCCGATGAGGCGGTACAGATCCTGCAACAGATTTGCACGGCGCTGGAAGCGGCGCACAGTGTCGGCATCCTGCACCGCGATCTGAAGCCGCAGAACGTCATGGTGGAAGACGCCGGGCGTGTGGTGGTAATGGACTTCGGACTGGCGCGCACCATCGAAGGCGACGGCATGACCCAATCGGGAGCGCTGCTGGGCACCATGGAGTACATGTCGCCGGAACAGGCCCTGGGTAAGGAACTGGATCAGCGCTCGGACATTTTTGCACTGGGGCTCATCGGCTACGAGATGCTCACCGGCGACATGCCGTTCAAAGCCGAGAGCGCGATTGCCAGCCTGCTGAAGCGGACCCGCGAGCGGGCCGCGCCGATTTCGCAGCTGGACGCCACGCTGCCCGGTGCGCTGACGGAAATCATCGGAAGGTGCCTGGAAACCGACGTCGAGCAGCGTTATAAGACCGTCGGTGAAATCCTGAAGGACCTGGAGCAGTGGCGGGAAAAGACTGCGGCGGCCAGCCTGCGTTTTACCGCCAACGTTCCGTCGCAGGGCATCAGCGGACGCTGGCTGCTGCTGATCGGCGGCGGCGTACTGGCCATCGCCATGGCGGCCGGCATCCCGATTGCTGTTCGGCACTTTCGCGGGTCGCAAGCTTCCGGCAGCGGCGCTGTGGCAAAGCCCAGCATCTCGCTGGCAATCCTGCCCTTCTACAACGCTTCCGGCAACAGTTCCCTCGACTGGCTAAGCGCCAGCATGGCAGAGATGCTGAGCAGCGACATCGGCCAGTCGGCGCAGCTACGCATGGTCTCCGGCGACCGTCTCGAGCAGGTGCTCAAGGACCTGCACGTCTCCGCCAATTCGCAGCCCGACCCAACGATGATGCGCCGAGTGGCTGAGTTCACTAACGCGCAGACCGTGATTTTTGGGCAATACATCCAGGCCGGGAGCCAAATCCGCATCAACACAGCAGTCCTGGATCTGACGCATGACACGCGCTCGTCCGTGACCACCGATGTTCCGGACCAGAATCAACTGCTCGCCTCGGTGGACAAGCTGGCCGGCGACCTGCGGCAGAAGCTCTCAACCGATCCGAAGGTCGTGAACGACCTGAAGGCGCATGCAGCCCGTCCCACGACGAACTCCGTGGACGCTTTGCGGGCTTACGAAGCCGGTGTGGCGCTGCAGCGCGACGGCAAGGACCTGGACGCGCAGCAGCAGTTCCAGACTGCCACCACGGCCGATCCAAATTTTGCGCTTGCATACGCGAAGCTGGCCGATGCCTATGCGAGTTTGGGCCACGATGATCTGGCGCAGACGGCGTCGCGCCGGGCCGTGGATCTGAGCGAGAATCTGCCGGCACAGGAACGCTACCTGATCGCAGCCGATAATGCGCGGATTAACCACAATACGCAAAAAGCGATCGATGCCTACCAGCAGCTGGCTTCCGCCGATCCGTCGGATACAGATGCGCAGTTTGCGCTCGCGGGCCTGTACGAGCAGCAGGGGGACTACAAATCCGCGAAGCAGAAGTTAGCCGTGGTGCTGGCGAACGATCCCAGGAATGTTGAAGCTCTGCTGGCCAGCGGCCGGGTGGACATTCTGGCTGGCGATGCGCAGGCGGGCCTCGACGTCCTGAGCCGCGCGTTGCCGCTGGCGACGGAACTCGACAACCAGGAAGAGAAAGCCTCAATCATGCAGGCGACCGGCATCGCGTACGACTCCATGAACCGGCTGGACGATGCGCTGCGCAACTACCAGGAGTCCTTGGCGATCAAGAAGCAAATCGGTGACCAGCGCGGCGAAGCAGCCAGCCTTGAGCAGATTGCCTACATCGACGATAAGCAAGGCCACCCGGACCAGGCATTGGCGATGGATCAGCAGGCGCTGGCGCTGCGGCGTCAGATCCGGGACCAGGCAGGGATTGGCAATTCGCTCATCGACATCGGCACTTTCTATCATGACCACGCCAACCCGGACGATGCGCTGAAGAATTACATGGAAGCGCTGCAGATCGAGCGGCAGCTCGGCGATCCAGCCAACCAGGCACTCTGCCTGCAGAATATCGGCTCTATCAAGATGGATCAGGGTGCTTATCAGGAGTCTCTCACTTATTTGGAGCAGGCCTACGAACTGCGGCAGAAGCTGAACGTCCCCGACGATCTCGCCGATTCGCTGCACAATCTGGCCGAGGTGAATGTCAAGCTTGGGCAGTATGACACCGCGCTGAGCGACTATCTAAAGGCTATCGAAACCTATCGCGGCGCGAACGATCAGCGCGGCGTGGCGATTGAAGACAATGGCATGGCGAAAATCTTCGCGGCGCAGGGACGATACGGCGCGGCGCTGGCGGCGATGAAAGAGGCTCTGAGCATCGTGCAGGGGTCGAAGGAGACTACCTCGCTGACCGTGGAAGTGGTGGGCGGTTGGGGCGAACTGCAGGCGCAGGTGGGTCGCGGCACGGACGGTCGGGCCAGCCTCGAACAGGCGCTGCACGTCGCACAACAGATCCAGAACAACTGGGCTGTGGCGCTGGCCACCAACTGGATCGGTGACGCGTATTTCTATCAGGGCGACTACGCCGGTGCGCACCAGCAGTACGATCATGCGCTGGAGATTGCATCGAAGACCGCGGATAAGGAAACCATCCTTCTGTCGAAGGTGAACCGTGCGAAGACTGATCTGGCCATGGGCCGCGCGGCAGCGGTGATCCCCAACCTGAAAAAGCTTGCGCAGGATGCGGACGCCGCGGGGCTGAAATCGCTCTCGGTGGAGTGCGCTTTTTATCTGGATCAGGCCCTGGCACAGACGAAAGGCGCGGCCGCAGCCGAGCAGGATCTGAGCCTGACGCTGGCCCGCGCTGAGAACCTCGGCCTACGCATCCTGCAGGCGAAGATCCAGGCGCTTGAGGGCTCACTGCTGGCAAAGAGCGGCCGGCCTGGCGACGCGGCCATCCACGATCGGGAAGCCGTGCGCATTCTGGATGCGATCAGCAAGGAAGACAATTCAGCGAAGATCCTGAACCGCGCGGATCTGAAGGGTCTTTACGCTGACGCGCAGAAGGCGATCGCGGGCAGCCACTAAGCCGCGGCCTTCTTTGCCCAACGGGCGGAATCAACCCAACGGTGAATCCACCATCAGGCGCGGGATATCCCTGGACTGCCTCGAAAAGTGGCAAGAGCAGCGGGCGCGTCCGCTGGACGCGCCCCGGATTGTCTTCCGTTAGTTGCCCGTGCCCGACAGAGAGACGCTCTGCGGGCTGTTCTGTGCGCTGTCGGTGATCACAAGGGTTGCCGACCGAGCATGGATGGCCTTCGGTATAAAGGTCACCTGGAGTGTGCAGCTGTTGCCGGCCGACAGCGTGGCCGGGCAGGTGTTCGGGGCAGTGAAGTCCAGCGGATCCGCACCCTTTATGGTGGCATTTGTGATGGACAGGTCCGTCGCTCCGACATTGGTGATCTTGAGCGTCGTGGTTGTGCTGGTGCCCACCTTATGCGTGCCAAAGTTGAGACTGCTGGCGCTAAGCCCCACGCGAGGATTGATGACCGTTGCCGTGAGCGGAACCGATTGCGGGCTGCCGGGCGAATTGTCGTTGATGGTCAGGATTGCAGTCTGCGGTGTGTAGAACGGGCCCGCAACGAACGTCACGGTCATGATGCAGCTCTTTCCTGCAGCGAGGCTCTTTGGGCAGAGGTTCAGGGTAATGAACTCGCTGGAATTGCCTCCCTTGACGATCGCGATGCGCGGATCGCTGATCGACAGCGATGTAGTTCCGGCGTTCTTGATCGTTACAGTTTTCGTCACGATGCTGCCCAGATACAACGTGCCGAAATCGATCGACGAAGGCGAGATGGTTACGGTCGAAGCTGGAGTGAAGTTCGCCGTGACTGTCTCCGGGCCATTCATCGTCACCGAGGTGCTCGCGCTGGCAGGGTTCGTGATGGCGCCAGCCGTGCCCCCCGTCCAGCCGCTGAAGGTGTAGCCCGCACTCGACGCAGCAGAGAGATTCTGCACGCTTTGCGCGTTGTAGTAGCCGTTGGCCACTGTTACCGTTCCTCCCGTTCCGGCAGTGGCATTCAGCTGATATTGCGTAGTGAAACTGGCCGTGTAGTTCATCGTGCTCGTCGGCGCCTGGACTACGTCTGTGGTGGTGAGGGTGCCGTCGCTCCAGGACGTGAACACATATCGCGTGCCCGTCGTACCGTTCTGCGGCGAGGTGGTGGCCAGCGTGTAGTTGGTGCCTACATTCCAGGTGGGTGCCTGCGCGGTGGTATAGGGGGTCCCGTTAATTGAGAAGCTCAGTCCCGATGGAATCGTGCCTACGTTCACGTTCACGGTCTGCGGGTTCACGTTGAGTACTACGCTGTTGGAGGGAATCTGGTGATAAGCGTCGCCCGAGTACACGGCGTTGACCGTCACCGGGCCGGTTGAGGTCGGCGTGTAACTGCAGGTGGCCTGATAGATCAGGTTGTTGAGCGTGAGAGCAACGCCGCTGCAGCCGTTGATCGGCGTCGTGCTGGCGCCCTCAAAGAAGCTGACGGTTCCGGTCGGCGTGATGCCTGGGCTTCCCGCGGGCAACAACGACAACAGATTGGCGGGAATGCCGTTCTCGGGAACGGTGGCAGGGATAGTGATGCCGGCCGTCAGCGTGTCCGGCTGATTCACAGTGGCTGCGTTGTTATTCGGCGCTGTGAGCTGCAGAGTGCCGCCGGTATTGGTTGCAGCCGTCACGACAAAGTCAGAGAAGTTCTTCGTATGTCCGGCCGTCGAGCCATCCTGGGTTCCTGATGTGTAGGAGATGAAGATGTCCTGCACATTGTTGGAAGTCAGGAATCCACCGGTCTGGTTGATCGCCGATGAGGTAGTGAACGTGAACTGATTCACGGCTGGGGCTGTCAGCACCGTGACGTTGGAAGCCACGGGATTGTCGTTCAGGTCCAGAATCGTCACAGTTTGATTCGGCGTAACGGCGCACTCCCCCGCACAGGTGACGGTAGCCGTAGTGCTGCTGGTGCTGATGGACGTGATGGGACTGAAGAGTGGATCGCCCTGCAGATAGCCAGGGGACGTGGGCTCGAGTGAGTTGTTATACGACGATGTGAGGTCGATGCAGTCCGTCGCGCTCGGGTCAGAACAGTCGCTGGGCGGCGTGGAGGGCGCCGGACAGGCTGTCGGCGCTTTGGTGTCAGTGAAATAGCAGTAAACGGAGTAAATGATGCACTTGCCGCCCGTATCGTCATACACTTGGCAGGCCGAACCGGTGTACTGTGTGGGCCCAAGACTCAGCAGCGACGTGAACTGATCCGGCGTAATCGTGTTTGCGATCACGCCCATCGTGATGTCGTTCGTGCTCGTAGTCGGTGGAAAATTTGTCGTGTAGCTATGCGTCCCGAAGTCGAAAGTGGTGGGCGTGCCTGGTGGGTTTAGCGGCTGCTGCTGGGTCACCGTGGTGTGCGGGGTGAAGGTCCACGCCATCAACTCATGTTGTTCAAAGGCCGCGCCGGTAGCTGAGGTAAAGCCCACATAGGCCGGGCTGAAGCCGGACTGGCTCGAGAGGTTGATGTATTGCGTAATGTCAAAGGTTCCCGTGAAGAGCGGGACGGAACCCGCTACCGGCGTCAGCGTGCCCGGGTTGAACTGCGGGTCAAGGTAAACCGAGAGAGTGTTGGCCGGAGTATCCAGCGGACCGTTATAGACCATCACGACCTGGTGCACGGAGCCATCGGCCAGTGTCACGGGAGTCGGAGATGCTGTGGAGGTCTGTGGATTAGAGATCAGCGTAGAAACCGATGTGTTGTTGGGTCCACCCAGAGAAAGCAGACAGTTTCCCGTACCGATGTGCGAGGGGGAATTGGCAACGGGAGAGCCCTGATTCAGCCCGCAGCCTTGCAGGGCTATGTGATTGGCGTAGTTGCTGCCGGAACCGTAATCCGCGGAATCCCAGGGCTCGTTGTTGTAGGTGTCGAATTCCAGAGCGACGCTGTTCGGGATGCCGCCGTAGCCCAAGCAGCCCCCGCCGCCACCCAGCGCGGTCGGACCCTGGCCGGTGCTGCCGCATTGCGTTACGGCGTCGGTGCCCTGGCTCAGGGCGTTCTGAATCACAAATGCGATGCCGTCCGCCGTAGCATAGGCGCCGCCGGGTGTGATCTTGAATTCGAACCAGACATTAAACCCACTCGCCACATTTTGAGGCACAGAAAACCACATGCTGGCATCCTGACTTGTCTGGGAATGGGTCATCTGGACAGCGTACGGAGGATTGGGGTTCTGCGTGGTTGGGGCGGGGTCCTGGATGAAGGTGGGATTTCGCGTAGCACCCGGCGCCGTCGGCCCAACCGGGAAATTCAAGCAGAAAAGAGGGTTCGAAGACGTATCGGTCGTCGAGCAGCCGTACGAATACTGCAGGGGCGTCGCGGTCGCCGGCGTATTGAAGTTGTAGTAGGTGATCTGCTGGGCCGAGGCAGTGGCGGCCGACATTGCGAGAGCGATGCTTGCGGCCAGGGCCGTCAGGGACAGGTTGCGACGCGACTTCAAAGATGTCATGGATTCCCTCCGGAGCTTGATGTGGAACAAGCCCCTGATGCAGAAATTGGCCGAGAGCCGCTCCACTTTCGGGGTTACTGGGGAGGGGGATTCACCCGTCAGCGAGGGGAGCGGCGGCTACCGCGATCCTGGTTCAAATGGTGCGTGAATCATAACCACCGCCCAGGGCGGCGTCAAGGTAATCGCAGAGGAATCTTTCTTGCAGCTGATTGGCTCGAAAGTAACGCTAAAAGTCACCGGCTAATCGCGGACATATCCGGGTTTTTGGCACTACCCAGTAACTTTAGCCGGTTCATCAGGTTTCCTTTGTAGCAATGGAAGGAGGCGCATTCCGCGCCAATTAAAGGGACCATCAGCCTGCCAGCTTTGGGTGCAGCTTTTCGAAGCCGGTCGCCTCCTGATAGCCCCGCGCCAGAGCACAGAGCTTGGCGTCCTGATAATGGTTCGCGAGGAAGGTGATGCTGACCGGGGTGCCGGGACCGCCAATCTGATCGTCGTCGCCGGTATCGATTGCGGGTGGGGTGGGAGCATCCGGGCCGCGAAGGCCATTCGGCACAATGCAGGCGGGATGGCCGGTCAGATTAGTCACCACGAGCTGCTCGCTGTTTGTAGAGGCCACGATGACATCGACCTGATCGAAAAGCGCAGAGACCTGACGGATGGAGAGCGAACGGGCTCGGTTCATCTGAATGTATTCGACGGCGGGAATAAACCGAGCGACCCGGAAGGTGTTGGGCCAGTCCTGGGGCGTTTGCTGGGTGAGCAGCTTGTCGCGGCCGGAGAGGGTGAGTTCATCAAAGGCGGCTGCCGCTTCGGCGTTCAACCCAGGCACCATCTCTCCGTACGGCAGATGGGGCAGTTCGAGCGGGATCAGGTTGAGACCCAACGAGCGGAGCTTGTCCAGAGCGGCCAAATCGAAATTTCGGTCGTACTCGCGACGCGCTCGATACGCGGCCCGCTGACGCTCATGCTTTTCGCGCTGCTTCTTCTGGTCAGGTGTTTCTTTCGCGGGGGCCGGCTTTTCCGCTGGCGGGGCCTGGTCCGGATCGAAGCTCGCCTTCAGGTAGCCGACGCGCAGGCTCTTCCAGTCCAGGTCGGCATTCCAGTTAAACGCGGCATCGCGAACGGAAAGGTCCTCGCCGTCGGGACCATAGATTGCTTCCAGCACCGCAGCGCAGTCCTCCACCGCTCGGCAAATCGGGCCCAGCTTGTCCATTGTCCAACTTAGAGCCATCGCGCCTGTGCGCGGGACGAAGCCAAAGGTTGGGCGGAGGCCGCTGCAGCCACAACGCGTCGATGGCGAGGAGATGGAGCCGAGGGTTTCCGATCCCACTGAAAACGCCACGCAGCCGGCCGCCGTGGCCGAAGCCGGACCTGCGGACGAGCCGCTGGATCCCTGCTTCGGATTCCATGGATTGCGTGTGCGCCCACCGAACCACCAGTCGCCCATGGCCAGCGCGCCCAGCGTGAGCTTGGCCACGAGTACCGCCCCGGCTGCATCCAGACGCTTCACCACCGTAGCGTCTTCGTCGATGACCTGGTGCTCGAAACCGCCCGCGCCCCAGGTCGTAGGGTAGCCCTTCACGGCGAGCAAGTCCTTCGCACCCCAGGGCAGCCCGTGCAGCGGTCCACGATAATGGCCACGCGCAACCTCGCTATCGGCCTCGCGGGCCTTTGTCAGGGCGCGCTCTTCCGTCAGGGTAATCACGAAATGCAGCAGGGGATCGTAGCGCTTCAGCCGGGTGAGATACATCTCCGTCAGATTGATGGAAGAGATTTTTCGGCGGTGGACAAGGTCTCCCAGCTCCATCGCCGAGGCAAAGGCCAAACCTTCGAGGTTCGCCGGCGCGGTCAGTGTAGCCGGAGCCTTGCTGTAAACCGCCGGCTTGCGGGCGCTGTCCACGGTCACGCCCGGCGGCAGCGGGTCGAAGACAAAGGCGGGCGCGACACTGTTGGACAGGTGCAGCTTGCGAATTTCGACGTAGCCATATCGATCATCGTTCAGGCCATCGAGCATAGCCTGGCGATCCTCGGCGGGAATGCTGATCCCGGCCAGAGCCGCGGCCTGGTCGATCATCTCCGGAGTGATCTTCGGCAGCTCCGGCGCCGCGACGGATCCGGACGGGCCACCGGTCTGCGCCTGAGCCTGCGCGGCCAGCGTGTAAAGGGCGCCAGGGAACAAAGTGGATGCGAGGCCGAAGCGGCCGCTGATGGCGAGGAACTCGCGGCGATCCAGGGACATGCACGACAGAGTACTGCGCATGCCGCCGCGGAGCCAAGTTCCCGGGTTTCCGACAAGGCAAGTGGCGTGCCTGTCTCGCCCGAATCAGCTGCCTGTTTAAGGCGAATCGCCTATTTCCGAGGCAGCTTCTCCTACCACCTAAGTTCCACATGCGGTCAAAGGGCAGGGAGTACAATTCAGGATACGCGTTCGGCTCGCCTCCGGGACCCGGAACAGATTCGGTCAGGGATTCCGGCGAACAATTGGCTGACTCCGCGGGCCGCTTTGCGGCGTCTAATTCTAGTGGAGAGCTGGATCCGGATTGGTGCGGACGACCCATCCGGGGTGGGTGGAGAGGCGTGTCTGAGAAGAGAGAGGTTTTTCCCAGGTGAATTCAACCGTTAAGCAAATCCTGTTCTGGGTGCTCATTATTGCGTGCCTGCTGGTCCTGTGGCAGCTGTTCCAGAAGAACGGTGCCATGGGAGGTCATGAGCAGGAGATCGCGTTCTCCCAGTTTCTTGGGGATGTCGAGTCCAATCAGGTCGCCGACGTGACGGTCACCGGGCCTGAGGTACGCGGTCATTTCCGCGCCGACAAGAGCGCGTTCCACGTGACCGTCCCGGCCAACTACCCCCACCTGTTCGACATTCTGGACCAGAACAAGGTCAGCGTCACGGTGAAGAACGATAACGGCAACAGCTGGTGGGGATGGCTGCTGCAATTCTCCCCTCTGATCCTGATCGCGCTGCTTTGGTTCTTCATGATCCGCCAGATGCAAAGTGGTGGAAACAAAGCGCTTTCATTTGGGAAGAGCCGTGCCCGCCTGCTCTCGATGCAGCAAAAGAAGGTAACCTTTAAGGATGTGGCCGGCGTTGACGAAGCCAAGGAAGAGCTGAAGGAGATCATCGAGTTCCTGCGCGAGGCGCAGAAGTTCCAGAAACTGGGCGGCCGCATTCCCAAGGGTGTTCTGCTGGTCGGACCTCCCGGAACCGGTAAGACTCTACTGGCCCGGGCCGTCGCCGGCGAGGCTAACGTCCCGTTCTTCTCCATCTCCGGCTCGGACTTCGTCGAGATGTTCGTCGGCGTCGGCGCCAGCCGCGTCCGCGACCTTTTCGAGCAGGGCAAGAAGAATGCCCCCTGCATCATCTTCATTGATGAAATTGATGCGGTCGGCCGCCATCGCGGCGCCGGTCTCGGCGGTGGACACGATGAGCGCGAGCAGACTTTGAACCAGCTGCTAGTCGAAATGGACGGTTTTGAGTCGAACGACGGCGTTATTCTCGTCGCGGCGACCAACCGGCCCGACGTGCTCGATCCCGCGCTGCTGCGTCCCGGCCGATTTGACCGGCGCGTCGTGGTGGGACGTCCCGACGTGCGCGGCCGCGAGGAAGTGCTCCGCGTTCACGCGCGCAAGGTTCCGATTGCCGATGACGTCGATCTCCGGGTTCTGGCCCGCGGCACACCGGGTTTCTCCGGCGCCGATCTCGCCAATATGGTCAATGAAGCGGCGCTGAACGCCGCCCGCGCGAATCGCAAGCAGGTCCTTATGCTCGACTTCGAACAGGCCAAAGATAAGGTCCTGATGGGCGCCGAGCGCAAGTCGATGCTGTTGACCGACGAGGAGAAGCGGGTCACCGCCTACCACGAGGCCGGTCACGCATTGGTGGCCGCGCTGCGCGATCATGCCGATCCTCTGCATAAGGTCACCATCATCCCCCGCGGCATGGCTCTGGGCGTGACCATGCAGCTGCCCGAAGACGACAAGCACACGGTCACGCGGGATTATCTCCAGACGCAGCTGGCCATCCTCATGGGCGGCCGCATCGCCGAGGAAATCTTCCTGAAGCAGATGACGACGGGCGCCGGCAACGACATCGAGCGTGCCACCGATCTGGCCCGCAAGATGGTCTGCGAGTACGGCATGAGTCGTCTCGGCCCGCTGACCTTCGGCAAGAAGGAAGAGCAGATCTTCCTCGGTCGCGAGATCGCGCAACACCGCGACTTCTCCGAGGAGACGGCACGGCAGATTGATTCCGAGGTGCGGAGCCTGGTGGACGAGGCCTACAAAGGGGCCTGGGACATCCTGAACGGAAACCAGCCGGTCATGCACAGGCTGGCCGTGGCTCTGCTGGAGCGGGAGACGCTGGACGCGAACGAGATTCGCGCCATCATCGACGGCAAAGACTTGCCGCCGCTGCGACCCGCAGGCGGACCGGGGTCGCCAACCGGGGACGTGCAGCAGGTCCTCAAGCCGGAACCAGGGCGCACGGGCAGCCTGCCCGAAGGCAGTCCTTCACCGGCGTAACCGCACCTGCATACCTTCGAAGGGCAACTCTCCGGAGTCGCCCTTTCTGCTTCTGCGACAATGATTCCAGCATGATCCGTCGCTGTTTCTCGTTCCCGGGCGCAGCTCTCCTGAGCGCGGCAGTCCTAGTCCTTAGTGGTTGCAACTATCACACAGTGGAATCCGCAGCGCACCTGCCGGAGACGGTGCATACGCTGGCCATTCCGGCCTTTCAGAACAACACGCAGTCGTATCAAACCCAGGAAGTCTTCACTCAGGCGGTCATCCACGAATTCACCAGCCGCACTTCGTACCGCATTGTAAGCGGCGAAGACCCCGCCGCGGATGCCACCCTGCGTGGCACCATCACCACCTTCCTGGTCAATCCGCTCACCTACGACGCGATAACGGGACAGACCTCGAGCTATCTGGTTACCATCACCACCCGGCTCGAGCTTGTGGATCGCCACGGCAAAGTACTGTGGCAAAACCCGTCGTACGTTTTCCGCCAGCAGTACGAGCAGACCCAGGATCTGGCCAGCTTCATCCAGGAAGATTCGGCGGCGACCCGGCGTCTCGCCCAGGAATTTGCGCGGGCCGCGGTGGCCGACATTCTGGAATCCTTCTGACGGCGGCGGCTCCAGTTGGACAGCATGACGAAAGGTCACCGATATGCGCCTTTTCTGCGGGGTAGGAAGGGCTGGTCGGCCTTCTTTTTCTACTCGACGGCCTCAGGGTTTCAGGAACCAAATGCCCTTCCGTTGCGTATGATTGCCCATGAGCACCGCCGGAACCATGACGTGGAATGGAACCTGGACCCTGGGAAAGCTTGGGCTTCCGGGACTCCCTGCGGGACGGCGTGCCATCCGGGCCGAAGCGGTCCGGCCGGGGCAGTACCGGGCGCCGGGCGGTGGAGAACCGGCGGAACGCTGGCGGCGGCAAACGCCTGCACGCATTGGCGATCGGGGCGAGCGCGCCGGCGATCGGCTTGGGGAGAAGCCTGTGGAAGCGGAGTGGCAGGTCCTGGTGGAGCGGTGCCTGAAGGGACTCCTTCGCCTGGACGGAGCTGGTCAAAGCGCATCACAGACGTGTGTATGGCCTCTGCTATCGCTTTACCGGATCCCCCACCGACGCCGAGGACCTCACCCAGGAAGTCTTCCTGAAGGTCTACGGTACTTGTCAGGATTTGACCTGACCCGAGGCAGCTTCCAGACCTGGATCACCACCATGACTCGCAATCTGCTGGTCGATCATTTCCGGCGCTCGCGGGCTCAGCGCGTGACGGATTCGATGGATGCGGGCTGGGAGGGCGATGGTGACGACATCCCACTCATGCAGCGACTGGCCGATTCCAAACCGACCCAGCATGACCGGGCGGTGCAAAAAGAGATTGAGAAGATGGTGCAGGAAGCTCTGACGAAGATTTCGCCGGAGTTGAGGGAAGCCGTCATCCTGCGCGATCTGCAGGATATGGACTATAAGGAAATCGCGCAGGTTCTGCGGATTCCCGAAGGCACCGTGAAGTCAAGAATCAGCCGGGGACGGGCGGAACTGGCCCGCATCCTCGAACGCAACAAGGGACAAGTGGTGTAGCGATGGCCGAGTACAACCAATTCGGAAATAAGCCAAACGCTACGCTCCGCTGCGAGGAGTGGGAAGCCCTGCTGGCGGACGCGCTGGACGGCGTTCTGCCCGAAGGCAAATCGGCGGCCTTCCGCGGCCACAGCGCCGAATGCGCCAACTGCGGCGATCTGCTGGCCCACGCGGAGCAGGGACGGGAATGGCTGGGCTATCTGCACACCGAACCAGACGTGCCCCCCGCGTTGATCGGAAAAATTCTGGATTGGACCGTGGGCCCGGGCAGTATGTCTCTGCCGGTGGTAGCAGCGGGCCAGGGAGCGGGTGCCACGGCTATGGCTCTCCCGTGGAGGCGCAACTTCCACGAGACGCGGCTGCTCATGACTGTGGCCATGGCTTTCTTCTCCATCGCGCTCACGCTGAATCTCATTGGGGTGAAGGTGAGTGATCTCCGCCTCGCCGATCTCAAGCCTTCCACCATAGGCAGCACGATTTCGCGCCAGTTCTATTCGGCGCGCGGCTCAGTGGTGCGGTATTACGATAACCTTCGCTTCGTGTACCAGCTCGAATCGCGGATGCGAGAACTGCGCCGGACTGTGGAAACCACCCCCGGCGCAGCTCAGCCGCAGAAGAAGCAGGAACCTTCGAAGCAAAGCGGCGACAAGAGCGGCAGTCTCGAAGGCGGTCCGCGCGGCGAGGTGCTCAGTGCGAAGCGCCAGGCGGCCAGCTCCCTCAGGCCTGCGGCTGCCGAGCAGCGGACTGCGTTCCGGATACGGCGTCCGGCGCGAGCAATAACAACGGTTACAGAAGCAGAGGTAGAAGTAGAAGTGATTGTCGGTGAGTCGAATTACATTTCCCTGGATCAACTCAGAGCCGGGCTGCAAGTGAGGAACGACAGAAGGAGCCTGGTATGAACTGCGTCAACCATCCCGAGGCGGCGGCTACCGCCTTTTGTCAGAATTGCGGCAAGCCCCTGTGCATGGCATGTGCAAAGGATGTGCACGGAAATATCTACTGCGAGCCCTGTCTTGCGGCGCGGGTCACGGGCAACATCCCGGGCCCAGGTGTCGCGCCCGGACCCTTCGGCTCTGGTGCCGTGCCACCCGGATTTCCTCCTGCCGGCGCCCCCAATCCGGGCACCGCGGCCATTCTGGGCTTCATCCCTGGCGTGGGCGCCATGTACAACGGCCAGTACCTGAAGGCCGTAATCCATGTCCTGGTCTTTGTCGTGCTCATCGGCATCACCGAGCACTACGGCCTCTTTGGGGTCTTCCTCGGGGCCTGGGTGTTCTATCAGGTCTTCGACGCGCACCAGACGGCCAAAGCGCGGCGCGATGGAATGCCGTTACCGGATCCTTTCGGCCTGAATGAGCTGGGCAATGCCATAGGCGGACATACACCGCCGCGCCCCGATGCTCCCCCGGGAGCACCTGGCGCGGGACCCGCCGCTCCAGGGCCCGGTGCCGCTTCCGGATTTGTTTCTGGCGCGGCTCCCGGACAGTCCGACTGGGCCGAACAGATCAGACAGAATGCGCAGTCCGTCGGCCAGCAGGCTGGTCAGTGGGGTGAGAACCTTCGCCAGCGAATCGTGTCCGAGGCGCACCAGGCCGGGCAGCCCTATCCGCCTGCGGGCTGGGCTGTGCCGCCTGTCCCGCCACCCGCCGGCGCCGGCTATGCGCCACCGCCACCTCCGCCTGGCTGGGTGCCGCCCACGCCGGGCGCTGCGCCTGTGCCTCCGCCGGAGTGGGAACTGGAGCGTGCGCGGCGGGAGCCGATCGGCGCCATCGTCCTTATCCTGCTGGGCATGCTCTTCCTGTTCAATACCCTGGGCTTCTTTAACTTTGGCTGGGTCAGCCATGGATGGCCGCTGCTGATCGTCGGCATCGCCGTGTGGCTGTTAATGCGGGCACGCGGCGGCTTCCGGGCAGCTCCACCTCCGGGAGCCTATCCACCTCCACCTCCGCCTGCAAGGCCGGAGCCGCCGGCAGGAGGTGCGCAGTGAACCAGTACCTGTTTCTGCGGCGCATGCGCGGCCCTATCATTTTGCTCACGTTTGGGATTACCGCGATTCTTGATGAGTATGCCGGCATCGGTTACTCGCGCAGCTGGCCTCTTTATCTCATTGTCTGGGGTCTGCTGAAACTGGCAGAGAACGCAATCCTCGCGCAGCATCCGCCGGTGATGCCGGGTCAGTATCCTGGAACCGCCGGCTACCCGGCTCCTGCCGTAACCAGTATGGCAACGGCGGCCGACATCTCGACAGCTGATTCCGGCACATCCATCGTGCCGTATGACGCAACGTCCCATGAAGACGAGGAGAGGAGGTAAGTATGGCGACCACACCTCCATCCTGGGGATCGCGGGAAGCGCGCTGGCAGGCCAAACAAGCCGCCCGCGCACAGCGGGATCAGTGGCGCGCCGCCGCGCGCGCTCAAAAGGACTATTACCGGACGTACTGGCGTGGCTGGCGACGCCCCTCCTTCACCGGCCCCGTCGTGCTGCTGGTCATCGGCATCCTTGCCCTGCTCATGGAAACCGGCAAGCTGGATGCGGTTGAGTTCTGGTCTCTGGTATGCCCACTGGTGGCCGCTGCTTCTGATTGTTCTCGGTTCTCTGCTCCTCGCCGAGCACTTCCTCGACTGGAAAAGCCCTTATCCAGGCCGCCGTTCCATGGGCGGCATCGTTTGGCTCGTGATCCTCGATGATCTGCCTCGGGTGGATCTCGCGTGAAGGCCGCCTGATCGGGCCTTTCTCCTGGGACGTCAACGGCGACAACGGGGACAACTTCTGGAGCTGGATGGGCGCCGAACATGACAACGACGTGCAGATGGACCAGGTGCTCACCGCGGCTAAACCCGTAGTCACCATCAACGATCCGGCCGGCGACGTGACCATCACGGCCGCAACCGACGGCAAAATGCATGTGCGCGCGCACCAGATGGTCCACCGGAATTCTGAATCCGACGCTCGCAAAATCTTCGACGAACTCCAGCCGAAGATCGAAGCGTCCGGTGGCGGTGCGGTCCTGACCGTTCCCGAAAAGAAGGCGCGCGCGTCGACCTGACAGTGGAGCTTCCGGCAGCGGCCTATGCCACCGTGACCGCTGGCCACGGCGATGTGACCGTGGACGGCCTTAACGGCGGTGTCCAGGTCACCGGAGGGCACGGAGAAATCAAGCTCGAGGACATCGGCGCCGACGCTCAGGGCCACATCGATCACGGCGACTTTTCCGCCCATAACGTGCAGGGACGCGTGCTCGTGGACGGTCACGGCGACGATGTGACGTTGTCGCAAATCAAAGGTTCAGTTTCGATTAACGGCGACTTCTTTGGCGATGTTCATTTGGAGCAGATCGTGGGCGCCGTGCACTACGAGTCCAGCATGACCACTCTGGACATCCCGCACCTGGTGGGCGCGCTCACCCTCGACAAGAGCGATTTGAGCGTGAGCCAGGCCATGGGGCCGGTGCGTGTTGTGGCGCGTTCCAAGGACATCGACCTCACGCAGATGGCCGGCGATGCGCACATTGAAGACAGCAACGGCGACGTGAACATGACGCTCGCCAATCCACTGGGCAATGTGCAGATCGCGGACCACACCGGCAACGTGATCGTGTCCATGCCGGAAAACGCGAACTTTACAGTATCGGGCAGTACCAGCGGCGACGAAGCCGTCCGCACCGATTTCCCGCTGAAAATGACAACTGAAGACGGTCGCCAGACGCTGGAGGGATCAGTCGGCCATGGCGGCGTGCAGCTTCAGCTGGAAACCGACCACGGCAATCTGGAGTTGCGTAAGGGGGAGAATGCGACTCTGGCTCTGACCCCGCCCCCTCCGCCTAATCCGCCGGGCGCGCCGAAACACTTCAAGGCGCCTCCAGGAGTGAAGACAGAAGAACAGTAATTTTTGCGGGCGACGTGGAAGCGCTTCGCGCTAGGACCAAGTTCAACGATAGCCCTCCGGAAAGAGGGCTATCGTTTTACGGCGACGCGTTTCAAAGGACTTTCTCGCCGCGCCTGGCAAGCAGCGGCCGCACCAGCTCCTCAATCCGAGCGAGCACTTCTTCGAGCCGCAGATTCGTCGAATCGATGACCACCGCGTCCGAAGCAGGGCGCAATGGCGAGCTCGCCCGATTACGGTCGCGCTCATCGCGCTCGCGCAGTTCCTGAGAGACGACGGCGCGATCGGCGGGCGACGCCGATGCCATGCCGGCCTGCACGGCGGCATTCTGCTCGCGCCCACCAGAGTTCTGCTCGTAGCCGGAGTTGGGCAGCGGTACCCTGGTCCCGCTGCTTTGCTCGTAGCGGCGCTGGCTCCGCGCTTCCGGCGAGGCATCGAGAAACACTTTGACGTCGGCGTCGGGGAACACCACCGTACCAATGTCGCGACCTTCCATGACGACGTCGCCCATGCTTCCCAATTCGCGCTGCAGGTCCACCATCCAGCACCGAATAGCGGGATGCACGCTTACCCGCGAAGCTCCCTGCGTCACGTCGGAATCGCGGATGCGCTCCGTCACATCCTGCCCGTCCAGGTGCACCCGGTTGCCGTGGCGATCGGCCTCCAGCGTGATCTCTGTGTCGCGCGCCAGCCGCTCCAGCGCGGCGGGATCGTCAAAGTCCATGTCGGAGCAGATTGCCTTTAGCGCAAACGCGCGGTACATGGCTCCTGTCTCCAGATACAGCAGGCCGAATTGCTGCGCCAGATGCCGCGCTACGGTGCTCTTTCCGGCGCCAGCGGGACCGTCGATGGCGATAATGGGGCCGCGAATCATTCAGGGTTCTCTTCCTGACTACGATTCTTGCGCGGATTTCGTTCGCCGGGGCTAGCTTTGCGGAATTTTTTCCCGACCTGCCCCTCGATTTTTTTGCCCCGTGCAACAGGAGGGCGCGAGCCTTCGCGACGCTGCGGCTTTCCGAAACCAGCTGGGCGGCCGCGGCCGGGCCCCCGCGTTCCTGCGGGTGCTCCTTCCCGTTTGGGCGGAAACGGCGGACGCGGTCCTGTGAATCGCTTCGAGCCTGGCTTCTTCGGCCCAAAACTCCTCGGGCCCGATGGGCGGAAACCCGATTTTTGCCCCGCCTTCTGTCCGGAGCGGTTCTCGCCCTCGGTACGTGGACGGCGATCGCGATCGAACGGCCTGCGATCTCACGATGGCCGCCCGGCGAAACTCCCGGGCGGCGCTGCCAGGGCTTGGCTCCCGGTCGCTTCTCCGCAGGAGGTCCGGGCCGCGACCCAGCCGAAGGCCGTTGCCCCTCTCGTGTGGGCCGATTTCGCGGATCAAACGCCGGGCGCCGCTGCCAGGGTTTGGCCCCCGGTCGCTTCTCCGCAGGACGTCCGGGTAGCGATTCAGTTGAGGATCGCCCCTCGCGCGCAGGTCGATCACGTCGCTCAAACGCCGAAGGGCGCTGCCACGGTTTGGCTCCTGGACGCTTCGCCCCATCAGATCCCGGTCGCCTTTCCTTACGAGCCCATGAGCGGGAACCGGTGGATGACCGCTTCTCGCCGCCCGCTATGGGCTTCGGTTTAGTCGTCGATCCTTCCTCTCGGACCGGCTGGACGGGTCGGCCGAATCCCGGCCGTCGTTGCCAGGGTTTTGCCGGCGTACCCTTTTGCGGACGTTCCGCGAAAGAGGCCCGTGGCCCTCTAGGTGCGTCGTAACGGCGCGGTGGTCGGCGCTTGTCCTGGAACTGTTTGCGAAATGGCGGCTTTGGCGCGCGCTGAATTCTCTCTGCCGGTGCAGCGATGGCAGGAACTGCGGCCGGCGCCTCTTCCTCGACCGGAAGATTCTCCGGCAACGATCCCTCTACGAAGAGCAGTGTCTGCGATCCCACGCTGATGCTGCCGAACTGCCGCGCCGCCATCATCCCGTGAATCACTTCGCGGATCCGCGACCTCGCCGTCAGCGGCGACAGAAAGATCTCCGCTTCTTCGGCCGTCGCGGCGACAGCGGATCGGAGATAAATCGAGAGCAGCGCGGACAATGCGGTTCCCTGCCCAGTGTTCGCCGCGGTGGCCAGTTGCGTGGGAAAGCGGTGCTTCAGAAGCGTCCAGCGAGCCGGCTCACCTGCCTTGTAGACGGGCATGGCCCGCACCGTCGTCCACAACTCGATCAGCGCTCGCAACACGGCGGCTTCGGTCAGCTCTCGCCCCAGCAGGGCACGCAGTTGAACAGCGGTCGCCTCGCCTTCCTGATCCAGAACCTGCCACGTCCGAACCACCAGCGGTGACGTTCGGCCGACGGGCATGGTGCTCCACTGGCGATCCCCGCGGACCGCCGCCACCCAGGGCAGAACCTCCGGAGTAGTCAGGAAGTCGGCCTGCTCGGAATAGGTCCCCAGGAGATTGAGAGGGATGATGCGGCGTTCGTCGACCAGGCGCGAGGTGAATTCGCTGGCGTGCTCGAGCGCGGCGCCGGGCGGCGCGGCACTCGCGGCGCCGTGAACCGCCTCTACAAAAGACGGCGCTGGCGCGGGCAGTTGCGCATGGCGCGGCAAAAAGAGGCAAAGCCCCAGATCTTCCAGCCAGGCGGTGGCTTCGTCGCCGGTTATGAGCGGAGCGGTCTGATGCCAGAGCGCGGCGCGCGCGGTTTGTAACTGTTGCTGATTCAAGATGTGTCCGTTGTGCGGGCTGGTGTTTGGCTAGATGCGCTGGAAGGCGCGCTGAATGTCCTTCCATGAATATCGTAAAGCAATCGGGCGGCCGTGCGGGCAGCTTGTAGGATGATCGGTCTTCGGCCAGCTCCTGCAGCAGCCACTCCATGCGAGTCGCGTCGAGGGGCATATTGACCTTGATGGCTGCATGGCAGGCAATGGAGGCGGCGATCCGGGTGCGCGCCATCTCCAGGTTCTCCGACTGTGACGCGGCCCCCGGCTGCTCCAGGACTTCGTGGATCATGCGCTCCAGTTCGGTGCCGGTTAGTCCGGAGGGGGCCGCCTTGATGGCAATGGTGTGTGGACCGAAAGGCTCCGCTTCGCAGCCGTTGCGCTCCAGTTCCTCGGCCAGCGTTGAGAAAACGACCATCTGCTGCCGGCAGCAGGTCGATTAGAATCGGCATCAGCAGCTGCTGACGCTCCACTCGTTCGGTCTGGCGTTCATGCAGAATCTTCTCGAAGAGCACGCGCTCGTGCGCCACGTGTTGGTCGATGATCCAGAGGCCTTCGTCGTTGGTGGCCAAAATGAACGACTCACGCAGCTGCCCCAGCGGCTTAGCAATACGTACGCGTCAGGCGTCACATAGACATA
>CAVPCE010000132.1:0-7340 GCA_963702295.1 uncultured Acidobacteriaceae bacterium | reverse complement strand
AGACGTGGCTTGAGAATTTTAGTCACTGGTGGAGCTGGGTACATTGGTGGGACGGTTGCGCGCATTTTAAGACGCGCCGGATACTCCGTCGTCATCTACGACAACTTGTGCCATGCGGAACAAAGCATGGTTCCTGCGGAGGCCGAGTTTGTGCAGGGGGATGTTGCCGACCGGGCGCGGCTTGAAACCGTGCTCTCCTCGGGAATCGACGGTGTCCTGCACTTTGCGGCTCTGATCGAGGCCGGCGAAAGCATGGCAAAGCCCGAAGTCTATTTCCGTAACAACACCGCTGCCACGCTGAGCCTGTTCGAAGCCATGATCGTTACCGGGGTCCGCCGCCTCGTGTTTTCTTCCACCGCGGCGGTTTATGGCGAGCCTGACTCGACGCCCATTCGGGAGGACGCGCCTCTCCGTCCCACCAACGCTTACGGCGAATCCAAGCTGCTGGTGGAAAAAATGCTCACCTGGATGTATCGGGTACACGGTTTTTCCTGCGCCAGTCTTCGCTATTTCAATGTTGCGGGTGCGCTGGAAGGACGAGGCGAAGCCCACGAGCCGGAGTCGCATCTCATCCCGCTCGTCCTGGACGTGGCTCTGGGCCGTCGCGAGAAAATCAAAATCTACGGCGAAGATTATCCAACCCCCGACGGCACCTGTATCCGCGACTACATCCATGTCGAAGACCTCGCCCACGCGCATCGGCTAGCCCTGGAAGCGCTTACCGAGCCCAAACAGCTCGTCTATAACCTGGGCAACGGCAGTGGATTTTCTGTTCGCGAAGTCATCGAATCCGCGCGGCGCGTCACCGGGCATCCGATACCGGTGGAAGTCGTTCCCCGCCGTCCCGGCGACCCCGCCGTGCTGATCGCCAGCTCGGAAAAAATCGGCCGGGAACTCGGCTGGAAGCCGCAGCACACTGGGCTCGATTCGATCATGGAAAGCGCCTGGAAATGGCAGCAGATCCGCTACAAAAATAGGGCCGGCTGACTCGCCGGCAACCGGACCGTGAGAGCGAGCCGCCAAGGGCCGGCTGTCCTACTTCTCCACCTCGACCCCGCGCCAGAAAGCAATGTGATTCTTGATGTTACGCGCAGCAGGTTTTGGATTGGGATAGTACCAGGCAGCGTCCTGATTCTCCTGCCCGTCGACCAGCAGAGTGTAGTACCGCGCCTGACCCTTCCACGGACACGTCGATGTGGTCGAACTGGGCCGCAAATACTCGCGGCTGACGGCGCTCTCCGGGAAGTACACGTTCCCCTCTACCGTCTCGTAAGTATCACCTTCTGCAATCACTTTTCCGTTCCAGACTGCCTTTGCCATCGTGCTAATTTCCTTCGATTTCAACTGACTCACCACATTAGCAGATGCGCGAATGGATGCAAACGACGCGGCTTCCGGCCAAACGCCCTGGGTACCCGGGCCGGTACGAGCGCTCAGCCAATGCACCTTCCCCCACCGAATTGGTTTCACATCTGCATCCGGACTGGTTCTGGACCACGCCGCGCTCCCTGTGCCAGTCTGGAACTTCCGGAGGGCTATCCGATGCCCACATCCGTCCAGCGCCGCACCGTCGACTTGTCGCAATACCCCGATCTCGTCGTGGTTTACCTCGGCATGCGCGTCAACCGCCTCACCGGCCTGAAGACCCTGATCGGCTTCGGACCGCGCATTTCCAAATCGGTTGAAGCGCAACCCGACGGCCTGCTCCGCCATGAGAATTTTGTGTTCTCGCTTTTTCCCATGCACGCCGGCATGCGCCAGTACTGGCGCGATATGGACTCGCTCCTCGCGTGGACGCGCTCCGACCCCCATCGCCACTGGTGGAAGAACTTCCTCCGCGATTCCGGCGGCACCGGCTTCTGGCACGAAACCTACACCATGCGCGGAAGCATGGAAGCCATCTACGACGACATCGCCCTGCCGCTCGGCTTCTCCGCCTTCGCTCCCGTGGTTCCTGCGCGCGGACCAATGTTCACCGCCGCCCACCGCGCCACCCGCACCAACGCCGCCGAACCCGTCGTCTCAGAAAAAGATCTCTACGGCAGCTGACCGCTCTTCAGCTTTGTCAGCTCTTCCCCAGTTCCTCAAAGAACACAATCAGACTCTCGATTCCGCGGTGGAAGTTCGCGATGTGGAACTTCTCGTTCGGTGCGTGCAGCCCATCGTCCGGCAGCCCAAAGCCCATCATCACCGATGGAATCTTCAGGTGCCGTTCGAAGTCGCCGACGATCGGAATCGATCCGCCCGACCGGATAAAGACCGTGTCCTTGCCCCAGACATTCTTCAGCGCCCGCGTCGCCGCCTGCACGTAGCGATTGTCCGTCCCGATCACAATGGGATCCCCGGAGTGAATGAGCCGCACGTCGACTGTCACGCCCTCCGGCTTGATCGTCTCCACGTACGCCTTGTACTGCTGGAAGCTCTTCTCCGGCGTCATGTCCGGCACCAGCCGCATAGAGACCTTCGCCGTTGCCTTCGCCGGGATGACCGTCTTCGCGCCCGCTCCAGTAAATCCCCCCACGATGCCGTGCACGTCGAGCGTCGGCCGCGCCCATGTCCGCTCAATCGCCGAATAGCCCGGCTCGCCGACCAACTTCAGAGCCCCCATCTCCTTCTCGCGATACTCTTCCTCGTCAAACGGAAGCGCCTTCCAGGCCTTCAGTTCGTCCGCGCTCGGTTTCTTCACATCGTCATAGAAGCCAGAGATCAGGATCTTTCCCTCGCGATCCTTCAGGCCGGCGATGATCTGAGCCAGCGCCACAAATGGATTCGGCGCTGCTCCCCCATACATCCCCGAGTGCAGATCGGTCTTCGCCCCGCGCACCTCCAACTCGGTGTAGATCATTCCCCGCAGCCCGACACACAACGTGGGCAGCTCCGGCGCAAACATCTCCGTGTCGGAGATCAGCGCGAAGTCGGACTTCAGACGATCCGGATGCTCGCGCACGAACGCCGCGATCCGCTCGCCGCCCGACTTCCTCTTCGCCCTCATAGATCACCTTCACGTTGATGGGAAGTTTTCCGTCCGCCGCACGCAATGCTTCCAGCGCCTTCACCTGCGAGTAGAGCTGCCCCTTATCGTCCACCGCTCCGCGCGCGTAGATATTCCCATTCCTCTCGGTCGGCTCAAACGGCGGCGACACCCACTCGTCCAGCGGATCGGGCGGCTGCACATCGTAGTGCGCGTAACAGAGCACCGTTGGCTTGCCCGCAGCGTGCAGCCAATCCGCGTAGACCAGCGGATGGCCCCCGGTCTTCGAGTACGGCCCGTCGTGGATGATCTCCACGTGTTCCATGCCAATGCGCCGCAGCTCCGCAGCTACCCACTCCGCGGCTTTCTCCACGTCACCCTTGTGTTCCGGCGTCGTCGATACCGACGGAATCCGCAGCAGGGTCTTCAACTCATCCAAAAACCGCGCCGCATTTTGTTTCGCATAGCCCACAGCCGCCGAACTCATCGACTTGACCTCCGTCAGTGAAAGCAAACAGGCAAGTATACGGCGAACACCGGGTCAGCAGAACGTCAGCACATTCGGCGATGATCACGGACGTCGTCCTGTACATTCTTAAGTCAAGAACTCCCTGCAGCCAGAAACTTTCTATACTGTCCTTGCCATGCGACCATCCCACGCACTGGAACTCCATCGCGCCGAGATCCGCCGGATCGTCTTCGAAAACCGAAGCAGTAATCCCCGTGTGTTCGGCTCAGTCCTGCGCGGACAGGACGCGGAAGGCAGCGACCTCGATCTCCTTGTGGACCCGGCTCCCCAGACCAGCCTCATGGATATCGCCCGCATCCAGGGCGCGCTCGAGCAATTGATGGGAATCCCGGTCGATGTCCTCACACCGCGTTCCCTGCCCGAGTCGTATCGCGGCCGAGTCATTGCTGAGGCGCGCCCGGTATGAGGGCCGATCCCTCGCAAATTCCCGATTTCCTGTCGCACATCCTCCAGGCGATCACTCGCATTGAGAGCTACACGGACGGGATGAGCGAGGAAGAATTCTCTGCGAATACACAAGTGCAGGACGCCGTCATTCGCAATATCGAAATCATGGGAGAGGCCGCCCGCAAAATAGAGATCGCAGACCCTACCTTCGCAGTTATCCATCCCGGACTACCTCTGCGAGACGTCTACCTGATGCGGAACCGACTCGCTCACGGCTACTTCGAGGTTGATATCGTCCTGGTTTGGAACGCTGTGCAATCCGATATCCCTGCGCTCCAGGAGCAAGTCACAGCGATTCTCGATCGCATGTGAGCCACCCGCCGGCGTCTCAGGGTCCCCCGCCTGTTATCCTTCCCACCAAATGTCCGCCCGCACCTGCCTGCCCGCTCTCCTCGCCGCCTTCGCGCTCAGCCTATCTGCCGCCGCCCAGTCGACGCAGCCGCTCTCGCCTCAGGAAAAGACGATCGCCAGCTACATCCAGGCCCACCAGAACGACGCCAACTCCCTCCTGGAAAAGCTGGTCGACATCAACTCCGGCACCCACAACCTCGCAGGGCGTTCGCGATGTCGCCGAAATCATGGAGGCTCAGTTCACCGCGCTCGGATTCCACGTCGATTGGGTCCCCATGCGATCAGATCCAGCGCGCCGGCGACCTCGTCGCCACCCACCCCTGCCCGCAACCGGGCCAGTGCGGCAAGCGGATTCTCCTCATCGGCCACATGGACACGGTCTTTGAGAAGACCAGCCCCTTCCAGAAATATTCCGTCAACGGCAATATCGCCACCGGCCCCGGAACCAGCGACATGAAGGGCGGCCTGGTGGACATGCTCTTCGCCCTGAAAGCACTCCAGGCTGCTCACGCCCTCGACCACACCGAAATCACCGCCGTCCTCAGCGGCGACGAAGAGGACCATGGTGAGCCAACCACCATCTCGCGTCGCGACATGATCGCCGCCGCGCATCACAGCGACCTCGCCCTGGAGTTCGAAGGCACTCCCCGCAGCAATGGCGTATTCTACGGCAGCGTGAGCCGCCGCAGCTCCATCACCTGGCACATGAAGACCACCGGCCAGACCGGCCACTCCTCCGGCATCTTTAACCAGCAGATGGGCTATCGGCGCCGTCTATGAGCTCACCGCATCCTGGACACGTTCCGGACCCAACTGCCCGAGCCCTACCTCACCTACAACGTCGGCATGATCTTGGGCGGCTCCAGCCTCACGTCGACGATGCGGGCAACAGCGGCACGCTGACGGCAAGGACAACGTCATCCCGCCCACCGCGTATGCCAGCGGTGACATCCGCACGATTTCCAATCAGCAGACCGAAGCGGTTGAGAAAAAGATGCAGGCCATCGTCACCCAGCACCTGTCCAGGACCGGCGCAGAGATCATCTTCGGCGAAGGCTACCCCGCGATGGCTCCTACGGCCGCCAGCCGGGCCATGCTGCGTCTCCTGAACCAGTGCAATGCCAGTCTTGGGTTTGGACAGATGCCGGAACTCGATCCCATGCGCCGCGGCGCCGGCGACATCTCCTTCGTCGCCGACCTCGTTCCTGGTCTGGCTGGAATCGGCGCCACCGGCGAAGGCGCCCATGCTCCGGGAGAAACCGTCGATCTCTCCGCCCAGCCGATCAACACCACGCGCGACGCGGTGCTGATGTACCGCCTGAGCCACATCGACCAAAAGGCCGAGCTCGCCACAGTCGTTGGCCCAGCCAAGTAGACTTTTTCCCCGCGTCGCTCGTTTAAAATCAGCAGCTTAGGCTGATATCGATCTCTATAGCTGCGCGAAATCACTGATTTTGCGAAGGTTAGACGGGTGGGGTGCCTACCGGGGGGTAGGTGTTTTTTAGGTCGCCTGCAGACGCCCCGTCGATTGCCGCAGCCGGTGAAGCCCAATAGCCCGGCTTTGTTCGGTGTCCCTCAAAAGTGATACAACAAACCCTGATCCCCCCAATTGGTAGTCACTCCTATATGGCCAGTCAGGAAAAGGTCCTCATCGTCGAAGACGAGCCGCACGCATTGTCCGGTCTCGCGGAACTCGTTTCAGGCTGGGGGTATCGCACAGAAACCGCCCGGGATGGGCTGGAAGCGCTGGAGAAGGTCGCCGCGTGGCAGCCAGGCATTGTCGTCTCCGACCTGAAGATGCCGCGCATGGATGGCCTGCAGCTATTGGCCCGGCTCGGCGAGCTCCAGCGAGAAGGTCGCCGTGGTGATGCTGACCGCGCAGGGCTCGATCGAAGCGGCGGTCGAAGCCATGAAGAATGGCGCCTACGACTTTATTCAGAAGCCCGTCGACCCGCTCGTCTGCGGGCCATCCTGGCGAATGCCAGTCGCCAGCGGGAGACCGAGCGCGAACTGGAAGTGACCCGCCGCAAGTTGAGGGAAGCCGGTGTCCTCGGATCGCTGGTCGGCAGCTTCGCGAAAATGCAGGAGATCTTCGCGCTCATTGAGCGTGTAGCGGCAGAACGTCTCCGTCCTGATCACCGGCGAAAGCGGAACCGGGAAAGAGCTGGTGGCGCGCACGCTGCACGACTTGAGCCCCCGCCAGCAGCAAGCCCTTTGTCGCGGTGAACTGCGCGGCAATTCCGGAAACCCTGATCGAGAGCGAGATCTTTGGGCACGAGAAGGGCGCGTTCACAGGCGCGATTGAGCGCCGGGCAGGCTGTTTTGAGCTGGCAGAAGATGGAACGCTGCTGCTGGACGAGATCGGTGAGATGCCGGTGGCACCCAGGCCAAACTACTGAGGGTCCTGGAGGATCGCAAGCTCCGCCGCCTGGGAAGCAAAGTGGAGTCCCCCGTGGACGTGCGCGTGCTCGCCGCCACCAACAAAGATCCGGAAGACGCGGTGGCCGACGGTCACCTGCGCGGCGATCTCTTTTACCGGCTGAATGTCTTCAACATCCACATGCCGCCCCTGCGCGAACACATGGAAGATATTCCGGCGATTGCGGAGGCGATGATCTCCGACATGAATCAGAGGCACGATGAAGTCACCGGCATGGACAGCCGAGTGCTGGCGCGGCTGATGGCGTACGAATGGCCGGGCAATGTTCGCGAGCTGCGCAACACCATCGAGCGAGCGGTAGTTCTCTGCGGCGAAGGACAAATTCAGCCGCGGCATCTGACACCGGGGTTCGGCACCCGGCCGACGCGTCCGGCGAACGAGCTGCCGCCGAATGCCATTCAGCTGGAAGTGGGCGCCACCGTCGACGATGCGGAACGCATGCTGATCTTCAAGACGCTGGAGTCCACGAACAACAATAAGACGCGGGCCGCGGAAATCCTGGGCATCAGTCTGAAGACCCTTCACAACAAGCTCCGCGAGTACGGAAGCGCCGCCGCTGCCGCGGGAGCACTGGAAGAATAATGGAGTAGCCACCGACGGGT
>CAVPCE010000131.1:0-8936 GCA_963702295.1 uncultured Acidobacteriaceae bacterium | reverse complement strand
GCCATAGGATCAGTCCCTTCAGAAAAAACGTGTTCAAAACAGGTATTGTACGCGGAACGGCGGGGCGTCTACATCAGGATGCGAACGCCGGAAGCAGCGGAAGAATCGGCCTGAGCCTGGCTTTGTTCGTGCGCGTGGTAGCTGGAGCGGACCAGCGGACCAGAATTGAACGTGCCTAAATCCCATGGCCAGCGCCTCCCGTTTCATAAAAGGCGAACTCGTCGGGAGTGTAATACCGGGCGATCGGCAGGTGATCCTTCGACGGCCGAAGGTACTGGCCGATGGTAAGCACATTCACGCCGCACGAAAGCGAGATCGCGATAGACGGCGAGCAGCTCGTCCATCTCTTCCCCCAACCCGACCATCACTCCGGATTTCGTCACCGTCGCACGGCTCCAGATTTCTTTCGCGAGCTAGAAGGAAGGCGCAGGGTGCGCTCGTAGCGCGCACCCCAGCGAACGGCGCGGTAAAGCCGGCGGAACCGATTCGGTGTTGTGGTTCCAAGAATCTCCGGTCGAGCTTCAACAACAAGGCGGATCGCCTCTTCATTGCCCTGGAAGTCAGGGATCAGCACCTCCACCTGGCAGCCGGGTGCCTGGCGACGAATCTCTTCGATGACCCTTACAAAGGCACGGGCGCCGCCGAGGAGATCATCGTCGCGATTGACGCTGGTGATCACGGCGAACTTCAGCCCCAGCGCGGCGACGGCTTCGGCCACCCGGCGAGGTTCGTCCAAATCAATTGGCTCAGGTCGGCCCTTGGGAACCGCACAAAAACCGCACCTGCGCGTGCACAGGTTGCCCAGCATCATGAAGGTCGCGGTGCGGTGATGCCAGCACTCCCCGATATTGGGGCACTGCGCGGACTCGCAGACCGTGTTCAGATTCAGCGAGCGCGCCAGCTTCTTCAGGTTGTGATAATTCTTGCCCACCGGCGCGCGCGCCCGCAGCCACTCCGGCTTGGGCGCCGGACGGCGGGGAGCGAGGTCGATCTGCACGAGATCAGGCGCGGCGAGTTCAGGCGAGGCAGCCATCTATCCCTATTTTAACGAACGAGCCTCGCGGATCCGGCGCTCGTCGTCGCCCAGCGGTCACGAAGCCGCGATCTGCGCCTCGCGAACCAGCGACCCCACCGGGTGTTCAATGGATTCGTGTGCGATGGTGCCCAGATCTTCGCCGCGCCGGATCATGAGGTAGGCTGCGATCACTCCGGAAGCTACAGTGGCCCAAAAAATTACGTTGCGCATCAAAAAAACCTCCGCAAAGTAGGATGCCGGCGAACGGCGGCCAGACTGGATCCGCGATCTGTGGAGTATGGCCCCCCGACAGTGCAATCCCGGGCGGCTGCATCTCATCCTGTGAACGGTATGAAAGGAGCGAGGGGTGGCCGAAAAGAACGGTAAGACGGAAACGCTGCTGCCAACCGACACCGTCCTGGTGGCGTATGTGACGGTGCATCTGGAGGACGGAGAGAGCTTCGAGTTGCTCCCTTTTGAAGATACCCACGACGTCAAGAGCAAGGTCGGCGACCTGGTCGCGGAGTGGGTGAGATCCGGCTTCTTGGTGCGGGGCAACCGCTTCTATCCTTGGCATCGGGTCCAGCGGCTCGAGGCGACCAGGGTCGAGGATCTTAAGCTCGCCGACGCCCGTTTGCGCAGGGAGCAGTGGCAGGCGCAGGAGACGGAGCGCCTGCAGCACAGCTTTTGGCTGACTAAAGAACCACGCGAGAAGCAGAACGAAGAGAAAGACGACTCCGGAACGGGCAAGCCCGCAACGTAGCGGAGACGATTCTGCCTGTGAAGGACGGGATCAGGGCGAGGGACTGCCGCGTAGGCGCAGGCGCAGGCGGTTCCCGCGCTCCTGTTCCATTTCAGACTCGGTCCAAACCACTTTGGTCTGGAGGGGTCAACCTCTTTCACAGCCGTGAGCCACCACGACTCGACGAAGCCCAGCAGAAACAGCAGAGCCGTCTGCAGCAGCCGCAGGCCCGATGGGTACGGGCGCCCAGTTAGTGGTTGAATCCAAGAGGCTGGGTGAAGGAGGCGGGAAGGGAAGTAGCGGCGAGCGCGCCGTAAGCCACAATGACGATTAGTCCGGTGAGAAACAGCGCATGGCCCAGCAGGATCTCGGTAACCGGTTTCGCCGTCTCACCTGAAATGAGTCCTAAGCCCCGCTTGTGAAAGGCGTTGCCGAAGATGGCGAAGGTGTAGCTGGCCGCTGCCGCCCCTTCCAGAGCGAAGCCGGAGTTGCGGAGCGCTGTATAAACTCCTACGAAGGTCAGAAAAGCAAGAAGGGCTACGACTTTACGTTGCAAATATCCCGTTTCGAGACGTGCCTCAAACAAAGAGAGATCGGCCCAACGCAGTGTAGCCGCGCCCTTCTCGACGCCGAAATGCCCTGAAGTGTGTAAGTGACTGCGCTGATTGGGCTAGTTAGTTAATCGGGATGGACCGGCGGAGAAATCCAGGTACTGTGGTGATCACGCGACGCCAGCGTGGCGATGTAGAACCCCGAGGCGATGATGAGCACCGCGCCCGCCGCGGTGAGCAGGGTTGGCACCTGGCGCCACACCAGCCACGCCATCAGCGCCCCGGTCACCAGCTGCGTGTAGTGAATCTGTGACACGTTCGCCGCCGCCGTGTGTTTGAGCGCGACAAAGAAGCACAGACTGCCCGTAGCGCACAGAACGCCCACCGCCACCAGCAGGGCGCCGATCCGTGGCGTCAGCGGCATGGTGCGCGGAAGCATGATTGGAAAACCCGGCCATCAGGGAGAAACCGACCACCGCCATTACCGCACCTGAGAAGAGCGTCAGGCTTTCCGGATTCTCCGTCTGGGTGAGCACCCGCGACCAAACCATGTTGACCGAGAAACACGCCACGCAGATGAAGCAGGCCGTGTACCCGATCCAGTCCGCCTCGCGAGAGCCGCTCCACGGATGCACCGCAATCACCACCCGGCAAACCCCGTCAGAATCGCGAGCGCCTTCGGCCAGGAGAGTCGTTCGCGCAGAAACACCGACGAAAGCAGTGAGACAGTAATCGGAGCCAGAAAAATAAGGATGTAAAAAAGTGTCAGCGTCAGATGCCGCAGCGCGACGATGACGCAAATGTTGTTGCCAAGATCGAGAGCCGAGCGCAAAAACTGCGATCGCAGTCGATGCGGACGAAGCGCGCCGAGGTCGTGCCGCCACCATCCACGCGCGAACAAGAAGATCGCCATGAACAGGCCGAGGAAAGCCAGAACCTCATACCACGGAAGTCCCGTCTGCCCAACGAGCTTAATCGCCGTGTCGGTCAGCACCCACAGGGTGAATCCGGCAAAGGCAAACGCCATGGCCCGGAGATGAGAGAGAGGCTGAGGCATCACAACTTTCGTGGGGCGATCTACGACTTTGGCAGGTACCGCCGTCCCACAATCGCATACTTGCCCGACAGCACTCGAGCAATCGCCTCCGGGTAAGCAATGTGTTCCTGCTCGAGGATCCGCTTCGCCAGCGCCTGCGCGTCGTCGCCCGCCTGCACCGGCACCGTCCGCTGCAGAATAATCGCGCCGTGGTCCAGCTGCTCATCCACAAAGTGCACCGTGCAGCCGCTCACCTGAACGCCATATTCGAAAGCCTGCGTTTGCGCGTCGAGGCCGGGAAACGCCGGCAGCAGCGAAGGATGAATGTTCACGATGTGTCCCGCAAACGCCTGCACAAATCCCGGCGATAGCAGCCGCATATAACCGGCCAGGCAGACCAACTCCACCTGATGTTCCCGCAAACAGGCGACGATCTCCTCATCGTGTTCGGCGCGCTTGCGTCCGCGCGCTTCAATCGCCACAGCCGTCAGTCCGCGCTCGCGAGCAGCAGCCAGCCCCGGCGCGCCGGCAACATTCGAAATCACGACGGCAATGCGCGCGTCGGGAATCTTCCCCGCATCCACGGCATCGGCAATGGCCAGAAAGTTGGACCCGCGTCCGGAGAGAAGGATTCCGAGGTTGTGCATCAGACGTACAGAACTTTGCGGTCGCCCTTAATGATGCGGCCAATGACGTAGCTCTTCTCGCCGGCTCGGTCCAGCATCGACTTGCACCGCTTAAAGCGCTCTGCCGGAATCACGGCGATCAGCCCGATGCCCATATTGAACGTCTTTAGCATCTCGTCCTGCTCCACGTTCCCCAGCCGCTGCAGATGCTCGAAGATCGGCAGCACCGGCCAGCTCCCCAGCTCCACATGCGCCGAAACTGTCTTGGGCAGGATCCGCGGCAGATTGTCGGTAATGCCTCCGCCGGTGATGTGCGCCATGCCCACCGGGTAGTCGCTGGCGGTCAGCTTCTTGATCAGGCCCAGGTAGCTGCGGTGCGTCTTCATCAGCGCCGCACCCGCCTTTTCCTTCAGATCATTCACATACTGCTCGGGCTTGTACTTCGCGACCTCAAAAAACAGCTTGCGCGCCAGCGAGTAGCCATTCGTGTGCAGCCCCGTGGAAGGGAATCCGAGCAGCACGTCCCCCGGACGAATCTTCGCGCCGGTAATCAGCTTCGCCCGCTCCACCACCCCGACGATAAAGCCGGCCAGGTCGTACTCCCCATCGGCGTAAAAGCCGGGCATCTGCGCCGTCTCCCCGCCAATCAGCGCACAGCCGTTCGCGCGGCACGCATCTGACAGCCCGGAGACCACCTTCTCCGTAATCTCGCTGTCCAGCCGCCCCGTGGCCAAATAGTCGAGGAAGAATAGCGGCGTCGCTCCCTGCACTGCGATGTCGTTCACGCAGTGGTTCACCAGATCCGTGCCTACCGTGTGATGAACGCCGAGCTGAAACGCCACCTTCAGCTTCGTCCCCACGCCGTCCGCTGAGGAGACCAGCACCGGCTCCTCATATTTGCCGTCCAGCTTGAACAGGCCGCCGAAGCCGCCAATCTCCCCCAGCACGTTGCGCGTAAAGGTGCGCTGCGCCAGATACTTGATGCGCTGTTTCGCGCGGTCGCCCGCGGAAAGGTCCACGCCCGCATCGGCATAGGTGGCCGAGGGCGTTGCAGATTTGCGCTGCGAAGCAGGACTGGTGTCAGGAACGGGCATTGCCGGAGCAGACTTTCGTGAGAAGCCAGTGTACGCGGGATAGCTGTGGGTCAACCAGCATCGGCGGTCCCTCAGCATTCAGGCAAATGCCCATCCCCGCACGGAGGACGGGCACGCAACAGGGGCTGGATCAGGCCGCGGCTTTGCTGAGCGCCGACTTCGCCTGAGTTACCAACGCGGAAAACCCGGCGGCGTCGTTCACCGCCAGATCGGCCAAAACCTTGCGGTCCAGCTCGATGCCGGCCTTCTTCAGCCCGTTGATCAGCTGCGAATACGAGATGCCGTTGATCTTCGCGGCGGCGTTGATGCGCACAATCCAGATGGAGCGGTATTGCCGCTTCTTCTGCTTGCGGCCGCTGTAGGCAAACTTCAGGCCGCGCTCCACGGCTTCCTGAGCTGCCTGGTACAGCTTGGATTTGGTGAGGAAGTAGCCGCTCGCCCTTTTCAGGATTTTCTTGCGGCGGTCGCTGCGTTTAGTCCCACGTTTTACGCGAGGCATGGGGTTCTCTCCTTTGAGTTACTGGGTGTGGCGGCTGGAGGCGGGAGGGCCTCTTCACTCGCTCTGCTTACCAGATCCACTCCTCGCCGCTGCGGTCGAAACCGCTAGGGTCGAGGGGAGCCTCCCGCATGGGAGGCCCGGAAAGATCAGGCGTAAGGAATCATGCGGGCCACCTTCTTATGGTCGGCGTCCGAAACCAGCACGCTGTGAGCCAGCTTGCGCTTGGTTTTGGTCTCCTTCGACGTAAGAATGTGCCGCATTTTCGACTGGCCGCGCTTAAATTTGCCCGTGCCGGTCTTTTTGAAGCGCTTCGCAGCGCCCCGATGCGTCTTGAGTTTAGGCATGGTTTCCTGCTTACAAAATGCGTAAAGACAACAGTTGCTAGTGTATCGGAATCGCCTGGGTGAGTAAAGGCGGCGATGGATGCCCACCCCGACGCCATTAAGGAATGAACATCATCCGCTCAACCACCTTACAGATGCTGTCATTCAGACGTCTCGGCTCGCGAGACGGAAGGATCCGCGGTTGCTTTTCCTGTCCCCGGTTCATTCAGCGCAATTCCCGGTACGCCGTTAGAGAGCATGACAGGCGCATTGACGGTAACTTCTTCAACGCGTGCCCAGCCACCCTGTCCAGTACCTGTATGCCTGCAATTCGATAAAGAAATCACTAATGAAATCGCTCTTTGGCTTCGTATCGGGGCACGACTTCAGTCGTGCCGAAACGCCGCCAGGAAGAATGGGTTTTAGCCCCTGCGCGCAGCGGTCCAACGTCAGCGGGAAGACGGAGAAAGCGCCGGGTTTTAACCCGGCGAACAGCCGCCCAAAACCAGAGGGCTTCAGCCCCGGAGCTTTTGTATTAGAACGGATCGCTCCCGCCGGAACGATCTCAACCGCAAAACCACCGAGCCCGGGCCCCAGGAGTACGATTTTTCCTGTCAACCTGGAGACGGCCCATGGACACCCGCATAGCAAAAGCCCTCGACAACTTCCGCATCGAAATCCCCTCCTGGGGATTCGCCAACACCGGCACTCGCTTCGGCAAATTCCACCAGCCCGAAGCCGCCACAAGCCTCGAAGAAAAATTCGCCGACGCCGCCCAGGTCCACAGCCTCACCGGCTCCCGCCCCACCCTCGCCCTCCACGTCGAGTGGGACCTGCCCAACGGCCGCGGCGACGTCCCCCGCATCCAGGCCCTCGAGCGCCAGCATGGCGTCCGCGCCGGCTCCATCAATCCCAACCTCTTCGAGCGCCAGGAATACAAGTTCGGTTCCATCTGCAATCCCGACGCCGCCGTCCGCCGCATGGCCCTCGACCACCTCCTCGAAAGCGTCGCCATCGGCAAGGCCCTCCGCTCCCCCGACGTCTCCGTGTGGCTCGCCGACGGGTCCAATTACCCCGGCACGCAAAGCATCCGCCGCCGCATCGGCTGGATGGAAGAAGCGCTCGCCGCCACGCACGCTGCGCTCTCCCCAGAGCAGCGTCTGCTCATCGAGTACAAGCCCTTCGAGCCCGCCTTCTACCACACCGACATCGCCGACTGGGGTATGGCGCTTCTGCTCGCGCGCCACGCCGGCCCCCAGGCCGACGTCCTCGTCGACACCGGGCACCACTATCAGGGCCAGAACATCGAGCAGATCGTCGCCTGGCTGCTCCGCGAAGGCGGCTCGGCGGCTTCCACTTCAACGACCGCAGCTACGCCGACGACGACCTCACCCTCGGCTCCATCGACCCCTATCAGGTCTTCCGCATCTTCCACGAGATTCTGTCTTTAGCACGACAGGGAAGCGGGGCGAAGCAGGCCTCGGCGGCCAGCCGGCTTATATGATCGACCAGAGCCACAACCTCAAAGGCAAGCTCGAAGCCATGGTCCAGACCGTTTGCGCCGCCCAGGAAATCTACGCGCGCGCCGCTTTAGTCGATCGCGCCGAGCTGTCCGAATTGCAGGACGCCTGCCGCCTGGTCGAAGCCGAAGAATGCCTCCGCCAGGCTTTCTGGACCGACGTCCGTCCCGCCGTCCGCGCCTGGCGCAAAGAACACGGCCTCCCCGAAGACCCCCTCACCGCGCTGCGCGAAAGCGGCTACGTCGAGCGCATCCGAGCCGAACGCAGCGCCCGCAACGCAAAAGCCGTCTCCAGCTACGCCTGAAAACCGGCCGCCCGTCACGGCGCTGCCCTTTGTTTTCAACACTTGCGAGTGTTATCAATCTCGATAAGTAAGACAAGTCCACAGAAACAAATGATTTACCGGATACCCCCACCCCACCGGGGGGTGGGGTGTTTTTTCACGCCGTCGGAATGTCCAGCCCAATCGACTGCATCAGCTTCAGCGCATTGCTGGTCTGCACAATGCCCGGCTTCAGGCGGTAATCGAAATGCAGCCGCCCATCCTCCATGCTGTCTTCAAAATGAGCGTTGCTCGCCGCCCCCGGCATCGCCTCGGGAATCGCCGTCAGAGCCAGATCGTGCGTCGTCACCAGGCCAATCCCACCCCGCCGCACCAGCGCCGTCACCACGTGCCGAGTCCCCTCCAGCCGGTCGTGAGAATTCGTACCAGACAGCAACTCATCCAGCAGAAACAGCAGCGGCGGCGCCCCATCGGCAAGATCCGAGAGCAGTTTCAGCCGCTGAATCTCCGCATAAAAGCGAGAGACCCCACCCTGCAGCGAGTCGAGAACACAGATCGACGCGCCCACCGCCAGCGGCGACATCCGCAGCGAAGCAGCCCGCACCGGCGCCCCAGCCTGAGCCAGCACCGCGTTCAGCCCAATGGCCCGCAGCAACGTGCTCTTCCCCGCCATATTCGGCCCGCTCACAATCAGCAGCTGCAGACCTTCTGAGCCGAGGCTGAGATCGTTGCCCACCGCCTTCGCCGCAGGCAGCAGCGGATGCCCGAGGCCCCGAGTCTCGAAGCAGGGACTCTCCGTCGCGAAAGTTGGAAACGGATCCGCAGGATGCTCAAAGGCGTACCCGGCCAGCGAAGACAGAGCTTCGAATGCGCCCACCGCCGCCAGCCATCCCCGAATCGCAGGCCCGAAACGCCGCTGCCACCGCTCAGCGGCCAGGGTGAACTGCGCGTCGTAAAAGGCGAGCCCCAGGATAATCCGGGTGAAAAGATTGTGGCGCCCCTCCAGCCAGTCGGCGATGCGCTCCAGACGTGCGACCGCAACCGAAGCTGCAATGCGGCGAGTGTCGAGAGAAGCCCGCAGATCGCGTAGCAGCGGCGCAGCGTACGGCTCCCGCTCCAGAAGCGCCAAAACTTCGACAAGCAGACGAAGGTCCTCTGCTGCATGCTCAGTCGCGCCGGCAGCGGCTTCCACGCGGACCTTCAGCGTCCGACTGATGCCGTAGTTGATGAGGGAGAGAACAAGGAAA
>CAVPCE010000130.1:0-10416 GCA_963702295.1 uncultured Acidobacteriaceae bacterium | reverse complement strand
TCTCCGGCCGCCAGGCCCGAAAGCTCGACCTTCTCGCCGTTCAATTTGACTTTCGTGTCCGGAGTCGTCTTGTAAACGTATTTCTTGATGTAGTCGGTAGTCATCGTCAACTGGCTGGAATCAACGGCGAACACGATCCCGGTGAGGCGGCGTTCGGCGCTGATTTCCGTCACGACGTTCGTCTTCTTATCGACGATCAGTTTCACCGCGTCATCGCTTTTGAGGGCCGAGAACGGAACCTGCACGCCGTTGAGCGTGACCTTGGCATCGGGCGAAATCCGAAAATTCGTCAGCTTGTCCTCATGGCCGGAAATGGTGAGTTGCGGATTGCCGTCGAGGGCGGCGACGATCTTGCCGGCGGCTTCGGTCCCTTCGCCCTCCCCTTCCATGCCCCATCGGCCGCCCCAGAGCTTCCCGAACAGGACTACCCAGAAGGACGAGAACGATCAGGCAAGCCCCACATCGGCGAAGAGGAAGGCCCACTCGGACTCGAGAAATAATTGGGCATGCGAAATTTCATGAGGACATCCTTACGTGTCAGGGATTTGCCGGCGGATATTCCTGTTCCAAGCGGCCGATCAAACGCAGCAAACCATCGAGAATGGTGAGCGGGTGGGGGGACAACCGGGAATGAAGAGATCCACCGGAACGATCCCGCCGCGCCGTAGATCCAGTCCGCCTGGGAGTAGCTCTTGAGGAAACGGCAGAAGTAGTCCGCGTAAGCGCGGTAGTAGCGGTCGCGCATGGTGCCGCCGAGGAGGGATTTGTTGTCTTTCATCCACGCAGGCGGGGTCCACGGAGAAGAGAAACAGAAGAGGTCGGGATTGACGGCGCGGGCGTCGCGGAGAACCGGAAGGATGTATTTGCGGTCGTGGTCTATGGAGAAGTGGGTGAGGCCGGGATCGGGCTCGGGAGTGTCGTCGTAGGTGTAAGCGTTGAGGGAGTAGTCGGAGGCGCCGATGCTCGTGCGCGCCACAGAGAGGCGGAGGCCACGGGATCCAAAGGCGTCGTCGAGGATGGCGCGACGCGGGGCGTCGTCGAGCTGGGAGAGGAGGTAGCAGGAGGCGTCTGTCATAGCGGCGCCGAAGCCGAGGAGTTTTTGGGCGCGGCGGGAGGGATCGAGGCGGATGCTGAGGAGCAGAGACCGGGGGCTGGGATTGCAGGGAGGGGAGCGGGAATTACATGAGTTCCAGCGTGCGGCGCTGTGCGCCAGGCACGGATGGGTTTGGCGTCGTCGGCGAAGGCGCGGAGTGAATTGGAGAGGGCGGCGGAGGCGGTGGCGGCGGAAGAGAGCTGAAGGAAGGTGTGGGCGGGATGTGGACATGGGCGTTCTGTTGGCCTCGGAAAAATTGCGTGATTGATTCGGGCAACAGGATATACGCCGGAACGAGGTTACAGGTTGCAGGTTACGAGTTATCGATCGCGGACGGGGAGCGATTTGGAGAGCGGCGCGTTCGGTATAGTGATCGAGATATGAGCAGGATTGCGGGCATTGATGTCGTGGATTCACATACGGAGGGGGAGCCGACGCGTTTGGTGATTGCGGGCGGCCCGGAGCTGCGCGGCGGATCGCTGGCGGCGGCGGGCGCGGATGGCCGGGAGTATGACGGATTCCGGTCAGCCGTGGTGAACGAACCGCGGGGATCGGATGTGGTAGTGGGGGCACTGCTGGTGGAACCAGAGGATCCGGCGTGCGCGGCGGGGGTGATTTTCTTTAACAATGTTCGGGAACCCTGGGAATGTGCGGCACGGGACGGTCGGGGTGATAAGGCATCCTGGAATATCTGGGGCGGATTTCGCCGGGGGAACACCGCGTCGAGACCCCGGTTGGCGTGGTGCGGGCCACGCTGCACGGGGCGGGTCGGGTGACGGTGGAGAACGTGGCGGGCTATCGGCACAGGAAAGATGTGGTGGTGGAGGTGCCCGGGTTTGGAGTGGTTACGGGCGATGTGGCGTGGGGCGGGAACTGGTTTTTTCTGACGGAAGGCGCGCCGGTGGCTCTGACACTGGCGAATCGCGACGCGCTGACGGAGTACACGTGGGCGATTCGACAGGCACTCGGGGCGCAGGGGATCACGGGCGCGGAGGGGCAGGAGGTCGATCACGTGGAGGTGTTTGCGGAGTCGAGAGCGGGGGAGCCGAAATTTTGTGTTGTGTCCGGGGAAGGCGTACGACCGCTCGCCCTGCGGGACGGGAACGAGCGCGAAGCTTGCCTGTCTGGCGGCGGATGGAAAGCTGGAGCCGGGCGTGGCGTGGCGGCAGGAAGGGATTCTGGGGACGGTGTTTGAGGGGTCGTACCGGGTCGGCGAGGGCGGTGCGGTGATTCCGAGCATTACGGGGCGGGCTTTTATCACGGCAGAGAGCCGGGCTGCTTTGGATCGCGAGGATCCGTTTCGGGCGGGGATTCCCTTCTGATAGACGGCGATGATCTCAGCGGGTGAGAGCGGGAGTACGGGGCTGGCTCTTTTTCTGATGGTACGTCGTTCCTTGCTTCAGAGCTCTTATCGCCACTCTTTTCGTGGAGTAACTGGAGGAAGTGGCGGTAGAGGTGGTCGCGCGCCTCAAAGCGGGCGGAGGCGCGGGTGACGTAGCGGACCTGGAGATCGATGCCGCTGCCGGAGGGGCGAAGGGTGACGACGGGCCGGGCGCTGAGGCGGCTGAGAGCCGTGGCGCGGGCGCTGTGCTTCCATTCCTGCTCCGCGAGGCGGGCGCTCTCTTCGGTTTCTTCGCGAGCGGCGTTTTCGATGTTATGGGCGAGAGCATCCATGTCCTGGCCGGCGGGGACGGTGATGATGATTTCGTCCCAGAGCCACTCGCCTTCGCTGGAGAAATTGAAGAGCTGTCCGCGGATGGCATAGCTGTTGAGGAAGGTGACGGTACGGCCGGTCGGCTCGCCGGTTTGAGCGAGGCCGGTGGTTTCGAGCAGGCTGGTGCTCATGAGGCGGAAGTCGATGACTTCGCCGCAGACGCCGTTGATCTCGACGCGATCGCCGACGCGGATGCCGTTTTTTCCGACCAGCATGAACCAGCCGATAAAGGCGAGGATGTAGTCCTGTAGAGCGATGGTAAGGGCGGCGGTGGCGAGGCCGATCATGGTGGCGGTCTGCTGCGGCGGACCGACGACGACCAGGACGATGAGGAGGAGGCCGAGGATCTGTACGCCGACTTCGAGAATGGTGCGGAGGGTCTGCATCTGGCGGCGCTCGAGCGCGGGGTGTTCCATCAGGCGGCGCACGAGGGCATCGCCGAGAATCATGCCGGCGATGATGAAGAGGATGACTTCGAGGGACTGCAGGATGAGGTGCAGAACGATGCGGTGCTGGAGGAGGACCTGGTTGCTCCATTTGGAATAGACCGTGGCGAGCTGCTGGTCGGTCTCGATACGGTCGTCGTCGATGGAGAGAATCTGGCGCTGGGTAGTGCGGTCCTGGATGTGGGCGAGGGTGGCAGCGGCGGGGGCGGCGGCGGCGGCATTCGTTTTGGCCTCGAGGGTGTTGTGCTCGGCGGTGAGGGTGGCAACGTCACTTTAGTTTCAGCGAGCGCCTGCTGGAGCGAGGCGTAGCGGTCGCGCTGGCTAAAACCAGGAGCGGAGGCGGCCGAGCAGGGTAGTGTGGCGCTGGAGCGTAACGACCGCGATTTGGCCGCCTTCCTGCTGCTCCTTGTCGTACTGAGCCATGGAGGCTTCGTGAGCAGCGAGCTCGCTCTGAATGACGACACTGGCATTGCCGGTGGCGCGGTCGAGTCGCGCTGAGCGTCGGTGAGCTCGTCGGAGTCGAGGCCGAGCTGAGCCTGGGCGACCTGGAGGGCATCGCTGCCGACGGCGGCGGTGACGACGTTTTTGGAATAGGCGGCGGGCGCGGCAGCTTTGGCTTTGAGGCTATTGACGAGGGACTGGTCCTGAGAGACCTCCTGCTGGAGCTGAGCGACGCGCTGGGAGAGCGCGAGGGCGTTGCCGGTGAGAGCCTGGTGGCGGGTCCTCAACTGGGCGGCGCGCAGAGCGGCGGCAAATGCCTGATCGACTTCGTGATCGGCGAGGCGTTCGGCTTCGCGGGCGTATTCGTGCTCTTCGGCGGTGACGGCAAGCGATGCGAGGGTTTGCGCGGTTTGCCAGGGAGCGAGGTCAACCGGGGACTGGGCGGACGCGCGGTGGGAGCGGAGGAAGGCGAGGTTGGCCATGGCGCCGCGCGTGGTCCACGAGAGAACGATGCAAAGAGCAATGCCGCCGGTGAGCGCGGCAGGGTGAGAAGACGGGTGCGGGTGAAGATGCGGGCGTGGGGCGCTCGAGGAGTGGGGAGGGTGTTCATGGGGGTATGGGGACAGGGTACAGGGTGCGGGGGGCAGGGTACAGCGGACAGCAGGGCAGGTCACAGGTTGCAGGTTGCAGGTTGCGGCGGGTCAGATGACGCGCTGCGAGAGGCGGGCTCGTGAACCGGGCACCAAAGTCAGTGGGGACCGCGGGTGAGCATGATGAGGGCCCAGGCGATGGCGCCAGTGACGAGGGGTACGGCCAGAACGGGAACGAGCAGCCGAAGCAGGCGCATGCGGGCGGGCAGGAGCAGGAACATGATCACGGTCGCTGTGATTTCCGCGGTGGCGAGGACGCACAGCCAGAGATTGCCCATGCGGTTAGCCTGAGTCACCAGCGCTTGCTGGCTGGGAATCCCGGTGTAACCGCTGACGACCGCATTCCAGGTTGCGTATTTAACCAGGGAGATCGCATTCAGAAACAGGAGGGGCAGCAGGGCGATCCAGCCGCCAAATCTCAGGGCGATCCTGCGGTTCCAGGTCATTGCTGTGTGTGTTGCTGAGCGGTAATCCAGTCGGAGACGCGCTGGTCGAGGACGTCGAGGGGGAGCGGGCCGGAGTCAATGACTTCGTCGTCGAAGGCGCGGAGGTCGAACTTCGGGCCGAGGGCCTGCTGGGCTCGATCGCGAAGGGCGAGGATCTCCATGGCACCGAGCTTGTAGCTGAGAGCCTGGGCAGGCCAGGCGATGTAGCGGTCGACTTCGGCGTTGATGGTGGCGTCGTCGATGCCGCTGTGCGCATGGAAGTAGTCGACCATCTGCTGGCGGGTCCAGTGATCAGAGTGGACGCCGGTATCGACGACGAGGCGAATGCCGCGAAAGATGTCTGACTCGAGGCGGCCGAAGTCGGAGTAAGGATCCTGGTAGAAGCCGATGTCTTTGCCGAGGTGTTCGGCGTAGAGACCCCAGCCTTCAGTGAATGCCGTGTAGCGGAGGTAGCGGCGGAAGGGAGGCAGATCGGTGAGTTCCTGCGCGATGGAAATCTGCAGGTGGTGGCCGGGGAGACCTTCGTGGTAAGCGATGGATTCGGCGGTGGCGAGGGAGCGGTGCGCGTAGTCGTAGGTGTTGACGAAGACGGTGCCGGGGCGGGAGCCATCGGGAGTGCCCTCTTCGTAGTAGGCGGGGGCCTGGTCTTTGGCCATGTAGGCGGGAACGGCTTCCACCACCAGAGGCGCTTTGGGCAGGCGGGTGAAGAGCTCGGGCAGCTTCGGACGCATGCCATCGATGTAACCGCGGAAGGCGTCGAGGAGCTGGTCGGCGGAGGTTGGGTGGAATTTGGGATTGGCGGCAATGGCGAGGCGGAGAGCCTCGACGGTCGGGTAGCCGAGTTTTTTGGCGATGACGAGCTCGGCCTCTTCATCCTGCTTCACCTGGTCGATGCCGATCTGATGAATCTGCGCGGGAGGAATGTCGGTGGTGGTGCTCTGCTGGACGCGGAAGGCATAGTACGCGGCGCCGTCAGGGAGTGACCAGACGCCGGGATCGGTGCGGCCGGCGGGAATGTAGGTAGCCTGGAGGAAGCGCGCAAAGCGCTGGTAGGCGGGGATGACCTGTTTGGTAATCGCGGCGAGGACTTCGTCGTGGATGCGGGTCTGGTCGGCGGCAGAGAGATCGGAGGGGAATTTTTTCAGCGGGCGCGCGAAGGGGCTGCCCTCGGGCTTTTGTGAGGCGATGGCGTTGACCTGGACGAGGACCTTTTCGAGGAGGTATTTGGGAGGCACGCGGTGATCGTCGATGCCGGTAAGCATGTTGTCAGTGATCTGGTGGAAGGCGGTGGGAACTTTGTTGAGGCGGGCGATGTAGTCGTCGTAGTCCTTTGCGGAGGTGAAGCTAAGGCGGGAGACGAGCTGGGGCAGTGAGAGCTGGAGGCCGCTGAACTGGTTGACGGGCATCTCCCACGGCTTGAAGCGGGATTCTTTCTGCTGATCGATCAGTTCGCGGACGAGGAGGTCTTTGCTGAGGATTTCCTGGTCGGAGAGGCCGGTGGTATCGATCTGGCCGAGGCGGGCGAGGAAGTCGCGGCCGCGGGCGAGCTGCTGGTTGTAGGCCTCAATGGAGTAGTCGGTGAGCTGATCGTTGAACCGCTTGTCACCGATCGAGGACGCGAATTCGGGAGAGTGGCTGAGGCGGTCTTCCCAGTACTGGGCGAAGAGGTCGTTGAGCGCCCTGCGGCGAGCCGTCACGTCGGAGTTGGTGGTTTGTATGGGCGCGGCCGGGGCGGCGGCGGGATGCAGGGCGGGGACGAAGCCGGCGAAGACGAAGCAGAGAGCGGTGATTGTGAGGGGCTTCATGATGGACGTTGCTGACAGGATACAGCGGGGCATCCGAGGCTGGGTGAGCCTGGACGGACCGACTGCAGCCGGGGCGCAGCATCCTGAGTGGGTCAGCCGTTCGCGGCTGCCGCCTCGGGCATCTTCTCCACGAGGAAGTACGCCTCGACGGCCCGACCCAACGAGGCCTTGTCCAGAGCCGGGGGCCGATCTTCGTAACGGGCGGCCCAGCAGACCTGATTAACGAGGTCGCGCGGCTGGCATCCGCGCAGTTCCTGGCCGATGGCTCGGATGGCCTGGGCGAGATCCCGGATAACCGCATCGTCTACGCGCAGACCGCGCTCCTGGGCGACCCGGCGGAAGATGGAACAGAACTGGTCGTCGGTCGCCGCATCGACGCGGATTTTGGTTTGCATGCGTCGCAGGAAGGCTGCGTCGACCAGGTCGGCAGGATCCATGTTCGTGGCAAAGACCACCAGCATCTCGAAGGGGACTTCGATCTTGCGGCCGCCCACGAGGGTGAGGAAGTCGATGCCGCGGTCCAGCGGAACCACCCAGCGATTGAGCAGCTCTTCGGGGCGGACGCGCTGGCGCCCGAAATCGTCGACGATGAGAACGCCGTTGTTGGCCTTCATCTGGATGGGGCCGCTGTAGTATTTGGCGTTGGCATTGAACTGCAGGTCGAGCATATCGATGGTGAGCTCGCCGCCCACCAGGACGGAAGGCCGCCGGCACCGCACCCAGCGCGCATCGCAGGCTTCGCCGCCCGGACCCTCTACTTCTTTGTGGATGACTGGGTCATAGAGAACGATGAGCTGGCCATCCACTTCGATTGCGTGGGGAACCCAGACATCCTCTTCGGCCAGGACGCGCGACATGGTTTCCGCGATGGCGGTCTTGCCGACGCCCGCCGGTCCGTGAACAAAGATCGTCGAGCCGGAATTGAGTGCGGTGCCGATCTGGCCGAGGATCCTGGCGTCGATCACCATGTTGTCAAAGGCCCGCTCGACATCCAGTTTCCTGACCACAACGTTGCGTACGCTCTGCTTCCGCACCTGGGCGACGTAGCTGGCGAGGGAAACCGGCACGGCGCCGGTGTACTGGCACTGCGACAGCAGCTCCATGGCGCGGTTGCGTGCCTGGGCGGTAAGGGCGATGGTCAGCCACATTGCCCACCATCCCTGTCAACTGGCAGAGCTGCTCAGTGCGCATCCAGTGGACCAGCTCATCGGCCACCGCCTGGCTGACGTGCAGGTGGCGCGCGAGGTCTCGCGTGGAGAGCGCGCCGCACACGTACATCGTTTTCAGCGCCAGCTCGTCAATCACCGCCCGCCGGATGCCCATCTCCCGCAGTGGACCGCGGGCGATACTCGGGTCCGCGAATGAGCGCGTTGCTTTCGCTCGCTGCCTCTTCGGGCAGGGGCCGGAGGGGGTCCAGCTCCAGAGGGGACAACGTCGCCAGGCTTTCGGCGTTTTCGCCCGCGGCGCCCAACGTGGGACGCTCAGGAGAAAAGAAGTTGACGGCGCGAATCGAATCGAGACGCGATTCAATGGCGGATTTGGCAGCACTCACAGCAACTTCCCCTTTTTCTTTTCTTCGGCATTCGGCGCGTTTCGTTCAATGACCCGGCGGAGCGTGCCGTCCATCATTCCGCGGATTCTGCCGTTGCCTCCGCCTCTTCTCAGCGGCTGCCGTGCTTGTGCAAAGCTTCAGGTCAACCTGGGAACACACGTCCTCCCGCTCGTGGGCGGGCTCTTTCAATGTCACGGGACTTTCGCCCTCTGAAGCTGTACGAGGGGCTCACATCGTGCTTGGTTTCAGCATTCGCCTGGGTAGCAGAACGGTCAATAGAGCGAAAGTGTCATTACGCAAAGAAACAACACGGCCGAAGTGCCTGCGGTAATCTTTCTCCGCTGCTGACGCCCTTCACTCCTCCCGCAAGGTCTCCATCGGATTGACGGCTGCGGCCCGATCGGCCGGAAGCCAACTGGCCAGCAGCGCGATGGCCGTCATACCCGCAACCGCAAGGGCCAGCACGTTCGGATTCGCCGGACCGACGCCAAACAGCATCGTCGCTACAATTCGCCCGGCGGCCAGCACCAGCAGCACGCCTGCGGCTGATCCCATGCCGAGCAGCACAAGGACCTCGCGCAGCATGAGGCCCACGATCCCGCGCCGGGTCGCGCCCAGGGCCATGCGCACGCCGATCTCGCTGCGCCTGCGAACCACCATCCACGACAGGATTCCGTAGAGTCCCACCATGGCCAGGAGCGCGGCGAGGGCGCCGTAGAATCCCGACAGCGTGGCCATCAGACGTTCGCGACCCAGGCCCTCCAGGATTGACTGCCGCATCCCCCACGACGTCGTGGCAATTCCTGGGCTGATTTCCGACGCGGTTCTTTTCAGGGACTCAGTCAGCGTCGCCAGCGGCTCACCGGAGCGGATTACCAGCAAGGAATCCTGATCGGGGGTAATCCGCTGCGCGTTGTCCAGGTAGATGATCGGGGTTATCGTTTCCCGCAGGTCGTAGTATTTTGTGTCCCCTGCCACGCCGATGACCTGGTAGATCTTGTCGGGCTGGCCACCATCCTGGCGGTCGCCGAAGGTTTTCCCTACGGGATTCCCTGTACCGAGAAACCTTTTCGCAAACGCCTCGCTCACCACCGCGACCGCCGGTGACTGAGGCGTATCGCTGTCGGCAAAGGTCCGGCCGGCGAGGATGGGAATCTGAAGTGTGCGGAAGTAGTCCGCGGTCGCTGCGTTGACGTTCGCCAGCTTTCTCTCGACATGGTTGCCGGGCACGTCGATGAACTCGTCCCATCCATTTCCGCTCACGGGTGCGATCTCCACTTCCGCCGCACTCATGACTCCCGGGGTGGCCTGCACCTGCCGCAGCAACTCCTTCCTGAATTGCAGGCGCCGTTCCGGCGACAGCTTCATCGCCGAGAAATAGAAGTCCGCCATGGCGATCTGCCGCGGATTAAATCCTGGGTTGACCCGCACCAGGTTCTGAAATGTTTCCACAAAGAGGAGCGCCGTTGTGACCAGCAGCAGGGACAGCGCCACCTGGGTGACGATGAGGCCGCGCCGAAGCAGAAATCGTTCTCGCCCCGGGGTCATGCCGCGTCCGCCGGACCGGAGCGCGAGCCCTGGATCGGCTGCGGCAGCTCGCAATGCGGGGGCAACGCCAAACAGCAGACAGGTTCCCGCCGCGATTGCTGCGGTAAAGGCCATCACGCGCCAGTCGATCGCGAGCGACAGAAATATCGGATCGTCGGCCGTGCCGATGCCCGCGACCAGCCCGCGGCTGAGCACCTGGGCCAGCGCCGCGCCTGCTGCCGCTCCGACAACTGCCAGCAGCAGACTCTCGACCAGCAGTTGCCGGACCAGTCGCCCGCGCGACGCTCCGAGGCTGAGGCGGACTGCCATTTCCCGCTGCCGGGCGCCGGCTCGTGCCAGCATCAGATTGGCCAAATTCGCGCAGGCAATCAGAAGCACCAGCGCGGAGATCCCCAGGAGCAGCCAAAGCGGTTGCTCGTAATCCTTTCGGAGCTCCGATACACCCGTGGCCGCCGGCAACGCTCGCAGCGAGAAGCGGAGATAGTCTCGACGCTCGATCGCATCGTACTGTGGCGGCAGGGTCGCGCCAAAGATGCCCGGCGAAATCGCTTTCAGGTTCGCCGTTGCCTGCGTCAGCGTCTCACCGGGCCTGAGCCGCCCCAATGCATCAGTCCACCAGGTCGTTGGCTGGCGCGTCCACGCTCATCCGGGTGCAGAACCGGCTCCGCGCAAAGCGGCACGGCAACGTCGAAACTCCGTCCCACCTCCAGTCCGGAGAAGC
>CAVPCE010000129.1:0-18050 GCA_963702295.1 uncultured Acidobacteriaceae bacterium | reverse complement strand
CTGGGCGCACAATAACGTATTCGAATATCTCGAAGCCAAGTTGAATTATTTGACTTTCTTCGCAGGCTAGCTGTAGCGTTGCGCCATGTCTTCGACGACCATCGGTCTCGGGCAGTTCACGGCGAAGGCGGACCTCGAACACAACCTGCGGCAGATCGAGGGCCTGATCTCCCAAGCGGGCGAGAAGGGCGTAGAGGTCCTGTGTCTGCATGAGCTCTCGACGACCATCTACTTTTGCTTCAAGAACGATCCGGAGTTCCGGACCCTGGCGATTTCGGAGGACGGAGAGGTCGTCTCGCGCGTGCGTGAGGCGGTTGCGGGGGCCGGGGTTCAACCTGATCTTTAGGTCTACGAGGAAGCGTCCGACGGTAAGCTGTTCAACACGGCGCTCGTCCTGGACGAGAACGGCAACACGGCGGGCAAGTACCGGAAGATGAGCATTCCGGCGATCCGGCGGACCGTCGATTCGCACGAAACGCCGTCCGACGAGCAGTACTACTTCAGCCCGGGTGACCTCGGCTTCCCGGTGTTCGAAGTCGGGTCGATGCGGATTGGGATCCTGATCTGTTACGACCGGCATTTCCCCGAAGCGGCTCGGATGCTCGGGCTCGGGGGGGCCGATGTCTTGTTCGTGCCCACCGCTACCTACCGCGACTGGATCCGAAAGGTTTGGGAGGCTGAGCTGATCGGTCACGCGCTGGCAAACTGCTACTACGTCGCTGGGGTCAACCGAGTGGGACCCGAGGAGGGCGGTGCACCGAACCGGTCCTATTGGGGCTCCTCGGTGGTGATCGACCCTCCACGATAGGGCACGCGGCCTTCGATGCCTTCGGGCACGAACTTGTCGAGGCGGTTGCTGCTGTTGCGCTCGCGGTTGACGACGCTCTCGCTGCTGGCGTCGACGTCGGCATCGTCGCGCCCTGGAAGTAGCGCTCGCCGGAGCCTGGCCATGGCGGTGAGCGATCCCATGCCGCGATAGGCCTTGAAGCTGCGGCCCTGATAGAGGATGGTTTCGCCGGGGCTCTCGTCGACGCCGGCAAAGAGCGAGCCGATCATGACGAAGTAGGCGCCGGCGGCGATGGCTTTGGTGATGTCGCCGGAGTACTTGATGCCGCCGTCGGCGATGATGGGAATGCCGTGATGCTACGGCGCGCGTAAGCCTCGGCGATGGCGGTGATCTGCGGCATGCCGGCGCCGGTGACCATGCGGGTGGTGCAGATGGAGCCGGGGCCGATGCCGACTTTGACGGCGTCGGCGCCGGCGTCGATGAGGGCCATGCGCGCCGTCGTAGGTGGCGATGTTGCCGGCGAGCAGATCGACGTCGGGGAAGCGCTTCTTGACCTCGCTGACGGCTTCGAGCACGCGCGAGGAGTGGCCGTGCGCGGAGTCGATGGCGAGGACGTCGACGCGGTTGCAACCAGTTCGGCGGCGCGCTCCAGGAAGTCGCCGGTCGCGCCGATGGCGGCGGCTACGCGCAGACGCCCCTGCTCATCCTTGCAGGCGTTGGGATACTTGAGTTTCTTCTGGATGTCCTTGACGGTGATGAGGCCTTTGAGCTCGTAGTGGTCATTGACGACGAGGAGCTTTTCGACGCGGTGCTGGTGGAGGATCTGCTCGGCCTCCTCGAGGGTGGTGCCGACGGGGACGGTGATGAGGTTCTTCTTGGTCATCACCTCGCCGATGGGAATGTCGGTGCGGGTTTCGAAGCGGAGATCGCGGTTGGTGAGGATGCCGACCAGCTTTTTGCCCGGGTGACGGGGACGCCGGAGATTTTGTAGCGGCGCATGACGTCGAGGGCATCGGAGATGAGCTGATCGGGCGCCGATGGTGACGGGGTCGACGATCATGCCGCTCTCGGAGCGCTTGACCTTGTCGATTTCGCCGGCCTGCTGCTCGATGGTGAGGTTGCGATGGACGATGCCGATGCCGCCCTGCTGGGCCATGGCGATGGCCATGCGCGATTCGGTGACGGTATCCATGGCGGCCGAGAGCAGCGGAGTGTTGAGCGCGATGTCGCGGGTGAGCCGGGTCTGCGTGCTGACCTGGGTGGGCACCACGTCGCTGTAGGCAGGGACAGAAGGACGTCGTCGAAGGTCAGGGCTTCCGGCAGAGGCTGTTCAATCATGATAGGCAGATGCACGACCGGCTCGTGATGATGCGGCAAGAGGATGGAGGCGGGCGGCTTTGGGACATTGTAGAACAGGCGGGGCGGAGGAGCGGCAGAACGGCTAGCGGAGAAGCGGGAGAGAACGTTGGGGTGAACGCCAGTGAAATACACTAAAGTCATGGAACGCGGCAGAAACCCACTGTTCACCCCGCAACCGGGGCTGTATTCTTCGGACAATATTGACCTTTGACTCGCTCAACATTGATGGATCGGCCATAGCGATGGGTCAGGGCCACTTTTTCAAGCAGGAAGGACGGATCGGATGATCCTGGCATGGGAGCAGTATTCCGCCGAGAAGCCGGAAGAGACGTTGTGGGACGCAGTCATTGTGGGAACAGGCATGGGAGGGGCGACCCTCGGCTACTCGCTGGCGCGCATGGGGCTGAAGGTCCTTTTTCTGGAGCGGGGCGGGGCCAGACGCGGTTTCCCAAGGGGCGGAATGCGGGCCGATGGCGGCGGGCGCTGGGGATTGAATCCAGGGAATCGATGGCACGGGCCAGCGGCCGGTGGCCGGTAAAGTGGTGCTGCGGCGCGGCGGTCAATCGTCGATAGCGGTGACCGATCTGGGGACCGGTCCTGGCGGTTCGACAGCGATCTATGGCGGGGCGCTGGAACGGATGCGGCGCAGCGATTTGCCGAGAAGCCCTGGCCGGCAGGTGTGCCGGCGCCGGTGACCAGCGAATGGCCGGTGGATTTCAACGAGTTCAGGAAATACTATGCCCAGGCAGAAGAGATGTACGGCGTCTGCGGCACGCGCGATCCGCTGGATCCGGACGACAACTCGGAACTGGCGACGCCTCCATCCGCTGAGCCCGCAGGACCAGGACTTTTACGATTCGTTCCAGGCGGCGGGACTGGGACCCTATCGCATTCATCTGGGAATCGGCTACCGGAAGGGCTGCCGGGAGGTGCATCGGCATTCCCTGCACCACGGACTGCAAGGGAGACAGCGCGGGCAAGGCGCTGGCTCCGGCGCTGGTGCAGCATGGCGCGCGGCTGCTGCTGGGCTGCGAAGTGGAGCGGCTGGAGACGCGGGAAGGCCGCGTGACGGAAGTGATTGCGAAGCGGGGAACGGAGGCGCTGCGGATTCGCGCGTCGGTGGTGGTGCTGTCAGCAGGAGCGCTGATGTCGCCGCGGATTCTGCTGCAGTCGCAGTCGGCGGAATGGCCGGCGGGGATCGGAAACCACAACGACATGGTGGGGCGCTGTGCGATGTTCCACGCCAGCGACTTTTTTGCGCTGCGGCCGCGGAAGAGTCTGGCCGCCCGAATGCCGAGAAAGACCATCTCCTCGCGCGCGCTTTACGAGTGCGACGGAAAACGGCTGGGGTCGTTCCAGTCCATTGGCATGCCGGTTACCCAGGGAAACATCTTTGAGTTCCTCGATCAGCGTCTGCGGCACAAGCTGCTGGATCGTTTTCCGCTGAGAAGGATCCTGCTGCGGGTTGTGGCGATGGGAGCTTCGATCTTCTTTAGCCGATCGGCGATTTTTGCCACCATTATGGAGGACTTTCCTTACAGAAATAACCGGGTCGCGCTCGATGATGCGAGTCCGGACAAGATCCGGGTCGAGTACGACGAACCGAAGGAATTCCACGATCGCATTCGCGAGGCGCGCGTACGGCTGAAGGCGGCGTTCAAGGGGCACAAGCCGTGGTTGCTGACGGCTACGGCAGATAACCTGAACCTGTCGCATCCCTGTGGGACGTGCCGCTTCGGCAACGATCCGCGCACCAGCGTGCTGGATCCGACAAACAAGGTTCATGGGATGGATAACCTGTACGTCGTGGATGCTTCTTTCTTCCCCTCGAGCTCCGCAGGGAATCCGGCGCTGACGATTGGCGCCAACGCATTGCGTGTAGCCGAGCCGATCGCGCAGCGCATTGCGGAACTCAAAGGCAGAGGTGCGGGAGTTGCGGAGAGTCTGGCGGTTCGCTGAAGAGCGGTCAGCGAAAAATCTGTCAGCCAGGAACCGGTCAGTTGAAAACCGGTTAGCGATTCACGGAAGAACGTCGGCAAAAAAGGAAAAGGCCAGTGCCGGTGGTTGCTATCCGGCGCTGGCCAGAGCCCGGAGCGGCACAAGGCGGCTCCGGGGAACTTCATTTAATCGTCGCCGAGGGCGGGAGCGGCTTCCGGCTCCTCTGTGCGGGGCGAGATGTTGGGGGTTTCGGAGCGGCCCGGCATGGCAGCGCGGCCCGCGTAAACGCGCCAGGTGCGCTCGACGTCGTCGGTAGCCTCTTTCAGGAGCGTCTCGGCGGCATCCGGGTGCGCGCGCAGCAGCATGGTGTAGCGCGACTCGTTGTAGACGTAATCCTTCAGCGGAATGGACGGCGCGCGCGAGTCGAGGATGAAGGGGTTCTTCCCTTCCTCGCGGAGCGCGGGGTTGTAGCGCATGAGCGGCCAGTAGCCGGAGTTAACGGCAGCTTTCTGGTGGTCGAGGCCTTTCGACAGGTCGTAGCCGTGCGCGATGCAATGGCTGTAGGCAATGATGATGGCCGGCCCGTTCCAGGCTTCAGCTTCCTGGAAGGCTTTCACGGTGTGGCTGTCGTTGGAGCCCATGGCGATGCGGGCGACGTAGACGGATCCGTACGCGACGGCTTCCATGGCAAGGTCTTTCTTGCTGGTGGCCTTGCCTCCGGCGGCAAATTTGGCCACAGCGCCGCGAGGTGTGGATTTGGACATTTGGCCACCGGTGTTGGAATAGACCTCGGTATCGAGGACGAGGACCTTGACGTTCTTGCCTGAGCCGAGGACGTGATCGAGTCCGCCGAACCCGATGTCGTAGGCCCAGCCATCGCCGCCGATGATCCAGAGGCTGCGGCGGACGAGGGTGTCGGCGACGGTCGCGAGGGAGCGGGCGTCGAGTGAGTCGATGGTGGCAACTTTGGCGCGAATCTCGGCGACGCGGGCGCGTTGAGCGTTGATGCCTTCTTCTTTGGACTGGTCGGCGTCGAGGGTGGCGCGGACGAGGTTCTCGCCGAGTACCGGAGCAAGTTTAGCGACCAGGCCTTCGGCGTAACGTTTCTGCTGATCGACGGCGAGGCGCATGCCAAGGCCGAACTCCGCGTTGTCTTCGAAGAGTGAGTTGGACCAGGCAGGACCGCGGCCGTCCTCATTCTGACAGTAAGGTGTGGTGGGCAGGTTGCCGCCGTAGATGGACGAACAGCCGGTGGCATTGGCGATCATGAGGCGGTCGCCAAAGAGCTGGGTGAGCAGCTTGATGTAAGGCGTTTCGCCGCAGCCCTGGCAGGCGCCGGAGAACTCAAAGAGCGGCTCGAGGAGCTGGATGTCCTTGACCTGCGACATGGAGAGGCGATCGCGGGCCACGGAGGGCAGGCTCTCGAAGAACTCCCAGTTGGCGCGCTCGGGCAGGCGCAGCGGCTGCTGCGGAGCCATGTTGAGGGCTTTGTGGGCGGGGTCGGCCTTGCTTTTCGCAGGGCAGACTTCCACGCAAAGCTGACAGCCGGTGCAGTCTTCGGGAGAAACCTGGAGGGTGTAGAGCTCGGCGTCCATACCGCGCCACTTTGGCTTGGCGGATTTAAAGGTGGCCGGGGCGCCGGGCAGGAGTGTGGAGTCGTACACCTTGGCGCGGATGACCGCGTGCGGGCAAACCATAACGCACTTGCCGCACTGGATGCAGAGCTCCTGATCCCACACCGGGATGAACTGAGCGATGTTGCGCTTCTCCCATTTGGCGGTGCCGGTGGGGAAGGTTCCGCCAGCCGGCAGTGCGCTGACGGGAAGCCTGTCGCCGTGTCCCGCGGCCATAGCGCCCAGCACGTCGTGGACGAAGGCCGGCGCCGCGGCGGGAATGACGGGCAGGATGTCGAACGTGGCGGTGATGGAGTCCGGCGAGTTTGACCTCGTGCAGTTGGGCGAGGGATGCGTCGACAGCGGCGTAATTCTGCTGGACGACGGCGTCGCCGCGCTTGCCATAGGTTTTCTTAATTGCCTTCTTGATTTCGGCGATGGCTTCTTCGCGAGGCAGCACGCCGGAGATGGCGAAGAAGCAGGTCTGCATCACGGTGTTGATGCGGTTGCCCATGCCGTTTTCGCGGGCGACCTGGTAGCCGTCGATGACGTAGAGGCGGAGATGCTTGTCGAGGATGGTCTTCTGGATGGTCCTCGGCAGGTGCTGCCAGACATCCTTTGGGCCATACGGGCTGTTGAGGAGGAAGACAGCGCCCGGCTCGGCGGCGGCGAGGACGTCGATCTTCTCGAGGAACTCGAACTGGTGACACGCGATGAAGTTCGCGCGGGAGATGAGGTAGGTGGAGCGAATGGGCTCGGAACCGAAGCGCAGGTGCGAGGTGGTCAGCGAGCCGGACTTCTTGGAGTCGTAGACGAAGTAGCCCTGGGCGTAATTCGGCGTCTCGGAGCCGATGATCTTGATGGAGTTCTTGTTGGCACCGACGGTGCCATCGGAACCGAGGCCGTAGAAGAGGGCGCGGACGGTCTTTGGGCTCTCGGTGGAGAAGCTCTCATCCCATCGGAGGCTGGAGTGGGTGACGTCGTCATCGATGCCGATGGTGAAGTGATTCTTCGGGTGCGGTTTCCCCAGCTCGTCGAAGACGCCCTTCACCATGGCCGGGGTGAACTCCTTGGAGGAGAGGCCGTAGCGTCCGCCGACGATGACCGGGAACTGGGAGAGCGGGATGCGGCCGGAGGACAGTGCCTCGGAGATGACGGTGACGACGTCCTGGTAGAGTGGCTCGCCGGTGGCGCCGGGCTCTTTGGTGCGGTCGAGAACGGCGATCTTGCGCACGGTTTCGGGGAGGGCGGTCAGGAAGGCTTCGGCAGCGAAGGGGCGGTAGAGGTGAACTTTCAGGAGGCCAAGCTTTTCGCCTTTAGCATTCAGGGCGTCGATGGCTTCCTCGGCAGCGCCGGCGCCGGAACCCATGAGGACGATGACGCGATCGGCATCGGGGGCGCCGTAGTAATCGAAGAGGCGATAGGCGCGGCCGGTCTGGCGGGCGAAGCGGTCCATGACGTCCTGCACGATGGCCGGGCAGGCAAGGTACCAGGGATTGCAGGCTTCGCGGGCCTGGAAGAAGACATCGGGATTCTGGGCGGATCCGCGGAGAACGGGATGATCGGGGGAGAGTCCACGTTCGCGATGGGCACGGACAGATTTCTCGTCGAGGAGGGCGAGAATCGTGGCGTCGGAAATAGGGATAACTTTATTGATTTCATGCGATGTGCGGAATCCATCAAAGAAGTGCATGAAGGGAATACGGGCTTCGAGGGTGGCCAGATGGGCGACGGTGGCGAGGTCGGCGGCCTCCTGCACGGAGTTCGAGGCGAGCATGGCGTAGCCGGTCTGGCGGCAGCCCATGACGTCGGAGTGGTCGCCGAAGATCGACAGGGCGTGTGTGGCGATGGCGCGGGCGGTGACATGCATGACCGACGGGGTGAGCTCGCCGGCGATCTTGTACATGTTGGGAATCATGAGGAGCAGGCCCTGCGAGGCCGTGAAGGTGGTGGCGAAAGCTCCGCCCTGGAGAGCTCCGTGCATGGCGCCGGCAGCGCCGCCTTCGCTCTGCAGCTGGGCGACGGTGGGAACGGCTCCCCAGATGTTCGGCTTCCCTTCCTCGCTCCACTGGTCGGCGAACTCAGCCATGGTTGACGAGGGGGTAATGGGGTAGATGGCGATGACTTCGGAAAAGCGATAGGCGACAGAGGCGGTGGCTTCGTTACCGTCGAAGATCGCAGTTTTCACGGGGACGCTCATGGTTCTCCTTGCTGGGGTTCAATGGTTTGCGAGTGCGAAATCGCGAATCATGACTACAGCAAAGTCTGCGCTGCGGGCGCGGCGGACCGCTGTGACCGGGAACACAAGTGTGCGAGGATAGAATGTTCGGTTTGTGTGCGGTACGCAGGGGCGGCCGAATGCCCTGTGATTCCGGTCACGGAGGGTTGTGACCGGGGAGGAATAGCCTCGGTGGAGTTTGCGCCTGGGGCGCGGAGAAGGATGGAATGAGCCCTCATCCCTGGCTGACGGTGGTTGCGTTACTGATTGGATCTGTTGCCTTTGGGATTACACCGCTGGCGCTGGCGTGGCTGTGGGCGCGGGTGTACTCGCCGAAGAAGCCGGGCGCCGAGAAGAACGCGACTTATGAGTGCGGGCTGGAGTCGAGGGGGATGCCTGGATCCAGTTCGGCGCGTCCTACTACCTATATGCAATCGTTTTTCTGGTTTTTGACGTGGAAGTGGTGTTCCTGCTGCCGTTTGCAGTGGCGTTCACCGGTCTGACGCTGGGGCATGCCTGGCGATGCTGGTGTTTCTGCTGCTTCTTGTGGAAGGACTGGTATGGGCGTGCCAGAAGGGCGTGCTGACCTGGGCGTGAAAAGGCAGGGGCTGCGGGATACGGTTTACGGGTTAGGGAGCTTTGATGGCGGACGATCTTAAAGAGCTGAAGATCGAGCTGAGCAAGAACGGGATTTTCACCACGACCCTGGAGGAGCTGTACAACTGGGGACGGAAGAACTCCGTTTGGCCGCTGACGTTTGGTCTGGCCTGCTGTGCGATCGAGATGATCGCGACGACCATGGCGCGGTACGATCTGGCGCGGTTTGGGGCGGAGGTATTTCGGCCGTCGCCGCGGCAGGCGGACCTGATCATTGTGTCGGGGACGGTCACGAAGAAGATGGCGCCGCAGGTGGTGCGGCTCTACAACCAGATGCCGGAGCCGAAGTACGTGATCGCCATGGGTGCGTGCGCGATTTCGGGCGGACCGTTTCGCGATGGGTACAACGTGCTGCGGGGGATCGACCGGTACATTCCGGTGGACGTGCATATTCCCGGGTGCCCGCCACGGCCGGAGGCGCTGATCCATGCGTTTATGACGCTGCAGAAGAAGATTGAGGATCAGGCTCTGGCGGGGCCGAATCGCCCGAGGCATCTGCAGGCGGGGCTGCCGAGTGAGTTCCCGGTCCGCAGTTTGGGGAGCACGGGCTGGAACCAGCGCAGAACGATGAGGTATTCCTCGCGGAAAATGGGAATCCGCTGAAGGTGCTGCAATGAGCGGGATTCCCCCGGTGGAAGAAATCAAGGCGCAGATTGAGGCCGGGGTGCCCGGCGCGCGGGTGACGGTGGTTCCGAACGGGAGCCCATCGGGGCAGCAGTCGCTGCGGCTGGACCATGAGCATGCGCGGGCGGTGGCAGAGTTTCTGCGGGACGATGCGGCGCTGCGGCTGGACTTCTGCTCGTTGGTGACCGGAGTGGACTGGCTCGACACCGAGACATCGGAAAAGATCAAAGTAAAGAAGGTGGTCGCCGGCCCGGACGGAACCGAACAGGAGCAGGAAGTCGAGGAAGTCCGAAAGACGAAGGTGGCGGGGTATCTGGAGGCGGTCTATCACCTTTTTTCGATGGAGAAGAAACACGGGCCGGTAGTGCTGCGGCTGCGGACGACGAATCGGACGGATGGGACGCATCTGCCGTCGCTAACGCCGGTTTGGCGCAGCGCGGAGTTTCAGGAGCGCGAGGCATTTGATCTGTACGGGATCGTCTTTGACGGGCATCCGGATCTGCGGCGGATTCTGATGTGGGACGGATTTGTGGATTACCCGATGCGGAAGGACTATGTACCGCCGGCGGATGACATCCTCGAAACCGGCTTGCCGGCGACGGGAGTGAACCCGTGACGAATCTGGCAGAGATGCGAAGCGGTCGCGGGACCAGGCGAGATCATGGAAGTGTCGATGGGGCCGCATCACCCATCGACGCACGGCGTCTTCCGCATGGATGTGCGTCTGGAAGGCGAGAAGGTTGTTCGGCTGAAGCCGGTATTTGGGTATCTGCACCGGAACCACGAAAAGATTGCGGAAAAGGGTGCGTATCTGTCGGCGATTCCCTACACCGACCGCCTCGATTATCTCTGCTCGATGACGAACAACTGGGGCTATGTGCTGGCGGTGGAGAAGCTGGCCGGGCTGGCGGTACCGGAGCGGGCGGAATACATCCGCGTGATTGTGGCGGAGCTGACGCGATTCCAGAACCATGCGGGGCTGGTGGGTTTTCTGCTGCAGGATATGGGGGCGAGCGGCACGCCGCTGATGTATGCCTTCCGCGAGCGGGAGAAGATTCTCGACCTGTTCGAGTCGCTGAGCGGCGCGCGCATGATGTGCAACTACATGCGCTTTGGCGGGCTGCGGGTGGACGCGACTCCGGAGTGGCTGGAGGAAGTGCGGCAGCTTGTCGGCCGGCTGCCGAAGTTCGTCGATGAATTCGAGGCGCTGCTGCGGGCCAACGAGATTCTGATGGCGCGAACGCAGGGCGTGGGCGTGCTGCCGAGGGAGCTGGCGGTTAACGCGGGCGTGACGGGGCCGATGCTGCGGGCGAGCGGCGTGAATTACGACATCCGCAAGGTGGACCACTACGGGGTGTACGACCGCTTTCAGTTCCGAGTGCCGCTGGGGGAGCACGGCGACGTTTACGACCGGTACATGATGCGGATCCTCGAGATGCGGGAGACGGTGAAGATTCTGGAGCAGGCGCTCAAAGAGATTCCCGCCGGTCCGATTACGGATCCGAAGGTGCGGCTGCGCGGGCTGCGGCCGAAGGTGGGCGAGGCGTATGGGCGGATCGAATCGCCGAAGGGCGAGCTGGGGTTTTTTCTGATCAGCGACGGAACGGGAAATCCGTACCGTTATCGGGTGCGGCCGCCGAGCATGATTAACCTGACGATTCTGGAAGACATGTGCCTGGGGCAGAATGTAGCCGATGTGGTGATCACGCTGGGGAGCGTGGATATTGTGCTGGGTGAGGTCGATCGGTGAGAACAGCGTATAGCGTTTAGCGTTTAGCGTTCGAGAGTTTAGGGATCAGAGTTTGGAGTTTAGGAATTCGCATGCTGGGTGAAGGAATTATTCAGGGATTAGTCGAGACGGCGCGGAACTTCTTCGGCAGTTATGTGGAGAAGGACCGGCTGACCACGGTGCAGTATCCGGAGGAGCGGCTGCCGCAGCCGGAGGCGACGCGGGATTTTCCGTTTCTGTTGTACGACGGCAATGATCCGATGGCCGGGCTGCGGTGTGTCGCGTGCCAGATCTGCGAGAAGGAATGCCCGCCGCGCTGTATCCATATTGAGAAGAGCAAGGACAAGAAGCCGGATTTTGTGGGCAAGCCACAGGCGTATCCGGCGGTCTTCAATATCGATGTGTCAGTATGCATGAGTTGCCAGATCTGCGTGGAGGTGTGCCCGTTTGACGCGATCCGGATGGACACGGTGTTTGAGCTGAGCACGGACAATCGGTTCGGCGGGCTGCTGTGGACGAAGGAACAGCTGGCGAAATCGAACGAGTACTACCAGACGATTCATCCCACAGAGGCAGCGGAGACGGACGAGCGGCGCGCGAAGGAAGCGGCGGACGCGAAGGCGAAAGCAGCGGCTGCGGCAGCTGCAGCGGCGGCAAAGGCTGCCCAGGCCGCAGCAGCGGCAAGCACTCCCAATGCGACGAGTGTGAGTGAAGCGGCAGCGGCCGGCGCAAACCCAGGCAACGGGTCTTCGACAAACGGGGCGAAGGCAGCTGCCGAGAAACCAACCTCGGAAAAATCTGAGGTGAAACCGTGAACGCTGCGGGTTCCGTGGATCAGCTCTTCGTCACGATCAAAGACCGGGTGGTTGTCCACACGCCGGCGCCGATTCAGACGCTGGTTTCGATTGTCATCGTGATTGCGGCCATCATTGTCGTCTTTGCCGCGCTGTTTGCGCTGACGACGGTGCTGGAGCGCAAAGGGCTGGGGCGAATCCAGAATCGGTATGGACCGAATCGCGTTGGACCCTTCGGGGTGTTCCAGCCGCTGGCTGACGCGGTGAAGTCGCTGACCAAAGAAGATGTGGTGCCGCGATCGGCGGATGCGGTGGTGCATTACATGGCGCCGCTGGTGCTGGTGGCGACGGCGTTTCTGGCCTTTGCGGTTATGCCGGTGGGACGGAACATGACGGCGGTCGAACATCGATGCCGGAGTGCTCCTATTCTTCGCGATTGGATCGGCGAGCGAGCTGGCGATCTTCATGGCGGGATGGTCGAGCCGGAACAAGTATTCCCTGCTGGGCGCGATGCGTGCGATCGCGCAGATGATCAGCTATGAGGTGCCGCTGATCCTGTCGTCGATTGCGGTGGTGATGATGTCGGGGACGCTGTCGACGGTATCGATCGTTGAGCAGCAGGCGCACTACACAGGGATCTTCCCGCACTGGAATGTCTTCACGCCGTGGGGACTGGCGGGCTTCATCCTCTTTATGATTGCGGCGACTGCGGAGACGAATCGCAGCCCGTTCGATCTGCCGGAGGGCGAGTCGGAGATCATTGCCGGCTACTTCATCGAATATTCCGGTTTCAAATTTGCGCTGTTCTTCCTGGCGGAGTACATCGAGATGTTCGCGGTGAGCGGCCTCGCGATCACCCTGTTCCTGGGCGGATGGTCGGCGCCACTGAGTTTCCTGCAGTGGTTTCCGTCGTGGGGCTGGTTCTTTTTAAAGCTGCTGGCGTTCATCGTGGTGTTCATCTGGATTCGCGGGACACTGCCGCGCCTGCGCATGGATCAGCTGATGAATTTCGCGTGGAAGTTCATGCTGCCGATGACGCTGATTGTGATTTTGTCGGCGGGGTTATGGCGGTTTCTTGCACCCCCTGTGGTGGGGCCTGGCGTGCTGGGTGCTGTGATACGCTGGCTGGTCTGTGCCCTGGTGATTCTTGCACCGTATATCGTGCTGGCCCGCACGCTGGAACGCGGCCGGAAGATCGAGAAGAGGACGTATCGTTTTGCGGAGTGATTGCGGTCACGGTGTGTGACTGTGCGCTGTGAAATCTTAGACGGGTCCGGAGCGCCGTGTGTTTTGTGGCGGTTCGGGAATCAGGAAAGCCTGGCGGCGGGACGCAATCGCCCCAGAGAGCTGCACGAACGGGAATGACCCTGCCTTTTTGGATCCTCGCAGTTCTGACTCTGGCCGGAGGCGTCGCAGCGATGACGCTGCGCCGGCTCGTCCATTGCGCGCTGGCGCTGACGGTGTCGTTTGCGGGGCTGGCGGGGCTGTATCTGAATCTGGGCGCGGAGTTCGTGGGGCTGGCACAGCTGCTGGTCTACGTCGGGAGCCATCGCGATCCTGATCGTGTTTGCCATTCTTCTCACACGAGGCGGCGAGGGCGCCGAGGAGCACATTTTCTCTCCCACCGGTTTGGCGGGCGCGGTAATCGCGCTGGCTGTCTTCGCCGTGCTGGCGTGGGCGGTGGAGACGAGCGGTCTGGCCGGGATGCATGCGGTGACCATGGCAACGCCGTCAAACACCATGCAGCAAATTGGCCTCGAGCTGATGCAGCGCTACGTGCTGCCGCTGGAAGTGATCGCGCTGATGCTGACGGCAGCGATGATTGGCGCGGTGCTGCTGGCGCTGCGCGAAAAGCGATCGGCGAACGCCCAGAATCTTTCCCAGAGACCGGAGATGCGCGCCTGATGACTCCGCTGGCTGGTTGTCTGCTGGTTTCGGCACTTCTCTTTTCGGTGGGACTCGCGGGAGCGCTCACGCGGCGGAGCGCCATCCTGGTACTGGCCGGGATTGAGCTGATGCTGAACGCAGCGAATCTGAACTTCATCGCCTTCTGGCGGTTCGGGCCCCATCCTGAAGCGCTCACCGGCGTGATCTTCGTCATCTTCTCGATTGCGGTCGCGGCAGCTGAAGCCGCGGTGGGCCTGGCGCTGATCCTGGCCATTTATCGCCACGCGCAGACATCGGACGTGAGCGAGATTACGGAGATGCAGGGATGAGCCAGACCTCCTGGATTGTGCGCGTTCTCTGGCTGATTCCGGTGCTCCCGATGCTGGCGGCAGGTTTCAGCGCTCTGATGCCGAAGGAGCGGCGTCGCGCGTCGGCAATGCTGGCCATTGGATCGATGTCGGTGTCGCTGGTGCTGGCGCTGATTGCGTTTGTCGAGACGCTGAGTCATCCGGCACGGCAGGTGGTGAACTTCCCCTGGATGCAGTTTGGGACGCAGTGGGTGAACCTGGGATGGCTGCTGGATCCTCTGGCGGCCGTGATGCTGGTGATGGTGACGTTTGTCGGGCTGCTGATCTTTATCTACAGCCTGGCTACATGGCCCACGACGAAAACTTCACACGGTTCTTCTGTTTCCTGTCGCTTTTTGCAGGAGCGATGCTCGGCGTGATCATCGCGAACAGCCTGCTGCTGCTCTTTATGTGCTGGGAGGTGGTGGGGCTGACGTCGTATCTGCTGATCGGGTTCTGGTATCATAGGCCGGCGGCGGCCGCGGCGGCGAAGAAGGCGTTCATCACCACGCGCGTCGGCGATCTTGGATTTCTCCTCGGCATGGTGTGGCTCTATGCGCAGACGGGGACGCTGCTCTTTTACGACCACGGCGCGGGATGCCTGGAGCACGCGGCGCGATTGGCAGCCTGGTGCGCGCACCTGACGATCGGCGGCATGGCGGTTTCCACGGCGATTGGGCTGCTGATTTTCTGCGGAGCGGTCGGGAAATCCGGCCAGGTACCGCTGCATGTGTGGCTGCCGGACGCGATGGAAGGCCCGACGCCGGTGAGCGCGCTGATCCACGCGGCGACGATGGTGGCGGCGGGCGTGTTTCTGATGGCGCGCGTGTATCCGCTGATGACGGGCGGCCTGCGACTCGCGGGCGCTGATTGCACTGGGTAGGCGCGATCACGGCGCTGTTTGCGGCGTGATTGCCGTGGCGCAGAACGATATTAAGCGCATCCTGGCGTATTCGACCGTGTCGCAGCTGGGCTACATGATGCTGGGGTTGGGCGTGGGCGGGGTGGCGGTGGGGATGTTTCATCTGATCACGCACGCGTTTTTCAAGGCGCTGCTGTTTCTGGGGGCGGGGTCGGTGATTCACGGCTGCACCGAGGAGCAGGACATCCGCAACATGGGCGGCCTGCGGAAGTTCATGCCGATCACGTTCCTGACCTATGCCGTCGGGCATGCTGGCGCTGTGTGGGTTTCCGCTGTTTGCCGGGTTCTGGAGCAAGGACGAGATTCTGCACTCGGCGCATGGGTGGGGGCTGTCGCGGGTACCGTTCTACCTGGGCGCGATTGGCGCGCTGCTGACCGCGTTCTACATGACGCGGCAGGTGTACTACGTCTTCTTTGGCGAGCGGCGTGTGCCGGCGGCGACAGTGGCGCCTTCAGTGGTGGCCGCGCATGCGGTGAGCGCTGAGGAGATTGAGCCCGTAGTTTCAGCGGGCCGGCCGGGCGAAGTGTGCGAGCCCACGCACGCACATGAGAGCCCTGGCGTGATGACAGGCCCCCTGGTCATTCTGGGGATTTTTGCGGCGCTTCTCGGATTTGTGGGAACGCCGGCGTGGCCCTGGTTCCAGTCGTTTCTCGAGGGGCAGCCGCTGACCTGGGATCCGGCGCGCTTTGCCACCGAGGGTCTGCTGCCGCTGATGGCGGTCTCCTCTCTGATTGTCTTTGCCGGACTCGGGCTGGGCTGGTGGTTCTACGGACGGAAGCCAATCGAGCGGGCGACCGATCCCGATGCGCTGGAGCGGATTGCGCCGGGAGTCTTCCGGGCGCTGTCGAATCGGCTGTACGTGGATGAGTTCTACGAGTGGACGGTGATCGCGCTGACGCGGTTCGCTTCGGCCTTCGCGGACTGGCTGGATCGCTGGATTCTGGGCGGAGCTGTGCATCTGGTGGCGTGGTGCGTGCTGGGGCTGAGCTGGATGGATGCCGGGGTGGACAAGTATGTCGTTAACGGCGGCTTCGATGCGGGGTGCCGTGACGTGGCAGGCACCGGGCGGCTGTTCTCGCGCTTCCAGAACGGGCGGGTGCAGAACTATCTGCGAGTGATCGGGGCGGCTCTGGTGGTGCTGGCTGTGGTCCTGCTGCTGTGGGAGCGACGCGGATGATTACGCTGCTGACGCTGCTTCCGATTCTGGGCGGCCTGCTGGTGCTGATTCTTGGACGCACACGGGAGATGGCTCGCCTGATCTCCGCGCTGTTCGGTTTCACGGCTTTGATTCTGTCGCTGCTGTTCTGGTACGCGTTCAGTCCCAGTCTGCCGGGGATGCAGTTTACGGAGTACCGGATCTGGGCGCCTTCGCTTGGAATCGAGTATCACGTGGGCGCGGACGGCCTGGGCGTTCTGATGCTTGTTTTGTCCGCACTGCTGGTGGTGATGTCGCTGGCGGCTTCGTGGAGGAACGAGAAGCTTGGCCGGGTCTACTTTGCTCTTGTGCTGTTTCTGGAAGCCGGTTTGTTTGGAACATTTACCGCGCTGAACTTCGTCCATTGGTTCCTGTATTGGGAGTTGAGTCTGATTCCGGCTTTCTTCCTGGTTCGGCTGTGGGGCGGACCGCTGCGCGCCCGGGCGGCGAATCAGTTCTTCCTTTACACGATGGTGGGGAGCGTGGCGCTGCTGCTGGCGTTCCTGGGTATTTATCTGGCGACGAATACCTTTGATTTTGTCGAGCTGACGCGGCTGGCGCACTCCGGCCGGTTGCAGCTGGAGCTGGCCAACAATCTTCCGTGGCTCCGCGGCGGAGCTGTGGCTCCTGTTCTCTTCTGGGCGGCGTTTCTGGGATTTGCCGTTAAGACGCCGGTAGTGCCATTCCATACCTGGCTGCCGGCGACTTACGCGGAGGCGTCCAGCGAGACAACGATGCTGCTGACCGGCGCCATGTCGAAGATGGGCGTGTACGGTTTCCTGCGCATCCTGCTGCCGATTTTCCCGCAGGAGATGCAGCACTTCATGAAGCCGCTGTTGTGGCTGGCGGTGGCGACGATCGTGCTGCCGGCGTTTGCGGCGTGGGCGCAGAAGGATCTGAAGCGGACGTTTGCCTATTCGTCGATCAACCACCTGGGGTATTGCGTTCTGGGCGTGTGCGTGGCGGCGCAGCTGACCGGCAACTCTCCGCATATGGCGGCAGAGCGGGCCGCGGCCCTGACAGGCGTGCTGCTGCAGATCTTCAGCCACGGGCTTACGGCGGCGACGCTGTTCTGGTTCATCGCGTTGCTGGAGCGGCGGACGGGCGGGATCCGTGGGGTGGAGGATTTTGGCGGACTGCGGCGGGTGGCGCCGGTGTTCTGCGGGCTGATGGGAATTGCGATTTTTGCGTCCCTGGGATTGCCGGGACTGAATGGCTTCCGGGTCAGTTCCTGATCTTTAAGGGATCGTTTCCGCTGGCGGCTGTGGCATCGTCAATATCGGTGCTGGGGCTGCTGCTGACGGCGATCTTTTTGCTGACCGTCATTCAGAAGGTGTTTTCCGGGCCGGTCAATCCGCGGTGGGAAGCGATGCCTGACCTGACGACAACGGAGCGGGTGGCGCTGTTCCCCGCCATTGCGCTGATGTTCGTCCTCGGGTTCTATCCGCAGCTCATCACCGGCATGGTGCACGGCACGGTGATGCAGTGGATCGCGGGAGGCGGGCTCTGATGCTGGCGTGGACGATCTACCTCTCGTTTTTGGGCGCGCTGGCCTGCCGGCTGAGTCCCACGAAGGCGGTGGCGCGGATTATTGCCCTGATCACGGCGCTGGCCGGCTTTGCTCTCTCGCTGATCACACTGGCGCACTGGCATCCGGGCGAACTGCTGACGGTGGCTGGGGTGGCGTGGGTTCCGCAACTGGGGCTCAGCTATCACCTTGCCGCGGACGGCATCAGCCTGACGCTGCTGTTGCTCACGGGCATCGCGGCGACGGCGGGAATTCTATTCTCGTGGAACATTGAGCACCGGACGCAGGAGTTCTTCACCTTTTACCTGGTACTGATCGGTGGCGTCTACGGGGTCTTTCTGAGCTTCGATCTCTTTCTGCTCTTCGTCTTCTACGAGATTGCGATTATCCCGAAGTATTTTTTGATCGCTATCTGGGGATCGAAGTCACACGCCGAGCATGGTGAAAATCC
>CAVPCE010000128.1:0-48471 GCA_963702295.1 uncultured Acidobacteriaceae bacterium | reverse complement strand
CAATTACGACACTGACCTGCTGCGGCGCGCTGCACCTCCTGTCACCAAACCATCGTGACCGCGTCAGTCCAGAGGAGGCCTGGCTCACCCATGCGCCACTACGAGATGATGATCATCCTCGACCCTGAGCTCGAGGAACGTACCGTTCAGCCGTCCCTTGACCAGTTTCTCACGGTCATCCAGACGGGTGGCGGGTCCGTTGACAAGGTTGACATCTGGGGCCGCCGCAGGCTCGCCTACGCCATCGACAAGAAGTCCGAGGGCATCTACGCCGTCGTGAACATGACCTGGCTCGTCCTCTGTCTCCGGCTCATCGCCGTAATCGTATTGATATCGCGCCTCGAGGTCGGGGTCCGCGCAGCGAAAGAGGTCCTCGGCAAACTTCGGCAACTGCCCCGTCCCGAACAGCGACTTGCTGTTCACCATGAACGGCGGCAGCACCTCGGTGTATCCATGCTCCTGCGTATGCATCGCGAGCATGAAACTGATCAACGCTCGCTCCAGCTTCGCTCCATCGCCCCAGTACACGGCGAACCGCGCGCCGGAGACTTTCGCCGCCCGCTCCAGATCCAGAATCCCGAGCGCCTCGCCCAGTTCCCAGTGCGGCTTCGGCTGGAAATCAAACGTCCGCGGTGTCCCCCACTTCTTCACTTCGACATTGTCCCGCTCATCTCGTCCCCACCGGCACTTCATCCCGCGTCAGGTTCGGAATCCGAGTCAGGACACGCCAGTAGCTGGCTGTCGAGACCCTTCCGCTTCTCCTGAAACGGGTAACTTCTCCTTAAGTTCGGCTCCGATCTCCTGAAGGGTTTTAAGTGGAAGCGCGAGTGGTTCCAAGATCGCCGGTCCTCGAGTCCTTGCTAATCCCTCAACTGGAGGAATTAGCCCTACGCTAGAGAGCTCCGCGAGGAGATTTAGTATCTTCTGATCTTGAACCGCTTCGATCTGCCTGCCTCTCGCAATCCCAATCTCTCCGTCGAGCTTGTTTACCGCTGCGCTTTCATCTTCTCAACTTCGCTGATCCGCTTCCCGCCGCCGCTGATCCAGCTCCCGAAAATCACCCGAGCAGCGCCGCCGGATCCTGTCCGCGCTCCCGCAGCTTCCGTTCCACTAACTCCAGATTCGTCCGTACAAATCCCAGGTCGAGCATAAGCTCCAGATTACCAGCGCTCCAGGTTCGGCGCCCCTGCCGACGCTGTCCGCTATGCGCTGTCCGCTGTACCCTGCTCTTGTGCCCCGCCGCTCCGCCACCCTCGCCCTCGCCGCCGGCGTCGTCGCTATCGGCTGGTCCGCCATCTTCGTCCGCTGGACGCACATGCCTGGCATTGCCTCGGCCTTCTATCGGGTCCTCTTTGCTGCTCTCGCGCTTTGGCCCTTCTGCTCACTCGCCGCGAACGCGCTCAGCTCACCCGCACCGTCGTTGTCACCACTCTCCTTGGCGGCATCTTCTTTGCCGGCGACATCGGTCTCTACAACATCGCCGTCAACCACACCTCCGCCGCCAACGCCACCTTCCTCGGCAATAACGCGCCTGTCTTCGTGGGGCTCATCACCTGGACTCTGACCCGCCGTCGCCCGGCTCTGCGCTTCTGGACTGCTCTCGCCGTTGCTCTTGCTGGCGCCTTGCTCATCGTAGCCGTCGACCATCGCCGTCTCGCCTCCGCTTCCGCCGCCGACGGCCTCGCCGTTATTGCGTCCTTTTGCTTCGCCCTTTTCCTCGTCGTTACCGAACGCGTTCGCGGCGCCTGCGATTCTGCCACCCTTGTTGCTCTTTCTGCCTCCCCCGCCTCGGCAGCCACGCTCCTCTGCGTCTCGTTCGTGGGACATGTTTCGCTGGCCATTCCTGGCTGGCCCGAGTTCGCCGCGCTGCTCGGTCTTGCCTTTCTATTTGCCAGATCGCCGGCTACTTCTCCCTCACATGGGCTCTGGGACACCTGCCTGCCACGACCACGTCCGTCACCATGCTTGGTGTGGCTCCGCTCACGGCTGTCTTCGCGCTGCTGATCTTCGGCGAGCGCCAGCTGCCGCTCCAGATCCTCGGCGACGCGCTCATCCTTCTTGGCATCTGGCTCGCCAATCGGACTCCCGCGATGCAGGAACCGACGCCCGGAATGGAATGACCCCCCTACCCCCATGAGTGATCTTCATGAGCGATTGATTCGACAGGGGTTGGAAGGTAATACCTTTTGGGTATTACCCTCCGGCTCTTCGCCCAGCAGCTCATGGCGGTCCCACTCTGAGCTCAAGTGCCTTTCACCTGCGGTGGCATCCGCTCGCCACACGAACAAAAAGCTCTGTTCGCGTGGGCGGAACAGAGCTTTCCTTGTCCTGAGCGTAGACGCGATTCAGAGTTTGGGGCAATGGAAATCCGCCGCTCGAACGGTACGAAAGTCAGGGGCAGGACCGATCCGGGATCTCACCCCGCGCTTCTCGTCAATCGTAGCTGGGACCAGCCAGGCCGTGCCCTCGCTCGGCTTCAGCTGCTGGGCAATCTCCGTGGCCACCGCACGATCGTCGTGCTCCGGGCGAATCCGTACCCAGAAGCCGGTCGGCCCCTGGAATTCGATCACGTTGGCTCCCGGATACTCCCGGTCCAGTTCTGTCTGCAGATGCTTCGCCCAGCCCCGACATGGCTGAAGGCGCCGATCTGCACGCACCACCGTCCACCCACGTCGATCGGCTTTGGCGTACTGAAGACGTCGATCCGCACCTCGCCTGTCCCGGCGCGCCAGAGCCCCACCGCCTTTGCCGACGCCACGGAAAGGTCCAGAATGCGACCCGCCACAAACGGCCCGCGGTCGGTAATCCGCATGACCGCCGACTGCCCGGTCTTTAGATTCACCACCCGGATCAGCGACCCCATCGGCAGCGTCCGGTGCGCTGCCGACAGCTGATTCTCGTCGTACACCAGCCCATTCGCGCCGACCCGGTTGTGGTACGGCGGCCCGTACCAGCTCGCCACGCCGGTCTGGCTGGCGATCGGCTGGTGGGTTTCGATGAACGCTTCATCGGAGTTCATGGTCGGCGCCACCGTGGGAGCCGGTGTCACCGGCTGCGGGGGGCTGGGTTCGACCTCCACAGGAGCCGGCGGTTCAGGCGGCGTAGTCGCCACCGGACGCTTGTGGGAGCAACCCACGGCGAAGAGCACCATGAGACAGCTGGTTGCGAACAGAGAAAGCCTGCGGGGGGAGAGAGAGAGAAGGCGCCATGTTGTCCGGATTAGGCTCCGCGCCGGCGATCAAGGTTATCGGCCAGCCGCCCCAACTGCTCTGCCGCCACCCGAAGCGCCTTCGACGAGTTCTCCCGCACCTCCGGCACCACCTTGTCGTTCAGGTAGGTGATCACCCGCTTCACGTCGTCCTCGATCCGATCGCCGCAGCCGCCCAGATGCTCGTCCACCTTACGTCCAAACTGCTCAAACTTTCCTGGGTTCCCTGTGCTCATATCCTTCCGTAGCCTCTCCGTCCAGTATTGCGAAGCGACCTTGCAGGGTCAATCGCTTCGTTATTCCGGTACGCATCAGCAGAAACAACCCACTCCTGTAAATCGCCATCGCCGATACATCCCTGGGCCTGCAACCCTCATCCACGATGAGGGAAACGTGAACATCCTGAAATGGTTCCGGCCAACCGGCTCTCTCCTCCTGGGTTCAGCCCTTCTTCTCCCTTTCTTCCTCAGGGCCTCCGCCCAAACCCTCGGGTCGCTGCCGGAGGAACCGCGCCCTGCCGCAACCGCCGCAGTTCCCGCTTCCTCCGCCTGGCTCCTGGGCAGTCCATGCCCACCAAGGCCTCGCCGGAAGCGGCTTCCCCTATTGAGCACGCACCGCGCGCCAAGCGGAAATGGGCCCAGTACATCGATCCCGGCGAAAAGGTGCCCCCTCTCTTCGCCGGTCGACAAGATTCTCTTCTCCTTCCATCGCGACTTCGTCCCCTCCGCTCTGATCCCGGTCTTCACTTCGGCCGGGTTTGGACAGCTGACCGGCGGCAATCCCAAGTACGGCGTGGACTCGGGTGCCTTCGGCGACCGCCTTGGCGCCGATGCGCTCCGCCAGGCTTCCATGCGCTTCTTCGTTCTCGGCCTCTTTCCTGCCCTCGATCACTCCGACCCGCGCTACCTGCGCAAAGCCTCGGGCAGCCTGAAAAGCCGCATCGCCTGGGCTGCCGAGCGCGCCTTCGTCACCCAGCGCGATTCCGGACAGATCCCTGGCTTCAACGAAGCCGATATCTTCGGCCATCTCGCCGCCTCGGCTCTCACCATGACCTACTATCCGGCGCCCAGCGTCAACGGTCACGTGGTGCTCTGAGACATTCCTGGTATCCATTGCCGGCACAACCGGAAACAGTGAGTTCCTTGAGTTCTGGCCCGACGCCATGAACGCCTGGCGCCGCTACCGCGCGAGCGTCCACGCCCGGAAGTCTCAAACGCCCTGATATGCGTCTGTATGGAAAGCAAGGTGCCCTGAAGACGCCCTGCGCCATGCCCATTTTGTCGAACCGTTTATCGCCGCGCCTTCATCTTCCGGCTCCTTTGCGCGGCCCCATCCTCCTGCTGTCGGTCACAGGCCCCGCACGCGCCCAGGCGGCCCTCCCCGATGCACCGGCGCCACGTCCGACCCTCGTCGCTCGCGCTTCGTTTGAGGGCGCTCCCGCTCCGGCCCCGCAGCAAACCTTTCCGCCCGAATCTCCGCGAAGCGCCGGTCGCCTTCTGCCGGGTCTCCAGCCCACCTACGTCCCGCTTCCGCGACCCTGCTCAGCACAGTTCTGCAGCCAGCTTGCACCGCCCCACATGTGCTGCCAGCCCGGCGGCACCGAGGACTTCGGTACTTACCTCGATCAGAACGCAAATCACGTCTACACGCCGGGGAACTTGCGGCGCTCGCGTGGCGCGGCGTTGCCGACCCTTTCAACCTGCTCACGATCGGCGGCACTTCGCTGCTTACCGTCGCCACCGACTCGCACTCACCCTACGGCCCCGGATTCCACGGCTGGGCGAAGGTCAGTGGCGTGACCCTCACTGAAGACATGACCGGCGAGTTCGTCGGCACCTTCATGATTCCCTCCATCGATCACCAGGACCCGCACTACCACCGCGAGCCCAACGCCTCGCTTATACGCCGAACCGTGCACTGCCTGGTTCAGCCGTTCTGGACCAACAGCGTTACCGGCCGTTCCATGCCCAACTACTCCACCATCGTCGGCTCGATGACCGATGAAGCCGTCGACGTCAGCTACGTCCCTTATCAGCGCACCGGCTGGGGTCCCAGCGCGGAGCGCGTCGCCAGCGGCTGGGCCAGCGACCCTATCGGTAACCTGGTCACCGAATTCGTTCCCGACGTCGCCCGTCACGTCAACATCAACGTGGTCTTCATTCAGCGGATCGTCGATCGCGTCGCTATCGAAGAGGGTGGCGGACCCGGAGCTCCTTAAGCAGCGCGCCTCACGCGTTTGCTGAAGTAGCGCGGATCGCGCCCCGGCAACCACGGATCATAGTGAACCGCGAACTGCGCCCGCTGCTCCGTTGAAGGATGGCTGTAGGTCCAGAACTCCACAAACGGATTCGGCGAGGGATCATCCAGCCATACCAGCGCGTCGCTGCAGAACGAGTGCACCGCTGTCGCCTGCGGATCCGGCACCAGCCCATGAATCACTTCCTGCCCGTAAACATCTGCGTCGTGTTCGATCCGCCGGCTGATGCTGTTCCCGACAGGTTGGGCCAGAAATTGCAGGATCGTCGCCAATAGAAGCACCAGACCCACAGATGACCAGCTGGCCACACTGTCAATTCCCCACGCTGCGCCATGCCGCCAAACCATCCATTGAAGGAGCCAGAAGGCAACGCCGTACGCCAACAGAAATCCGATCGCGGAGAATGCCATTCCCCACGCGACATGGTGAAGCACATAGTGGCCCTGCTCGTGGCCGTACGTGAACAGAATCTCGTTGGGAGACTCGATCTTCAGCGTCGTGTCCCAAACAACAATGCGCTTCGACGCTCCGATACCCGTCACATACGCGTTCGCCCCGGTCACGCGCCGGCTGGCATCCATTAGAAAGATTCGGCTCGGCGGGATATCGAGGCCGCCCTTCGCCGCGACCTGCTCCAGCCGTTGCACCAGCGCAGGATCAGTCTTCGCCAGCGGCTCAAAGTGGTTGAACATGGGATCGATTGCGAGCGGCGCCAGGAACACCAGCAGTACCATCACCGGCACAGTGAAGGCCCAGAACCATAGCCACCAGCGCCGCGGCGAGGTTCGCATCAGCGCGTACAGCACCGCTGCAATCGCAGTTCCTGCCACTACGGTCAGCGCCGTCGATTTGGCCCAGTCCAGCCACCAGGGCGCCCAGCCTTCAATCGACAAGCCGTACTCGAGGCTCACATAGTGGCCGAGCAACGCGAGCGGCACTTCAATCCCGGTGAGAATCAGCAGCCAAACCGGCGCCACCACCAGTCCCTGGACCCATGCTCGACGAGAAAGCCGCTCCGCCGCCCGCGCGATCGCCGGGCCGGCTCGCAACCGCACCAACAGCCACAGCAAAAGAGCCACCCAGGCTGTTCCCGCAAAGTACAGTGCCGTGCGCCAGGAACTCAGAGCGATGGCCTGCGCCAGTTTTTCAGGAGGCAGAGGACAGAGCGCTTGCGCTGCGGCGATCAGCGACACGCCACCCTGGATCGCACTAGAGATTGAAGAGCTCCCGCAGCCGCCGCGTTTGCGCCCGGCTTACCGGAATCTCGGTCTGCTTCTTGTCCGCCATGCGCAGCTGATAGCTGCTCTTGAACCACGGCACCACTTCGCGGATGTGATTGATGTTCACCAGATACGAGCGGTGAGCCCGCCAGAAGACCGCCGGATCGAGCAGATCGAACAGTTCCTCCAGGGTGCGGCACTTTGATTGTCCCTCGAAGGACGGGGTCGCAACCGTGATCACCCCCTCGTCGATCGAGGCGAAGCAAATGTCCTTTTGATCCACCAGCAACAGGCGTCCACCGGCCGCCTGCAGCACAATCTTGCCGCTGTGCTGCTTGGGCGCCTGCTGCTGCTCGATCAGCTTCAGCAGCGTATCCATGCGCAGATCGCCGCTGACTCGCCGGGTTTCACTGCCCTGCCCGGACTCCTGAAGGCGCAGCCGCGCTCGTTCAATGGCCTGCAGCAGCCGATCGCGATCGAAGGGCTTCAGCAGGTAATCGATGGCGTTGACGTCGAACGCGCGCACCGCATACTGGTCAAACGCGGTGGCGAAGATGATCTGCGGCAGCTGTTCCCCATCGGTCACTTCCAGCAGCTTCTTCAATACGGCGAAGCCGTCCAGTCCCGGCATCTGCACATCCAGAAACACCACATCCGGATGATGCTCGCGGATTAACTCCACCGCCTCGACGCCATTTTTGCCCTCGGCCACCACATCGACACTGCCGGCTGTCGTCAGAAGATACTTCAGCTCTTCCCGTGACAGTTCTTCATCGTCGACAATGACAGCGGTCATGGACATAGATGGCCTGCGGCCACTCCAAGGCTACAGGCTACCGGCTGCAGGCTACAAGCTCTGCCTTATTCGGCAAAGGCGTGCAGGCGCGCCGGAGGCTGGTCTTCGGCGAGATGATGGCCGCAGTGGACGCAGTAGAGGTCCGTGATCCGCGCAGTGCGGTGGCAATTGCCGCAACAGGGCGCCACCTGCCAGGCGCACTGCGGGCAGAAGTGATAGTCGCTTTCGATGCGGGTTCCGCACGCCGGACAGCGTGACAAAATCGGTTGCCTCAACAGGAAATAGAGCACGGCACCAATCCCACTGGGAATCACCACGCACACGACGGTCCAGATCGTTGTGCTCATCCCGCGGCGCGGGGAGTCCCGGCTGATGTAACCGATCATCAGCATGTACAACGCGGCCAGCGCTCCGATGCTGATATCGAAATAGAAACGGAACCAGAAAGGCAGGTTGGGAGGATGCCGGCGGTGCGCCGGAACGACTACCCACATCAACCACTCCATCGCGGTGAAGGCCAGCACGGCTGCGGCGACCGACCACAGCGGAATGAGGCTCAGCTCCCCGGAGAAGCCTTCAGCTTTTTCACTCTCGTGCTGTTGTAACTGGTTCTCCATTCGATGACCCTGCGTCCCGTTCCCTACCGCTGCTCATCGCGGAGACGACGTCCCCGCCAGCTCACCAGCAACACGGCAAAGATCGCTGACAGCATCACCAGTGTCAGCGTTACCAGCATCACCGGCATGTCGAAGAATGGCTCCCCGGACGTGAGCTCCGTAGCCGCGCTCCACAGCGCGGGCGTCACCAGCATCACCAGCCCGGCGAATACCAGCAGAGCAATACCGATCTGGCGCCGGCGCCGGGCACGCTGCATCTGCATCTCGTTAGCTGCTTCCATGACTGAACGGCGCGTGCGCAGCAGCACGTCGGGGATGGAGACCTGGCTCCCGCTTTTCGAGTGGACAGCAGCCCTGTTCATAGCGCCTCTCCTCGATCAGAAGGAGTGGTTGTGGAGCGGGTTGTCGCCACATGCGGCTTCAGAGCCGCCAGCCCGCGATACAGCCGGGACTTCACCGTGGACAGCGGAGCCCGTGTCAGCCGCGCAATCTCTTCCAGCGACAACTCCTCATGGAAGCGCAACACCAGCACCTCGCGATGCAGCGGATCCAGCCTTAGCAGAGCCGCGGCGACTAACTCGCCATTCTCCAGGGTTGCCAGATGTTCGAACGGCGTCTTCTCCGCGCTGGCGACCTCAAAGGGCCGCTCCTCGTCGCTCGCCTCGCACATCTCCTCAAGACTTGCCATCGAGCGACGCCGCCGGTAATCGATGACCAGATTGCGCGCAATCGTGAACAGCCAGGTGTCGAATCGGGAGTTGCCGTTGAACTGCGATCCCCGCACCAGCACCCGCATCCAGGTTTCCTGAAACAGGTCTTCGGCGATCTCCCGGTGCCCGGTGAGATACAGCAGATAGCGAAGCAGCCGATGCTGATACGCCACAATCAGCTCATCCAGCAGCTGCGCATCGTGACGCTTCAGACCCTCGGCAACCCGGACGTTCTGCCTGCGTACCTGCTCGGCCAGTTGCAGCGTGGCGGCGTTCATATCAGTCTCAGAGACGGACAAATCCCCGCGGAAGACGCTGCCCTGCACAAGTTTTTCCATCTCTAGCGTCAGATCCATCCGCCGCACTCCGCTCCCTGGCTGGCGCTGCCCAGCCCATGCGTCTGTAACTCTTCTAGTATCAACCCGTTTAGAACCTCCGGCAAGGATAAACTGGGACAACGATGGAGATTCTGTACGGCTTTCACCCGGTCGAAGAGGCTCTGCGCTCCGGGTCCCGCCGCTTCGACCATGTCTGTGTCGCCGCCGAGCGTTTCCGTGGTGGGGAGGATCCGCGTCTCGCCGCCATCACTGCCCTGTGCCGGAAAGCCGCCGTCCCGGTCCGTACCGAGCCCCGCGAGGCTCTTACCCGAATCGCCCAAACCTCTGCCCATCAGGGTGTCGTCGCCATCGTGCGCGAGCGCGACTTCCTCGCTCTGGAAGATCTGCTCACAGCACCGGAACCGCCGTCCGGCCAGGAGCCCCCTTCCCGCCTCGTGCTGGCGCTCGACGGGGTGGAAGATCCTCAAAACCTCGGCGCGCTTCTGCGCACGGCCGAGGGCGCCGGTGTCGATGGCATCCTCCTCACCGAACGCCGCTCCGCTCCTCTGAGCGCCGTCGCCGTCAAAGCCTCGGCCGGCGCCGCCGAGCATCTCCGGATCGCCCGCGTCGTTAACCTCGTTCGCGCCCTCGAAACCTTCAAAGAGCACCATCTCTGGATCGTCGGCCTCGATGAGCACGGCACCCAGGATTACGACCGCTATGACTTCACGTCCAATACCGTAATCGTCCTCGGACGTGAAGGAGCCGGCCTGCACGACCTGGTTCGCCGCACCTGCGATCATCTGCTCCGCATTCCCATGGCCGGCCGTGTGGACTCACTGAACGTTTCCGCTGCCGGTGCCGTCGTCCTGTATGAAGCCGCGCGCCAGCGCCGCGCCCCTGCTCCCGTCGAAAGCCTCCCGGAGAAACCCCGGAAAACACCCAAAGGTCTTGGTTCATGAAGTTGGTTCGTCTCGCCGCTCTCGCTGTTATCGGCGCCTGCTCACTCGGTCTGGCGCAGCAATCCGAAAAACCTGCCGAAGCTCCCAGCCCGAAAGGAGAGGTCCTGTTCTCCGGGCCGCCCCCGCAAACGCAAGCCAAAACCACTCCGGCGCCGGCCTCGGCCGATCCGATCACCGATGCTGTTCGCCGCTCCATCGCCATCACCGCCTGGGATTTCGACCTGCACCTCACACCGCGCGATCAATCCCTGGAAGCGCACGCGCGCGTAACCCTTCGCAACCAGGGCGCCTCACCCCTGCCCCAGGTTCCGCTGCAGCTTTCCTCTACGCTGCACTTTGAAACCATCGGCCTCCAGGGCCGGCGGCTGTCCTTTCGGGCCTCTTCCGTCGCCAGCGACGCCGACCACACCGGCCAGCTCGCCGAGGCGGTCATCGCTCTGCCGCAGCCGCTCGCTCCCGGCGCCGGCCTTACCCTCGACGTCGACTACGGCGGATCCATTCCACTGTCGTCCGGGCGCCTCACCGCCATCGGCGCGCCTGCTGCCACCGCCGAAGCCTCCGACTGGGATCGCATCTCTGCACCCTTCACCGGCCTTCGCGGATTCGGCAACGTCGTCTGGTATCCGGTCGTCTCCGTTCCCGTAGCGCTCGGAAAGGGCGACACTTTCTTCACGGAAATCGGCCGCCAGAAGCTTCTCGACCAGGACGCCACCGCCGCCATTCGCATCACCGACGAGTTCTATTCCGAGCCGCCGACCGCTGCCATCCTCGACGGCCACGATGTCGCGCTGGCCAAACCCGCCGTCATGCCGACTGCGTCTTTTCCTGGCGTCATCACCGCAACGCTCCCGGCTACGCACCTCGGCTTTGAGGCTCCATCTTTATTCCTGACCGAAAATCGGGAAATCCAGGACAACGGGCTGCGCGTCCTCGCTCCGTCCACTGACTCCGGCAGCGCTCAGCGCTATATTGCCGCCGCCGCTCTCGTGCAACCGCTCGTGCAGACCTGGCTCGGCAAGAAGGCCCACGCCCCGGCTACCATCCTCGAGTTGCCCGAATCTGACGATGCGCCCGCCGAAACCGGTGACCTGCTCGTCACGCCTCTCTCCACCGACGATCCACCGCACCTCACTCCCGTCGTCGTGCACGCCCTCGCTCATGCTGCCTTCTACTCGCCGCGCGCATGGCTCAATGAAGGGGTCGCGAATTTCATCAGCACACTTTGGATTGAGTCGCAGCAGGGCCAGACCGCCGCGATGGAGAACCTCAATGCCGAACGCCCGGCTCTCGCCATCACCGAACCGGCCACGCCCGGCGAAGCCTCCGGCCAGGACCTGCTCCACGCCGTCAGATCTATCTACTACCGCACCAAGGCCACGTATGTCCTCTGGATGCTCCGCAATCTCGCCGGCGACAAAGCCCTGCAGAGCGCCCTGCAGTCCTACGAACCGGCACTGGACACAACGGCGGACTACTTCGAGCGCATCCTGACGCCGCTTGCTTCCGCCGATCTGCTAACCGGCCAGAAGGACCTCAGCTGGTTCTTCAAAGACTGGGTTTATCGTGATACCGGCCTGCCCGATCTCTCCATCGCCGCCGTTTATCCCAGCCCGGAATCGCATCAGCAGTACCTTGTCGCGGTGGACATCGTGAACGCCGGCTACGCGTCGGCCCTGGTGCCTCTCACCGTCAAAGGCTACAGCGCTTCCATCACCGACTGGGTGCATGTCCCTGCGCACACGCGCATCACCCATCGCATGACGTTCTCGCAGAATCCCACCGAGGTCGATCTCAATGACGGCTCCGTCCCCGAGGTCGAAGACAGCATTCACCGCACCACACTCAAGACCAGTTTCCCGGGCGGCTTCTGACCTGTTAGTGCAGCGCCGGATGCTCGAGGCTACCGCCCACCCGCACCCGCCCGTGCCGCGTCTCTATGGTGAGATCCACATCGCGGCCGAAGGTAACCGTCCCCCGGACCGCATCCATCCGTCCCGCCCGTGTCACGGCGCCGTCGGTCAGCGTCAGCGTACTGTTGCCAATCGTGCCGGTTCCCGACCAGTGATCGAAATGCCCGAGAGCCGGCTGGCCGCCAGGCTGGCTCACGCGGCTCACCCCGGGCAATCCGCCATTCTGCCAGGTGAAATGAAAATCGCCACTCGCCGATGAGGCCAAATCCGCGATCTGATAGCCGCTCATCGTCAACTTCACATCCGCCGCCGCAGTCCCTGGACCCCAGACCTCACCAAAAATCTTTCCTGCCTCATTCATGTTCGCGCCAGTCAACCGCATATCGAGCGCCCATTGCGGAGTTCCGCTGCTCGCGTCCATCGATCCGCTCGCCTGCAGCTTTCCGCCCAGAGCCGCACCTTCAAGTGAGGCAAGCGTCAGCTTCTTTCCTTCCACCGCGACTGAGGCCGCCACGTTCTGGACCGTCATCTTTCCAAGCGTCAGAGATGCGGCTTCGACCGTGCCGCGAAGCGGCGGCCATTTTCCGCCATTCGCCTCACCCAAAGCGCTGGTCAGAATCTCTCCCAGGATGCCCTGGCGGTGCCCCAACAGCACGGTCTCGATTTTCGTCGCGTTCAGCGCGCCTGTACTCAGCGCAAACGTCGCCAGACACGCTGCCGGCTGACTGCACACCGCGGGATACTCCCCGGACGCCTGCAGATCCATCCCGCCGTAACGCAGATTCGCCTTCTGCCAGACCACCTCGGCGGACTTCATCTCCACATCCGCCGCGACCACTTCCACCGGCACGCGCAGAAATGCCGCACGCAACTCCGCCCCCTCCAGGTGCAGCGTTCCCGTCGTCGTAATCCCGGAGCTGCCCTCGATGAGAGGAGGGACCCAGTTTCCTGTGGTGATCGTGTCCATCTGGACGCGCCCTTTTGGCGTCGCCAGAGTCAGCGCATTTCCCAGCAGCCCAAAGTTCGATCCCACCGCCATCAACCGCGCTACACTCGCCTCTCCCGAGAGATGAAGATGAAATCCGCTTCGATCGACGAACCCGTCCGCTTTCACGGGTTCTGCTCCGCCCATCGCTATCGCCACGGGCTGCAGCGCAATCGCATCCGGCTTCCTCGCAGGCGCCGCCGCCGCTTTGTTCACAACTCGTGGCCGTTTCGACCCCCCGGCTGCGGCTCTCCAGCTACCCAATCCATGGTCGGAAGGGATAACGTTCCCCCTGGAAATTTGAGGATCACTGCCGTTGCCCTCGCCTCCCCTGCAATCGATGGCTGTTGCCCCAGACCTACCAGGAAGCTCCCGTTTACCGCTCCCGTCGCCGTGATATTTTGCGCGTTCGGCCGCATCCGCCCCAGTACCTCGAGAGGAAATTCGGCCGGCACCTGATTTACCTCAAGCTGCAAATGCGCCTCCGCCGGCGCAAGGGGCCGAAGGCTTCCGGTTAACAGCAGATGTCCGCTGCCCACCGGCAGGAAACAGGTAACGTTGCCCAGCGTTCGCGTCGGATGCTGGTATTCACCTCGGCAGCTCGCGTCCACATCCAGCGTTCGCACAGGCTGAAAATCCTGTCGGCGCAGATTGCTCACCGTCAGCCGCGTTTGCAACTGCAGGTCGCCGACCGTGCCACCGATCGTAGTCAATGTATGCAGATCGCCGCGCCAGCCGCTGTCGGAGCCGGCCAACAACCGGCTCACCTGGCCCAGTTGCGCTCCGCTCCATTCCACCCGGAGATGCACCGGCATCTCGTTCAGGTCCCCCGCCCGCCGCAGGGATCCTTCCACCTGCAGCTGGCCCGCGTCGGAAAGGTGCAGCTCCAGATCCGTCCGCGCCGGCTGCGCTTTCAACCGCAGCTGCCACTCGTCCGCATTTGCCTGCCACATCGAGAACTCGGCATTCATCAGCGAAAATGGCCGCTTCTCCACTCCATGCCTGAAGTCGATCCGCGCATTTGTCGCTTCGATGTATGGAAACCGCGGCCGCGGTCCGGCATGCCGCTGCCCTGTCGGCGCGTTGGGAATCTGCGCAGCCCGCAGCAGCACCGAACTCACGCTCCACTGTCCCGCCGCGTTTTGCACCAGGTTCAGATTTGCCTCATCCAGACTGATCCGGCTCACCTCCAGCCGCCCGCGCCACAACGACGTCATGCGCAGGGAGGCCACCACCGAGTTGGCATGCAGTGCCGGCTCCGCCCCAAAGGCGGGATCCTCCTCCACGGTGAAGTCGCTCATCACGAGACCCGGAATGGGCAACAGCCGGAGTTGCATTCCGCCCACGTAGACGGGCCTTCCCAGGGCTTCCGACATGCTCGCTGTGATGGATCGTCGATATTTGCCCAGATTGATCAGCGGCGGCAGAAAAATCGCCAGCGCCAGAAGCAGGACCGCCGCACCGGCGACTCCCAGCTTCCACCACGCGGACACACCTCGCCGCCCCGACTCCTCGGAGGACAGCAGCTCCTCCACGCGGCTCATGGCTATTTCACTCGATGGAGGGTTCGCCGCCAGCGCGTCTGATCGAAGAAGTGGATCGTCTCATGGAGAATCCAGCCCACTCGATCGCCCACTGACGTCTTGTTCTCCTCGGACTCCGGCGTCACAAACGACCAGTAGACGAACAGCGGCCGTCCCACGATGTTCTTCCGCGGCACGAACCCCCAGTAGCGGCTGTCCAGACTCACCGTACGGTTGTCGCCCATGCAGAAGTACATCCCGGCTGGAACCACCAGATCCTGCCCCTGAATGGTTGCCGGCAGCGCCTCCGCCCACTCCGCCGTCACATCCGGGCTCTCCGCCGGCGGCACTGCTGGAAAATCGTCCCGGTACGGAACGTAGTCGCCATCCGTCGGCATGCCCGCATACGGCTCGTCCAGCGCAACTCCGTTGCGGTACACAATTCCGTTCCGCAGATGAATGCGATCGCCCGGGATCCCCATCACGCGTTTCACCAGGAACAAATGCTCGCCGTTCGGCTCCAGCGTCGGCTTATAAAAGACGACGATGTCTCCGCGCCGCACATCCCGGTAATACACAAACGGCGCATAGTGCGACTGTGGCGCCAGCGTAATCCGATCCACGAGCACGTGATCGCCCACCAGCAGGGCCCGCACCATCGATGACGACGGAATCGCGAAATTCTGAAAAATGAATGTCAGGATGAAAAGACCCACGGCGAGCACGCCGCAGATCGAGGCGAACGCCTCCAGCGGTGTCTCTTCATGGTGCTCTTTTTGTTTAGCCTGCTTTTCCAGGACTTCTGCCATCGGCTCCGGCTATCCTCAGCGAACCACGCGCAAAAAGCGGTTCCAGCGCGCGAAATCCTCAATCCGGCTCAGCGGATCGTTTTTCTGTCCGAGTCTATCATCCGGCGACTCCTCCACATCCGTCGTCGATGGCTCCCGCAGCGAGAAGTAAATGATGAACGGCCGCCCCACAATGTGATCTTCCGGCACGAATCCCCAATACCGGCTGTCGCGGCTGAAATTGCGATTGTCCCCCATCACGAAATATTCATCCGGGGGCACCACCAGATCGCCTTCCCGCACGTTGCGCCGCATCTCCATCCACCATTGCGCATCCACGCCTGGATCTGTGTACAGTTCGGTTGGAAAATTGTCCCGGAAATCGTCCGCATAGGCTGACTCGAACACCACGTATGGCTCGTCCAGCGGCTGTCCGTTCACCCACGCCAACCCATTCTGCAGATGAATGTGATCTCCAGGCAAGCCGATCACCCGCTTGACCACGTGCTCCGGCGGATGCGGGGGAAAGTGGAACACGATCACGTCGCCGCGTTCGATCTTCTGGTACGGCAGCAGCCAGCCCCACGGGCCTGGCGGTGCGAAGATCGCTTTATTCACCAGCAGAAAGTCTCCCACCAGCAGCGTCCGTTCCATTGATTCCGACGGAATCCGAAACGGCTGCACGATGAACGTCAGGATGAAGAGGGCCACCACCAGCACCACCAGCAGCGAGCGGGTCATCTCCATCGCGCCGGGATAGACCTTCATCTTCACGCGCGGGGCGACCACTGGAACCACCGGCGGCTCGTCCTGCTCCGGTCTGGCCGCGAGTTCCTCTCTCTGCGCGATAGTTGCGCGCAGATCTCCGATCCGCTGGTTCAGCGCCGGCGGCTCCTGTTCCTCGGGCATCTGCGGGGCCTCGCTCATAGCGGCTCGCCCTCGGCCTGCAATTTCTCCAGCGCCCGGCGCGCCGCATCCTGCTCGGCGCGCTTCCGCGTCGATCCCGATCCCTCGGCCAGCGCTGCGCCCGCTACCCGCGCTTCCACAAAAAACTCCTTCTCGTGATCGGGCCCGCTCTCCCGGGTGGTGCGATACTCCGGCTGTCCCTGTCGCCGCGCCTGCAATAATTCCTGCAGCGCAGACTTGAAATCGCCCATCCCGCCGCCGGCCGTCAGCGCCACCCGCAGCGCCTCCACCGAGGGCATTACCACCTGCGCTTCCACCAGCCGCCGCGCCGCCTCCAGTCCGCCGTCGAGATAGATCGCTCCGATCACCGCCTCCATCGCATTCGCCAGCAGCGCCGCCTTCGCGCGTCCGCCGCTTCGCTCCTCGCCGCGCCCGAGGAACAGATGCTGCCCCAGTTCCAGTCCTCTGGCCACCTCCGCCAGATGCCGCCGGCTCACCAGCGTCCCGCGCAGCCGGGTCAGCGCTCCCTCGCTCAGTTCCGCGTAACGACGGTAAACGGCCTCGGCCACCAGCATACCCACCACCGCATCGCCCAAAAACTCCAGGCGCTCGTTATCTTCCGTCTGCGGCTCGCCCTCGCCGCGTTCATGCACTCGCGAGCTGTGCGTGAGAGCCAGCGCCAGCAATCCCTTGTCGGCGAATCCATACTCCAGCTTCGCCTCCAGCCCCGGTAGACCTGGCGGCTCGGGCAGTCGTCCCGCGTCCTGAGAATTTCCCGAAGGATGTGTGGACTCCATCAGCGCCTGTGCTGTCTCTCTTTCGATTGTAGAAGCGCGTTCCGACGATCGACTGCTTCGCCGCCGCTATTGCGGATGCGGCTGGCTCCCCTGGGGTGCAGCGGGAGGCGAAGCCTGATTGCCGCTGTCATTCTCTGCCTGGTGCGGCAGCGCGAAGGGCTTCTTCAGTCCCGATTCCGCTGCCTCTTTGGTATCCGGCTGCCCGTCTCGCACTGTCAGCGCCGCCTTGTATTCGGCAATCGCCCCATCGCGATCTTCCTCGACATCCTTAATGCGTCCCAGGAAAATGTGCGACCAGGCCAGCATGCGCGGATCCTTCGCCGCCGTCAGCGTCCCCTGGAACGCCGCTTCGGCGTCGTTCATCTTCCCGTTCATCAGATCCACGCGTGCCAGAATAAAGTCCGCTCGTCCAGGCTCCCCGCTGTGCGCCTGCAGAGCCTTCTGGGCCAGCGCCTGCGCGCCCGCCACGTCGCCCTTCATCAGCTTCAGCTCCGCCACATCCAGTTCCTTCGGCTGCGGCGGCCCCTGCGGAGACCGGGTCATAACCTCGCCTTCGCCCTGCGCGTCGAAGGCAGTTTGCTTCGCGCGATGGATCTCCTGGTCTACGTCCATTCCATACACCATCGGCCCGATCGCTTCGTCCAGACTCTCCGGATTCTTCTCAAACGCGCGCAGCTGGTTGTAGAAGTACTGCGTCAGCACATATCCCTGGGTTACATCGTGATCCACCCGCTGCTGCCGGATCGCGTCCCGCTTCTGCTCTGCCAGGCTCTTCGCCCGCTCATAGGGACCCAGATCGCCGCGCAGCGTGTTCGCGGGAAATTTCACCTGGGGTACGCCGGTGTCCATGGTTCGGGCTTCAATCGCCCGGATCATGCACTCGATGACGAGCGACACCAGATCGCTCTTGAACTCGAAGGAAAGCGGCGCATCCTGCACCGCCTTCAGGATCGGCATCATCCGGTCCATCGAATTTTCATGCGCGTACAGCAGCGGCTCGATCTCATAGTGCAGATACGCGTGCCGTACCAGCTGCATCGGAATTTGCCCGTCCTTCGGCGATGCCACCACGACGTAATTCGTCCCGTAGATGCGCGCGTTGGTCTCGGCCGGCGACAACATCGGCTCCAGCACCACCAGAAAATGCCTGCCGCCGTACGTCGAGGCCGGCATCTTCAGGTAGTAGTTGGTGTCCACGATCATCTTCGTCAGCGGCCCGTGCAGACGGTTGGTCATGTCGTCGTATGCGGCACGATTCTCCACCCAGATCAGGTGCAGATCGATATCATCTGCCAGCTGCCGCACCAGCGGCAAGACCTCGATCACCCCGTTCGCGTCCGGAGGCAGATCCTGCTGATCCACGTTGGGCGTCAGGTCCGGCGGCGCTGTCAGATACAGTCCCAGCGACACATACTGCGCCAGGCTTCGCGCCGGGTCTTCCAGGCGGTGCTGATCGATGAACAAGCACAGCTTGTCGCGATCGTCCCGCCCCCGCGCCGAGCCCAGCAGCGCCTGGTTCAACTCATCGCGCACTCGCTTCCGCACCGGATCGGACTCGTCGATCCCTCGGTCGTACCCGCAGGCATTCAACGCCACGCCGATGTCGAACATCGCTTCGCTGGTCTCAAGGCTGACCGTCGGCCCCGCGGGATCGATCAGCGCCGGCGCCGGAGACAAACCCGTCTGTGACGTCCGTGCCGGGGGCTGCCCCTCAGTCAGCGGTACCGAGATCTGCGAAGACGAGCTCTGTCCCGAACCGGACGACGGCGGAGCGCTCGAACTTTGCTGTGCGAGACACGGAGCCACTCCAACGGCTCCGGCGACCAGGAGTGACAGCGACCAACGGCGGGAAAACAGCGGCATATTCTTATGGACTGACGTTTGCGGGACAGGCTTCTTCAGTCTATGCGCCGACTCCAGCAGAATCAATCCAAACCACGCGGCACCACGACTTGCCGATCCATCGAAATCTCTGTGCCCTCTGCGTCCTTCGTAGTGAAAGCAAAGCCCCCCGGCCGTCCGGCTCCCGGCTTCGGCTGTCCCCTCCCCATTCGCCCCGCGCCCTTATCCTGCCGTACAATCCTCCCCATCGCACGACTCTCCAGCCCCATGAAGAACAACTGCTTTCGCCCCGCCGCCTTTGCTCTCCCTCTCTGCCTGGTCGCTGCTCTCGCGCTTCCCCTTCCCGCGCAGACATCACCCTCTGCCGGCGTTGATCCCGACACCGCGACCCTGCTCACCAACGACCAGCCCGTGCGCGCTCCTCACGCCATGGTGGTCACTGTTCATCATCTTGCGACGGATGCAGGCGTACAGATCCTGAAGGAAGGCGGCAACGCAGTCGATGCCGCCGTCGGCGTGGGCTTTGCCCTCGCCGTCGTTCATCCGCTCGCCGGCAATCTCGGGGGCGGCGGATTCATGCTTATCCACGAGCACTCGGCCTTCATCCGCGGCCACCACGGCGAACGCGACCTCTTCATCGACTACCGCGAGAAAGCCCCGCTCGCCGCCAGCGCCAACATGTACCTGGATCCAGCGGCAATGTCATTCCCAACGCCAGCATCACAGGCTATCGGGCCATCGCTGTCCCCGGCTCCGTTGCCGGACTCGTCCACGCCGAGCGCAATTACGGTCGCCTCACCCTCGAAAAAGTGATGGCCCCCGCCATCCGCCTCGCCTCTGAAGGATTCGTCCTCACGGATCAGGAAGCTGCCGAGCTCCACGATCCCGTGCTCACCCAGTTCCCCGCCTCCCGCAAGATCTTTCAGCGCGATGGCGATTTCTATAAGTCAGGCGACACATTCCGTCAGCCCGAGCTGGCTGAGACCCTGCGCCGCATAGCAAATAAACCCGAAGACTTTTACGAGGGCGCTATGGCTCGCCAAATCGCCGACGCGATCCACCAGGGCGGCGGTCTCATCACCGCCAACGACCTCGCACGGTACACCGTTAAAGAGCGCAAGCCCGTCATGGGTACCTATCACGGCTACTCAATCGTCAGCGCGCCGCCACCGTCATCCGGCGGCATTGCCCTGATCGAAATGCTGAACATGCTCGACCACTACGATCTGCATGCCCTCGGCGACCGCACCACCCCCGAGGTGCACCTGATCCTGGAAGCCTTTCGCCGCGCTTATATGGACCGCACCGGCTACCTCGGCGATCCCGACTACGTCCACATTCCCGTCGAGAAGCTTCTCAGCCGCAAATATGCCGATGCCTTCCGCGCCTCCATCAATCCCGATAAAGCCACGCCTTCCGCCGATCTCCAACGGCCGGCCGGCTTCCTTCCCCGCCGCCCACTATGGCCGATGTCCGGCAGGAATCCGTCGATACCACCCACTACTCCGTCATGGATTCCGATGGCAACGCCGTCTCCGTCACCACTACTCTCAACAACGCTTTTGGATCCGGCGTCACCGTCCCCGGCCTCGGTTTCATTCTCAACGACGAGATGGACGACTTCGCCTCCAAGCAGGGCGTGCCCAACATGTTTGGCCTTATCCAGGGCCCGCCAATTCCATCGCCCCCGGCAAGCGCCCGCTGTCCAGCATGACCCCCACTATCGTCCTTGCGACGGCAAGGTCGCCTATGTTCTCGGCACTCCTGGCGGCGCTACCATCATCACGACCGTCGCCAACATCTTCATCAGCGTCGCCGACCAGGGCCTCAACATCCAGCAGGCCGTCGATGCCCCCCGCTTCCATCATCAATATTTGCCGGACACCGTAATGCTGGAGCGCGGCTTCTCCGACGCTACCCTCAACGGCCTCCGCGCCATGGGATACACCCTCCGCATCGGCCGGCACTGGGGCGATGGCGAATGCATCGCGGTCGATCCCCGAACCGGCGAGCTCAGCGGTGGACAGGATCACCGCCACAACTACGGCGAAGCCGCAGGATATTAACTCCTCTGCTAACCGGCCTCCTGCCTGTGGTAACCGGCGTCATTCGCTGAAATTCCTCGAAGATTCCCCTTCAGCATCGTCATCGAGCCGGAGTATTATCGGAACTCTCTCAGCGCACCCGCTCTGCGCCTTTCGCCCTCTGTCCAAAGTTTCCTGGCGTTCTGCTTCTTCCCCGGAGGTGGCTGCCATGATCGACTGGCGCAGGTTCGCCCGCAAGCTCGGTGTCGCTCTCAACCTCCGCGAACCGCCTAACGTTCCCCCCTATGGATGGTCCTACTTTGACCATCTCGTCTCCCTCTACGTCACCCTGAATACCTCCGACGGGCGCGCCGACGCCGTCATCTCCAAATCCACCGCGCGTCCCGACGACCTTACATGGGGCGACATCTTCCTGCTCGAAAACATCGTCTTCTCCCTTCAGCCTCCCGAGGTGGTCAACCGCAACGCATGGATCGTCCGCGAGCGCCTTCGCGAAATCGCCTGTCCCACTGTCTTTCAGAAGTATGTGGAGTCCAACTTCCCTCGCGACTCCGACACTCCCGCCAAATTCGCCCTGCTACGCGCCGACCTCACCCGCGTCCTCGATGTCCTCCACTGGCACTACTCGCTCATCCCCATGCGCGAGCGGCTGCGCAAGTCCCTCACCCTGCGCTGCATCGCTTATGTGGTTCTCTATACCGCCGTGCTCGCCGGGATCTATATCCTCTGCTATCACTACAAGGCCGAGTTCTTCGCCATGATTGCCGGCGTGCTCTATCTGGGGAATCCTCGGCGGCTTTGTCAGCTCCCAGCGCCGGATGCAGCGCATCCCTAACGACGGCGATCCCCTCATCACCGTCTTCGAGCTCGACAGCGCCGGCTACTACCTCTGGCTCTCCCCACTGCTCGGCGCCACCTTCGCCATCGTGCTCTTCCTCATGTTTGTCGCCGGCATCCTCGAAGGATCGATTTTCCCAACCTTCTACTCGCCCTCCACCCACCATCGCGCCGGCCTCACTTTCTTCACCTTTACCTGGAGCACTCTCCCCATCTCCGGCGCGGACTATGCGAGGCTCTTCGTCTGGTCGTTTCTCGCCGGGTTCGCCGAGCGCCTCGTCCCCGACAACCTCGACCGCCTCAGCTCCAAGCTGGGCGTGCCCGACAGAAGGAAAGGGCCTCCCATCCCACCGGTTGGCTCCAACGGAAATTCCCTGCCTTCTCCGCACGACTCCGCCGCGGAGCAGATCTCCCCCGACGTTCTGCAAAAGGTCATGCACACCGGTGAAGAGCCGCCGGCCGCCAACACGGACAGCCCCTGATCCTCGGGGCCCGGCCTGCCCTGGACCGCCCTGCACTCTGCGCTTGTCCCTTGCCCTGTCCTTGTGCCCTCGCCCTTGCCCGTCCTCCCCGGGTTTATCCTCGTCGCAAAGCGCCAAACGCATTCCGGAGACTCACTATGCCCGAAGCCATCTGCGACATCGGCCTCATCGGCCTCGCCGTTATGGGACAGAACCTCGTCCTCAATATGAATGACCACGGCTTCAAAGTCGCCGTCTTCAACCGCACCGTCTCCAAAGTGGACGACTTCCTGGCCAACGAAGCCAAAGGCACCCAGGTCGTCGGCGCTCACTCCATTGAGGAGTTCGTCTCTCTGCTGAAGACGCCCGCGCCGCGTCATGCTCATGGTCAAAGCTGGCGACGTCGTCGACCAGACCATCGACCACGTCCTGCCCTTCCTCGAGCCCGGCGACATCATCATCGACGGCGGCAACTCCCTCTTCACCGACTCCAACCGCCGCACCAAAGACCTCGCCGCCAAAGGCATCCTCTTCATCGGCACCGGCGTCTCCGGCGGCGAAGAAGGCGCGCGTTTCGGCCCCTCCATCATGCCCGGCGGCAATCCCGATGCGTGGCCGCATGTGAAGCACATCTTCCAGGCCATCGCCGCCAAAGTCGAAGGACGGAACCGCCCTGCTGCGACTGGGTCGGCGAAGAGGGCGCCGGCCACTACGTCAAGATGGTCCACAACGGCATCGAGTATGGCGACATGCAGCTCATCTGCGAGGCCTATGACCTCCTCAAAGACGCGCTCGGCTGCCACGCCGGACGAACTTGCGACCATCTTCACTGACTGGAACAAGGGTGAGCTCGACAGCTACCTCATCGAGATCTCCGCCAACATCTTCGCCAAGAAGGACGAAGACGGCGCTCCCATCGTCGACAAGATCCTCGACACCGCCGGACAAAAAGGCACCGGCAAGTGGACCGTCATCTCTGCCCTCGACCTCGGCATGCCCGTGACCCTCATCGGTGAATCCGTATTCGCCCGCTGCCTCTCCGCCATCAAAGAAGAGCGCGTCGAAGCCTCAAAGTCCTCAAGGACCCACAGGCCAGGCCGCCACCGTCGACCGCGCGGACGTTCATTGAGAATGTCCGCCGCGCACTCTACTGCTCCAAGATCATCTCCTACGCGCAGGGCTACATGCTGCTCCGCGCAGGCCGCGAAGGAATTCGGCTGGCAGGTCAACATGGGCGGCATCGCCCTCATGTGGCGCGGAGGCTGCATCATCCGCAGCCGCTTCCTCGGCAAAATCAAGGACGCCTACGACAAGAATCCCGCCCTCGACAATCTCCTCCTCGACGACTTCTTCTCCGGCGCTCTGAACAACTACCAGGCCTCCTGGCGCAAGGCCATCGTCCACGCCATCGCACTCGGCGTCCCCACGCCCGCCTTCTCCACCGCGCTCGCCTTCTACGACGGCTACCGCACCGCCCGCCTGCCCGCCAACCTGCTCCAGGCCCAGCGCGACTTCTTCGGCGCCCACACCTACGAGCGAGTCGACCAGCCCCGCGGCAAGTTCTTCCACACCAACTGGACCGGCCACGGCGGCAGGGTCAGCTCGAGCACCTATAACGCGTAGCGATCGCCCAACCGAAATCCGGGTACCCAGGTCTGCGAGTCTTTCGCAGTCTGGAGAGGACGCTTCTCTCAAACTGATTGCGATTCCTCCGCAGTCATCCTGAGCGAGCCTTCCGTATTCGTTGCGCCGCATTTGGCGCAACAGCAATTCAGGCGTGAGTCGAACGGACCTGCATTTCTCACTCAAATCGGCAAAAGGCCGCCCAGCGTGGGTGCAATAGACACCTCCGTTCCCCGCCGGTATCGTTCTCCCGTGCCCCCACTCCGCATCTGGATCTGCGCAGCCGTCGCGCTGTCCCTCTTCGGCTCGTGCGTCGCTGCGCAGGCCCAACCCGCCCCGCAGCCGGCCCCTGCCTACGGAGGCACCCAGGCCATGGGCGACCTGCTGCGCAAAATCTACGACGCCACCGACTGGAAAACCGACCCCAACAAACAAGCCCTGCGCGCCCGCTACTATCAGGACCTCCTGAAATCCGCACAGCTCTCCGTCCCCGATCGCCTCCAGGTTGAGCTGCAACTCGCCAGCGAACTCCTCCAGGCCGGCGACTCCGCCCAGGCCGTGGACACCATCGAAGGACTCCGCAAAGAAGCCTCCGCTGCAGCCATCACACTCCCCTCCGAATTCGATCTCCGCGTCCGCAAGCTCGCCGCCATTTCGTATTTCCGCCTCGGCGAACAAGAAAACTGCCTCAATATGGGATCGACCATGCGCCGCGCCTGCATCTTCCCCATCGATGCCTCCGGCCGCCACCACAAACCGCGCGGCGCTGAAGGCGCCGTTCGCGAACTAACGCAGCTCCTCGCAATCAATCCCCACGACGCGCTCTCCCAGTGGCTCCTCAATGTCGCCTATATGCAGCTCGGCGAATATCCCAAAGATGTCCCGTCCCGCTGGCTCATTCCCGAAAAGCTCTTCCAGTCAGAAGCCAACATCGGCAACTTCGAGAACGTCGCCTCCGCCGCCGAGCTTGACGTCATGGGACACGCCGGCGGCGCCGTCATGGACGACTTCGATGGCGACGGCCTCCTCGACATCGTCTTCACCTCCTCCGGCCCGCTCGACCCCATGCACTTCTTCCACAACAACGGCGACGGCACCTTCTCCGACCGCACCCGCCAGGCCGGCCTCGCCGACGAAATCGGCGGACTCAACCTCATCGCCGCCGACTACGACAACGACGGCCACACTGACCTGCTCGTCCTCCGCGGCGGCTGGTGGGGCCGCGACGGCGAGTATCCCTTCTCGCTCCTCCGCAATCGCGGCGACGGCACCTTCGAAGACGTCACCGTCAAAGCCGGACTCCTCACCGCTCGCGCCCACGCAAACCGCCGCCTGGGCCGACTACGACGGCGATGGCTGGCTCGACCTCTACGTCGGCCACGAATCCGGCACTCTGTCAGGTCGAATTCAGACCCGCGCGACCGCCACCCCTCCAGCTCTTCCACAACAACCGCGACGGCACCTTCACCGAAGTCGGCGCCTCCATGGGCCTCTCCGATCTCGGCTATGTCAAAGGCGTCGCCTGGGGCGACTTCAACAACGACGGCCACCCCGACCTCTACGTCTCCTCGCTCGACCGGCCCCAACCACCTCTTCCGCAACGACGGTCCCCGCCCCGGCGGCGGCTGGAAATTCACCGACGTCGCCCGCGAAGCCGGCGTCGCCGACCCCCTCCACTCCTTTGCCACATGGTTTTTTGATTACGACAACGATGGATGGCCCGACCTCTTCGTCGCCGGCTACTCTGTCGACTCGGAAAACGACGTCGGCGCCTTCGAAATGGACAAGCCCAACCACGCCGAGCTCCCCCGCCTGTACCACAACAACCACGACGGCACCTTCACCGACGTCACCCACCGCACGCACCTCGACCGCGCCATCCTCGTCATGGGCTCCTCCTTCGGCGACCTCGACAACGACGGCTGGCTCGACATCTACCTCGGCACCGGCGACTCCACCTATACCGGGCTCCTCCCCAACCGCATGTTTCGCAACGACCAGGGACGCGCCTTTCAGGACATCACCACCTCCGGCGGTTTCGGCCACCTGCAGAAGGGCCACAGCATCGCCTTTGGCGACCCCGGCAACAACGGCCACGAAGATGTTTTTGAAGAGATGGGTGGCGCTCTGCCTGGCGACCTCTTCACCAGCGTGCTCTACCGCAATCCCGGCAACAGCAATCACTGGATCGAGCTCGATCTCGAAGGCGTGAAGGCCAACCGCAGCGCCATCGGCGCCCGCCTCGATCTCTCTTTTGGCGACGGCGGCGTCGAGCGTCGCGTCTATCGTACGGTTGGATTCGGCTCAAGCTTCGGCGGCAATCCCCTGCGCCAGCACATCGGCCTCGGCAAAACCGCCGTCGTCCGCAGCCTCGAAGTCCGCTGGCCCGGATCAGGCACTGTGCAGCGCTTCACCAGCATTCCCACTGACCACATCTACCATCTGCGTGAGGGCGGAACGCCGCAGATCCTGCATCTGAAAAGCTTCAGCGTCGGCGGATCCGGCAAAGCCATCCCCCCAATGCCCGACATGCCGACGCGCCCCTGATTTCGTACCGATCACGAGAATCCTCTGCGCTCTCTGTGGTGCGCTTCTTTTGTCAGGGCAGGTGCCTGCTCCGGGGTGCCCACCACAGCCTCATCTCGTCCTCAAAAGAAGCTTTTGTATCAGGGCATGGCTTCAGCCTTCTCTTCCTCTCAATACCTTCTGTAATTCACCTCGATATTGATCCGCACCGCCACGGGCTTCTCGTGCAGCGTTCCCGGCTTGAAACGGTACTGCCGCACCACCGCCAGCGCGTTGGCATCGAAGTCTGCCCTCAGGGATCGCACCACATGCACGTCCTGCGGCATACCGTGCGCATCCACCACCAGTCCCACCACGCACACCCCGCCCTTGCTTTTGTCTCCCTTAGGAAATTCTGGATCCGGTGCATACGTCAGCACCGGATTCGTCACGCCAGCCTCGCCCGGCCGATACACGTTATCTTTATTCGTACTCTGGCTCGCGGTTTGCGCTTCCACGCCCCTGCCCATCGCTGCCCCGGCTGCCGCCACCGACCCCAGCACCAGCGCACCGCACACAGTCAGAGCCCACCGCGCCGTCCGCCCAACCGTCCGCTTCCTCGCTTTCATCCACATAATTCGCTTCTCCAGTATGTTGGCATCGAATATTCCGATGGCATGAACGGGGTCCGCGCCCGGCATCAGCATCTGCTCCGCCAGCCGCAGCAACGATTGCGTATAGGTCTCTGTATCCACCAGCGTTTCCACTGCCTTCGCATCGCAAATCATCTCTCGCGTTGCGGCCACCTGCGCCTTCACCATCCACGTCACCGGATGGAACGCCGTCACCACACTAGCCGCCTCATAGAACAAATTCTTCATGGAATCGCGACGCCGGATGTGTGCGCACTCGTGGCCCATCGCACTCAGAAACTCGCGCTCCGTGCACGACTCCACCAATCCTTCCGGCACGAGAATCAGCGGCCGCCGCGTCCCCACCGTCACCGCTCCTCGCAGCCGAGCCGAAGCAAGGAGCGTCGTCGGCTCAACACCAAAGGCGCGCTTGCAGCGTTCCCACACCGCATTCTTTTCGCCCGGCAGCACCGCGGGAACGCCTTCCCCCACCAGCACTCGAGTCTCCATCACCATCCACGCCAGACGGCCCGCGAAGTACAGAACCGTACCCGCATATACGGCGAACACGCTCCACAGCAACCATCCTGACAACAGCAGAAAAGCGCCGCGAGCTGCCACTTCTCCACCACCCGTCACCATGGCCAGCGACACAGTCGCCGCGCCCGTGCTGGTGAAGCCGCTCCAGCCACCGGCCGCTTCTGCCACCGCTACCGCCGGCATTCCGATTGAGAGCAGCAGCGTCGCAACCCACACGATGTGTTGCGCGCGCGGCCCAACACGTCTCAGCAGCCAGCTCACCATCCATCCCGCCACCGCGATCAGCGGAATCTGCCACAGCGCATTCACCACATAGGTGGCCGCCCAACCCGCCAGATTGTCGATCACGTTATGCATCTCCATCCTCCCGCTCCGCCGCCAACAATTCCGCGATCTTCTCTGCATCCAGCTGCCGCGTCTTGATCAGGCTCATCACCAGCTCTTCTGACGATCCCCCGAACATCCGGTCCACCAGATCCCTGACCGCCTGCCGCAGCACCGCCTCCTTCCCAACTGCCGGGCTGTAATCGAAAGCCCGCCCCCGCAGACGCCTTTGCACCCTGCCCTTCCGGTGCAGAACGTTCAGCACCGTTTGCACGGTCGTATAGGCCAGATCCTTCCTGAGACTCTTCTGCACGTGCTGGACATTGCTGGCGCCGTCCCGCCACAGCACCTGCATGATCTCCAGCTCCACCGGCGTCAGAGCCGGCGCTGCTTTCCTTGGTCGAACCATTGCACCTCCTATTTGGAATAGGAGGTTAGTTCAAATAAATTCCGTTTGTCAACTATTCCTATAGGAGATGGTTCACAATACCGGCTTCCCACCGTTCTCGTACACTTCTTCGCAGCGCAAACTGCAAAGGAATGGCTTCATGGTCTGGTATCAGCTGGTCGCTGCCTTCTTCGCCGGAATGTTTCTCGCCAACACCGTTCCGCACTTCGTCCACGGCATTTCCGGAGACCCGTTTCCCACCCCGTTCGCCCATCCGCCGGGCAAAGGACTCTCCTCGCCCCTCATCAACGTCCTCTGGGCGCTTCTTAACGGTTGGGTCGGATACGTTCTCTTCCGCACCGGCAAAGTGGCGGACGGCGGCATTCTAACGCTCGTGATCTTCTTCGCCGGAACTGCCTTGCTCAGCATCGCCCTCAGCATCAGTTTTCAAAAGAAGCGCGCCCGCTAGGGCCGCCATCATCGCCCTCTCGGCTTATCCCAGCCTGTCTCCGAATCCCTGAACGCTGGCCACCTCATAGTGAGCGGCCCGCTGATCCCACCGCGCCAGGTGCTGCCGCCGCTCCTCCGGCACCACCGCGTGCTCGTAGTCCTCCCCCGCAACTGCCCGGATCGCCTCTACTGAATCCCAGAACATCGCCGTGATGAACTCCGTCTCCTCTCCCATCGGCCGCCGCAGGAGATAACTCCCTCGATATCCCGCCATGCGGCTCACCCCGGGCAGCAACTCCGGTTTCAGCATCGCTTCATAGGCATCCGCATGCCCCGCTTCATAAGGCATCCGCATGCCCCGGCTTCGCCACACCATGCCATACCCGCGCAATCATTGTCCCCCCTTTCGCTCCTCTCCAATCCTATTGTAGGGCCCGCACGGTGGTATTCCGCTGCACTTGCACCCTGCGTTCGCGCCCACACCGCAACTTTTGCCTCTATTGGCGATCTAATCAATAGAGGTTTGAATTCATATGCCACGGCTAAAAACAATATTCACAATGGCCCTGGCGGCTCTGTTCGCTCCGGCCCTTTTTGCTTTGGATATCCAGACTGCTCCGGCCCCAACGAACCCTGCCGTGCCAGGGACGCTCAATTACATCGAAGGCTCGGTTGACCTGAACGGCCAGACCATCGGCCAGAACGCGATCGGCTCCGCGACTCTCGCGCCCGGCCAGGTGCTCACCACCACAAACGGTCGCGCTGAAGTCCTCCTCACTCCCGGAGTCTTCCTGCGCCTCGGGCGCAACAGCACCGTGAAAATGGTCTCCCCTGACATCACCAACACCGTCGTAAATGTGGAGCAGGGACGCGCCACAGTCGAAGTGGACCAGCTCTTCAAGGAAAACGACATTCATGTGCTGGAACATCATGTTCCTGTTCAACTTGTCCAAACTGGCCTCTACGAATTCGACGCCGATCAGGGGACCGTTCTCGTCTTCACCGGCAAGGCTGCGATCGATAAAGCAAATGGCCACTGGGCAACCATCAAGTCCAGCCACGAGGTGAATCTCACTGCGGGCGCGGCCGACGTGAATGCCACGAAGTTCAATGCCGATCAGCAGGAGCAATCCAGTCTCTACCGCTGGAGCAGCCTGCGCTCCGATTACCTGTCCGAGGCCAACCAGCAGATGGCCGGCGCCTACGGTCCTGGATATGAGCCCGGATGGTATTGGGATCCGTACATGTTCAATTACACGTTCCTCGGACCCTACTCCTTCTATAGTCCCTTCGGCTGGGGCTTTGCTCCGTTCGGCTGGGGTGGCGGATTCTATGGCGGGTACCCTGGCTATTATGGCGGCGGCTACTACGGAGGTCATCCTGTTGGCCCCCACGGACCGGTCCACCTCCGCAATGGCGGCTTCGGCGGTCCGGCCGTAAGCTCGCACAGCGGCTTCCGCGGCGGCGCCTTTCGCAGCGGTGGCGAGATGGGCGGCTTCCACGGTGGCTTCAGCGGCGGCGGCGTTCACATGGGCGCCGGCGGCTTCGGCGGTGGACACGGCCGCTAATTGGCTCTCGCCGCAAATTGAAACCCCATTCCCTTCGCTGGGAATGGGGTTTTCTGCTGACGGCAACTCTCCCCTTCACGGTCCGGCCTGCATCCACTCTGGATATGGCCTTCTATCCGCAGTGGCTTCACATTCTCGCCTGGGCTTCCATCGCAATCTGCCTCGCATGCGCGCTGGGTTTGATGATCCACACACTGCTTCGCCCGCAAAAGATGGCCATCATGGGCGTGGTCTGGCCGATCACCGCACTCTACCTGGGTCCCGTCGCCGTCGCCCTGTACCGCAGGGCCCTGCCCGTCAGCGAGAAGAACGCCATGTCGCCTGCGATGAAAGCCGCCATGGAACGGCACAAGGACGATCCGCCTACGCTGTTCCAGAACACCCTTGCCGTCTTCCATTGCGGCGCCGGCTGCAGCCTCGGCGATCTTGTAGCCGAGACTGTCGTCCCGGCCCTCGGCATTACTTTCGCCGGGGCATTTCGATCGAAGCTGATCCTCGATTTTGCCTTGGCCTATATCCTCGGGATCACCTTTTCAGTACTTCACCATCGTTCCCATGCGCGGCTTGTCCTTTGGCAAAGGATTGCTCGCCGCCGCCCGCGCTGACACCATCTCCATCGCGCTCTTTGAAGTCGGCATGTTTGCGTGGATGGCGATCGCTGATTACCTGCTCTTCACTTCACCGCATCTCGATCCCGGGATGGCCGTGTTCTGGTTCATGATGCAAATCGCCATGGTCGCCGGCACGCTCACCGCGCTCCCGGCCAACGCGTGGCTCATTCGCAAAGGATGGAAGGAGAAGATGCCGCCGGTGGATCCGTCGCAGTCGGAGTTCACACCCGCGCGAATACAATTCGCGGATGGCGAGTTCGAACTCAGGACGAGTTACTTCAATACCTGAAGCTCCCAGGAAGACGGCACCGCCGCACTGGACGACGACTGCGGGGTCAGCGTGATTTCATAAATCTTCGCGGGAAGCTGCGACGCCGGCACCTGAGCCACGACATACGAGACAACGCCGGCCTGCCGCGGAGCCAGACCACCGACATTGAAGACACTCTCACCGCCGCTGTTGACGCGAACATCCCAGCGCGCCGACGCGTCGGCAGATGGGGTCTCGAGTTCCAGCTTGACGAGTGCTGCAGTTCCGAGGTGAAGGCCGTTTTGCTGCGATGCCCCGCGCGCCACATGCGCTGGCAGGAAGAGCACCGCGGCCGCCTGCGCCATCGCCTGCTGCCGATTTCCTGTTGCTCCCTGCGTGGGTACGGGGGTTCCTGTGGCCTGCGACGGCATCTGTTTTCTGTGCATTGCCTGCCAGGAGACGAAGAAGAGGATCAGGATCGCCAGCGCGAATCCCGGAACCAGAAAGCGGCCCCACATCGCGCGACGCGCGGGCGCCGCTGCAACAACGGCTGCTTCCGCTGCGCTGCCCTGCAAGTTGCGAATCAGCGCCCGCCGAATCGCCACGCGCTCCTGCATTTTCGGATCCTGGTCCAGACGCGCCGCGAACAGTCGCGCATGGTCGGGTCCAGCGATTCCGTCACATACTCCTCGATCAGTTCATCTTCAGCATCCTGCATTGTCGGAGAAATACGCCTCGTCCTGAAACATCCGCGCTTCAATCGCCTCTGCCTGCTCCGGCGGCAGCCGATCCAGCAAAAACTCGCGTAATTCACTCGATATAAGGTTACATTTGTTGCCGTTCCTCGGGGAAAGCCGCGCCCGCACACAGCTCTCAATTGCCCGCCGCAACCGGAAGACTCGCTTCCGAAATGCGTCTGGCGTCATATCCAAAACCTCTGCGAGCTGGCGGCGATGATCGATCAGGGCGCGTCCGCGCGACGTGTAATACTCCATCAGCAGTTTGCGGTCCGCCTCCGTGTGCCGGCTGAGACAGGCTTCCATCGCCTCCTGGATTTCTCCCTCATCTTGTGTGTCCGGAACGCTGGAAATGTTCCGCGCATAGTGACGATTGGCTTCCGCTTCCCGAATGCAGCGGCGGCCTTCCTCCTGGGCCACCAGCCGTGCAATTCCGTAGGCGTATGACTCCAGTACCTCGATTCGCTCCCCCGTACTCACCCGCGTCGCCAGTCGGTCCAGAGCCTCATCCGCCAGTGATTCCGCCAGCACGAACTGCCGCCGTGCAAAGAAGAACACCAGCCGCTCCCGCAATCGCTCGTAGCGCGCCGCAGCCTCGTCGCGATTGTGGCCGAGCGCCAGCAGCAACCGCTCCAGCCCTTCCCGGGTCAGCCGCTCTTTCTTCCGATTTGCGACATCGTTCTGCATGCCAATCTACCGAGGCAAAGGATGCGGATCGCCCTCTATCGTAAAACCCGCCCAATAATAAGGGTTGCTCCACCGAGGGACTTTCGCAATAGCCCTTTGGGCGGAGCGCAGTGCCTCCGCCGGCGATTCTTTCTCCTGATACAGCGCCTGATAGAAGCGTCGCATCAGCTCCGCCGTGGCCGCATCATCCACATCCCATAAAGACCCAACCACACGCCGCGAGCCCGCGATCAAAAAGGAATAGGAGAGCCCAACGAGTCCTTCTCCCGGCAGCTCGTCGCCGTTGGCCGTCTGGCATGCGCTCAGAACCACCAGATCCACGGGCATGTGCATCGAGGCAATCTCAGAAAACCACAGCGCACCCGCCTGAGGATGACCGGCGGCGTCCAGCCGCGACAGCATAATGTTCGACAAATCCGGCTGCACAGGGTTGAGAAAAGCATGCGTGGCAAAGTGGACCACCTCGAATCGCGACCAGTCCTGCGAACGGACATGCTCCGCGCTGGCGACAAAACCCACCTCGGAATGCACATGCGAAGCGCCCGCAGCCGTCTCGATCTCCCGAACCTCCTGGCCCGCATAGCTCAGCCGCGTCAGATGCCCGGCGGTGTTCGCTTCCGACCAGAAGCTGTCCGCAGCGCTCTTCGAATCGACTTGCGCGGTGGCCCGCACCTCCCTCGCCATGCGAGGATCATCCGCATTGAAAACGGGATCGGCAATGACGGCGATCTCGGTGGACCGGCTGGGCTCCCGGCGCTGCAGCAGAGCCAACAAAGCTGCCATGGATGGCTCCTGCACAATCGCATACTGATCCTGAACGGAGCGGGAGCCGTTTCCGCCTGCGAGGCGCAGCGCTCCCATCGGCACTGACAACACTGGCCCGTCACCCACAATCAGAAGCGTGTGCACGAAACGCGGAACCGATCCCGGGGGCAACAGCCACCGCCCCAGTTGCTGCGCTGCGTCGTTGAAGTGCGAGGCCGAATCCGACAATGCTGTGGCAAGCGCCTCCGGAGTTGAGGATGCAGCAGTGAACGGCGCAGTCAGGTCGTGAGTCAGCTGGCGAGCCAGCGGGCTGAGTTTGTCCGCGCCCGGCAACTTGTATGCATGAACCCCATCGGCCGTGACGACCCACAGATAGCTGGCATCCTGATTGGTCCAGTATTCCAGGGCTGCGGTTCCAGCGTCGAGACGTCTCTGCAGTTCCGCGATCAGCGTTCCGGGAGCATGAAACAGATTCGCAGCACCCGATAACGGCTCCCCGCCGCTTCGACTCAGCTCTGCTTCCAGGCGTTCTTCCTGCTCCATCAGCCTGGCCACTTCAGACTCCAGTCGAGCAATCCCCGCGGAATGCGGATGCGCAGTTCGCATGGCAGCCAGACTGCTTTCCGCCAGGTGGATGCGGCGCAGGCTCTCCGCCTGACGTGCCCGCAGTTCCTGCCCGCCACCCGACTCGCGAGAGCCGCTCTCTGCCATCTGATCCAGCAGGAATCGCGCTCGGCCTCGTTCCGCAATCACCAGCGCCTGCCGGTCGTAGCCGTTCCCCGGATGCTGCGCTTCGAGGTGCATCAGCACATCGATCGCCAGCGCGTAGTAACTGTGCCAGGACGAGAAATAGCCAGTGCGCAGAGAGTTCGGCGGCGTCGAGTCACGGGCGCTCTCAATGCCGTCGAGCGCACCGTCAATATCCTTCAGGGCGCTCAAGTCGTCCCCGCTTTGAAATTCCGCGTGCGCCAGCCCACCCAGAGCTGAAATCAAGCCAGGGTGATCGAACGACTGCCGGGCAATCGCCACCGCTCTCTGATAATCCGTTCGGGCCGCCGGCAGATTTCCCGCGCGCACCTCCAGGTCTCCCTCCGCCGTGGCAATCTGCGCCAGCGCATCCGTCTCCTGGATTTCGCCGGCCAACTGATTCGCCTGCGCAAAGTAGTTGCGCGCGTCATTAAATTTCCCCAGCTTGCTGCATGTCGTGCCCAGTCCCAGCAGGACAAATACCTTCTCGCGCTTCATCCCGGCCGACTCGGCGAACTGCAGTGTCCGCGTATAAGTGCTGAACGATTCGGACAACTGGCCGGCGTCTTCTTCCAGTTTTGCCATCTGAATCATGGTCGCCAGCTGCCCAAGCAGATAAGGATGCTTCGCCCAGAAAGCTTCCGCCCGCCCCTGCAGGTCCTGGGATTGCGCCGCCGCCCCCAGTTGCTGATACAGGCTCGCCAGATCTGTTTCCGCAAATCCGATCATCACATCGGCGGGATTGATCTGTTCCAGCTGCAGAACCCGGGAGTATGCCGCGAAGGCTGCCTGCATTCGTCCCTGCAGCAGATCGATGCTGCCGATGACGTCTTCGGTATGCAGCATGCCGACCTGATCCTGCAGTTCCTGCCCTTTGGCAATGGCATTGTCTTCATCCTGCAACGCGCCTTCATAATCGCCGGTCATCTGCAGCAGCTTGCCGCGGTTCTCAAACAGTACTTCCTGGTTGAAACTGTCTCCGGAATCGGCAAAGAGTCGCAGCGCATTCGAGTAATCCTGCCAGCCCTCGCTGTAATCGGCCAGATCTGTCTGAATAAATCCCGCGGACTTCCACGCACTCGCCTGCTCGACGGCATCATGCGCGTCGGGCAGCGCCACCGCTCGCAATATCACCGCGCGCCCCTGCTCTGGCTGGCCCATGGTGAATGCCAGATAAATGGCCTTCCAGGTGAGCGCGCGCCGGAGCATCGCGATGTCGTTGATTTGTTCCCAAATCGACGCGGCCTCGTCGTAGGCAGCCAGCGCCTCCTTTGCGTTGCCGGGATCGTGCTTTGCCCAAAGCGAGTCCGCCTCAGCCAGCGCCTCCTCACCCTGCTCCGCAGCTGTGTCCCTCGTGTCTTCCGGACGCGCGGCGTCGGCGGCGATGCGTACCGTCGCCGCCTTCCGCTTGCTCACGTCCGACACCACAAACGATTGAGGCGTGCTGCTTCCGGGGAGCGTAAAGCGAATCTGCGCATTCTTACCGGCCAGGTTAGTCCGGGGTATGTGGGTGCGTCCCGTACCATCCCTCCAGGTAACATGGGTGGTCTGTTGTATCTCTGTGATGGTAAGAACCACAGTGCTGCCGGAAGGCACACTTACCGCAAATTGCAAATTGGTTTCGGGAGGTATCGCCCTCTCGACCGGATCACCCCCAGGCGTAATCACCAGGACTGTCGGAGGATTCTGATCGGAACCGAGGGCCGGCGAACCCAGGGCTCCCATGACAAAAAAGGCAGGCAGAAGACAGAATCGGACCCTGCGCGCGCTCCGTTGTCGTGCCCAGAGTCCCTCGCCTGGCCGCATGATGCTGGCTATTCTAGAGGATCGCCCCTTCTTTGACCACGAGGAAGAATGCCTCTCTCAGCCTGCCCGGAGCCTCAGTGTTGCGACGTTTTTACAGCCGATTCATCATGGGAAATCCGGTCCAGATCCAGGTTGAGTCTGAGCACGTTCACCCGCGGCTCGCCCATCAATCCGAACTGCCGCCCTTCGATATGCTGCTCGACCAGCGAGCGAACGGTGCTTTCCGGCAAATGCCGTGCTGCCGCTACCCGCGGCACCTGATACAAAGCACCGGCAGGCGAGATATCCGGATCCAGCCCTGAAGCCGATGTCGTCACCAGACCAATGGGAACAGCCTTTCCTGGATTCTCCTTCTGCAACGCGGCCACGTCCGAGTCAATGCGATCGACCAGCTTTTTGTTCGTCGGTCCATAATTCGACCCGCCGGAACTGGTCGCATCGTAACCGTTGCCCGCCGCCGAGGGCCGTCCATGAAAGTAGCGGTCACTCGTGAAGCTCTGACCGATAATCGCTGACCCAATCACCTCTCCATTGCGCATAATCAGCTGCCCATCGGCTCGCCGTCGCATGGTGAGCTGGGCAATGCCCGTCACGAACAGTGGGTAGCCAATTCCCAGCAACAGCGTTGTAACAATCGTGTAACGAATCGCGATGTTCAGCGTGCTTTTCATAATTTTCCTCAGGCCAGCCGCAGACCGTTCAGCACCAAATCGATCAGCTTGATTCCAATGAAGGGCACAATGATCCCGCCAACGCCGTAAACGATCAGGTTGCGCCGCAAGAGAGCCTGCGACGACATCGGCTCGTATTTCACACCCCTCAGCGCCAGGGGGATCAATGCGACGATAATCAGCGCATTGAAAATCACCGCTGAGAGAATGGCCGAGTGCGGCGTGGCCAGATGCATAATGTTCAGCTCGTTGAGGACCGGGAATACACCCGCAAACATCGCCGGAATAATCGCGAAATACTTCGCCACGTCATTGGCGATGGAAAACGTCGTTAGCGCCCCGCGCGTCATCAGCAGCTGTTTGCCGATCTCCACAATCTCGATCAGTTTGGTTGGGTTGGAGTCCAAATCCACCATGTTGCCGGCTTCCTTGGCCGCCTGCGTCCCGGTATTCATCGCCACACCAACATCGGCCTGCGCCAGCGCCGGCGCGTCGTTGGTGCCATCGCCGGTCATAGCCACCAGCTTTCCTTTGGCCTGCTCCCGCTTGATCAGGTCCATCTTGTCTTTGGGTTTGGCTTCGGCGAGAAAATCATCGACGCCTGCTTCCCGCGCGATCACCGCCGCCGTCATGGGATTGTCGCCGGTGATCATGATGCTGCGAATGCCCATCGCCCGCAGCCGCGCCAGACGGTCTTTCAGACCGCCCTTCACAATGTCCTTCAGATAAATCACGCCCAGAGCCGTGCTGTTCTCCGCCACCACCAGCGGCGTTCCGCCCAGGCGCGCAATCTCCTCAACCCGGTCAACCACCTGGCGAGGCATCCGCGAGCCTTGCTGCTCCAGATAACGCGCAATCGCGTCGGAAGACCCTTTGCGGATCCTCGTGCCCGGCAGATCCACACCGGACATTCGCGTCTGCGCCGTGAAGGGCACAAAGACGCAGTGCATCCCGGTCAGATCGCGTCCGCGCAGGTTGTACTTCTCCTTTGCCAGCACCACGATTGACCGCCCCTCAGGCGTCTCATCCGACAGCGACGCCAGCTGCGCCGCGTCCGCCAGCCGCTCCGTCGTGACATCCGGCGCCGGATAAAATTCCGTCGCCTGCCGATTGCCCAGCGTGATCGTCCCTGTCTTATCGAGAAGCAGCGTATTCACGTCACCCGCTGCTTCCACGGCGCGGCCGGACATTGCCAGGACGTTGTACTGCACCAGCCGATCCATCCCCGCAATCCCGATCGCCGAAAGCAAAGCGCCAATCGTCGTCGGAATCAGACAAACCAGCAGCGACACCAGCACGAAGATGGTCTGCGGCGCATGCGAGTAGATCGCGAATGGCTGCAGCGTCACTACCGCCAGAAGAAAGATAATCGTCAACCCCGCCAGCAGGATGCTCAGCGCAATCTCATTCGGCGTCTTCTGCCGCTGGGCTCCTTCGACCAGCGCGATCATGCGATCCAGAAACGTCTCTCCTGGATTCGATGTAATACGAATTCTGATCCAGTCGGAAAGAACCCGCGTGCCTCCGGTCACCGCCGAGCGATCGCCGCCCGCCTCGCGAATCACCGGAGCCGATTCGCCGGTAATCGCCGACTCGTCCACCGACGCCACCCCTTCGATCACCTCGCCGTCCCCGGCGATAAACTGGCCTGCTTCCACGCGGATAATGTCACCCAGTCGCAGCTGCGAGCTGGAGACGGCCTCGGTAGAACCATCCGGCCTGAGCCGGTAGGCCATGGTCTCGCCCTTGGCCTTGCGCAGCGTGTCCGCCTGCGCCTTGCCCCGTCCTCCGCCACCGCTTCGGCGAAGTTCGCAAAAAGAACCGTGAACCAGAGCCATAGCGTGATCTGCAGATCGAAGCCGACCGGCTTGCCGCGCGCCGTCTCTTCCATCAGCAGCGCCGTCGTCACCACGCTGCCGACTTCCACCACAAACATCACCGGGTTCTTCATCATCACGCGCGGATCCAGCTTCCGAAAACGCGTCGACCGCCGCCTGCCGCAGGATTTCCGTGTTCAACAAAGTGTGCTTTCGTGCCATCTTGTCCTCGTCCTACGAGAAGAGCGTTCCGTGCTGCATCAGCAGGTGCTCCAGAATGGGTCCAAGGCTCAGCGCCGGAAAGAAGGTCAGCGCACCCACGATCAGAATCACGCCAATCAGCAGCAGCGTGAACAACACCGTATTCACAGGAAAGGTGCCCGGCGACGGCGGAATGCTCTTCTTTCGCGCCAGATTCCCCGCGACCGCCAGCATGGGAATCATCATCAGGAAGCGGCCGGCCAGCATCGTGAATCCCAGGCTGATGTTGTACCAGTGCGTGTTCGCGTTCAGTCCCGCAAACGCGGATCCGTTATTGCCCGTTGCCGATGAGTAGGCATAAAGAATCTCTGTAAGTCCGTGCGGACCGCTGTTCGCCAGGCTGCTCAGGCCCATCTGCGGCGCCAGCAAAGAAATCGCCGTCAGCACCAGGATCATGACCGGGAAGATCAGGACGTACAGCATCGACATCTTTACGTCGTACGCCTCAATCTTCTTGCCGAGATACTCCGGCGTCGACCCACCATCAGCCCGGCAATAAAGACCGCCAGCACGACAAAAATCAGCATCCCGTACAGTCCCGATCCCACTCCGCCAAAGATGATCTCGCCCAGCATGATGTTCACCAGCGGAACCATCCCGCCCAATGGCATGAACGAGTCGTGCCAGGAGTTGATCGCGCCGCAGCTGGCATCGGTCGTGATCGTCGCAAACAGGGCCGAATCCGGTGATGCCGAACCGGTCTTCCTTGCCCTCCATGTTGCCCCCGGCCTGCAGTCCGCTCGCCTGCTGATTCACGCCATGCAGCAGCGGGTGTGGCTGCGACTCTGCCCAGTAAGCGACTGTGAATCCCGCAGCGAACAAAATCGCCATGCAGGCAAACACCGCCCAGCCATGGCCGGAGAGCCGGTCATGCGGCCCAGCGTCACCGTCAGTCCGCCGCCGATCAGAAAGATCAGAAACATTTCCAGAAAATTGCTGAACGGGGTCGGATTTTCGAACGGATGAGCGCTGTTGGCGTTGAAGAAGCCGCCACCGTTGGTGCCCAGCTCCTTGATCGCCTCCTGCGATGCAACCGGCCCCTGCGCAATCGTCTGCGTCTGATGCTCCAGCGTATGGGCGACAGTGTACGGATGAAGATTCTGCACTACCCCCTGCCCAACCAGCACCAGAGCCACTACGATGCACATCGGCAACAGAACATAGAGACACGCGCGCGTCGTATCCACCCAGAAATTACCGATGGTCTTCGATTCCCGCCGCGCAATGCCCCGCACCAGCGCAATCGCCACCGCAATTCCCACCGCGGCGCTGAAGAAGTTGTGATAGGCCAGAGCCACCATTTGGGTGAAGTAGCTCATGGTGGTTTCCGGAATGTAGGCCTGCCAGTTCGTGTTGGTCGTAAACGAAGCAGCCGTGTTCCAGGCCAGGTCGGGGACTACGCCCGCCAGATGCTGCGGGTTCCACGGCAGAACCCGCTGCGCGCGCTCAATCAGGTACGTCGCCAGCAGCGATACGAAGCTGAAAACGAGCATCGCCACTGAATACTCCCGCCACGACATCTCCTCATCGCTGCGAATCCCACAGGCCCGATAGATCAGTCTCTCGGCTGACCGCAAAAAGCCCAGCTTCCCCTCGAACACCCCGGCCATATAAATGCCCATGGGACGAATGCAGAGAAGGAGAACGATGAAGTAAACAGCGAATTGCGCCCATCCGTTCAGGGTCATTTCAGAATTTCTCCGGATAGAGAAGAGCAATCACCAGATACCCGCAGACCAGTACGCTAATTGCCAGAACGGCGACAGTCGCTACATGCATCGCACTTACCTCAGCCTCTCGCACGCCGCGACATACAGGAGCGCGACCACAAAGAACCCAGTCGTGAACACCACCATCAGCAGGTCCCACATTGCTCTCTCCTTGCCTGTTCCGCTGTTCGCCGTGCCAGTGAATGTTTCGCCCTGCAGCCAGACTTCAGAACTTCACCAGAATGGCGAAGATGATCTTCTGCTCGTCGCGACGCATGTCAGGCTGCCACAGGCTCGGGTAACTCGGATTCGCCGCACACGCACCTTTGGCCGCTGCGATATTCGCTGCATATTCCTGGCTGTATTTGAGCCAGGGCATGGTCGTTATCCGATGCCCGAATCGGCAGAGGTCGTCCCGTTCGTGCAGGTAAAGTCCGCCGGGCTGCCAATAGCGGTGAGTGTGTCGCCACCCGGAGGCGTCGAGCCGCCGCGTCCCGCCCAGTAGGGAACATCGGAATGACGGTAGCCATACTCCGTGCGGAAGGTGATGTACTGGCTCGGCATGTAATCCCAGGTGATGGTGCCGTCATGGCCGTGGAAGGGCTGACCGCATCCTCCGGGAAGTAGGCGCTGCCGGTGACAGCCGTCGCCCCATTGATAGGAGGCAGCAGGACGAGGTAGCGTCCCGGGTTGTTGACCAGCCCACCGCCCACCGTTAATCCATATTTGTCCTTATCGATTCCGATTTGTCGGTTTCGCCGGTGTCGCCGGCGCCGGCGGCGCCGGCGGCGACGCGATCGAGAACTGTTCGGTCACGGCGGCGCCGGCGGGGTCGGCAGCTCGGCAACCAGTACCCTACTTGGGAGTACCGGGGGCGCCGGGGGACAGGGCGGCCACGGCGGCCTGTTAAACGGCGACGGCGACGGGGGCGCCGCTGGGTCCGGCAATGTGAGGAATTCCGGCGGAAACGGCGGGGCCGGCGGGATGCTGAGCGGCGACGGCGGCGCCGGCGGCGACGGCGGCCTCTACGTCGGGCATGGCGGCAGTGGCGGGAATGCCGGGCTGATCGGCACCGGCGGTCGCGGCGGCGACGGCGGAGGAGACGTCGGTAGCACGATCTTGGGCGGCGGCGCCGGCGGCGCCGGCGGCCTCGGTGGGGCGCTGTTCGGCGACGGCGGTGGCGGCGGCAACGGGGGGGCAATCCTTCTTCACCACCGGTGGGGCCGCTGGTGCAGGCGGCAACGCTATCGGGCTGTTCGGCAAGGGCGGCGCCGGCGGCATCGGGGGCAGTGGAGCGTTGCCGGCCCCGGCGGCCGCGGCGGCAATGCCGCCCTCATCGGTGACGGTGGACCCGGCGGGAGTTCCCGGACTGCTGACAACGAAACCCCCGGTGCCACGTCAATAGGCGGAGACGGCGGCAATGCCCAGCTGATCGGCAACGGCGGCCGCGGCGGTGACAGCTACTTCGTAGACGGCATCGTCGGACTCGGCGGCGCCGGCGGCTTGCTCTTCGGGATCCCCGGGTTGAACGGCCGGGCCGGGCCCTCAGCCGTCGCCGAACGTCAGTCGCTGGCCGGTAGCGGCTTGACCTCTTTGAGCTGCAGCGCGGTCGCACCGACGCTCAGGCTCCCGGCGCCCGGCTTGGTCACCAGCACCTCGGCACCCGCTTCGTCGACATAGCGCTTGCCCATCACCGTGCCGGGGGCGAACGAAGGATCTATTTCGCCCGCCCGCTCGCCGCCGATCGGCACCATCGGCGCCCCGCCGCACCGCAGGTCGTCGAGGCTGTCGGCGCTTCTGACGACGATCACCTGCGTGTCACATACCTGGCTGGTGAGACGAGTTCCGTTCTTGATCATGCGCCCAGTCCTTCTCAGGGTCCTGATGAGCTCCCGGCGAAGCACCTTGCCGGTGGGGGTGGTTGGCAGCTCGTCGCGGAACACTACCCGGTCCGGGGTGAGTGACCGCGCAAGCTCTTGCGGACATGTTCGCGGAGTTCCTCGGGGTCGGGATCGACGCCCGCGCGCGGGCACCACCACGGCGACGATCGCCTGCCCCCACTGCGGATCCTCGACACCGACCACGGCGACGTCACGCACCTGCGGGTGCTCGATCAGCACCTCCTCGAGCTCGGCGGGCGCGATGTTCCGCCGCCGCGGATGATGGTGTCGTCGCTGCGCCCGCCGATGAACAGGTAGCCCTCCTCGTCGAGCATGGCGATGTCCTGGTCGGAACCAGCCGTCTTCATCGAGGACCGAGCCGATTCCGGTATAGCGGCCGGAGACCTGCTCGCCGCGCACGAACAGCTCACCGGTTTCGCCCGGCCGCGAGCACCTTGCCGGCCTCGTCGCGGATCTGCAGCTCGATGCCGGGCACCGGCCGACCGACCGATCCCAGCCGCTTGACGACGGCGGCGCGGACGCCGCTTGGGCCGCGCGGTGGTCGTCGGGAGTCAGCACCGCGATCGTCGAGCTCGTCTCCGTCAGCCCGTAGGCGTTGACGAAGCCCACGTTCGGCAGCAGTTCGAGCGCCCGGCGCACCAGCGGCAGGCCCACCTTCGAGCCGCCGTAGGCCAGGTTGCGCAGCGACGGCAGCTCGATGCCCGCCGGTCTCCAGCACCGTGACGATGCGGTCCAGCATGGTGGGCACCACCGTCGCGGTGGTCACGTGTTCGGCGTTGATCAGCCGCACCCATTCGCCGCGCATCGAAGTTGGGCAGGTAGACCATCTTGCGGCCGGCATACAGGTTCGACAGCGCGGCGCTGACCCCGGCGATGTGATAGGGCGGCACGCAGATCAACGCGGCGTCGGTTCGGTTCGGCCGACCCGAACTCCACCGTTCCGGTGATATAACTGGTCAGGTTGTTATGCAGAGTTCGACGGCCTTGGGTTGCGACGTGGTGCCCGACGTGAACAGCACGATCGCGACGGATTCCGGGTCGGGGAATTCGGTGGCCGGCTCGACTGGTGCGGGCGGCGGTCAGGAATTCGTCCGACGAGCATCACCCGATCGGACGCGGGTCACCGAGCATGCCCCGGTAGCGGGTCATCGACGACGACCAGCGGTTCGGGCAGACCGACTCGATGAGCGCCCGGAAACCCTTCGGCGGACAGCCGGTAATTGATCGGGGTGAAGGCCAGCCCGGCGCGGGCGGCGGCGAAGATCAGCACCGGCAGCATCGCGCCGCCGGTGGCCGACGTAGGCCACGTGCTTCGCGCCCGATCCCGCGATCACCCCGGCGCCGCCGTCGGCCAGATCGCTGAGCTGCTGCGTCGTGAGCCGCACGTCCGAAGAGACGACGGCCGTGCGATCGGGGTTGCTCGAGCGCAGCCATCTCGAGCAGCAACGAAATGCTCATCCTCGATCCTTCTCGATCCCATCCCCTTTACAAATCCAGTCCGTAGTGTAACTCGGCCGGGTCGCCTACTCGCCCTGAGCTTGATCATCGCCGGCGCCTTCGGAGCCGAAAAGCGTTCGCGGCGGCGGATTATTGGAGTCGACATTCTCCACCCGGCACAAACCCCGCGGCCGAAGCCGCCGGCTTGGCGTTAGCCGCCACCGCCGCGAAAATCCCGTGTGGCGAGTCGCTTTGCTTCCAATTGACCGTTTAACCCCCGGCCGGTAGGGGTACACAAGCTTTCCCTATCACACAGGATGGCCGCGATGAAGATTCCATGCATCGTTGCAGTCAGGCTCGCGGTTGCTGCGCTCGCCACTACCGTGTCGATCGACCTGGTCGGCATTGTGGTGGGCTTGCCGACGGCCGCGGCATTCTCACAGCCAGGCGCGCCGGTCGAACAACTCGATGTCTACTCGCCCTCGATGGGCCGCACCATTCGTGTTGAGTTCGAAAGCGGAGGTCCGGGCTCGCATGCGATTACCTCCTCGACACCATGGAGGCGCAGACGACTTCAACGGCTGGGACCGCAACACGGCGGCGTTCGACTGGTTCCGGGGTCGGGGCTGTCGGTGGTCATGCCCGTCGGCGGTATGTCGAGCTTCTACAGCGACTGGTACCAGCCGGCGGTCGGCAACGGCCAACGCACACCTACAAGTGGGAAACGTTTTTAACCCAGGAGCTGCCGACCTGGCTGTCGGGCGACAAGTACGTCGCGCCGAAACGGCAACGCCATCGTCGGTCTCTCGATGGGCGGCTCCTCGGCGTTGGTGCTGGCGACCTACCATCCCCAGAGTTCATCTACGCCGGGTCGATGTCGGGCTTTTTGAACCTCTCCACGGGCCAGTGGCCGGGCCTGGTCAGCATCGCCATGCACTAGGACGGCGGCTTCGACTCCAACGCGGATGTGGGGTCCGCCCAGCGACCCGGCGTGGGCGCGCAACGACCCCACGATCAACGTCGGAAAACTCGTCGCGGACAACACCCGCACCTGGATTTACTGCGGTAACGGCACCGCGACCAACACCGCTCCAGACAGTCAATACAACCAAAACGTGACCGGTCTCGGCTACCTCGAGAAATCGCGATCAACTCCAACGTGGCCTTCAAGAACGCCTACCTTGCCGCCGGCGGCACAAACGGGGTGTTCAACTTCCTCGACGGGACGCATAACTGGGCCTACTGGGGTCAACAGCTGCAGGACATGAAACCCGACTTGCAACGGGTCCTTGGCGCACAGCCACCGCCTCAGCAGCGACCGGGGGCTGTGTGACCATCGTTCCAGGCCGAGATCCGGGGAATCCAGCCGGAACGTTACGCCGGTAGTCGAGGTATTCACCGCCGTAGCGGGTGAGGTGGGGTTCCTCCCAGAATCGGATGAAGGTCGCCAGGAACGTGAGAAACGTTGCGAACCAGAGCAATAGCGAGCCGGACGCGGTGATGGCCGCCTCCCCCAGCAGAATGCACAGCACCCCGGTGATCATCGGGTTGCGCACGTGCCGGTAGGGGCCGCGGACGACCAGGTGGATCGGCTCCCCCATGACGTCGCCCACGCCGAGCGTGCCCTCACCCACTCGGTCGAACAGCGCGTTTGTCCAGATCATCAGGGCCAACCCAGCGGCCATCAACAGGCCGCCGACGGTGACCAGCCCAAACGGCCCGCGGCGCATGCCTCCGGACGGGATCACGATCAGCGCCGGGACGACCAGCGTCACCGTGACCGGAGCGACCAGGAGCGACATCAGGTGTCGCCACCAGAGCTGTCGTGGCGCGCTTCGTCACCATGTCCGGACCTCCCGGTTCAGATACTTCAACCTCCGTCAACAACCACGTACGCCGTCCGCCGCAGATTGGCCAACGCTTGTTGAAGTATTGCTGTCGGCCATGTCAGAACCCCGGCGCAGCGGCCGGTGGCGCACCGGTCAACAGAACAGGCAGCGAATCATCGACGCGGCGCGCGAACGTTTCATGCGCGACGAGTCGAGAGGGCCACGTCCGCGCGATCGCCGCCGACGCCGGTGTGGACGTCGCGATGGTCTACTACTTCTTCGACAACAAGGAAGGGCTTTTCACCGCGTCCGCGCTCACCGGTCCCGAGCACCCGCTGCACCAGCTGGCCACGCTGCTCGACGAGGGGACCGAGCAGATCGGCCCGAGGCTGGTGCGCCGCTTCCTCGAGCACTGGGAGGAAGGCGCCGCAACTTCGAGCCATTTCTGACGCTGTGGCGTTCGGCGGCGATCCAGCCTCAGGCGCGAAAGGTGTTGCACGACAGCCTCGCCGGCCCGATCGCCAAGCGGGTCGCGGCGGAATTCGGGGTGGCCGATGCCGAGCTGCGGGTCGAGCTGGTGGCCAGTCATCTGGCCGGGCTGGCGTTCGCGCGTTACCAGCTCAAGATCGAGCCGATCGCGTCGACCCATGTCGAGGACGCTGGTCGCCTGGCTGGGGCCGACCGTGCAGCGCTATCTGGCCGTGCACCGCGAGCGCAAAACCTCCGAACGCTCGGCGTGTCGGAGGCTTTCGTCTGGTCGCCCTAGCTCCAGCAGCGGCGGGCGCTTCTCCGCGAACGCGATCGCGCCCTCCCTGGCGTCGTTGGACATGAACACCGGCGCCAGGATCTTGATCTGCTCGGCGAACCTGTTTCCAGGCTCCCGCCGCGGGACTCGACGATGATCCGCTTGGTGGCGGCCACCGCGAGCGGCCCGTTGGCGGTGATCTTCTCCGCCAGCGCGATCGCCGCGTCCAGCGCCTTCCCCGGCTCGGCCAAGACGTTGACCAGCCCCAGCGCGTGGGCGCGCTCGGCGGTCAGGTGGTCACCGGTCAGCGCCAGCTCCATGGCGATCGCATAGGGGAATGCGCTCGGGCAGCCGCAGCAGACCCCCGCCGCCGGCCACCAGCCCACGCTTGACCTCGGGGATGCCGAACGCCGAGTCCCTGGCCGCCACGATCAGGTCGGTGGCCAGCGCCAGCTCCATGCCCCCGGCCAGCCGTATCCCTCCACCGCGGCGATCAGCGGCTTGGCCGGTGGACGTTCGGTGAAGCCCATGCCGCGGCCCTCGACGATGACGTTCTCGCCGCGGGCGAACGCCTTAAATCCATGCCGGCGCTGAACGAGCCGCCCCGACGGTCAGGATCCCCCACCGACAGGCCAGCTGTCGCCGTCGAGCCGATCCCATGGCGTCGGCCAGCCGCGGCTGACGGCGGCGTTGACCGCGTTCTTGGCCTTCGGCCGGTTAATCGTGATGATCAGTATCCGATCACGCTGTTCGACCAGGACTTCGGGTTCGGTGTTGGCGGCTTCTTCGCTCCCAGGCTCGAGGCTCCTGAATCGCGTGGTACGGGCGATGGGGCCTTGCCGAGTAACCTCGGACTCGCTCAGGCCTGCGCCATCGCGGTCTCGACGGCCGTCAGCCCTTCGGAAAGCCCTGCACCCCTGCGTATTTCGAGGAAATCCGAATCATGGCCTCGGTCACCTCGTGCGGGTCCTTGACGGTGGCGCCATCGGGAAGCACCGAGATATTGATCTGGTCGACGTAACTCCACACGGTGATGTTCAGGCCGCTCCCGGCGGTCAACGGCCCCACCGAATAGATCTCGGTGACCAGGGCGCCGCCCACCCGCCCGCGTTCGCGGGGACCGGGCACGTTCGAGATGTTCAAGTTGAGTACCTTGTTCTGCCCGTCACGGCCGGACACCACCGGAAATGGCTTCCGTGGCCCGCGGCGGCCGGTAGGCCGCCCAGCGACTGATCAACTCCGGCCCCAGGAGTTGGTGGCCCTCCTTGGCCGACACCGCGTTGTCGTGACAGGCCTGCACCCGTTCCAGCGGGTCATCGAATCGGCCGGCAACGCGACCATCATTCCACTGAAGTGGTTGCCCGAGATCCGCTCCGGCGAGAAGTCGTAGGCTCACCGGGACGGAGGCCAGCAGCGGCTCGGCGTTTCCGTCATACCGCAACAGCAAGGTACGCAGCGCTCCGGTGGACATGGCCAGCACCATGTCGTTGATCGTCGCCCCGAGCCTCTTGCCGGTCTCCTTCACATCGGCCAATGCCAGAGTGGCGGTGGCGAACCGACGCTCCGGGGTGAGCTTGTGGTTCATGAAGGTCGGCGGCGGGGTGAACGGCATGGTCAGTTCCGGCGAGAACTTGCGCGAGCTGCGTCGCACCCGGCCGACACCCTGCGCGGTGTACCGGATCGTCGCGGGGATCCGCCCCACGTGGCGCATGTGGTCGGCCACCGCCGAAGCCATCAAGTCGCGCTTGTGGGAGCGATCGGCGTGTATGAGCCGGGCTCGCGGTGTCGGCATCAGATCCATGCCGTGGGCCATCAGGTTCGCCGAGGCGACGCCGTCGGCAAGCGCGTGGTGGATCTTGAGCACCACCGCGAACCGGTTGTTGGCCAGTCCCTCAACGAAGTACATCTCCCACAGCGGACGGGCACGATCCAGTTGGGTACTGGCGATCTCTCCGATCGCCTCGTCCAACTCACGACGACCACCCGGGCGCAGGGCAGCCGCCACGGGCGGATGTGGTAGTGGAAGTCGACCTCGCAGTTCTCCCGCCACATCGGGTGGTGGAACTTCAGCGGGACGTCGATCAGCTGATAGCCCAACGGCCTCAAGCTTGTCCATTCGGCGGGGCGATGACCTACGCGAAGGCAGTCGATGGGGAAACCCCGGTAGCCGCATCCAGCTCGATCACCGCGACCTTGATGGTGTGCATGTGCCCGTTCGGCGTCTCGCTGTACAGCAGTACCGCGTCCCAGCCGCTCAGCCGTTTCACCGCTGCCCCTTCCCCATACG
>CAVPCE010000127.1:0-8585 GCA_963702295.1 uncultured Acidobacteriaceae bacterium | reverse complement strand
GGCCGAAGAGCTGGGGGCTGTGTTACGCCGGCAGGCCGAGCGCATGACGGTGGATACGGCCAGCCGGAGCCTGCGCGAGCGGCTGCGCGCGGGCCACGGGATGGGCGACATCCTGGGCCAGAGCCCGGAGATGGAGAAGCTGTTCCGAATCCTTGCCCGGGTAGCGCAGAGCACGCATCCGGTCCTGATTCTGGGCGAAAGCGGAACCGGCAAGGAGCTGGTGGCGCGCGCCGTCCACGCAAATGGGCTGGGAGCCGGTAAGCCGTTTGTGCCCGTGGATTGCGGATCGCTCGCGCCGACTCTGATCGAGAGCGAACTCTTCGGTCATGTGAAGGGCGCGTTTACCGGCGCGCACCGGTCCAACGATGGGCTGATGGTAACGGCCGGCAGCGGAACCGTCTTCCTGGATGAGATCGGCGAGCTGCCGCTCGATCTGCAGGCGAAATTGCTGCGCGCGCTGCAGGAAAAAGAAGTGCGTCCGTTAGGCGGCAACCACGCGGTACCGATCAAAGCGCGGATTCTGGCGGCGACCCATCAGGATCTGGCGGCCATGGTGGAGCAGGGCAGGTTCAGGCGGGATCTTTACTACCGGCTGAACGTAGTCAAGATGACGCTGCCCCCGTTGCGCGAGCGGAAAGAGGATATCCCGCTGCTGGCCGCGTATTTTCTGGAACGCAACAGCCGCGACATGAAACGTCCGTTCCGGCTGAGCGCGGAGACCCTGGCATTTCTGGTGGACTACGCGTGGCCGGGCAACATCCGCGAATTGTCGAACGCAATCGACCGCGCGTGCAATCTCTGTTCCGGCGAAGTGATCGAGATGGGCGAGATGACGACCAGCATTCAGGATGCCTGGAAACACGCGGCGGCGGTTCGACAGAGTCCGAGACAGACGGGCATGGACGAGGCTCCGCCGGTGCTGACACTCGCGGAGCGAGAGAAGGAAGCCATTCTGACGACGCTGGAGCAGGTGAAAGGCGACAAGCTGCTGGCGGCGCGCCTGCTGGATATCGGGAAGACCACGTTGTACCGCAAGCTGAAGGAGTACGGGGTGACGCTGTGACCGCACACACGGAAGACGCGGCTGCGGTGGTTTTGTCGGCACCGTCCGGAGCTCTCATTATCACGGCCGCGGATGGGGTCGAGGAGATCTCTGCAATCCTGGCGAAGAAACTGGGGCTGACGGTAGAGGTCGCGGGCAACCGAACGGCGGCCCTTCGGCTGCTGGGGCGGCGCAGTTATGCTCTGGTGGTGCTGGATCAAATCCTGGCGGATGCCGATCCGCAGGGGGCGGAGCTGGTGTGGCGGCAGACCAATCTGGCGATTCCGCTGCAGATGAACTTCGCGCTGGCGGGCAGCGCGCGTCTGGAACGGGAGATGCGCGCCGCGCTCATGCGCCGGCAAAGGGAGCAGCAAATGGCCAGCGTGGCCGCCGCCGCGGCGGTGGATACAGCCCTGAAGAATGCGGTGACGGGAATCCTGCTGGAATCGCGACTGGCACTGGCAGAAAAGGGACTATCGCCGAGTGTCGAGAGTCGTTTGCGCACGCTGGCGGGGATCGCGAATCAGCTGCGGGACTGTCTTGGACCGAAAGTCCAGCCGGATACCACTCCCGTGCCATTGCCGCAGTCACGAGAGTAACTTACTTTGGAGGTAGTTCGCCCAAGCCCGCGCAATGAAGAGGGAATGTCTCTTCTTTAGGCTCTAACCGCTGTGTTTTCAAGGTAAAACGCCGCAGAGCCGACTGGAAACCGCGGAGAAGCAGGGGGCGAACGCAAGCATCCCAACCGTTTGGAGCCTCCCCCCATGCATCGCCTCCTCGCCGCCGTATTGACCCTCTCCATGGCTGGCTTTGTGCCCAGCGCCTTCGCGCAACCCAACAGCTCATCTCAGTTGGCGCCTTCTCTGCTCAGCGGCGACAGCCCTAACGGGGGAGGAGGGATCTATGCGCCCGCGCCGTCCACTCGACCGATCGCCTTTTCGACGGTCGCCACAGGCGTCAAAGTCGGGGTGCTGGGCATTGGTTTTGAAGCGGCCACCCCACTCTCGATGCACCTGAACCTGCGCGCAGGCGGCAACTTCTTCAGCTACAGTGACACGCTGACCAGCGACGGCCTGACATACAACGCGAACCTGCATTTCCGTTCGTCAGAGGCCAGCGTGGACTACTTCCCCTGGGCGAAGGGTTTCCACATCAGCCCGGGCGCCTTGCTCTACAACGGAAATGAGATCACCGGGAAGGCCAACGTGCCTGGCGGGCAGACCTTCACCCTCAACAACACGACCTACACCAGCAGCGCGACCGATCCAGTGAACGGCAACGGCAGCGTAACGTTCAATAAAGCCGCGCCGAAGATCACGGTGGGATGGGGCAATCTGATTCCCCGCGATGGACGGCACTGGAGCGTGCCGGTGGATCTGGGATTTGCGTATGTCGGCGATCCGAAGGTGGCGCTGAATCTGAACGGCACCGCGTGCTACACCTACCAGGGCGCGCCGTACTGCGCGAATGTTGCCACGGACCCGACGATTCACGCCAACGTATTAGCGCAACAGCAAAAGATTGCCAACGATGCAGCGGTGGCGCGGTTCTTCCCCATCGTCTCAGCGGGGTTCGCGTACCGCTTCTGAAGGGACGCGCAGGGGCGGCGGATGAGAAGTCCGCGCGCCCCTGAATTTTGTCCGCCCCTAGCTGATGGGCTGACCCGCGGCGGTTAGCTGCTGGAGCTGCTGCTGATCGAACTGCTTGACCCCGTCAGGCAGCGGAGCATAGTTCAGTGTCTGGGCGCCTGCCTGGCCGTCGGTGATGATGTACTGGACGAACTGCTTGAGCGCGGCGCGTTTCGCCTTGTCCGGGCCATCTTTCGGAATGATCAGGAAAGTCAGACCCGAAATTGGATAGGCTTCCGGCGCATTGGCGGGCGGATTGACGATGGGCTTGCGCGGATCCTGTGCGAGCTGAGCGGAGAAGGCGGCAATGTCTGCGGTGGTGCTGGCCGGTGAGGGCTGCACGTATTGTCCCGCCTGGTTCTCAATCGCTGCTGTAGGCAGGTGGTTTTGCTGGGCGTAGGCTAACTCGACGTAGCCGATGGCGCCGGGCGTATTGCGAACGTTGCTGGTGACGCCTTCGTTGCCCTTGCCGCCGATGCCGACCGGCCAGCTGACCGCTGTGCCCGAACCGACCTTCTGCTGCCACTCCGGGCTCACCGCGGAAAGATACTCGGTGAAGATACCGGTCGTGCCGGAACCGTCGGAGCGGTGGGAGATGACGACGGGCAACTTAGGCAGCTTCACGCCGGGATTGTCCTTGGCCAGCTCGGGATCGGTCCAGGTTTTGATGGTGCCGAGAAACATTTTGACCAGCGCATTGGCGGAGATGTGCAGCGGGGTGGTGAGCGCGGGCAGATTGTAGGTGATGCACACCGGACCGGCGGTCTCGGGGATTTGCACCACGGGGGTCATGCCGGCGAGCTGCTGATCGTTGAGGGCAACGTCGGAGGCGCCGAAGTCCACTGTGCCGGCTTTTACCTGCTGGATGCCGCCGCCGGAACCGATGGACTGGTAGTTGATGTGGATGTTCGAGTGTGCCTGCGAGAAGTCGGCAGTCCAGCGGGACATGGCCGGATTGACGAAGGTGCTCCCGGCTCCTGAGAGAGTAACGTTCTGAGTGCCGTTATTCGATGAATTGCAGGCGCTGAGGGCACCCAGCACAGCGACCGCAAGCATTGCGGCCCATCCTTGTTTCGACATGAAAATCCTCCCCTGTAGTGCGTTCACCCCGGAACTGTACACGAATTTGCAGCGTTGATTGTTACAGTCAGAAGAATCCCACGATTGGCAACGCGGCTTCGCGCCAGGCCTTCCTAGAGAGGAGAGCACGCAATCGGGAAACGGAGGATTCTGCAATGGCAGACAACCTGCACGGAAAGAGAGTGGCCATCCTGGCAACCGACGGGTTTGAGCAGGTGGAGCTGACAGAACCGAAGAAGGCGCTGGAAGATGCAGGAGCGACAACGGAGGTTGTGTCGCCCAAGGGAGGCGCCATCAAAGGCTGGAAGACGAAAGAGTGGGGCGACAGCGTGAAGGTGGACAAGACGCTCGACCAGGCGCAGGCGCAGGACTACGACGCGCTTTTGCTGCCTGGCGGGGTGATTAATCCTGACCATCTGCGCATGGAGCCGAAGGCGGTCCAGTTTGTGAAAGACTTCGTGGCGACGGGACGGCCGGTGGCCGCGATTTGCCATGGACCGTGGACACTGGTGGAAGCTGGCGTCGTGAAGGGGAAGACGATGACGTCGTGGCCGTCGATTCGCACCGACCTGAAGAATGCAGGAGCGAACGTGGTGGACAAGGAAGTGGCCGTCGATGGGCAGTTCATCACCAGCCGGAAGCCTGATGATATTCCGGCGTTCAACCGGACGCTCATCGAGAGGCTGAGCGGAAAGGCGGCCAGGGCGGCTTAGAAACAGCCAGCAGCGAGCGGCCTGTAGCGGAAGCGAAATGGAAAGGCGCGTCCTGGGACGCGCCTTTTTGTTGGGCGAAATGCGTATTCGATTTCTGCGGAAGACCCGCACGCGACCGTCCTCTACTTGAGGCGGCCCATGACGTCGTCGAGGACCTGCTTTGGCGGGCGGGTGCGCTCCTGAGGCAGTGTGGCGAGCGGCTCGTCGACGAGGTTGAGCAGCTCAGTGAAAGCGGGCTTGCCGGTATCGATGTAGAAGACGCCGGTGAGGACTTCTCCTTTTTCGTGCGCGTCCATCAGCGCCTTCACGGCTACGGCGCGATCGGTGGGGTTGTAATCCTCGTGGAGCTTTTTGAGACGCAGGCTGGAGCCATCGTGCAATCTGACGTCGAGGGTGGTGCCGGGATCGTATTCGACATCGATTTCCTCGAAAGCGGGAACGAAGCCGACTTCGCTGATGGCCTCTTCGTGCTCCTGCATGTATTTGTAACTGCGCGTGGACCCTTCATGATCGTTGAAGGTGACGCAGGGAGAGATGACGTCGAGCATGACCGTGCCTCGGTGAGCGATGGCCGCCTTGAGCATGGTGAGGAGCTGCTTCTTGTCGCCGGAAAAGAGCGGCCCACGAAGGTAGCTCCAAGCTGGATGGCGAGCGAGCAGGTGTCGATGGCAGGCAGGTCGTTGATGACGCCGGTCTTGAGCTTCGAGCCGATATCGGCGGTCGCCGAGAACTGGCCTTTGGTGAGGCCGTACACGCCGTTGTCCTCAATGATGTAGATCATGGGCAGATTGCGGCGCATGAGGTGCACGAACTGACCGATGCCGATGGAGGCGGTATCGCCGTCGCCGGAGACGCCGATGCCCATCATGGTCTTGTTGGCCAGCAGAGCGCCGGTGGCGACCGAAGGCATGCGCCCATGGACGCTGTTGAAGCTGTGCGAACGCGCCATAAAGTACGCGGGGCTCTTGGAGGAGCAGCCGATGCCGGAGAGCTTCATCACGCGCTCAGGCTGGATGCCCATTTCATACATGGCGTCGATGATGCGCTCAGAGATGGCGTTGTGGCCGCAGCCGGCGCAGAGGGTGGTCTTGCTGCCGCGATATTCAAGGACGGGCAAGCCGATACGGTTGGTTTTTGGGGTTGGAGTCGCGGTGTGGCCGCCATTTAGATTCCCTCCTGCAGCACAATTTCATCGGTGACGGAGCGCGCATCGATGGGCAGTCCGTTGAAGTGGCGCACGCTGCGCAGTTTCGTGACTTCGACGGCGGGCAGATCGAGCTTGAGCAGGCTCAGCATCTGCGCGTCACGGTTCTGTTCCACGACATAGATGCGGTCGTGCGAGGCGACAAAGTCGTGCAGGTCTTTGTTGAACGGGTAGGCGCGGATGCGGAGGTAATCCGCCTCGAGGCCGTACTCCTTCTTCATCTGGTCGCGGCTTTCGAGGACGGCGTAGTCGGAGGTACCGAAGGCGACGATGCCGACCTTCGACTTGCCGGTCTGAACGATCTGAGGGGCGGGGACCAGCGTGCGGGCGGTGTCGAACTTGCGGGCCAGCCGCTCCATCAGTGTTCTGGTAGTCCTCGGGGCGCTCGGAGTAGAGGGCCTTTTCGTTGTGGCCGCTGCCGCGGGTGAAGTACGCGGCTTTGGGATGATCCGTACCGGGCAGGGTGCGATACGGGATCGCATCGCCGTCGACATCCTTGTAGCGGGCGAATTCGCCGAGGCGCTTGAGGTCGTCGGCCGACAGAACCTTGCCGCGATTCAGGGGCTTCTCGGGATAGTCGAAGGGATCGGACATCCAGTTGTTCATGCCGAGGTCGAGGTCGGAGAGGACGAAGACCGGGGTCTGGAGCTGCTCGGCTAGATCGAAGGCGGCGCCGGCGAACTCGTAGCACTCCATGACGCTGCCGGGCAGGAGCATGACCTGCTTCGTGTCGCCGTGCGAGAGTACGGCGATGGAGAGCAGGTCGGCCTGCGCGGTGCGCGTGGGCAATCCTGTGGAGGGGCCGACGCGCTGAATATCAAAGATGACGCCGGGCAGCTCAGAGAAGTAGCCGAGACCGGCGAATTCCGCCATGAGCGAGATGCCAGGGCCGGAGGTCGCAGTCATGGAGCGGGCGCCTGCCCAGCCGGCGCCGAGAACCATCCCGACAGCGGCGAGTTCATCTTCCGCCTGAACGACGGCGAAGGTCGCCTTGCCATCCGGCTCGATGCGGTACTTCTTGAGGTAGTCGATCAGCTGTTCCACGACGGAGGACGACGGCGTGATGGGGTACCAGGTCACGACCGTGACTCCGGCGAACATGGCGCCGAGAGCGGAGGCGGCGTTGCCGTCGATGATGATTTTGCCATCGGTGGCGTGCATGGGCTCGAGAACGAAGGGATCGCTCTTGGTGAAGGACTGCGCGGCATAGTTGAAGCCGGCTTCGACGGCGGCCCAGTTGAGGTCGGCGGCTTTCTGCTTTTTCGCAAACTGCTTGCGAACGGTCTTTTCGACCACCTCCATGTCGATCGAGAGCAGTTGCGCAGCGACTCCGACGTAGACCATGTTCCTGACCAGCTTGCGCAGCTTGGCCTCTGGACAGACGGCGGCGGTGATTTTGTCGAAGGGAACCGGATAGCAGGTGACGTCGTCGCGATACTGCTTCAGGTTGGGCGATTCCTCATAGATGGCTACCGCGCCGGGGGGCAGCGAGAGGATGTCTTCGCGTGCGGTTTCGGCGTTCATCGCGATGAGGATATCGATGTCTTTCTTGCGCGCGACGTAACCGTATTTGCTGGCGCGGATGGTGTACCAGGTGGGCAGGCCGGCGATGTTCGAGGGAAAGAGGTTCTTGCCGCTGACCGGCACGCCCATGGCAAAGATGCTGCGCAGCAAAATGCTGTTCGCAGACTGGGAGCCGGAACCATTGACGGTGGCTACCTGGATACTGAAGTCGTTGATAACTGGTTTGGAAGGAGCAGCTTTTTCTGCACCCGGTTCGCCCTGCGCAGACGGGGCGCCGGCGTTGGTGGTCGCCATGTGGCGGTGTTCCCTTCAATAGAGAATGGAAAGACTCAAATTGCTCTTTCGGCAACTCCCATTATAACGGCCCACCGCGGCTGGACGCTTCTGGCAAGGGCACCATGGGAATCTTTACAGACAGCAGGAAGTTGTTGCAGACACGCCGGATGCGACCCGATAATCACTGGACACAACCATGCGACTGGAATCCTTCGAGCTACGCGGCAAACACGTCCTGCTGGAACCGCTGGAAACGGCGGATGCGGCAGGGCTGGCGGCGGCCTCAGCGGCTGATCCTTCGCTTTACCAGTGGACCTACGTCCCGCAGGGAGAGAAGGAGATGGCGCGGTACATTGATGCCGCCCTGGCGGCGCGAGACGCCGGCACGGCCTGGCCGTTTGTGACCCGGTCCGCGGCAACGGGGGAGATTCTCGGAGCGACCCGGTATTTCGATCTGGAGTGGTGGCCGTGGCCGGAGGGCCATGAGCGCCGCGAGCGCTGGGCTCCGGATGTGTGCGAGATCGGCTATTCGTGGCTGACCCGCGACGCGGTGCGCACCGCCGCGAACACTGAAGCCAAGCTGTTGATGATGACGTATGCGTTCCAGGTGTGGGGCGTGCATCGGGTGGTTTTGCATACCGACGAGCGGAATGCGCGCAGCCGGGCGGCGATTGAGCGGATCGGGGGCAAGTTCGAGGGCATTCTGCGCGCACACCGGCTGGCCAGCGACTTTACTCCGCGAAACTCGGCGCGGTATTCAATCGTCGCGGAGGAGTGGCCTGGAGTGCGGGCGAAGCTGGAAGCGCGTCTGGAACAAGGCGCTCGCCAAAATGCCGCCTCCGGATGAGAGACTTTCTTTATGGGAAAGCAGTTTACCTCGATGGAAACGCCGCACCGGGAGTTCATTCAGCGGCAGCGCATCTTCTTTACTGCGTCGGCGGCGCGCGATGGGCGGGTCAACCTCTCGCCCAAGGACGGAGCCGCGCTGCGCATTCTGCATGAGAGCCGGGTGGCGTACCTCGATCTGACCGGCAGCGGCAATGAAACCGCGGCGCATCTGCGGGCCAACGGGCGGCTGACTACATCCTGGCGTATGCCCTGGTGGCCGTCTACTCGAT
>CAVPCE010000126.1:0-4710 GCA_963702295.1 uncultured Acidobacteriaceae bacterium | reverse complement strand
CTTGAGCAGCTTTACGCGCTCGTCGACCTCGTGGCGCGGTTCGCCGGGCGGCTTCCCGCCGGAGTGTCCGAGGCGGAGATGCGGCGGGTGGACGCCGCGGGGGTGGAGAACCTCTGGTTCGCGTGGGCCGGGTCCACCGAGCGCGGAGAGCGGCACTACTTCCGGGTCCAGGGCCCCGGGCTGCTGATCGAGCACGACAACACGCAGAGCGGCGGCAACCACGTCCACTCGGTGTGGCGGGTGCCTGGCGGCGACTTCGGCGATGACATCCTGGCCGCCCACTACCGTGAGGAAGAGCGTTCCGAGGATCCCGAACTTAAATCGACTCGCGGTTTGCGCATCCGCACCCCTTCCCCCACCCCCCTGGCAAGGACCTCAGGAACTACCGTGTTTTCAATTATCGGAAGGTAATACCTTTTAGGTCTTACCCTTCTGCGGTCACCGATCCTGAGGCAGCAGCTCCCCGCCGGGTCCGTGGGGATACCATCACCCCAAAAGGTCAAGGGCGCGGATCGCTCGCGCGATCCGTCCCTTTTGATTCGTAAACCGTAACCGTCGTCCCCTGTCTCTACTCGTACCCCGCTCTCATGCTCTTGATAAACGCCGCCACGCGGTCATGCAGATCTTTCAGGCTCTCGTCCCGCACGTAGACCATGTGTCCCGACTCGTACCAGTCAAACTCGATATTCTTGGCCAGCGACTGCGGAATGGGCAGATGCTTCTCCTCATATTCCGCCGCAAAGAACGGCGTCGCCAGATCATAGTAGCCGCCGTTCACCATCACCTTGAGCGAGGATTGGTCTTCATCGCCTCCGCCAGGTCGGGCGCCACGTTCAGATTGATGGGATTGCCCTTGTGCACCAGGCTCCACTGGTACGAACCAAATAAAGCCTCGGGCAAAAACGTCTGCCCTTCGCCATACTTCAACTCCCGCGCACATAGTCGTTGAACAGGGAACATAGGCCGAGGAAATGGCCGAGCTCTGGGTCGTACTCGGCGCCTTCGCTCAGCGGATTCAGGGTCGGCCCCGAGAACCGCGTATCCAGCCGCCCCGTGGTCAGGTCCTTGTCTTCCTGCAGAGTCTTTTCGAACTCGCCGCCGTTGACGCGCAGATTGGCCTTCAACAGGTAAGCCACAGGCAGTCCCGATATATTCGTGCAGCTTCTCCGCGGTGGACTGCTTCTCCTCCACGGTGATGATCGGTGCCCAGCGCCAGCGCATGCGCGTATCCGTCCATGGCAAACGCTCTCACTTCTTTCAGAAAGGGCTCCAGCTCCGCCGGCTGCGTAGGAAGTTTTTTGTGATACCACGCCGTGGCCGCGTAGGTGGGCAAGGCCAGCTCATACGTCATATCGACGCCCGGATTGGATCGCCGCATCAATGTCGGCGGTGAAGTTGAAGATCTGCGACAGCAGAATCACCCCGTTGATATCGATGCTCTTGCCATTTTCGAGCACGTCGGCCAGCACCGCCGAGCGCGTGGTTCCGTAGCTCTCGCCAAAAATATACTTGGGCGAATTCCAGCGGTTGAACTTGGTGATAAACCGCGCAATGAATCGCGCAAACGCGTTGGCATCCTCATCCACGCCCCAGAATGCCTTGTCCGCGTCCTTACCCGTCAGGCGTCCAAAGCCCGTGCCCGGCATGTCGATGAACACCAGATCGCTCACATCCAGCAGCGTGTAGGCGGTTGTCCACTCATCTTGTAGGGCGCCGCGGGCAGGTGCTATCGTCCCTGGTCACCACGTGCTTCGGCCCCAGCGAACCCATGTGCAGCCACACCGTCGAGCTGCCCGGTCCTCCGTTATAGAGGAAGGTGATCGGCCGCTCATCGGCCTTGGCGTCCTTCTTGAAGTATGCCACATAGAAATGCGCGCCAGCGGCGGGGCATCCTGGCCACGTTCTTTGCCGCCTCCACCGGGCAGCGAGATCCGGTCCGGCTCCGGCTTGCCGTCCGGCCCCAGCTGCGCATCCTGCAGTGTCGGTCGCCCCTACCGTAATCGTCCCCGCGACCGCGTTATACGCAACGTGCTGTCCTTCGGCATCGACCGAGCCCTGCGTTGTGACCTCCTGTGCAGGCGCCCGGGCAGGGGCTTTCTCAGCCGATGGTTCGGTGGTTTTGTCCTTTGTCTTATCCTGCCCCGCAGCGCGTGCAATCACAGGCGTGAGGGTAACGGCTGCGGCAACGAACGCCGCCAGCAGACGAGTGGTTTTCTGCATCCATGGCTCCTGAAAAACCTGAATTCAATTCCAGACTCGGGAAACCGACGATTATAGCGGTCCGGGTATTGCCAAGTGCAGCGCCAGCCCTCCGAAAGTTCCCCAACGTGGCGTCCATCCGTGATCGCCGTTACTTCCGCACGTACTTGTCCAGCCACTTCAGCTCTTCGCGCACCTTGATGTAGCCGTGCCACGGATTCTTGCCCAGCCCATGGCCCTCGCCCGGAAACACCAGGAATTCATGCGGAATCCCCAGCTGCTTGAGCGCGCGCTCCATGGTCACGCCTTCGAGATAGCTGACGCGTACATCGGCCCCGCCCTGCACCAGATGTGTGGGCGTTTTCACCTTGTCGAAGCGGAACAGTGCGGCTTCGCTCTGGTAGAGCTCGGGATTCTCCCAGGGGCGGCCGCCGAGATACCACGCGTCGTCCCAGGTCTCATCGTCGTTGCCCCAGTTGGCGGCATGCTCGACGGCCCCCGCGCCGGTCACGGCAGACTTGAACCGCGTGGTCTGGGTGATCAGCCAGTTGGTCATGTAGCCGCCGTAGCTGTAGCCGCCGATGGCGAGCTGTTCGGGATCGGCATACCCGTCTTTCACCAGCGCATCCACGCCCGCGAGGATGTCCCGGCCGGGCTTCGAGACCAGGTGCGGGGCGATCTCCAGCATGAAGTCGTCGCCATAACCCGAAGACCCGCGATAGTTGGGGCGAAAGACCAGCCATCCGTTGGTCCGCCGCCAGCGTGGCCCAGTCATACCAGTCCGCGCCAAACCGGTTGCCGTCCGCATCGGCGGGTCCGCCGTGGATCAGGGTCAGCATGCGCAGATGTTTCGCGCCTTTCTTGCCCGGCGGAAACATCAACACCCCCTCGACCGTCCGCCCGTCTTCGGACTTCCAGGTATAGGGCTGCCACTCCGGCTGCGCCCGCTCGGTAAAGATCCGATTGAACTCCGTCAGTGGCTTCGCCTGCGCCGGGTCCAGCGGATTCGCCACCAGATACGCCTGCTCCGGCTGGTTGATCGTCGAGTAGCGCACCACCACCGCACTCGACCCTTTCGCCGCGTCAATCCCGGAGTACGTCCCCGGCAGCCCCGGCAGCTTCGTTGCTTTCTCCCCCTCCACCAGATACAGCTGCGTCTCGGTTCCCTTCTGCCCCTCCGCAATGAGCCGTCCGTCGTCCAGCAGGGAATAAGGACCCCATGATCCGGTGAACTCCGCCCCCAGCCGCTCCACATGCCCCGACGCAGGATCCATCCGGTACAGACGCCCCTGTACGTCGCGATACTTTCCTTCCAGCGATCCCGCCGCGGCCGACACTCCGAAATACAGCCAGCGCCCATCCGGAGACCACGCCAGCCCCGACTCCAGCGCCTCATTGTGCGTCGCCTGCCGCGCTGTGCCCCCCTCCGGAGCCACCAGGAACATTTCGTAATCGCCCGGATTCTCCTCGCGATGATGCGGCGGTCCCGTCTCAAACGCGACCGTCTTCCCATCCGGCGACGGCGCAATCTCCGTAATCTCTTCTTTGCTGTCCGTTAACCTCAGCGCGCTCGGCGGCAGCTTCGCCGGCTTCTCGTCGGCCTTCTTGTCGGGTTTCTTGTCGGACGCCGCGGCCGACTCCGGCGGTGGCTCCTTCAGATCCCGCGCCAGTGCCGGCGCTACCTCCATCTTCACCAGCACATCCCCGCGATCCTTCTCGCGCCAGCGGATCACGTCTTTCCACTCCGCCTTTTCCGCCTCTTCCTGCTCCTTCGTTTGCGGCTGCGTCGCGGACAAATACAAAAACTTCCCGTCCGGCGACCATGCAAACGCGTGCACGTCCAGCTTCTCCGTGTACAGCGGCAGAGCCTCGCCGCCGGCAACGGAAATTACCCACAGCCGCTCCGCCCGATCGGACTCCTGCTGCGCCGCCCCGTCGTCCCCCGCCGCCTCACCCGGCAGCGCCCGATCCGAAACGAACGCCACCCACTTGCCGTCCGGACTCCACCGCGGCTCCCGCTCGCTCCCCGAGTGGGTCAGCGGCCGCAGCCCGCCATCGGCCGTCCACAGCCACAGATCGTCGCTGAACACGTTGTGCTTCCAGTCCGGCGTCTCCGTGGCGATCACCGCCGCTGCTCCGCCGGGAGCCAGCCGCGCCGCGGTGATCTCCATCCCGCTCATGTATTCGTCCAGCGTGATGGGCGGCTTGTTGGACTGAGCTGAAACCACAGAAGCAAAGCAGAGGAAAAAACTCAGGGCAGGAAAAAACGTTCTCCAACGCATAGCAGGAAATATACCCTGCAGCGATCCTTTCGGCCGTCACCCTCCGCTGGCGAGGACCATAGCCTCTCCGCATTCGCCGGTTCAGGCGCAGGGCAAATGGCACGCTCGCGGTTGCTTCCGCGACTCGCGCTCCGCGCCCATTGGGCAGGGTCTTCGCAGAGGATTGGCAGAGGGCGACGGTTCTCGATGAGTGACTCGGCGCAATCACCCAAGCTGCAGAGCCCCTGAA